>JAIOYO010000009.1 GCA_021741075.1 Flavobacteriales bacterium | reverse complement strand
GGCCAACCCTGTCATGCTCAGCTCGTTCTTGGCAATAACCATAACGCCCGATGTTCCTTTGTCTAGTCGGTGCACAAGCCCTGGGCGCGGCTCTTCCTTTCGGCCCTGATCGGGAAGGTTTTTGAAGTGGTGCATCAATCCATTCACCAACGTTCCGGTGTAGTTTCCGTGGCCGGGATGCACCACCAAATCGGGCTGCTTGTTTATCACCACCACATCATCATCCTCATACAGAATATCCAACGGAATATCTTCGGGATGAATGGTTCTATCGCGTGGCGGATAGGCCAGCACAATTGTTACCTCATCCTTGGGTTTTACGCGGTAGTTGGGCTTCACGGAATTCCCGTTTACATGCACATTTCCGGCATGTGCCGCTATTTGAACCTTATTGCGGGTGGCGTTGGCAAGGCGGTCCATTAGAAACTTATCTATGCGCAACGGTTCCTGACCCTTATCGGCCACAAAGCGATGGTGTTCGTACAGTTCTTCTTGGTCGTCTGCCTCTTCGTAGAGGTCGTTGTCTTGGCTCATGGTTGTAGCACCAGTCTTTCAGTAAAAACGCCTTCTTTCGTATCGACACGCAAAATGTACGTGCCCGAGTGGAGGTGTCTTAGTTGTAATTGTCCAGTATATCCAGTTTGAGTATGCACACTTCGCCCCGAAATGTCGTAAACGGTAATCTGAGCCGTTCTGAACTGACCGGAAAATGCTTCCTCCAAATACACATCTCCCGTTGATGGATTTGGATAAACGTTGATATGCTGTACCGTTGGCTTTTCTCCTACTCCGACCCAACTGTAGGGCTCGCCAACAACAGGTCTAATCATTACTGACCCCGGGATGGAACTTTGATTCCATGTAGTGCCCAAGTTGTAAAACACCTTGCTGGATGCATCGGTTCGTTTGTCAAAGCCAACCGAGAATTTCATGTTTGTTGCTGGTTGCTGAATCCAGCCTACCCAAATATTGTCTACCACAGGCAAAACGGTATCTAGCAGATAGTGATAGAAGTAGTTAATCTGATTGGTGTAGTAAAGATTGGTATCGGGCGACTGCCATATCATTTCCTCAGGTTGCTCGTTTCCGGTCCAAACGGCCAAATTCACGGGCTCATCTGTAAGGTCAAACTCCACCGGATTGAGGTAAAGTTGAATACCACGTAAAAAATCTTCCTTTTTGATGTCATATTTCATAGCCACCATGCCCACATTCTCCAATTCTCCAAGGCCGTAGGCAGCTTCGGCCGTGCCATCATCATACGCGTAATAATTGTAGAACTCTTGTTTATCTGATGTTCTATCGTTCGTACTAACTGCATCAGAAAGTTCATTGATGTTATGGACTACTTCGAAGAACATCGAATCTTCGGATAGCTCAACGGCTGTTGGCAGCACAAAATCAACTGTATCGTACAGTAAATCCTGAACTCCACCAACGGTTAGTGCGCAATCGTTCACCTCATTACCACAAATGATATTTGGCAGCACGTCTGGTGCGGCCTCCACTCCAGTATGAATCAATGTACCATTGGAATCATAAATCTGCATGGTGTATTTACCCGATGGACTGGAAGCATAGGTATTATTTCTAATAGCAAAGTAGCTCGAATCACCCATGTAAGCGGCAGGATCTACTTTGAAGTGATCCCAAGGCATGCTGTTGTATTCTTTCAAAACAGAAGATGTTTTGTTTAGAGTAATACCGTTATGGTCTATGGATGTTTGCCCCATAAACGCCACATCGTTAATGAGTGTATCGGCAGCAAATCTCCCCTCATCCAACTCAATATAATCTACATGCCAATGGTCCACATTGCCAGCACGCGATGCATAATTGATGAAACGGAATTGAAAACCTGCGTGCAAGTATTCCTCACCCAAAACGGGCAACATCACACGGTTGAACTTATAGTCTTCCAAGTTATAGCCTGCTACTTCCCAAATACGCTCCCAAATACCAGCTGTATCTTTAAATTCCATGAGCAGGATATCGGAAGATTCTGGTGCATTTCCCAAACCTTGGGCTTGGTAGTAAAAGCTCAAGTAAACTGTGTCAATAGCGCCAAACAGGTTAATGGGTTTTGAAGTAAGACTATCTGAAATGGTGGCCAGCGAAAAGCCAAAACCATAGGCCCTGCCACGTTCGTCCAACCCATCAAACGTGGCCACTCCCTGCGAAATAGGGTTGATGGCCATGTGGTTGTTGATATAGGCTTTATTATCTAACCATTTATCTGAGTTCGGATACAGGTCGGCTGCTGTTTGCAGGCGCGAGAATGGTTCCGAGAAATCATCAAAGAATGGAAGTTGTAGCGTATCTCCTGCCGCACGTGACGGACTGCTTTGATTTCTTAGGTAATTGTCATATTGATGGAGAACCGGATTGCTGTTCAGGTCAAACAGCATTTCCTGCGCCATTAGCCCAGATGAGAAAAGGCTTAGAAGCAGCGCAAGAATTGACTTGAACTCCTTCTTAAAATTCTTCTTCATGGATGGTTTCTTCTGTTAAAATTGAATCGCCCATCAAAACAGGAAGAGCGTAAAGCGTAGAATCGTATTGAATAGAGAGTGTATCTTCCGTAAGATATAGAATGATGGAAGTTCCCATTGGCACGAGGTTCGTTTCGCTAAAAGCAGGTACTTGTTTGTAAACTCTCACCTTGGTGGAATCGGTAAACGGGTCGTCTATCTTGTATGTTGCCAAATTGAGCGAATAAAGACTCAATCGATCCATTGCCTCTTGCAATGTATAATGGATAAGGTATGGAATAAGTACGCGGGTATTGCTTAAACCATCTCCCAAAACCAAATCAACCACGGTTCCGCTAAATGCCAAGGTTCCCTTTCTCACAGTCCTACCGTTAATTTTCTGCTCTAAAACAGCATTTTTGGCAATATCTGGCCGGTACTCCAAGTTTCCTAAGCGCAGCCCAACACTTTCTAGCACTGCCTTGGCTTGGCGCAGCGACAAATTTTTGACATCGGGCACCACCATTTGCTTTGGCAGCATTGCATTTACGGTCATATAAATCTTCCGACCTCGTTTTACTGACAATCCTGGCTTAGGATCTTGATCGGCTACGGTTCCTCGCGGAAATTCATCCGAATAAAGCGAATCAATCACTACCAATTCAACCTCCAGCGTGTCGGCAATGGCTTCCAGATCTTTCAATTTCAAACCAGATAAATCGGGCGTTTGTACCGTAATTCCGTGCTCGGTTTGGTAATCCAACCAGTAGTACAATCCAACCGTAACTGGAATAGACAAACCCACTGCAATACCCAAATTGATAAGGAACAGTTTACTGAAAATGAAGTTGATAAAACCCATGGGTTTAAATAGAAAGTGTGCTTATGCAACGGGCGTCAAAGATATAAATTATGCACCCTCGCCTGTTTGCCAATTATTGGAACTGCCAGAAGGCAGCATTCATAATTTCAAGTACATTGGTGGCGTTACATCTCCTCATGAAAAAGACAGTTGCTATCGTTTTTGGTGGATATTCTTCAGAATGGGTTATTTCTGAATTGAGTGCCAGTGTTGTGTTCAAACATTTAGACCGCAGTAAGTACGAACCGTTTCTTGTAAAAATAGCGCGAGAAGATTGGGTTGTGCAATTGAATGCTGGCGCAACAGTAGCTGTAGATAGAAACGATTTTTCGTTCTCTCATGAAGGAAAAAAACGCACGTTTGATGTGGTTTTCAATGCCATTCATGGTACACCGGGTGAAGACGGAAAGCTGCAAGGTTATTGGGATATGCTCAAGATTCCATACACCTCGCCTGGCGTTCTAGCATCTTCACTCACCTTCAGCAAAAGCTATTGCAATGGATTTCTCCGCCAGTTTGGCGATGTGAATATTGCCGCTTCGGTCATGCTAAGAAAAGGAGACAAGGTGAATGCAATGGCTATTCTTGATAAAGTTGGCCTACCTTGTTTTGTGAAGCCAAACAACCTTGGTTCCAGCTTCGGAATCACCAAATTGAAGGACGCATCCAAGTTTGACGAAGCATTGGCAATGGCCCTCGAAAACGACACCGAAGCCGTGATCGAGCAATTCATTAAAGGCGATGAGATTGCAAGTGGGGTGTATCAGCACAACGGAAAAGTGGTTGCGCTTCCGCTGACCGAGATTGTCTCAAAGAACGAATACTTCGATTATCAGGCAAAATATGAAGGTGCTAGCGAAGAAATTACGCCAGCACGGATTCCTGATTCTGTACGCGACCTCATACAAGAAACCACCCGTAGGATTTTTACCCGACTAAAGCTAAAAGGAATGTCGCGCATTGATTATATCGTGCAGGAGGGCGTGCCGTACTTGATAGAAGTGAATACCATTCCTGGACTTTCAGAAGCCAGTCTTTTGCCTCAGCAAGTGGTTTACTCAGGAAAAAGCCTTCAGGAGTTCTTTGGCATGTTGGTCGATAGCGCGAGCTGCGACTAAGAAGATAGAAATTCTACCAATTTCTGAACCGCCAATCCTCGGTGGCTGATTTGGTTTTTCTGCTCCATGCTCATTTCAGCAAACGTTTCTTTAAAACCAATTGGGCGGAAGATTGGGTCATAGCCAAAACCTGCCGTTCCGCTTTCTTGAGTCAGAATTTCGCCATCCACGCGGCCTTCAAAAAAGTATTCTTCTCCGTTTAGTATGAGGCTGATGACCGTTCGGAAGCAAGCCTTTCTATTCTCCACTCCTTCCAAATTCTTCAGCACCTTATCCATATTATCCTGAAACGAGCAATTCTCTCCCGCATAGCGCGCTGAATACACACCAGGTTCACCATTCAAGGCTTCAATTTCCAACCCTGTATCATCCGAGAAACAATTCTTCCCGGTTCGTTCAAACACGTAGCGCGATTTGATGCTTGCATTGGCATCCAATGTGGTGCCCGTTTCGGGAATATCTACTTCTCCAAATACATCTTTCAACGAAAGCACTATAAATTCCATTGGGAGTTTCGACCGAACCTCCTCCAACTTATGCGCATTATTGCTTGCAAAAACGATTTCCATGCGGCAAATGTACGTGCCGCGTCATTGCGAGCGAGGTACGAGCGTGGCAATCTCTTTGCCTTTCTAGTGAGATTGCTTCGTCCTTCGTCCTCGCAATGACGGATTCTTTGCTCCTCTTCGTTACTTAGCACCATGGAATTCCTCCAAAATAACCGATTGGCGTTTCACCTAGCAATAGGTGTGCTGCTCTCCTTGGTTTATCCTATGCAGGAACTTTTCTCTGGAAACCAGAATATTTATTTCCTGTGGGGAATGGCTGATTTGCTGCCCTATACATTTGCGGCCGACCCGCTGCTGAGTACGCCTAATCCATATCCGCTTTTCAGTTGGCTCATCAGCATATTTCCAGTTCAATTCCTCGGTACTTGGACTGCCATTCTCTACGTTTTTCTCAACGCTATTTACTCGTTTTCCATCTTCGGCATAGCCGATAGAATTGCCCCACTTTACAACAACAGAACCCAGCTTTTTTCCTTTTTAACTTTTTTCCTTTTTCTTCATTCCTCACCCATTTGGGGTACGTATTTCCAACTAGTGTTCGATGTGGATTTGCGTTGGATATGGGATAGCGGCATTGCCGAGCAGGGCGTTTTGCGAGGTTATTTGCAACCAAGCATGTTTGGCGTTTTTCTGTTGATGTGTCTTTATCAAGCCATGCAGCGGAATTACGCACTCGCCATTCTCTGCATAGCTCCGTCAGCCACCTTGCATGCTGGCTACCTTTTTATTGGCGGAATACTCACAATTCTCATCCTTCTTAAAGCCAATTTTGGAAAGATGAATCTGCTAGCTGCAGGGGGTTTACTGCTACTCGTTCTGCCATACTCCTACTACATTTTCAATCACTTTATGCAAGTTGATGAAGGATTGAAAACGGCTATTCGCGATGCCGTTATGGCAGGTTTTGATGCCAATCTCCACATCAATCCAATCAACTGGCTGAACGCAAAATTCTATTTCCAACTTCTCATAATGCTACTCGGCTTTGTCATTCTCTGGAAAACGCAACTCCGCTTTTTCATCCTAGGCATCACAGCAATTGGCTTGAGTCTAACCACACTTGCTTACGGAATGGACAACACCACGCTTATCAGTCTCAATCCGTGGCGCGTTTCCATCCTTATCATGCCAATTGCAACTGTAGCTATTCTTTCAAAAATCGTGAGCAACGGAATGTTTACAACCATCCGACCGCATGTTTTTAGCCTTATCGGAATAGTTGCTACCGCATTAATTATTTACCGATTGTTCGGAAATGGCGCTGACTTTCTCGACATCTGGAAAACGATTCAAATTGGAGCTTTCATTTTTACCATAATTGCTGCTGGATTTATTTTCAAGAACGAGATTCTGACCAAACTTCTTGCTCCTTTGGTCATTTTAGCTCTGCTAGTGGTTGGCGTGGTTGACCATTATGTTGATGGGATTACAAAGGCGAATAAAGACGAATTCAAAGTCATTTCCGCCATCAATAAAACCAGCGAACCCAACACGATTTACATCATTCCAGCCAATTGGACTTCTTTTAGAATGAATGCACAAAAGGCTGTTTTTGTAGATGAAAATCTCGTTTACGGCCCCGCCTTGCCAAGTTTAATGGAACGTTTAGACGCGTTGAAATCAACCAATAACTCAAACGATTTTTCAACGGTTGTGGGTTCGATTGCCGCTGAAACCACCATCAAACTGATTGCTCCGTCAGAAATTGACCTTCCCAGTTCCGTTCGCAAAGAGGCCATCACCCGCAGTTACTCTTGCTTTACGCTCCGACAATAAATTCGCCTACGTACTTTTGATTCGATGCCTTCGCAAAAACCAATTCGTGTTATTCGAGCCAAACAGCCGCTTTCCATTTGGATTAAACAGCTTTGGCAAAGGCGCGAAACGCTTTGGTTCTTTGTTTGGAAAGACCTGAAAGTGCAATATCAAAAACCCATTTTCGGCTTGCTCTGGTCGGTTTTTCAACCGCTCATCTACTTTGCCGTTATCCTGAGCGTTATCCGTTTCTCAGGTAGAACCACGTCAGAAACGCAATTACCATTTGAGCTTTATCTTCTCTGTGGATTGGCCATTTGGAACTTTACTACTTCTGTCATTTTGGGCGGAATAAACAGTATGCAATCCAATGCTGGACTCATCACCAAAGCCTCGTTTCCAAGGCTCTATCTCATTCTTTCTCCGCTCATCAAAAGCATGTTTGATTTGGTAATTGTACTTGCCATCATAGTTGTTACTGCCATGGCCATGCAGGTTCAAATACCTTTACTTTTTCCCGTTTATCTATTCCTTTCCATTCTTCTTGTTCTCCCCGTTTCGTTCGGATTTGCATGCATTTCCGCTGCGTTTATTGTGTGGAATAGGCACTTCCGTCATGCCGTTCCTATCTTGCTTTACGCAACCCTTTTTGTTTTACCCATTTTCTATTCGATGGATAAAATTGAGAACCAATGGCTTCGTTTTTTTTACCACTTCAATCCAATAGCTGGGGCAATGGAAGTGCTCAGAAATGGATTCAATCCGTTTTATTGGAACCTGAATCCAATGCTAGCATGGAGCGCTTCATCCATTTTTGTTCTTATTGTTGGAACATTCTTTTTTAGGAGAACGGAACAAACCTTAGCAGATAAGATATGACGGTAATTGAAGTCTTATCTCTTTCTAAATCCTATCAATTGAAAGGAAGCAATTTCGCACGTTTTGACGCCTTGAAAAATGTTTCCTTTTCCATTACCGAAGGAGAATCTGTTGGAATTATTGGCCACAATGGCGCTGGAAAAAGCACGCTATTGAAACTACTTTCAGATGTCGCTTTCCCCACTTCGGGCGAAGCCAAAGTTGTGGGCACGTTTGCAAGTCTTTTAGAAGTAGGAACAGGATTTCACCCTGATTTGAGTGGTCGTGACAACATTTTTCTCAATGCCTCCATCATCGGAATTCCTAAGAAGGAAGTGGGCGAGGAACTGGAGAACATCATCTCATTTTCGGGTGTTGGCAAGTTCATTGACGAACCATTGCACACCTACTCAAGCGGAATGAAATTACGATTGGCATTCTCGGTTCTGGCGCATCTAAAAACCGACATCATTGCCTTGGATGAAGTACTTGCAGTGGGCGATTCCATGTTTCAGATGAAATGCATGGAGCGCATTTTCGATTTCAAAAAACAGGGACGTACAATTCTATTCGTGTCGCACAATCTGAGTGCGGTAAAAAAGCTCTGCGAACGAACTTTGGTGATTGAAAGTGGAGAAATTGTGTTTGATGGCGCGAGCGATTTGGCTATACAATTCTATTTGAACAACCAGAAAACTTCGGGTCTGAACAACCAATTCCTGAAAGAACTGACTAACCATTGCACAACTAAAAATGCAACCATCAATTTGAATATTGAACAGTTAGAATCGAACGTTGAATTTGATTTTGGCCTCAACATTTCCGATCCCAGTGGCAATCAACTTTATCATTTCAGTAACCGATTCATTGACCAAAGGCTTATTCCAGAAAATGGCAAACTGAACCTAAAACTCGATTTTAACCATTCGTTGAAACCCGGCAACTATTCTGTTTCAATCTATTTAGGACAGAATCATGAAGAATTGGCTTGGATGGAGAACGTAACTGAACTGGTTGTTCCACCTTACAATCCATACGGTTTTCACAACCCAGATGCCATTCAAAGTGCGATGATTGCAGATTTCAACATTTCCACCACCTGATGGAAACGCCTGTTCTTCTGCTGGTTTACAACCGTCCTGAACAAACGTTTAGCGTGTTGCAACGACTGAAAGAATGTGGCGCATCCAACATTTTTGTTTCTGGCGATGGACCCAAGCATAGCCAAGACAAGCAAAAGATTGAAGAAGTAAAATTGTGCGTAAGCCGATTCTCATCTATGATTTCTGCTTCACAATATTCAGATAGCAACGGTGGATGTAAAATCGCTGTAATCGATGGAATCAATTGGTTTTTCGAACATGTAGAAGAGGGAATCATTTTAGAGGATGATTGCTTGCCCAACAAACACTTTTTCCCCTTTATCAACGAACTTCTAGATTGCTATCGCGAGAAAAAAGAAGTACAAATGATTAGCGGAAACAATCCGCTTGAAACATGGCATGCACAAAGCAATCATTTCTTTTCTCGTGTTGGGCATATTTGGGGATGGGCAACTTGGAAAGACAGATGGCAATCATTTGACCCTAAACTACCCAGACTCCAAAAATTCATTCACCAGAATGGATTTGAACGAGCATTTGGACCTACCAATTTGGCGGAAAACCGAAAGCAATTGACGCTGCAAGCGCTGCGAGGAAAAATTGATACGTGGGATTATCAGTGGATGGCGCACATTCTGATGCAGAAGGGATTGGCAGTTGTTCCTTCCGAGAATTTTGTTGAGAATATCGGATTTGATAATTCGGGAACAAATTTGACTCTACAACCTCAATGGATTGGCAATAATACCACATCTACTTCCATTCAAATTTCTGAACGGTCAATTGTGGTTGACAGAGAATATGAAATGACGCTGGAACTCGCAAGAAGAGCAAATCGACCTGCATACTCATCGTCATACTGGTTTAAAGAAAAAGGAGAAAAGACCAGAGGAACGCTGAAAATTCTAATCATCAACTCTACAGATTTGGGTGGTGGTGCAGAGAAATTGGCTTTAATGTTACATGCTAAGCTGCTAGACCTTGGTCATGAGGTTCGTTTTTTGGTAAAAACAAAAAAAACAGATTTAGAATCCATCATTGAAACAACGGCAGATTGGAATTCACAAATTCTCGATTTTAATCCTGACGTAATTCACGTTCATAATCTTCATGACAGTTCTATAGACCTGGAAGGGTTGACTAACATCTCGAAACAGATTCCAGTTCTGTGGACCTTGCACGACACTTGGCTCTTAACAGGAAGCAACGACCACGCTTTTCAGCCGTATCCGACCCATTTAAACTTGGTTGAACTCCGGAAATGGAAACAGGAATTTCAGCTCAGGAAATCGGCCATTGCGAACGGCAATTTTCGATTTACAGCACCAAGTCAATGGATGCGCGAAATGCTTTTCAATGCCCATCAAATCATTCCTTTTTATGTTCCAAATGCGGCAGAATTGGTGGCATCTACGCAGATTGAATCTCCTTCTAGCCGATTTATTCTTTTTGTTTCAAATAAACCACAAACCAATCCGTACAAGGATTTTGAGACCTTGAAAAGAGGTTGGATAAAGGCAAACAAAAAATTAGGCCGAGATGGCGTTGACTTGGTTTGCTTGGGCGGTAACCCTTCCGCAGAAAAGCATGGAGACCGTACGCTTTTTGTTTTGGAGAGAAAAACGCCCGAAGAGGTCAGAGCGTTTGTAGAAAAATCGCTTTTATTAGTTCAGATAAGCAGGCAAGACAATGCACCATTGGCTGTTTTGGAAGCACATTTAGTTGGCAAAAAGGTAGTGGGCACATTAGATGGCGGCATTCCAGAACTCTTAACTGATACAGAACTTAAATGGCTACACGAGCCACAGAATGCAGAAGATCTTTCTGACAAACTGATGGAGGCTATAAAATCAGATAACGTAGAGATTAACATAAACCATGCATCTTTTGAATCGGTTGTAGACACGTATCTTGGTCATTATCTCCAGTTAAGCAATGGCTGATTTTTCCATCATCACTCCTGTATTAAACCAAGTTTCGCACATCGAAAGATGTATTCTTTCTGTGATAGAACAAGATTGCGATGTTCAATATATTATCGTGGACGGAGGGAGCACAGACGGAACTATTGACATCATTCGCAAGTACGAAAACCGTATTTCATATTGGAAAAGCGAGCCTGACAGCGGTCAAAGTGATGCCATCAACAAAGGCCTTTCCATTGCCACTGGTAGGTTTTTTAATTGGCTAAATGCTGATGATAGATTGAACCCCAATGCCCTAAAGACGGTTCTAAAAGTTGCATCCGAAGAAACACAAGTTGTAATTGGCAAATGTGAACACATCGATGCTCAGGGGAATCAAATTGCAATAGGGAGTGCCCAAATTTGGGATTCGGTAGAAGCTACGCTAGGCAACTACAGCATGGGGCAACCTTCTGTTTTTTATCGTACTTCGGTAGTGAAAGAGTTTAAAGGCCTCAATCCGAACCTACACTATTGCATGGACATGGATCTTTGGTTCAGATTCCTAACGTATTACAATCAGGATGAGGTAGCCATTACAAATCAGGTTCTCAGCAAATTTCTTGTCCATCAAGATTCAAAATCGGTGGGGTTCAAAGAGGAGATGAACGCAGAGAAATATGGCATTTATCGCGCGCTTTTCAGCCAGTTTAAATTACCCGAACGGCTAACGCTGTTTATCGCCAATTTCCCTATGCCCAAAGTGGACCCAAAAGAATACATGGCTATTTTAAATCAGGATATTCTTGTTGCAAACTTTTGCTGGCACCTATTGTTGGATGCCTATGAAAAACAAGAAATTGAACTTGCTCAAAGCTTGCTAGAACTAGTGATGAAAGGCAATCGTCTTTCCAAAACGGAAAAGCTGAAATGGAAAGCCCGCTTAGCTTCTGCTAAACTTCTAGGAAGATGAGTTCTACCCCGTTGATTAGCGTTTTGATGCCTGCTTACAATGCAGAAAAATTCATTGCAAAGGCAATCAATTCCATCCTAAATCAAGATTATCTCAATTGGGAATTACTGATTCTTAATGATGCTAGCACGGATAAAACGGCCGAGGTAATTGATGGCTTTACAGACCAACGAATCAAAGTTTTTCGGCACTTAGAAAATCGTGGCTACCTTCTTTGCTGCAATGAGTTGTTTGAAAAAGCGGAAGGCGGATTCATCACGTTTTTGGATGCCGATGACCATTGCCCCACCAACCGTTTGAGTGCTTGCTTGCAGCAATTTGAATCCTACCCTCAGCTAGGTTTCATCACAACCGACCATCAACGTATTTCAGAATCTGGCGCAGTTTCCTCCATTCATTCAATTGCAATTGATTATCAGCGATATGGCAATGAGCCGGATTACAATCCAACCATTTGTTGCGCCACCATTTTTTTGAGGCGAAGTCTATTACTAAAGGTTGGCGGATACCGCGAATTCTTCAAGAACATTGGTGGCGAAGATTATTTCTGGCTTTGGGAACTTTCTAAAAACGGAATGGGGAAGCATCTGAATGTGTCGCTTTACAATTACCTGCAACATCCAGGGCAAACCAGCAAAAATCACACGAATGAGCTGAGTTTGTTTTTGCCTGAATTAATCACTCTATTAAAGACCGAAATAACCAATGCCCAGTGGAATGAGGCGTCAGCCGCAAGGGCGCTTAAAACGGTAACAGAATCATTTATCAAATCTCCGTTTGAAGTCTCTCTTCGAAAAGCACAGGTAAACTTGAATCATTCTCGCAATCCATTCTTTTCCAGTGCACTGCAGGTATTCTTCGCTATTAGTACACCTAAACAACTAAAGCAGTTTTGCTACTTGCTTTATTCCTATCTACATCGAAAGTTAAGAACCCGCTAACTGTAGTTTTACCCAAAGAAGCTGCACACGCCAACGCTGCATTTCCCAAAAACCACCACCAGCTTGCAAGGTTTTGAGAAGCACCTTTTCTTTCACTGAAAGCCGAAAAATTCGTTCCTTTTGCTCAACGCTTTTCTGATTCACAGTTTTATTGTGCTTGATTTTGAACTCGGCAAGCGCAGCAGGCAAGTTACCTTCTGCCCCAATTTCCTCCCAAAAACAAGAGAACCCATTTTCGATATCCTCCATCTCAATGGTTAGTTGGTGTTGCTTGTCCTTGAGAAAGAGCTTGATATTTGCTTCAACCGTATCGTAATATTGCTCGCTCACAATCAGTTTATCGGCATCAGACAATAGCTCGGGAACATTACTCAACACTCCTTCGGCAAAGAATCGAATATTGCTAAAGCTCAGATTCCATCGCTGATTCCAGCTTTCGACCACCTCCGCTTTGTTTCGAACAAGATGAATGTAGTACGCCTCGTTTTCATATTTCTCATCAAGTAGGCCAAGCATCCAGCAAAGCTTGTTGTCTACTTCAATATGATTATGAGAATAATCCAATCTAGATTCGCCAATCTCCCAAGAACGAGTTTCATGTCCGGATGAATAGTTGGTTATGTACGAACATGCTTTGGCAAAAGTGTTTGAACCAGTTCTTCCAATGGTTAGAACAAATACATTTTTGTGCTTGGCTGTCATGAAAACGAACGCCTAGGGTATGAATTTTTAGAACAAAAGCGAATATCCTGTAAATATCTAATTTAGCGGCTAAGGGAACTACGCAGCCACCTAATTTATCACAATTCACACGCATTAACTCTCATAGAAGGCCCATGGTCCAGCTCGATGCAAAACCAATCAATTTGCGTCAGAAAATTTATGATTCAGTTCTATTAAAAAGAGAAAATTGGCGATGTGTTTAATTCAAACGAACCTATGAATTGGCTAAGAAAGCCTTCTTTCTGGCAAATACAAGCAGCGGCTTAGCATGTCAAAAACCCTAGTGTATACAGCGATTTTCGGCTCGGAAGACTCATCCATCTCTCTGTCAAATCGTGATGCAGCACCCGCAAATACCGATTTCATTTGCTTTACAGACAATCCCAATCTGCAATCCGAAGACTATATCATTGTATTTGTGAAGCCAAACTTCTCTGATCCAACTAGAAACGCTAGGCAAATAAAAGTTTGTGGAACGGAGCATATGAAAGACTATACTGTTGCCATTTGGCACGACTACAGTTTGACTATGGATTGTTCGAAATTGTCGGAGTTAATTGAATTTGCTTCAAAATACACGATAAGCCTGTTCAATCATGATGAAACCTGCTCCTATGCCGAAGCAAGAAAGTGCATAGAACTGAAGAAAGACAAGGTGTCGGTTTTGGTGACTCAAATGCTAGTTTATGCCTTGGCAAAAAAATTACCTACCAGAAATGGTGTTTTTGAAACTGGCATCATCGTAATAGATGTAGAAACCTATTTTGGCTCTCCCCTTCAACTCAAATGGTGGAGAGATATTGACCGATTTAGCAAACGAGACCAACTTTCTTTGCCTTGCATTAAATACCAACTAAAAGTTGAATTTGGAATACTTGAAGGAAGAGGTCATATAAATCCGTACTCAACGTATCGTAAAAGTTTAACTTCCACTAATGCAACCACTGACCGTACACTCAGCGTTTGGCAGAAGCTAGGAATATGGTGGATATACAAACTTGAACTCTTCATCAACCGAAGGAAATAACCACTTCATCATATTCAATTTACGCTATGTTGTTATTGCAATTGTCATTCATTCAGTGCATTTTAGCAAAAGCCTAATGGCAACACGCGTTTGAGGATTAGAATTCTACTTTTACCCCAAGCTTAAAAAGAATGATTTCGGAAGAGGAAAAGTGGTCCTTGGTTATTGAACCACGCGAAAAATGGTGGAACCTAAGGCTAAACGAAATTTGGAGTTACCGCGAACTCGTTTTCATATTCGTTAGACGTGATATTGTTGCTGTATACAAACAGACCATATTAGGTCCGTTGTGGTTTTTTCTGGCTCCAATTTTTACGGTTATTGCCTACAATTTTGTTTTTGGTTCCATTGCAGGAATGTCAACAGATGGAATTCCTGGACCTGTTTTTTATTTGAGCGGAACCACACTTTGGGGCTATTTCTCCACCTGTTTTACAGCCACATCAAACACGTTTACCGATAATGCAGCCATTTTCGGTAAGGTTTATTTTCCGCGAATGATTGCCCCCATTGCCACAGTGGTTTCCACTCTTTTCAAATTTGGAGTGCAACTACTTATGTTCTTCTTCCTCATTGCCTATTACATGATTTTTACCGATGCCAACATTCACATCACAAATTGGGCATGGATGTTTCCCGTACTTGTAATAATGATGGGAGGATTGGCCTTAGGCGTTGGCATTATACTTTCGGCAATGACCACCAAGTACCGCGATCTTAAGAACTTCATTGGCTTTGGCGTAACGTTGCTTATGTATGTGAGTCCGGTTATTTACCCCGTATCTGCCGTGCCAGATGCCTACAAATGGTTTATAAAATACAATCCTATTTCACCTATTATCGAAGCATTTAGACTGGGATTTACAGGCGTAGGAACCGTAAGCCCCATTGATTTAGCTTACAGCGGTGCTTTTATTGTGGTAATTCTGGCCATTGGCATGGCCCTATTCCACCGAGTTGAACGTACTTTTATGGATACGGTATAATGAGCGAAACAATCATTTCGGTAGAAAACCTATCCAAACAATACCGACTAGGTATGGTTGGTTCTGGCACCTTGCGAGAAGACCTTATTGGCTTATGGTATAAAGCCAGAGGAAAAGAAGACCCGTATCTACAACTTGGTGAGACTAACGATAGAAGCACCAAGGGAAGTAGCGACTACGTATGGGCAATAAAAGACGTGAACTTTGAGGTGAAACAAGGCGAGGTACTTGGCATTATAGGTAAGAATGGTGCAGGAAAAAGCACGCTATTAAAACTTTTGTCGAGGGTAACCGCGCCAACTACCGGAACAATCAAAGCAAAAGGTCGAATTGCCAGCTTGCTTGAAGTGGGCACTGGCTTTCATCCGGAGTTAACTGGCAAAGAGAACGTATATCTCAATGGTGCCATTATGGGCATGAAAAAAAGTGAGATTACCCGAAAAATGGACGAGATTATTGATTTTGCGGGTGTGGAGCGCTACATAGACACGCCCGTAAAACGTTATTCTTCAGGTATGTATGTTCGCTTGGCTTTTGCAGTTGCGGCTCACTTAGAACCAGAAATTCTAATTGTTGATGAAGTGTTGGCCGTGGGCGATGCCGAATTTCAAAAGAAGGCCATTGGAAAAATGGAAGACGTTTCTGCCGGCCAAGGAAGAACAGTGCTTTTTGTGAGCCACAATATGAAAGCCGTTTCGAGTATGTGCACGAGAACCATTTTAATGTCGAAAGGAACGGTGGCGTTTAATGGAAATACAGACGAGGCCATTGACAGGTATTTGGGAGAGGAATCCAGCGGAAATGATGTGCATTTTAACGATGTAAATCCCTCCGAAAACACTTCCTCTATTCTGTTTAATTATGCCAAGATTACTCCACCTAAAAACGGAGTCTTTAAAACCACTGATAAGGTTCCGATTGAAGTATCGCTATCATTTACCGAACCGCTCGCAGCTTTTCATGTAAACATGCACGTTTGGACAGCATCTGAAATTCATCTTTTTGAGGTTTCTACCGAAGCTGTTCCAATTCTTAAAGGCGACAAAAAAACGTTCTCCTTCTTTATTCCAGAGTGGACCCTTAACACCAACCAGTATATCTGCAAATTCAACTTTGTAATTAACCGATCAAAGGTTGTATTCTCAACCTCAAGGATTCTAAAATTTTCTATTATCGAAGACGTGGAAGAAAATAACCTGCTTTGGTATGGCAAAAAGCATGGTATCCTCAATCTTAAAATAGGTACTACGGTATCGTAAATCGCTATTTTCAACCATGGGCTTATCCCAACGAATAATTGCGCTTAAAAACGCATGGCATTTTTTCAGGAATGAAAAAGTGACCCGCAAGCGTATTGTAATTCTTCTGCTTCCAAGCATTGATTTAATTTCTGGAGGAGTGATATCGGTTGTCTCAATTTACCGAGAACTAAAACGGCTAGAAGAACAACTAGGAATTCACGTATTTCTGAGCTCACACCCTCAGGCACCTCATTTTGGCGGCTACACACAGCACAACACAGACGTCAAGATTTACGGGTTCTATCAACTTCTTGAAAAACTCCTACCCAACTCCACCATTCTGTTTCATATACCTGAGTCGCATGTAATCCAGTTTTGCAGAGGGCTTCAGCATGAAGGGCTTGATACATTGAAACAGGAAAAAAACCTGACCTATGATATAAACATCCTCAATCAAAACCCAGATTTCTTTCCTGATACGGAAGTTTTGAATGGCTTCACTAGCCGTATTCGGGAGATAACTCAAACAACGGCCCATTACGCATACAACAAACCTTTTCAGTTAGGAGATAGGACTGTCCCTTCTTCCTATTTGGGAACGTATCCTAATGAAGACATTTTCAAAATTATTCCGTACGAAAAAAAAAGGAATACAATAATTGTTTCTCACGATGAACATCCGCAGAAAGAAACCATCCTTCGCTCGCTGCAAAATGCCGTTCCAGACCTAGAGATTATCGTGGTAAAAAACATGACATTAGAGGAATATACCGACCATCAGAAATACTGCAAGTTCGGATTGTCTTTTGGAGAAGGCATGGATGCTTATTTCTTACAAACCATTCTCTTTGGAGGTATTGGTTTTGCAGTATACAATACTACTTTTTTTACAGAAGACATCCGAGCATTTCCTACCGTGTTTGATTCTTTCGACCAAATGCATCAAAACATCGCTTCACTGATTCAAGAATTGAATACAGCCGAAGCGTTTACCGCATTTATGATGACAACCCGTTCCGTTGCCCGGAAATACTACAATCATGAAAGCTACCTTCAACGAATTGAACACATTCACTCCAACTGGACGAGCGACAAAGGGTGTATTGCAACCAAGGAAATTTTAGGAGAAGTAGTAGAAGCATAACCGCGTCTTTTGGCCTACACTCCGTTGTGTGTCTGTGTGAACGTGCCATCATTTTTGGGTGATTAATTTAGCCACCAGTACAAAAGCCTGAATTTCTACTGAATGAGCACAATTGCACTTCACGTTAGCACATCATTCTTACGTACTATTGAAGCAAGTACTGCGTGCATTATGACCATTATTGAACTTAAACTGGAGCTGGCATGATTCCATTTCTTGACCTTAAAAATCTCAATCTTCGATTGTCTGACGAGTTTAAGAAGGCTGCCGACTTGGTTCTATCCAACGGTCAATACATATTAGGAAATCAGGTTTCGAGTTTTGAAAACGCCTTTGCTGAATTTTGCAATTCTGACCACTGCATTGGAGTTGGCAGCGGATTAGATGCCCTCACAATTCTACTAGAAGGGTACAAGACACTCGGAAAACTACAGACTGGAGATGGCATTATTGTTCCTGCCAACACATTTATTGCAACCATTTTGGCTATTTCGAAGGCTGGGCTTGTTCCGGTTTTGGTAGAGCCAAACCAAGACACCTTTAACCTGTGTCCTACAAAGGTGAAGGAGGCCATCTCTGCCAACACCAAGGCCATTATGGCGGTACATCTCTACGGTCAAATGGCTCCTATGAACGAATTGAAAGCTCTTGCAGAACAGCACCATCTGCTTCTTTTCGAAGATGCAGCTCAAGCGCATGGAGCACTCATTGACGGAAAGAAGGCTGGTGCGTGGAGTGATGCTGCTGCTTTCAGTTTTTATCCCGGAAAAAACCTAGGTGCGCTGGGCGATGCCGGAGCCATTACTACTTCTGATGCCGAACTAAACAGCATTGTTAGAAACTACCGCAATTACGGCTCTGAGGTAAAATACGTGCACACCCAAAAAGGTGTAAACAGTAGATTAGACGAGTTGCAAGCTGCATTTCTTTCTATAAAACTCAAAAGCTTAGAGGCAGATAATGGATTGCGCAGAGCAATGGCAGAACGCTATAAAAAAGACATCGTCAACCCGTTAATCCATACTCCCAACCATCCTGCAAATGCACTTTCGCATGTATGGCATCTTTACGTCATACGCTGTGAGCAACGAGACAGGTTAAAATTATACCTGCACCAAAAAGGCATAGAAACACTTATTCACTATCCTATTCCACCGCACAAACAGGCGGCATTTGCAGAGCTCAATCACTTGCAATTTCCGATTACAGAAAAAATTCACAACGAAGTGCTTAGTCTGCCAATTTACCCTGGGTTATCCGATTCAAATCAGCTTAAGATTATTGCTGCTTTGAATGCGTTTGAATGAGCGCCACATCAAAATACTTTTTACTACTAACTTAGCCACATCCGTTCGTTTACGGAAGTCAACCATAGCATGAGCAAAAACCCACTCTACGTTACCAAATCATTTCTTCCTCCTGTTGAGGAATATACCGAGCGCATCAAAGCCATTTGGGAATCGGGCCAACTAACCAACCAAGGCACCAATCTGGTAGAATTAGAAAAGAAGCTACAAGACCACTTGGCCGTAAAACATCTTTTTGCCGTTTCAAATGGTACGTTGGCATTGCAAGTGGCTTTTAAAGCACTTGAATTAACAGGAGATGTGATAACCACTCCGTTTTCGTATGTAGCCACCGTATCATCGTTGGCATGGGAAGGGCTAAACCCTGTTTTTGTAGATATTAAGGAAGACGATTTATGTATTGACCCCGCCAAGATTGAAGCCTCCATTACCCCAAGCACATCGGCCATATTGGCCACGCATGTATATGGTTTTCCGTGCGATGTAGTAGCCATTGAAAAGATTGCAGCCAAGCACAACTTAAAGGTTATTTACGATGCTGCCCACGCGTTTGATGTAACGGTAAACAGCAAGTCTGTATTGGCATACGGAGATGCTTCAACCCTTAGTTTTCATGCCACTAAAATTTTTCACAGTGGCGAGGGTGGCGCTATTGTAACGCCTCATGCCGATGTAGCACATAAGATTGGCTACATGCGCAACTTTGGGCACAACGGGCCAGAGGCTTTCCAAGGAATTGGTATTAACGCCAAGGTATCTGAAGTTCATGCCGCATTAGGGCTTTGTGTGCTTCCGCACATGCAAACCATTATTGCACACCGCCAGCAAGCCACACAACAGTACGATGCGCTTTTGAGCAACCTTCCTAACATGCGCGTGGTAAAGGCTGGCATAGCTTGCAAACACAATTACGCTTACTATCCGGTGCTGTTTAACACAGAAGAAGTGCTAACCAAAGCGGTAGCGAGTTTAAATGCAGCTTCTATTTTTCCGAGACGCTATTTCTTCCCTTCGCTAGAAACGTTGCCTTACGTTGGGCATTATGAAGTTCCTATATCTCGAAGCATTTCTTCGCGCATTCTTTGCTTGCCCTTATCGGCCGAAATTTCTGAAGCAGAAGTATCGGAAGTTGCCGCCATCATTCGCACCGCGCTTACCTCATAATAATATATGAAGACACGGATATTACTCATTTCAGATATTGGATTTCAGATAGACCATTTTCGCGAGCTGTTTGCCCAGCACCACTGCGAGGCCTTTGCCACGCTTACGGTGCATTGCTCGCCTGGCGGAGAAACCGAACTTGCCGCACAAAACCCACCCGTAACGGCCCTGCACGTAAAGCAAAATGTGCCGTTAATACTGCAATCTTTCGATTTAATCATCTCTTACCATTGCCGACAGCTTTTTCCGGCAGAAATCGTTAACGCCATCCGCTGCGTAAACATTCACCCGGGGTTTAATCCGTATAATAAAGGATGGTATCCGGGTGTATTTAGCATTGCCAATGGCCTGCCTGCTGGCGCCACCATTCATGAAATTGACGAGAAGATTGACAACGGGCCCATTATTGCCCAAAAGCAGATAGAAATTCTACCAGAAGACACTTCTGGAACGGTGTATCCTAAAATAATACAGGCAGAATACGATTTGCTAGATGAATGGTTTATGCCCATGCTTACAGGTAAGTACACCACGTTTTCACCTAAAGAGAAAGGAAACCTCAATTACAAGAAAGACTATTACGCTTTTCAAGAATTGGATTTAGAGGAAACCGTAAAAACAGGCGACCTCATTAACCGATTGCGCGCCCTAACCCACGCCCCCTATCAAAACGCGTATTACATAGATGAGAAAACGGGCGATAGAATCTATGTATCGGTAGAAGTGAAACGTGTAAAGAAAGACGCATGAAACTGGCTATTATGCAGCCTTACTTCTTCCCGTACATCGGGTATTTTCAGCTGATTAATGCAGTGGATAAGTTTGTAATCTATGATGATGTAAACTTCATCAAGCGAGGTTGGGTAAACCGAAATAGAATACTTCTGAATAATGCTGACCATACCTTCACTATTCCGGTTTTGAAGGCCAGCCAGAACATAACCATCGCCAATACGCTTATCGACCCATCTCCAAAGTGGAGAGAAAAGTTGATACTCACAATCGAACATGCCTACAGGAATGCTCCTTACTTTAAGGAAACTTTCCCTGTTGTTGAAAGGTGTATCTTAAAGAGCTGCCCTACTATTGCTGCCTATGCGCTCCATAGTATTGAAGCAGTTGCAGATTACCTTGAGATAGACACCGAGATTGTAGCAACATCATCCAATTATGGCAATGAACAGCTAAAAGGACCCGACCGTATATTGGATATTTGCTTAAAAGAAGGCGCAGCTACATACATCAATCCCAGTGGTGGAGTGGGCCTTTACAACAAGCAGCTATTTAAAGATTCGAGAGTTGATCTACAATTCATTTATACAGGGCAGGTAAGCTATGCCCAGCAGAAAAATACGTTTATTGAGAATCTGTCCATCATTGATGTTCTCATGTTTAATTCCAAGACAGAAATCAAATCCATGTTGAACAATTATACATTACAGCAAAATGGCAACTGACCTAAACGAGCATGTGGGTGCATACCAAGGAGGAAATCTATACGACATCGACAATTCAATCTTATTGAACTGGTATCCGCAACGAATCATCAATCAAACAGCCCCTTCTTGCTCAATACTGGAATTGGGTGTGGGACATGGCTATTCCACAAATATATTTTCGGCTCATTTTCAACGTCATGTGGTGTTAGATGGGTCGCCAGCCGTTATTGAAAACTTTAATCAGCGATATCCCGAGTGTAAGGCTCAGATTATTGAGACCTATTTCGAAGAATTTGATTCGGAAGAAAAATTTGACCTCATCGTTATGGGGTTCATATTAGAACATGTGGATAATCCCATCCAAATTTTGGAAAGGTTCCGGAACTTTCTGACCCCATCGGGTCGAATGTTTATTGCTGTTCCTAATGCAGCATCAATGAACAGGCGACTTGGAAATATTGCTGGCATGCTACCCGATATGTGTTCGCTATCTGCACATGATGCGCTTTTAGGCCATCAGCGCTACTATACGGTAGAATCATTGAAAAAAGACATTCACGATTCAGGATTCAGCGTAGTAGGAATGGAAGGGATTTACCTAAAACCCTTGACCACCAGCCAATTGAACTCCCTTAATCTTGACAAAAAGCTGATAGATGCTCTCTGTGTATTAGGAATTGATTATCCAGAGCTGAGCTGCGGAATAATGGCAGAAATAAAAAATGAGCAGAAATGAAAATCCTTGTTGTAGGCGCAGGGTCGGCAGTTGGAAAACTACTTGTAGTAAATCTTGAAAGAGATCATGAAATTATCCGTTCCTCTAGAAACGGAAGCGACTTAGACCTTGATTTATCTGACCTGAGCAAGCTAACAGTTCTACCACCTGCTATTGATGTGGTGGTGCATTTGGCAGCATCCTATGGAGGCAAGCTGCCTTATCAAATGGTAGAAGCTGAAAAAGTAAATGTGGTAGGAACCACTATTCTTCTGCAAAAAGCCATTGAAGCAGGCGTAAACCACTTTGTCTATGTTTCTTCCGTATCAGCACTTCTCACTCACAATTCTCCTTATTGGTCTGCGTATGCCTTATCAAAAAGACACGCGGAGGAAATGGCTCGACTCATGTGTGACACATCCAACACTAAACTCACTATTCTCCAGCCGTCTCAATTGTATGGAGAGACAGAGAATTTTCGGAGTCGTCAGCCATTTCTCTATCACGTTATTGATCGCGTGCAGAGCAATTCAGATATTACCATTCAAGGGTCTTCTGACCCTCAACGAAACTTTCTTCATGTTGACGATTTAGTACAGGTTATTACAAGAGTGATTGAAAAGAAAATCAGCGGAACGTATTCGGTGACTCATCCAACTGACTGTTCATTTAAAGAGCTGAGCAACGAGGCCATTGAAGCATTTCAGAGTTCGAGCAAAGTCGTTTTCGACCCTGAAAAACCAGATATTCCAGACAATGTTTTTGCATTCGATGATACACTCTATCAACTTATTGATTTCTTTCCAAGCATATCATTAAAAGAGGGTATGCGGAGAATTGCCTCAAACCGTTCAGCATGAAAACAATCCTTGTTTCTGGAGCCAGCGGCATTGTAGGATATGGTGCATTAAAGGCCTTGAAAAGTGCAGAGTTGAACCTGCGATTAATAGGCACTACCATCTATGAAGATTCTGTAGCACAAGGTTTTTGCGACATTTTTGAAAAAGCGCCAGTTACCAGTGCACCACACTATCTGGATTGGCTTCTTGAGGTGATTGAGAGACACCAGATAGATATGATCATTCCCGGAATTGACGCAGACCTCCACCACTGGTCTCAGAACCGGGATGCTATTTCCTCTGCAGGAACAAAGGTTCTTCTCAACAATCCTGAATTGGTAGGTCTATGCAAGGATAAATGGCTGTTTTACAACCGCCTGATTAAGAAAGGTGCGCTGTATGCTATTCCTACTTCCCTATCTTCCGATTTCAGCTTAATGAGCCAAGCATACGGACTCCCATTGCTCTTGAAACCACGCGAAGGTTTTGGATCGAAGGGCATAGTCCGGGTAAGTGACGAAGCAACGTGGGATCAACATAAAGACAAAATTGGTTCTATACTCATGGTTCAGCCAGTAGTAGGCTCAGATGATCAAGAATATACCACTTCAGCATATTGCGATGGTCAAGGCGGATATTATGCCTGCATGACACTTCGCAGAGAACTTTCGAAAGATGGCTATACCGAAAAGGCTGAGGTGATTGAATCCAAACAAATACACGAAGCATTGAGTGTTTTATGTGCCATTTTCTGCCCATTAGGACCAACCAATTTCCAGTTCCGAAAAACGATTGAGGGTTTTAAACTATTGGAAATAAATCCGCGCATTTCATCCTCTACTTCCATCCGAACCGCATTTGGCTACAATGAATCTAAAATGGCAGTTGAAGAACATCTTTTTAACATACTACCTGTTCAACCTACCATAAAACAAGGCCGTGCGGTACGCTACATCGAGGATAAAATATTTTTCAAATGAAAATAGGGGTCATATCGGATATACACGGAAACTACGAAGCACTAAAAACAGTGCTGGCGGAGCTAGACCGAATGGGCATTAGCGAAATATACTGTTTGGGCGATGTGGTTGGATATTACACACAGGTAAACGAATGCTGTGAGGCATTGATTGAAAGAAATATTCCCAACTTGATGGGCAACCACGATTGGTATATGGCAAGCGGTGGATTCTGTCCGCGGTCTCAGAGTGTAAACGACTGCCTTGTTTATCAGCGTAAAGTGATAAAAGATTCGAATATCGAATGGCTGAGACAATCATCCATCCAGCGATTTGTAGGCTCTATTCACATGGTGCATGGTGGTTGGGCTGACCCAATAGATGAATACATGATAGAACCGAATGAAGAGTATTTCTCAAAAATACCTGGAACGATTTTCATGTCTGGCCACACGCATATCCAATCATTGCATTCTTTCGGACCAAAAACATATTGCAATCCAGGATCGGTAGGACAGCCTAGAGATTTAGACCCACGGGCGGCATTTGCCGTGGTAGAAGACGAAACCATTACCCTCCATCGCGTGGAATACGATATGACAAAAGTGTTTGAACTGATGGACAAAGCAGGATTCAACGACTATTATTATGGCTCGCTAAAGACTGGAGCTAAAAGACTCTGTCGGTTGGAATGACCGCACGAAAAACATTCAATAAATCTTAAAAAAACTTCGAGCACCTTGACTTATTGGGTCTAGAGCCACTCCCCCTCTACCCCACCCGTTTCACCAACCAACCGCTACCATCGGGATGACGGCCGTAATTAAACCTACGGTTCAGGTTTTTTGCCACCTTACGAATGGTTGCATACGGAGAGGTTTTCGTTTTCCAATCGTCATACCGAATCTCTACGGCTTCGCCCACTTTAAGCAGCATTAAATCTGCATACAACCAATTATACCGGCCTTTACCCAAAGGCTCAAGACCTTCGGCCTCTTTTGCACTTAGAATTTTCATTATTTCAAGAAATTGAGATAAACAATGGTTTTTAAAGAGGCTTTTAGAGTGCTTTTAGCATGTTTTAATGAGCATTTAGCTCCATAATGGTATCTTTTAGCACGCATTTGATACACTTCACTGTCAGTTACATACACTTCACTGTGCAGTTGGGACACTTCACTATCAACCATATACACTTCACATTAAGTTTTTGATGCTATACCGCACGCTTAAAAGGCTTTAGAATTATTTATGGAAGCTTTTAAAGCGCTTTTAAAGGCAAAAAAACGTCCCGTTTTGGCGGGACGTTTTTCTAAAGAATGACCGACAATTAGGAAGTTGGTGTTGGATCAGTAGAAGGATTACCGTTCGTTGGTTCTCCAGATTCAGGAGTTGGTCTTTCTGCATTACTGCCCTGCCCAGCAAACAACGGAGCAATAGCCGCTCTTAGAATATCGGCACCAGGTGCGCGTCCTTCTTGCCGCTGTGCAGTTTCATAACTATCAGTCATGCTCTTGAAAACCAAATGCTCGGCATTGATGCCTAAGTCTACAATTCTGTCTTCAATCTCTCCCATTAATGGCTTCACGGTTTCTACAAATGATACTAAATCAAAAAGCGTGGTAGCCCGTGGTAGTTTGATGCTAATACTTTGCAAGTCTGGAAAAAGCGGCAGAATATTATCAATCGCATCATGCACATACGGCATACGCGTTGCATCTATAGAAGGCAGCTTTCGCTCATCTCGGGTAAGGTTTACATACGGAACCGAGGAGTCGTTTAATACAACCAAAATCGCGTCAAAACCCGCCTTAATGGCGTCTTGCTGCGCTGTTGTAAAATTGAAATTTAGTGTGTTGTCAATAGCCATTTTAATTTTTTTAAAGGGTTAAATAAAAATTTGAACATCACCAAAGTAGATTGTTGCATCAGAAAGATTAGCTATTTTCACTGGTGAATTTGTGGTGAGTTTGTGGCTTGTGGGACGAATTGAATTTCAACATCTTACACGGTTTATCATCATAAATAGGGATGTAAAACCGTTTAAAAACGGCTTTTCCATGATGGTACATCCTTATCATTTCTGCTTAATGCGGTGCCTCATCCGAAAAAAAGTGAAGGGAGACCACCAGATTCCACTAACCTGTGCAGACCGCGTTGCCCTTGTAAAAGAGCACAAGCTCCAAGTATCTGAGCATTACATATTAAAGGTGCTGAGCGAAAGCAATAACCTTTTTCAAAACCACTCTCAGTACATACTCGACCAAGTAGTTGGCATTATTGACTATAAAGTCTGGAACGAGTTTCTGCGCAAGAACCCTATTCCAGAAGCATTCTATTGCAAAAAGCGCGGCCGTAAATCAAAAAAGTTGCTTCACGAAGCGGTAGAACAACGCTTAAAGGAATTGAGCGAACAGCCGTAGAGACGCCATACTGTGGTGTCTCTACTATATTTGTTGCTCACGCACAAATCAATCTTGCAAGACACCAAACCCACCGTCAGCGCCTGCATTATTTCCTACAATCAAGAGCAATACATTGCTCAGACGATAGAAGGAGCGCTGATGCAGGAATTGGATGTACCGTATGAGATTGTAATTTCTGACGATTGCTCTACCGACAATACGCCTAAAATCATTCAGGAATACGCCAAAAAAGATGCAAGAATCCGGATTGTATCGCGGCCAGCAAATGTTGGTATGCTCAAAAATTGGCTCGAGGCTATAAACGCCTGCAATGGTTCGTTTGTGGCTCTTTGCGAAGGCGATGATTATTGGACAGACCACAAAAAGCTGAACAAACAACTTCAATTGTTGCAACATGCTCCTTCGGTGAGTTGTTGCTTTACAGATGCCAGTCTGATTGCAGAAAAAGACGTACACCTACGATTCGATTCTTACCTACAAGAGAATGACGTAGCCCTCGAAAAAACCACTTACACCCTTACCGACTTAGGAAAATCCAATTTTATACCTACTTGCACGGTAATGTTCCGAAAAAATGAAACCATCGTTTTACCCGAAAGTTATTTTCAGAGTCCGTATGCCGATTGGTTCTTTCACATTTACAACGCATTGCGCGGAGATTATCGGCTCATTTCAGAACAAACGGCTGCGTATAGACTACACAACCAAGGCGTTTTTGGACAGATTAAACAAGCCCAAAGAGACAACATAAAGCTCAAGTGCTTGGCAGCTCTTTACCAAGGTTTTAAGCACGAGGTAAAAGCCAAAAATGCACTTAAACCAACGGTTGCCCAATCGTTAAGACAGAAGGCAACCAATGCCCGACACCAATCCAAACGATACTCTTTTCTCTGGCTGACTTTTCTGAGAATTGCGTACCAACGTACAGGTTTTACCACTTTTGCCAAATGGGCAGTAAGCATCTAAATCGTTCATTTTCCATCATCGCCAACAATTGTTGGGGAGCCGAAGTGTGTAAACACTACAATCTTCCGTTCAACACCCCAATTATTGGGTTGTTTTTTTATCCAGATTGCTATTTAAAATTCGTTGAAAACCTCGAAAAAAACCTCACCACAGAAATTGGTTTTATTCAGCAATCAAAGTATCACCACGCACCAGTAGCGTATCCTGTCGGCCTTGTAAATGGAGTAGAAATTCATTTTCTGCACTACAAATCAGAACAAGAAGCCTTCGATAAATGGACCAGAAGAAGCAAGCGGGTAAGTTTTAAAGATGGAGAAGTACTTTTCAAATTTGACGACCGCGATGGTGCTACCCCGGCCCACATTCATCGTTATTTTGAACTTGGACTACCAAATGCAATTTGCTTTACCAAACAAGCCTATCCCGAACACAACATGAATGTGCAGGTAGCAATGCCCGCATCAGCCCCCTCTGTAATGGACGGTTTTGCGCTATTTAAGGAGTCTATCAAGTATTTTGATCTTGATGAATGGATAAACGGAAAAGGCGTAGTTGCTAAACCAATACACCGGTTTAATGCGCTAAAGAGAAAGCTACTTTGCGCCTTAAAATGAAGCTGAGAAAGCCCGGAGTTTCGGTTATTGTTTGCTGCTACAACAGCGAAAAACGACTTGTACCCACACTACATCATCTGTTTAAACAACGGGTAAATCCGCTTGTAAATTGGGAGATTATCATCGTTAACAATAATTCGAATGACGCCACCGCTTCGGTTGCGCTGCAATTGCATGAACAACAAGGCAACTCAATTACATTTCGTGTAATAGACGAACCAAAACCAGGGCTAAGCAATGCCAGAAATGCGGGTTTTTTGGCCGCAGAATATGAATTTGTGCTTATGGTTGATGATGACAATTGGCTTTCTGAGAACTACGTAGAAACGGTGTACTCCCACCTCCAAAACAACCCAAAGGCCGCTATGGTTGGAGGTTTGGGCGAGCCAGAATTGGAAGAAGCAGCACCTTCTTGGTTTAATGACTATGCATCTTGCTACGCCACAGGTCCTCAAGCAAAAACCGGAGCAGCCCCACTAAAGCATGCGGATGAATTGTATGGCGCTGGTTGTGCCATTCGCTTAACCGCTTTAGAACACATTAAGCATTGTGGTTTTAAAAACATCCTCTCAGACCGAACGGGCGCCAGCCTCATGTCGGGTGGAGATACCGAACTATGCCTTGCATTAAGAATGGCAGGATTTGAATTGCTGTATGACGAACGCATTCACTTCAAGCATTTTTTGCCAAAGGGTAGGGTAACTTGGCTGTATTTGCGCAAGCTTTTTCAAGGATTTGGACAAAGCAAAGCCCTTACAGACGTGTACATTTCTACGATGCGAAACGAACCAATTCCCACAAACCAACGCTTTCCTTTTTGGTTCAACCGCACGTGGTTTCTCGTTTCTCAATTGCGTAAGAATTTGGCCCTACTAGTAAGGAGCAAAATGCAATTGATGGAAGGAAATGCAGCGCTTTTGCAAGTGCTGGCTCAGGTTGGTCAGCTTCGCACCATCATCAAACACCGAAACGAGCTGATTGGCTATTATGAATACGCACATCAATTTCGCCTAAAGGCAAAACAAAATGCACCAAAGTATTCCTAATATGGATGCCCTAGTTACCGTTCTCTTACCTGCCTACAATGCAGAAAAGTATGTAAGCGAAGCCATTAAAAGCATCCTTCAACAATCTTACACCAAGTTTGAATTACTGATAATTAATGATGGTTCTACCGATAGAACCAAAGAAATCATTCTATCCTTTAACGATGCCCGAATTACCTATGTAGAGAATGAAAAAAATCTAGGGCTCATTGCTACGCTCAATAAAGGAATTGAACTCATTGGCACCAAATATATTCTTAGGGCCGATGCAGACGACATTTGTCTTCCTACTCGAATCGAAAAGCAAGTTCGGTTCATGGAATTGAATCCGGAAATTGGAATTTGCGGTAGCTGGTTCGATAATTTTGGAAGTTATGAAGGTGCTGGCGCGCGCTATGCTGCTGAGCACCAACAAATTCGATTTAAGCAACTATATCAAATCCATATTTCGCACGGAACCTCCATCATTCGGAGTGCAGTGCTTAAAGAGCATCAAATTCAATTCGACCCGCAATTTCCGCATGCCGAAGACTACGATATTTTTGATCGGTTGGGTAACGTAACACGGCTTTCCAACCTTCAAGAAGTCCTCTACCTAGTTAGATCGCACGGAAACAAGGTTTCTAATCTATTCTCAAACAAGCAAGAAGAAAGCTCCACCAACGTAAAACTGCGCATTTTTAAGACCATTGGAATGCAGGTATCAGTGGCCGATTTGCAGCTGTACCGAGGCCTTTGCCATCAAGAATACGAGGCCGTTTTAGAACATACCAACCGGGTAGCATCTATGGTAACCGAACTTTATTGGGCAAGTTTGAGCAGCGGCTATTTTAGCAAACCGTTTATTGCAAAAAATTGCTCGGTTTTACTCACAAATTTGATGCTCAATGGAGGTTATCGCAAAAAAGGAAGTTCGAGGTTAATTTTTGAATCGCCATTTTTATCGCTGGCGCAAAAACTAAGCTTAGTGCTTAAGACCACGGCAAAGAACCTATTAAACTAATGGCCTTTTTTTCAATCATCATTCCGGCTTACAATAGAGGCTTTTGTATTGGCAATGCCATCGAAAGCGTTATTAGTCAATCCTTTTCGGATTGGGAATTGATTGTTATTGATGATGGTTCTACCGACAACACCCCCGAAATAGTGAAGCCATTTGTTGATTCGGATTCCAGAATCAAATATGTGTATCAGAAAAATGCCGAACGTTCGGCTGCCCGCAACAATGGAATTGACCATGCTAACGGAACGTTTGTTTGTTTTTTAGATAGCGATGATATTTTCGAATCCTCACATTTACAAGGATTGCACGCAACCATAGCTACAAACTCGTTTGGCACGGGGCTCTATTATTGCAATGGAAAAGTCAATGGTAAAGACAAGGTTGAACTGCTTTCATTTCCAACCATCAAACCAGGAGACAATCCGTTTGAATTTGTTCTTTGCGACTCTGCCATAGCAACCAGCTTTGCCTGTGTATCGCGCAAAATTCTAGAAACGCATCGGTTTGATACCAACTTATCGGTAGGAGAAGACCGCGAACTTTGGGTGAGAATAGTACAGGATTACCCCATACATCATTGTCTAAACCATACCGTAGTTCAATTTGACCATGGAGATAGAACTGTTGATTTGGCTAATATCAATTCAGCAAAAAAAAATCTGCAAACCAGCAAGCTGATTATTTCGAGAAACGAAAAACATTTATCAAAAGCACTGATAAATAGGGTTTTGGCATCAGGATATTACAGATTAGCAAAATCTTATTTGGCCAACAATCAGAGATGGAATGCCGTTAGGCTCACCTCTTTAGCGCTACTCTTGCACCGCGACAAGTACAGCCCTTCGCAAATTGTGTTTCTTTTTCATGCACTTCGTTTAGGTTTTCTCCTTCCATCTAGATTTAGAATAGCTTGAGCATTCAACTAAAAATCCTCCAAGTAATTCCAACCCTCGGGCAAGGCGGGGCAGAGCGATTGGTAGTTGAACTTAGCCGCCATTTACAGGCTCAAGGTCATGACGTTAGAATTGTTGTTTTCAGAAACGAAAACCAATACGCTGATTTATGTAGCGATCTCAATATTCAGGTTATTCCTTCGGTAGTAACCTATTCTCTAACCGGACGACACGTGATAAAAACGGTAGAATTTGACCGATTTGTAGCGGAGTTTTCGCCCGATATCATTCATTCACACTTGGTTGAAGCCGAATTGGTAAGCCGACACACCATACTACCTAAAACCAACTACTACACACATTGGCACGGTTGCCATCCAGTTGCCGATTCATTCAAACTTGCTGATGCATTCTCCAAAACGGCTTGGTGGAATCTTCTGCAACGTAAACGTTTGACGCGCCAATATGAAGCATCGAAAACAGAGTTTATTTGTATTTCTAATTTCATAAGCAGCTATTTGCAACGTGCTTTTCCGTTTTCGAGCCATCGATTTCATACAGTTTATAATGGAGGAAATCCCAATCGGTCAGAAGTGCCTGCCAATCGTAATACTAATGCCGTTCAGCTCATTTCTTTAGGCCGACTTGCGCCTTTCAAGAATCAGCTGTTGTTATTAAAAGTTGTGAAAGCGCTCGTTGACCAAGGGGTAACTGGTTTTCACCTTTCTTTTGTTGGGGATGGTCCTTCGGGCATTGAACTCAAGGCGTACGCCAAAAAGGAAGGATTGGAACAGTGGATTACCTTTTTAGGGCACGTTACGCAACCAGAAAAAGTACTTGCCAATTCCGATATTCTCGTTCACTCCACCATAAACGAAGCCTTTGGAATGGCCATTGTAGAAGCCATGAGCTGTGGAATGCCAGTGGTGGCTTTTAATTCGGGCGGTATTCCAGAAATTGTTCAAAATAATATCCACGGATTTTTGATTGAACCAAACAACCTCGATTCTTTTACGCTCAAGGTCAAAGAACTCATTCAAAATCCCGAAAAGCGAAATCAATTCTCAACGAACGCAGTTGAGCGTTCTAAAGCATTTTCAATGCATTCATTTGTAAAAAACATTGAAGCCCTTTACCTCAAAAAAACAACGCTATAAGCTATGTGCGGCATAACAGGAATCGTATTAAAAAAGGGCGAAGTTGTTCCGAAAGAACTACTTCAGAGGATGACCGATTCCATGCTCCATCGTGGACCGGATGAGGATGGAATGCACATTGAAAGAAACGTGGGCATTGGCATGCGAAGGCTAAGCATTATGGATGTGGCCGGAGGCAGCCAACCTCTTTTTATCGAAGACAAAACCATTGCTATGGTTGGCAACGGTGAGATTTACAATTACCGCCAGTTGCAAAAAGATGTTGCTGATTTACACACATTTCGCACATCTACAGACATGGAAGTGGTGGCTCCGCTCTACCAAAAATTCGGCTTGGATTTCCCAAATCGAATGGAAGGTATGTTCGGGCTAGCCGTTTGGGACAAAGCCAAGAACAAACTTCATCTCATTCGTGATCGAATTGGCATCAAGCCACTTTTTGTGAGCGTTTCTAATGAAGCGGTTGTCTTTTCTTCCGACATTAACTCCATTATAGCTTCCGGAAAAACATCTGTTTCGCTCAATGAAAATGCGGTAAGTAACTATTTCAATTATCGGTTTGGTGCTCTAGGAAACGAGTCGTTTTTCAACGGAATCACCTCGCTTTTTCCGGGTCAGATAATGACCATTGATACCGAGACCCTTGCTATTACTACAACCAATTTCCACGATGCCATCACTTTCTCAAAAGAGGAACTTTACACCTCCAGCGAAGCTGAACTAATTGCAGAATTGGACGCAAGGCTGAGGGCTTCCGTAACCAAACGACTAATGGCCGATGTGCCTTTGGGAACGCTTTTGAGCTCAGGAATTGACTCCACGCTGCTAACAGCCATTGCAAACGACATTAACGGCAATAAGGTAGATGCGTTTACCATTTGCTATGCCGAAAAGGAATATGATGAAAGTGAAGATGCCAAAGAATCTGCCGACCATTTGGGCATTGCATGGCATCCTCATTTTGTGAGTAATGAAGAGTACACTTCGCTTATCGTAGAAGGCATTCGTAAGAATGAAGCACCAATTACGCATCCCAACTCTCTTTCTGTTCAACTAATCACTAAAAAAGCAAGAGAGAATGGCTACAAAGTTTTATTAAGTGGCGAGGGTGCCGATGAACTTTTTGCAGGTTACGGACGAACCTCCAACCTTTTTCAACTGAACAACATTCGAAAAAAGTATCCTGATTTGTTCTTGAAATTCCTTGCCAGCGCTGGATTAAAGTTTGACAAACGCGAAGGTGCCATACTTGATGCCCTTGCCAAAAAAGATGCTTCCAAGCTACTCTCAGAATATTTTAGTGTGGTTGAGCAAGATTTTATTCCGCAAACTGCCATTCCTTCGTTCATGAAAAATTTGGCAGACCAACTCGATTTCAACCAATTATTCAATCACATTTTACAAGTAGAGCAACGCTCATACATGCAAGAATTACTGCTCCGTCAGGATAAAATGAGCATGTGGTCTAGCATGGAGGTTCGAGTTCCTTTTGTGGGCGACCCAAATGTGGTGTCGTTTGCAAACCGGGTTCCAATAGAGCTTAAGCTAAAGGATGGAATCAATAAATACTTGTTGCGAAAAGTGGCCGAAAAATATCTACCAAAGCATATTTGCTACCCCAAAAAGCGCGGATTTGGCTCTCCAATTGGTGCTTGGCTCCGTCAAAACGATCAGCTAAAAGATTTGGCCTATTCGGTTGCAAACAGCAACTACATGAACAAGGAACAAAAAGCTTATTACTCTAAAATGCTTGAACAGCATGTGAGCGGCCAAGCAGATAATTATGAAATTATTTGGAAGATGATGAACTATCTTTTGTTCCGTCAAGAATATAGAATCTGATTAGGATAAGTTTTCCATCTCCCACTTCAAATCTTCGGGAGTTGGCTGATAATTCAACATCTCGGAATCGGTTTTATCCAATCGAATGTAGGGTCTTCCGTCTTTTTCGATAATGCGATAATGTTGCTCTTTGCTGTTCATTTCTTCCAACAGAACATCAGGATATGCACCAAATAAATCCTTGTCTACTGGTCTAAGTTTATGGCAATCCATTCGTGTAAATCGCCATTTCAATGCTATATTATCGGTAGTACCAAACTCGCGTAGACACCAATCCAATTGATACTTTGAAAAATCTGAAACGTTCTCGGGCCGATTCTCCGTTGTGAATGAATTATACAACTCTCGCCACTCAAAGTATTGGCGTCTGTAAATCATGTTTCCGTCAGACTTTAGCCCTTCGCAATGGAAATAATAATGCTTCGAATCTTTTACAATTGAATAGTAAAATGGCACACGAATCACATCAAACTTTCCGTATTCTACATACTTAATATCTTTTCCAAACCGCAAAAGAATTGGTTCGCCAGGATCCATGGCCAACGCATGTCTTGTATGATGGAAATCGCCTCTCAAATTGGTTCTCGGAAGCTGAATTGTTCGAGGTCGGTCGTTCTTTACCAATTCTCGAATCTGCACCATGCTGTTTGCGCCAGATGTTCTGCAAACCATGTCGGCATCCCAGCGCAAATGCCACTTATGCCGCGTGTGTTGTAACCCAGCATTGCGGCAATCTCCAAGCAACGCGCCCGGCATTTCTAGAACATCAACCGTTATTTCTTCTTGATTATCAAGTTTAAACTGCTTCATAATCTGAAGGGTTCGGTCATCAGAACCGTTGTCAATCAACACAACCTGATCCACCACACCAACTAAGCTTTTGAGGCAGAACGGTAGAATGTATTCCTCGTTTCGAGCGCTTACTACGGCCGTAATTCCATCTTTTAGAGGCTCACCATTCCAGCCGCAATCCCATTTCCTAAACCAGCGATAGTAGCCATGATAAAGAACCACGGCCAACACTTTTCGAACGATGTTCTTCAGCTCGTTCATTTCAATTTCAATAGCTTCTTTAATTTGTTCAATGCAATTTGGGAAACGGAAATCTTATTCAACTGCGAATAATAGAATATCGGTTCAATTCGTTTCAAGCCCCAATAATAGAGCGCAAACCCGCCTGGAAACAACTTTGTGACTTCGAAATAGGTTTGCCACCATCTAAATTCTTTTGCCAATGTTGGCTTCAAAACGATTTTATGATTTTGATTATAAATTGGATTAACCTTGTGATTGACCTTTCCATTCTCAAAAAAAGTGAGGTTTAAAAGGCCACCCTTTTTTCCGCTTTCGCGAACGGTGTAAACCCCTCCATCACAATGGATATCGCTAAAACAGAAATTGCCCAAACTGTAGTAAACAGGCTTTCCATTAATTACGTCATGGGTTTGAAAAGTGTGGGTATGACAGCCAACAATTGCATCTGCACCAGCTTCAATAATGCGCTTTGCTTGCTTTAATTGTTCCTTGTGAGGCAGATATCCATAGTCTGTTTTTCCGCCCCAGTGAAGTAAAGCAATCACCCTATCCACTTTAGGCTTCAGACGCTTTATCTGAGAAACCACTTCTTCCAATTCGAAGAAATTGGTGTGAACAGAAGCATCATCAGGTAAACTCGGATGCGTATCTGTATGCACGAAATTCACAAATCCGAATCGCCAGCCTTTTACATCCAAAATGGCCGGGTCTTTCGCTTTTATCGGGTCAATGTCAGAACCAACATGCTTAATATCAAGTTCTTTAAGCTTGTTGGTGGTATTCAAAAATCCTTCCTCCAGATTATCATAAAAATGATTTGTGGCCAAGGAAACGAGCTTAACATGAAGGTTTTTTAGTTCATTTAGCGCTTTCAACGAAGTTCCTATACGCGGCCTTTTGAGCATGTTTTGAGCGGAACCAAAAGCCACAACTTCCAAATTTCCTATAACGCAATCCGACTTTTCTAACAAAGGCTTAACCTCCACAAATTGGTCCTCACCAGCCTCCAGCAACTCCTGAAATCGGTCGCTAAATGCAATGTCTCCTAGGAAAGTAAGATTAACACTCGTGCTCTTGTTGGTCGACATTGGCTCAATAGTAGCCAAATATCTGCACTTTTGTGTTCAACGACCACCATATGATTTTTGGAATTCATTCATCATCATCGAAGCTACTTAACCGAGAAGCTTCTTTCAAAATTCAAAGCCAAGAATACGTTCTTCATGTAGGTTTATCCTCAACGGCAAATCGAGGAAAACTGGTGATGGAACAAAACAATTTTCTCTTCACCTCGGAGCAACCTTATGTTAGAAACAATGAAAGCTACGGCATCATTAATGATTCTGAGCTTCTATTAGAGAACATCTCCAAACAGGCCGAAAACAACTTTGCTGGATTTCAATTTAGAAAAGAAGATTCTGGTTGGAAATGCTGTCTTACTTCCGCTCGAATTACCCGCGCCCGGATTTATTATATCCTCTTGAAAGATGGAATTCTATGTTCGGAAGATTTGAGGGAGTTACTTCCCTACTCTAACCGAAAACTAAATAAGGACGGAGCTTTTTCGATACTGAAGTATGGAGATGTTCCCGAATTTATCACTGTTATTGACGACATTTTCTGTGTACCTGTAGGGCAGCAACTGACATTTGGAGAAGATGAATTGAATGCCTGGTGCATTGCAGGAAGCATTCCTAGTTCAGCTTTCAAGTTCTTTTTTAAGCTAGATTTTCCGATGGATGGAGGAAACATTCCAAAAACGGAAAAGCTAATGGAGGCGCAGTTTTCATTTATCGCCACCTTAAATCCACTTGTTCCTATTTCTGGAGGAGTAGATAGCACGTTGGCCAATTGCCTCATTGACAAGTTTATTGACCAAGCTTATCCGGCTTATTATATTCAATTTGGAGATGATGACCCAGAGGTAAAGTTTGCTAAAGAAGCCGCTAAAGCCAGTAAAGCAGAATTAGAGATTGCCGTTTTCAGACCCGAAGACACCATTCCAAGTTTTGCGTATCAAACCGAGCATTCCATTCAACCAATTGGAGAAAGCTCAACCATTTCAACAGCATATTTCTTCAAAAAAACAGGTTTAAACGGACATAAAGTGATTGATGGAACGCTGGCCGATGGCTGCTATGGTTCTACTAATTACAACCGAAATGTGATTGGAGACCTGCCCGAAAGACCTGTTTGGCAACAGCGAGTGAATGAGTGGATAGCCGCACAATTACAGAGCAGAAAACTGCCTGGATTCGAAAAATTCCATCCCCGAGATAGCTACATGAACGACCCATTTATGCAGTTTATGGATGTGTATTTAGGGCCTTTTGGTAATATGTGGTTAAAGGATTCGAAACAGATTTCTGAACGTCTGCTTCCGCTTTGGCAGTATTACTATTCGTTCTTGAAAGCCGAATCAAAGAACCAAGATGATTGGATGAAGTACAGCGTTTTTAAAATGGTTAACTACGCTTGCAAGAACAATACGGCTAAGAGTTATGATAATTCTCAACCAGCTAATTCGGGACTTTATCCGTTTACGTGGCTCTCAATTCTTGAAGACCAAGGACATTATTCTTGGGCAGAAAAAACAATGGAGAACACGATAAAATATCCTCTCAAGAAAATTCTGAGTGCATACATGAATCGCGACTTCATTTATAGAAAAAAGGTAGGACTTAATTCTTGCTTTGAAGATTGGATTCAACTCCCAGAACTGAAATCTCATTTTTCGAAATGTCTGGCGAAAACGGATGGAGTAGCGGCCTACTTTCTTGCTAATCGAAGAAAATACCTGCTAAGTCTTTATCTGAAAAACGAACCAATACATCCCAATTTGGCGCGATTGGTAATCAACCTCAGCATCTTAGACGCATGGTTAGAAAAGCATCAAGTATCGATTTGAAGACGCGCGTTCTTTACATAGGAGACCCTCTCAGCGTTCATGATATAAAATGGGTTAGCTTTTTCAGTCAGAAACCAGATTATGAGACTTTCTTTCTAGTTCAGGAATCTGAACTTAAACTACTAACCGAGAAAAGAAGAGAACAGTTTAAGAACCTCAACATTACCATTGTTGGCCCCATAAAAAGCTATTCGCTGTGGCGTTTTTGGAAAAACAAACAATCTGTTAAAACAATTAGGGAAGTAATTCGAGAACAGAAAATCAATGTTGTGCATACGCTTTTTGCCACTCCTTTTGCGCTTTGGACTCCGTTTCTGAATGTGCCATCAGTAATCACCACACGTGGCTCAGATATATTGGTTGTGTTGTCATCCCTTCAAAATCTATCTGGATTGAGAGGAATTCATGGTAAAATTCTGCTGTCAAAATTCAAAAGTGCATTCTTAAAAAGTGGTGCCATCACGTGTACTTCTCAAGGACAATTAGATCGCATAAATGAAATTTTTGTTTCAAACATTTCAGCTCAAATCATTCGTACGGGAGTGAATGTTCAGGAAATAGTAAATCTGGAGCCAAAGTTGAAATTACCTTCCATTTTCAGCGGAAAGGAAATCATTTTTCTTCCGCGCTACATTCAACCAATTTATAGAACAGAGCTTCAGCTCAAAGCGATTACCAATTTGCCGCAAGAATTGCGTTCTCGAATAGCGCTTATTCTGATAAAAGGACCTCGGGTACCAGCCAATTATTACGCAAAAATTGAGAAATTACTGGTGAGTTGTGGAGTTCCATATCACGTTTTCGATTCGCTAACTCAGCACGAAATGTGGTCTGTGTTCAAAATGAGTTCGCTTGCCATCATGACTCCAAAAACAGATGGAACGCCAAATAGTGCCTTAGAGGCGATGGCGGCAAAATGCCCGCTCATTCTCGGCAATTTTAGCTATGACGAAGATCTTTTCTCAGAGAAATTCTGTCTTAGAATGAAATCGGACTCAAGTTTGGAATTGTCTGAACTCATAACCATAGCACTTTCAGAATATTCAACCGAAATGCTGGAACTAGCATTCGTAAATGTGTTAGAAAAAGGAAATCGACCATCGGAAATGGAACGATTGCATCGGGTTTATTCAGGATTGCTTCAGCGATAAAACCTTGTCGCAAAAGGCCGGATAATTGATGTCGGCAGAATAGAATGTTCCCCACATTTTGCGAGCTTCTGATCTCATTGCTTCGTATGCATCAGAATTCAATTTGGCTACATTTTCTATTACATAAGCCACGTGTTTGGGATCAATATCCTGATCTAGCAAAAATCCTGTTTTACCGTTAATCACAATTTCAGAAACACCACCAACGTTGGTTGCAATAGCTGGTATGCCGAATGACATAGCCTCCATAATACTCACCGGAATTCCATCATACTGACTGAGGCTAATAAACAAGTCAACCATGTGTTCGGAGTAATATTTAAGCACTTGCCAATTGGCTACTCGTCCTGGAAAATGGAAGTCAATATTGTCTTTTGTTCCTAAAAGTTCCTCTGCAAGTTCCTTAATAGCCGATTCTTCTACCCCTGAACCAAAATGAATCCAATCAATCTCAAGGTCGTCTATGTTCGACAAGGCTTGAACAATAAGACCAACCCGTTTAATAGCAATCAAATTGGAGCAACTCACTAAACGAAATCGTCTAAAAGTTCGAGAATAGTCTTCCGATTGATTAACCGTCCTTATTCCCAACCGACTTTGAAAGATTCGTCCCCGGCTGATAATTGTGTCGAAATGACTAAGTAGATAATTTTTACCATTCTCCGAAATGGCAAAAACAGCATCCAATCCGTTGAAAATGGTTTTTCTGAATGGTAGATAATGATAGGAATTACGCTCAAAGTACAAATCCCAACCATGAATCCTGCTGAACGCTACTGCACGCTGATTTTCGGATCGAATAAACGAAATGGCTAAGGCGGCATCATCGGTCCAATAGCTGTACAGATACGTTTCGTAATCCGTTGTTTGCACCATCAAGCGCTCCAATCCCTTCTTAATTTTTAATGCACGAATCTTAGACGAAACCATCGTCTTCAACCTTCCTAGAGTTACGCTGCTATGATAATGAGAGCGAATGACTTGCATCTCTTCCCGTATCTCGGCATCAAAAAGCAATCTCCAAATTGATGTTAATTTCTCCAGAAAACTAACCCTAGAAAACACAGAAACTAGATTGACATTTGAAGGTGTATTAAAAGATTCTGCCTTGCCACTTTCATCTGTACGGCAAATTGTAATTCGGTCAAATCGTTTGACCAAATACTCTAGCTCCACTTCCAAAAAAGGTTCGCCATACCCATAAGGAAAGTTACTACACACAATAATGAGATGGCTCTTTTTGGACAACATTAGACCGCTAATTACCGCATTATATGCATGGTCAGAAAGCCTATTCTAATTTCCTTCGCTTTGTGTATCATTGGTCAGCCTAAGATATGTGCGGAATTGCAGGAATATATGAACCGAAAGGTGTAGCTGAGGATGTACTTAAACGTATGTCGGATAAGATTGCGCACCGTGGTCCAGATTCAGATGGTTTTTTTGTTCAAAACGGATTCGGTTTAGCGCATCGAAGACTGAGCATTATTGACCTGAGTACTGCTGCAAATCAGCCTATTTTTTCTCAAGATAATCGATACGCAATCGTCTATAACGGAGAAGTTTACAATCATAAAGAGATTGCGAAAGAACTTCCAATTCAATTAAAAACGCATAGTGATACCGAGGTAATCCTAGAAGCATTTGCGCAATGGGGCCCAAAAATGGTGAATCGATTAAACGGGATGTTTGCCATTGCCATTTTCGACAAACTCGAAGAGAAATTATACCTGTTTAGAGATAGAGTCGGAATCAAGCCATTATTCATTTATCAAAAAAATGGAGTAATGGCTTTTGGTTCAGAACTGAAGGCTTTGACCGCGCTGAAAGATCAATTAGAATTTACATTGAATCGAGATGCGATTCCTTATTTCTTGCATCTAGGATACATTCCTCAACCAATTACGATTTACAATGAGATTGAAAAATTTCCTTCGGGTCATTGGGCTGTTTTTGATGGAATAGCACTAAAAACTGAGTGCTACTGGAATCCTGCCGATAAAATTTCGGCTACGGTTCTTTCTGACGAAACGGAAGCAAAAAATCAGCTCGAGAAATTGCTCAAGGCTTCCGTAAAAAAGCGTTTAATGAGTGATGTTCCGTTCGGTACATTTTTGAGTGGTGGGGTAGATTCAAGTCTTGTAACAGCCCTTGCGCAGGAAGAAAGCGCTGAACGATTGAAAACCTTCTCAATTGGATTCGAAAACGCTAAGCATGACGAATCTAAATATGCCCGACAAGTTGCCGAGCATTTGGGAACAGAGCATTTCGAATACAAAGTGACCGAAAAAGATGCGCTTGATCTTGTAGAAGATATTCTGCTGCAGTATGATGAGCCTTATGCAGATTCGTCTGCCATTCCTACCATGTTGGTGTCAAAAATGGCGCGGCAAGAAGTAACCATGACCCTTTCGGGCGATGGCGGAGACGAATTATTTATGGGATATGGCGCTTACACGTGGGCCAATCGTCTTTCATCACCATTACTGAATACTTTCAGAAAACCGATTGGAACAGCTCTCTCTTTTGGGAATGACCGTCAACGCAGAGCCGCCAATCTGTTCCAATATTCCAGTTCAGACAATCTTCCTGCACATATTTTTTCGCAAGAACAATACTTGTTCTCTCGTTCAGAATTAGACAGATTAGTGTTGAATTCAAATGAAGTTCAGTTTCCGCTTTTAAATCAGGCCAAAAAGTTAAATCGAGCGTTGAGCCCTGCCGAACGTCAGGCCTTTTTCGACTTGGAATTCTATCTAAAAGACGATTTGCTAACCAAAGTAGATCGTGCAAGTATGCGCTATTCGCTAGAAGCTCGAGTACCATTGCTCGATCATGAAACGGTAGAATTTGCATTAAATCTGGATGAGAATCTCAAAATCAAAAACGGCACACAGAAGTATTTATTGAAGCAAGTACTGTACGATAAGATTCCGAAAGAGGTTTTTAATCGTCCAAAATGGGGCTTCAGCATTCCACTTTCAAAATGGCTCAACTCAGACTTATCTTATCTAATTGATGAATCGCTGAACAAAAAAAAGGTAGAAGAAACGGGTTTTGTACAGTGGAACGCGGTGGAGAAACTCGTAAATAGCTACCGTTCGGGACAAGAGCATCTATATAACCGAATTTGGGTGCTCATTTTGCTTCACAGTTGGAAAGCATAAACCACGATGGTTTATTGAATTTTTTGAAACTGCGCTGTTTTTCCATCATCCTTTCTCCCTAATGGTGCATCCTTATCTTGAACTCTATGATATCGAATCATGTACAGGCTCGCTAAAAGAAACGGAAGAGATGGGATTTTGTATCTAACCAAAGACCCGAAATTTGAAGTTGTAAGTCCGACAGCAAACGCAAAGAACACCGCAAATACAAACGAAAACATAATCATCGGTCTCGAAAATATGTACTTAAAAAACGAGAAGACTCCAACCTTAAAAAACATATAAAATAGAAACAACATAAGAACAGTATTCTCTATTGCTGATATCAACATAACCGGATTCCTAACATCTAAAAGCGTTGGCCTAAACAGGCCAGCAAATATTGCTAAAGGAGCTTTCCTTGCCATGCCAGACATTGAAGGATCTATGGTTCCTATATCAAATGAATTACCCTCATAAGCTTCTCGCTTCAGGTCTTCCTGTGTTGCAATCGCCTTTTCAACAACGGAATCTACAGAACCATAACTCTCCATTCGTCCCGAAGTCTGCGAGAAAATTATAGACCCAGCAACAAAGCCAATCATGATAATTATTGGTGCCGAAAGCACACGTAAAAACCCGCTTTCTATTTTTTGAATCCTATTAAAAACCACCCACAAAAGAGTACCAGGCATCAAGGCAACAAAGATGTATGGCTTCATGGTTATCATGATGTAACTCGAAAATAGCACTGCTACCAAGTTAAAAGCTATCTCCCTTCTCTTTAATAATAGTCCATAAACGGAAGACGTCATCCAGCAAGCGGCTGTAAAAGTGTAAGCATCCTTCATAACCCCAGAACCCCAAAACGCCACGGAAGGAATAAATAGGAAGGCAATGGCTAATTCCTTCTGCAAATCAGGATATTCTTCAATAAAAACCCGATAAAGCCTCCAAACACCACCAAAGCAAAGCCAAGCGACTAAAATCGTGCAACCAAAGAAACTATCTACCGACAATAGAGCCATCGGTGCAGTCAAACGGCTTACCGAATAGGCCTGTTGATCTCTCAAATAATGATGTGGAACGTGCTCGCTTAAATCGAAACAGTAAAACCACGTTGCCCGGGTATCTCCTAGCAATATTTTCAAATAGCATAGTGGCTCATGAAATATAACTGTGTTTAGGATTTTTGCATCTTCCCAATAAACCATAGTGTCTCCACCATTGTAATAAAAAGCATAAACCAACCCAAAAATCACGCCTCCGTAAATCTTAAACAATAAGCCAGACTTATAGTATTTGTATTCAGGATATTTGGAAATCTCCCGAGCAGCTGTTCGGCTTGCCATGTAGTGAGCAATCACTAGGAACAAAGGCACCAAAATAAAATCCCATATTCCTATGTAATCCATGTTTAAGCGAAAATTGAATTTAAGCGTATGACGCCAAATTTAATGAAGGTGGTTGCAGATGAGCTATTTTCGCCCAAATGAATGTGCTTTACCTTAGTTACGATGGACTGACCGATGGGCTCGGACGCTCACAGGTGTTACCATATCTCTTTGGTCTGCGCAAACTTGAACACACTTTTACGATTGTCAGTTTTGAAAAGAAAGCTCCTTATAAAAGGGATAGAAATGCCATTCAAAAACTGGTTGATGAGACCGGAATCAAATGGATTCCATTAAAATACACAAGCTCGCCTCCCATCTTCTCCACAATCTATGATGTCTATAAACTGATAAAAACAGTTGAAAAAATTCATCAAAAAACGCCTTTCGACATTATTCATTGCCGTAGCTACATCACTTCGCTGGTGGGTTTGCGAATGCAGAAAAAGTATAATGTCAAATTCGTTTTTGATATGCGTGCATTTTATGCTGATGAACGAGTTGATGGTGGTCTTTGGAATCTAAAAAATCCAATTTTCAATACGGTTTATAACTATTTCAAAAGGAAAGAGGTCGAATTTCTCAGTAATGCTAATCACTCCATTAGCTTAACAGAAAAAGGGAAAAACATCATCCATTCATGGAAAAACGTAAAAAACCAACCTGTACAAATTGAAGTAATTCCGTGCTGTGCCGATCTTGAGCATTTTCATCCCTCGAAAATTGATTTGCCACTACAATCTGATCTGAAATCCAAATTCAGAATGGCTGAGGATGATTTCGTTATCACGTATTTGGGCTCTATTGGAACCTGGTATATGCTAAATGAAATGCTAGATTTTTTCAAAGTTCTACTTGAAAAATGTCCCAATTCCAAGTTCCTCTTTATCACAACAGATAAGCCTGAAACAATAGTACCCAAGGTTCAGGAACGAATGATTCCATTGGACCGAATAATAATTTCTCCAGCAAAGCGCGAAGAGGTTCCAACTTTTTTGAGTTTGGCCAATGCTGCCATTTTCTTCATCCAACCTGTTTTCTCAAAATCAGGTTCCTCTCCTACTAAGCATGGCGAAATGTTGGGAATGGGCTTGCCCGTAATTGCCAATTCTGGTGTTGGCGATGTAGACAGAATAATTGAAGACACAAACAGCGGAATCCTTGTGCGAGAATTCACAACTGAAGCCTACGAAAAGGCTGTTAATCAAATAGATGAGCTGTTGAAAATTCCAGTTTCCACGCTTCAAGAGGCTGCCCAGAAATACTATTCGCTTGATGAAGGAGTTAAACGGTACAACTCAGTTTACAAACAAGTGTGTTCTCAGTGATGGTATTTTTCATTCCGTAAAATCGTAAACGCCCTATACAATTGTTCGGTAAAAAACAAGCGAACCATTTGATGCGTCAACGTCATTTTGGATAATCCGAGCTTAAAATCTGCCCGTTGGTAAACTTCCTCCGAAAAACCAAAAGCTCCACCTACAAGAAATACAATTCTTCGGTGTCCTCCATTCAACCATTTCTGAAGTTTCTCTGAAAAAGAAACTGAACTAAACTCGGTTCCTCTCTCATCTAACAGAACCAGAAAATCTTGACTGCTTAAACTTTCTAGAATCAATTTTCCTTCTGCTATTTTGAGTTCCGATTGCGCTAATTTTTTGAATTGTTTTGGTGTTTTTAGCACCTCCACCTCAAATGTGCAGTAGTGTTTTAGCCGACCAACATAGCGGTCAATGGCTCCAGTTAATTCAGCATCATCGGTCTCCCCGACCATAAAAAGGCACAACTTCATGGCATTCTCTTTGGTGATGGTCAAAGTATAGGTTTATTTTGTCGTGCTGCAACTTGGCATGGCTCGGTTCTTGCGAAACGATACCTTAGCAACTATGAAGAAAATAACATCCATATTCGTATCACTGTGCTTGACTCTAACTATGGGTTTTGCTCAAAATGCAAACGAAACCATTAATTCTGCCATTAAATTGGGGAATTACAAAGAGCTTTCGAAACTTTTTGACACCAAAGTGGAATTAACAATAGCCACAAAAGAGGCCAGCTATAGCAAGGCTCAAGCCGAACTTATTGTCAAAGATTTCTTTGCAAAGGATAAAGTAACCAGCTATCAGGTCATTCACCAAGGGAAATCTCCAGATGGCGCTCAGTACGCCATAGGTACATTAACCACCACCAAAAGTTCTTACAGAACCTACGTTCTCACCAAGGAAGTGAACGGAAGTTTGCGTATTCAGCAACTTCGTTTTGAGACCAACGAGTAATTCTGTTTATGACGCTAGACGAGATTATTGATGCCGCGCTACGCGAAGATATTGACGATGGCGACCACACTTCTGACGCTTGTATTCCTACATCAGCACAAGGAAAAGCTAAATTGCTTGTTAAAGAAGGTGGAATAATTGCTGGCGTAGAGCTGGCACAACGCATCTTTTCGCGTTTTGATGAGAATCTGAAAGTCGAAATTTTCATTCAAGATGGCACCCAAATTAATGTTGGCGATATTGTTCTAACCGTTGAAGGCTCATCTCGTTCCATCCTAAAAACCGAGCGCTTGGTTTTGAATTTCATGCAACGTATGAGTGGAATTGCGACCAAAACGGCAGCCTACAACAAACTTCTTGAAGGAACTTCAGCCAAATTGCTAGATACGCGCAAGACCACTCCACTGCTTCGCGAGATTGAAAAATGGGCTGTAAAAATTGGTGGTGGTGTCAATCACCGATTCGGATTGTACGATATGGTGATGATTAAGGACAACCACATTGATATGGCAGGTGGGATTCCGCAAGCTATTGAACGCATTCATCAACATTTAAAATCAATTGGTAAAGACTTGAAAATTGAGATTGAAGTGCGCGATTTTGACGAATTGAATGAGGCACTTTCTATTGGTGGATTCCACCGCATTATGCTCGATAATTTTCATCCAGATGACGAAAAAAAAGCAGTGAATTTGATCGCTGGCCGTTTTGAAACGGAAGCTTCTGGTGGCATTACAGAAAAAACCATTCGAGCACATGCTTTGGCTGGCGTTGATTACATTTCGGTGGGTGCTTTGACACATAACATCAAAAGTCTCGACCTTAGCCTGAAAGCAATCTGACATGATCCGAAAGTACATCGTCAAAATATTGCAGCTTCCAATTATTCGGAATTTACTTCGTCTTTCGAAGGAAATTCGAATTCCTGGTTTTGACGGATTGCCCCTATATGACGTGATGGCATTCTTCATAAAAGGCATGCAAGAAGGTTGGCTTAATCTGAGAGCATCTGCAGTTGCATTCAACTTCATGCTGGCCATTTTTCCAGCTATCATTTTCTTTTTTACACTTATCGCATACATTCCAATTGATGGTTTTCAAGTACAGCTGATGAACATCCTCGAAGTACTGATGCCAGCCAATGCTTACGCTTCAGTAAGCGAAACCATAGAAGACATCATTATGCGCCAACGTGGCGGTCTTCTCTCGATTACTGTGATTTCCGCAATGTATTTTTCTACGAATGGAGTGAGTGCCTTGATTGATAGTTTCAATACTACTTACCACACGATAGAAAGCAGACCGTACTTGATTCAGCGTGGTTATGCATTACTCATCACGCTAATTCTCGTCTTCTTCACAGTTTTTGCCAGCGGCCTTATCATTTTCGGAGAAATCGGAATGGATTGGCTTCGACAAAAAGATTTGATAGAGGATGGTTTTGGTCGTTTTGCACTGAACGTGGCGCGCTACATCATCATTGTAGCTCTTCTGTTTTTTGCAATTTCAGTGCTCTATTTTCTTGGACCTGCTAAACAAACCAAGTGGCGGTTCTTCTCTGCTGGGTCATCGCTAGCCACGTTTTTGGTCATCATTTCATCTGTTGGTTTTGCCTATTTCGTAGATAACTTCGGAACGTATAATAAACTCTACGGGTCCATCGGAACGCTTGTAATTGTTATGTTTTGGATGCTTCTTATCTCAATGGCTCTGTTAATTGGATTTGAGTTAAATGCAAGTATCGAAGATGCCAAACTGCGCGAGATTGAACTTGGAAAACGCTCGTTAGGAATTTCTTTGGAAGATGAAATTGAAAAAGGAGAACGCTCTTGAAAAACATCACACTCTTTTCCATTTTTCTTTTTTCCGTTCTAACCGCGGTTGGACAGTACAACCCGCTCTCTCCGCCAAACACATTTCGTTCAGCAGATAATCCACTGTATTGGCAAAATCGAGAGCACGCTTCGGATTATTGGCAACAAGACGTGCATTATCGAATTGCGGCAGATGTTGACGAGCAGACCGACATCATCACTGCCAGTATGGAATTGAGTTACTGGAATAACTCGCCCGATACGTTGTACGAAGTTTTCTTTCATCTCTACCAAAATGCCTTTCAACCTGGTTCATTTCATGACCAATTGGATGCCGGACAAGGACGCAACCATCGCTTTGGCAAATACGAAAAAGAGGGAAAAGGCACCGAAATTCTATCGCTGACGCTCAACGGAAAAGAAGTTGTACAAGAATTGGACAATACGATTATGAAAATTGTTCCAAACGAACCGATTCTTCCAAATTCGAAAACTGATTTCAAGATTGATTTCAAAACGTATTTCGACCAAGGAACCATGGGCCGAAGAATGAAATTGTTCCAATCTGGAGAGTTTACGCACTACGATGGCGTGCATTGGTATCCGCGTATTTCGGTTTACGATCCAAAATTTGGCTGGACAACCGACCAACATTTAGGCAGTGAGTTTTACGGAGATTTCGGAACATTTGACGTTGCACTCACCTTCGCGAGCAATTACGTGGTAGAAGCAACTGGTTTCCTTCTCAACAGAGATGTAGTTCTTCCGCAGGATTTACGTCAGAAATTGGATGTGAAGAATTTTGCCGATAAACCTTGGGGAGAAAAGGCCTCGATTGTCATTCCATACGATTCAACCCAGCACAAAACATGGATTTACCATGCCGAAAACGTGCATGATTTTGCCTTTACTGCCGACCCGAACTACCGAATTGGCGAAGCCGAGTGGAACGGTATCATGTGCTATTCGCTGGCGCAGGAAAGCCATGCGAGTGGATGGCAGAACGCAGCCGATTACACTGCAGAGACCATCAAGGTTTTCTCGGAAGGAATTGGCTTGTACAACTATCATAAGATGATTGTGGCCGATGCCGAAGATGGTATGGAATATCCAATGTTGACCTTGGATGGTGGTGCCGACCCTGATTATCGCGGTTTATTGGTGCACGAGATCGGACACAATTGGTTTTTCGGACAGGTAGGCAACAACGAAACCTATCGTGCAGCGCTCGATGAAGGTTTTACCCAATACCTCACAGCTTATGGCATGCGCAAAATAGATGGCGACACGGTTATAGAAGAGCGCGAAAGCAATTGGTATAAACGGTCATTCAAGAAAGAAAGACTGGTTATGGATGATGAAATCTACTACGGATTCATGAACAGTGCCACGCAGTATTTAGACCCGCATTTGAACACACATTCTGATCAGTTTGAAGATTATAGGCATGGCTACGGACACGTTTATTACAAAACGGCCACCATGCTTTACAACTTGGAATATGTGTTGGGCGACTCGCTTTTTAATCGGGCGATGAAGAACTATTTTGACGAATGGAAGTTCCGACATCCGTATTTGGATGATTTTAGAAGTTCAGTTATCCGTTTCACCAAAGTGGATTTGAACTGGTTTTTTGATCAATGGCTAGAAACCGATAAACGCATTGATTATGCCATAGGTCGCGTACGAAAACTGGAAGACGGCAAGTATTCCATCCGCCTAAAGCGAAAGGGCGGAATGCAAATGCCGCTTGATTTGAAAGTGACCGACAAGAATGACAGCATTCATTATTTCCATGTTCCGAACACATGGTTTGTGAAAGAAACTGATGCCACCGTTCTCCCAAAGTGGACGGGATTTGCCAAGTTGAATAAGACTCATGACATCGTGGTGAATATTCCTGCAGGAATTGGGCAGATAGAAATTGACCCAACCACCCGGTTGGCCGATGTGTATATGTTGGACAACGCACGAAACATTACAGCAAGTATCGATTTAGACCATCAAGTGTACCAACGACCCGATTGGCGCAAATATAAATTTGCCGCCCGACCCGATGCTTGGTACAATGGTTTTGACGGAATGAAATTCGGTGTGCACATCAATGGTGGGCATTTCAACACCAATCATGTGTTCAACTTTTACTTGTGGGCCAATTCTGGTTTCGGACAATGGGATTTGGACGAAAATGTGACTGGCCGCGATTTCATGCCTATGAATTTTCTCTTCAATTATCGGACTTCGCTGGCTCGTTATTGGAAAAACAGTGAAGTAGATGTGGCTGCACGCATTCTTGATGGGCTTTACAATTACCAACTCGGTTTCTCTAAGAAAAATCGCAAGCGTACTACTACATACAGGCTGTATTTCAAATCGCTTTACAGGCATGTAGCGCGAGATGTTGCTTACCTTCTCAATCGAAATACGTGGAATGCGGAAATGTGGAATAATTCGTTCAATGCCGAAATCAATCATGTTTATAATTACAGCAACGGATTTGGCGAATTAAACATTGGATTGCGAAGCAGCGCGCTCGGAAGCGATTACGATTATCACCAATTAAAATTGGAAGCCAAAAATGAAACCAAACTTTGGCGGTTGAAGCTAAACACGCGGCTTTTTGCCCAGCTCGGAACTGGTAGTAATTGGGCTCCAGAATCGCAGTTGTATTTAGGTGGGGCCAATCCAGAACAAATGATGGACAACAAGTTTGTACGATCTTCAGGAATTTTCCCTTCTGATTGGGCCACTTTTCAAGAATCGACCAACCATTTGCATTACGGTGGAGGCTTAAATTTGCGTGGATACGTAGGTTATCTGGCCCCAGAAAATGTGGAAGATGGCGTTGTGCTGGCCTATGCAGGAAACAGCGGTGCTGCCATTAACGCTGAGTTGGAATTTGATGAGATTTTTGGATTGCGCCCACGATGGACGCGCAATTGGTTGGATATTGACACCTACATTTTTGCCGATTTGGGATTCATCAGCACCAACAAACCAGGAGAGCAATTGGCTTTCGCTGCACCACGGGCGGATGCGGGAATAGGCGCATCCATCACCATAAAACGTTGGGGAGCTTTAGAGAAAGTAAAGCCGTTAACGGTGCGGTTTGACATGCCAATTTTCCTCAATAGAACTCCCGCATTAGACCCAGAACCTTGGGCTTTCCGTTGGATGATTGGTATTAGTAGAGCATTTTGATTTTAGTAGTACGATTAACGATTTTTGATATAAATACTAAGACATGAAAAGACCCATTTCCCTATTTCTCGGTTTCTCTTTTTTAGCTTTCTCTTCATTCGCGCAGCGAACCACTCCCGTTGGCAAGTGGAAAACGGTTGACGACAACACGGGAAAGACTAAATCAGTAGTTGAAATATATGAGAAAGGTGGTAAGCTTTACGGAAAGGTATTGGAGCTTTTTGACCCTCCAAAACCAAATCCAGTGTGTGAGGAATGCGACAAAGAAGACGCGCGGCACATGAAACCCATTGTTGGGTTAGAGATTATTCGTGGACTCTCAAAGGACGGTTCTGAATATGCCAATGGAGATATTCTAGACCCTGAAAACGGCAAAGTTTATAAATGCAAAATTTGGGTGGAAAACGGCAAACTGATGGTCCGAGGGTACATCTCGTTCCTCTACCGGACACAAACGTGGTTGGCCGCCAATTAAATAATGTTTTGAATCCGCCTCTTGGGCAAACCAACTGTAACATACGTTTACCACACGTCATCCACGTTTATTCGTAAGGATATTGAGTTTCTGAGAGAGCGATATCAGGTTACAGAAGACACCTACGCTTGGGACAGAAAATATCTTGTTCCATTTATCCTCATAGCTCAGTTTTTCAAACTGCTATTTACCACCAATAGAAGAACCGTTTACGTTGTAATGTTTGCTGGTTATTGGTCGGTAATCCCAGCGTTTTTTTCGAAGCTTTTTCGAAGAAAATGTCTGATTATAGTTGGCGGAACAGATTGTGTTTCATTCCCAGAATTCAACTACGGAAGTCTTCGAAAACCGCTTATCAGCAAGGCCATTCGTTATTCACTCACTCAATGCTCAACGGTTCTTCCGGTAGCAGAGGAGTTGATAGAATATGAGTACACATATTTCGAAGCCATTCGCAAAAAACAGGGCTACAAAAGCTTCTTTCCTGAGGTAAACACCCCTATTCGCATCGTTTACAATGGATATGAACTTCCAAGAGGAAACCCTTTGGCAAACAAGAAATCAAATTCGTTCATTACCGTAGCGAGAATCCACACAAGTGTGCACTACGAACTTAAAGGGATTGATTTATTTATTGAAATGGCGAAAATTCATTCAGAATGTTCCTTCACCATCGTGGGGATTTCAATCGAAATTATGGACCAATTTCAGCTTGACGCCATCCAAAATCTCCGTTGTGTTCCATTTGTTGGAAAAGATGAATTAGACACGCTTTATCGGGAACATCAGTTTTATTGTTGTCTTTCCTTATCCGAAGGATTTCCAAATGCACTTTGCGAAGGAATGAGCTATGGTTGCATTCCAATTGGTTCAAAAGTTTCTTCTATTCCTTTTATCATTGACGATACAGGATTTGTGGTTGAAAGAAGAAATGCAGACCTGCTTAACCTCCAATTTCAACAGGTTTTAGCCCTTACTGAAGAACAAATTGCTGCGAAAAGTAAAGCGAGTTTAGCGCGAATTGCAGATTCATTTCCCTTGAGCCGAAGAAAATCAGCGTTTTACAATCTCATAGAAGAATAACCAATCAATTAGCTCGCGCTTTCAGACAAGTATCACTTTCTTTGCCATTCAATGACACAGCCTTCTCCCGAGAACCCAAACAGCGCAGCCGTTGCTGATTTTTATGATGAATTTGCTAAAAAGCAAGTTCGAACTGGGCTTAACCTGCGGCACTATCTCCTCTTTGATCACATCAAGAAAAGTGGATTAAAGCGAAATCATGATATTCTAGAAATTGGCTGTGGAATTGGAACCTTTACCAAGCTGCTGCTAGGTTATGTCAAAAAAGGAGGTTCTGTTTTGGGTGTTGATATCAGCAAAACCAACGTTAGTATTGCCACCAAAGAATTAGGTTCTGCCAACGCCAGTTTTGTGGTTTCGGACATGACCGACTTTAAGGTTGAAAAGAAGTTCGATTACATCGTAATGCTTGATGTTCTGGAACACATTCCAATTGAGCAACATCAGCAACTTTTTAAAATATTCAGAGCACATTTGAAGGATAACGGGACAATTTTCATCAATATCCCTCATCACGATTATTTGGAATATGTGAGAAAAAACGAGCCTGAATTACTCCAAATTATTGACCAATCGCTTTCGACCGACCTCATTCTCGATAGCATCTACAGTAACGACCTTCAGATTGTAAGCCTGAATTCCCATTCTATTTTCAACGATGAATGTGACTACCAACGAATTGTAATTCAGCCGAAGAAAACAATTACGCGCGTAAACCTCATCCCTCAGTGGCGCATCATTTTTCGGAAAAGTATGTTGAGAGTGATGGCTCTTTGGGGAAATCTCTGAGCTCTTCACATTATTTGGAATCTACTGAGCGAATTTGCTGCCAAATAACCAGTAAAAACGCATTGACATCTTCAGATAGTTTAAAAGCCAACGAAATCGGCAGATAGACCAATAAGATTATGCTAGATCTTAGAATTATGTCAACGATGAAATTTGACTGTTCTGGCAACAACAGACTTGCTGCGTAAGCAATCAATCCAAGCAGAATCGTAACCATAGATTTCCAACTAAACGGATCAAATCCAAATTTCATTTTTAGAAATATGTATTTAGAAATATTGAAGGATGCTAAGGAAATGGAAGTTGCGGCCGCTGCACCGGCAATGCCATAAGCAGGAATGAAAATCAGGTTCAAAACCACAGTTACTACTAGCAGAATAACGTTAGCATACGTATCAAAACGAAAAACAGAAGAGGTGCTAATGATTCCAGAATTAATTCCGAATCCAACATCCATTAACTTTCCAACCCCGACAAAAAACAGCACCCATTTACCATCTGCATATTCTGCTGGCAACATGCGAAAGATGTTGGCTTCATTGGCCCAAATTCCAGCAAAAATCAGAATACCAATCAGCAACTGATTAATAGATGTTTTTGCATATACGGTTTGAATAGCTGCACGATCTTCTCTCTTCCAAGCGTCTGAAACTACCGAAAGTGAGACATTATTAATTGCGTTTCGTGGGATATTGATGAGTGCCATGATGTAATAAGCTACGGTGTAAAAAGCCGTATTATCTAGTCCCATCATGTAGCTAATCATGACCACATCTACAGAAACCAGCATGATGGCGCTCACATTCGTAAGCATTGTAAATGTGCGATAATGGAAAATCTCAGCTCTCAATTCGCGCGTTAAAAACGGACGGTCAATTTTCAGATTGAAATGACCAATCGCTTTCAAATAAATCAGCATTCCAAGAGCTATTAGTCCTTGTTGCAATACGAACAGCCACATAAATTGACCTATATCGAGCCAATCAAAGTAAAACAGGAGAATGAGTGTAGTGGTGGTAAACCGAAGAAAAACCTCTCTGAAAAACACGTTAATAACCGAATGATACAGTGCTCTGGTATAGCTCGAAAGCAATTGATTGAGCACCTCAAACAATAGAAATGGGAAGAGAAGAACGTAATAATCGACAAACAAGTCTGACGTGCCTTTCTTGTACTCAACAATCCAAGATTGAGCGAAAAAGAGCACGGCTCCCACCACAAAAACACCAGCAATTCCCCACAACAGATTTAGACCGAGAAACCCATGATGATTTTCTTCATCTCCTTCTCTGAATTTGGGGAAAAACTTGATGATGGCGTTTGTGAGTCCGAATAGCGCAACCTGTGCTGAAATTCCAATCACAGCAATCAGAACACGCGTCAATCCAAACTCCTCCGGAGCGAAGAACTTCGGAAAAAGAAGGACTACATTAATGTATCCTAGACCTACTCCCAAATACGAGAGAAGCGAAGTTTGAATACTCTGTTTGCGAATTATCCCCATCGGTTGGTCAAAGGACGCAATTCAAGAATGCTAATTGAAACACATTTTCCAAAAAGAGTTAAACGCTCTTTTCTAATATCTGCACAAGTTGGTCAGTCAATCCCTTACGCGAATACTTGTGTATTCCTAAAGCCTCAGAATGCTGTTCTCCAGCTTGAAACTGACGAACTCTTTCCCGTAAAAACTTGGAAATTCCATGCACATCCGCATAATCAAACATTTTTCCAGCACCTGTTTCGTTTAGAATTCGAGCAGCATCTCCATCTACTGGACCGATAGCCAGAATCGGTCTTTTCAAGGCGAGATACTCAAATATTTTCCCTGTAAGAATTCCCTTATTGGCTTCCACTTTAGGAATAACGAGCAGCAAAATGCTACACGAAGCGGCTTTCTCAATCGCCTTATCGTGATTGAGATATCCAGTAAATTCGCATCTGGAAGCAACTTCACCAAGACGATTTCTCATACCAGCCTGAACATCACCAATGAATCGGAACCCAGCGTCTAAATTGCCAGAACCAATTGCTTTTAAGAGCGAACTGATGTCGTATTGCTCCGTAATCGTACCCATGTATCCAATGGTAAATTGTCTTTCCAAAGAAAAATTGAGGTGAAAATCATCTTCATCAAAACCGTTTGGAATGACTTTGACATTTTCTCTTTTCAATCTTGGGGCGAGTTCACAAAATTCGTCTGCTAAATTGCCACTAACTGTCACAATTTTATCCGCATTTTCCAAGACTTGACGTTCTAAAGACCCATTCTTTTTTTGTGCCCATTTAGTCTGCAGTAACTCAGAAACGTAGTAAATCTTTGTCCACGGATCGCGCATATCTGCAATCCAACGAATGTTCTTTCTTTTCTTTAACTCCAAACCAATCAGTTGGGTAGAATGCGGTGGAGATGTGGTAATTACCGTTTCTATGGCTAACGTATCAATCAGCTCATTCGCCTTTTCAATGGCAAAACGGTTCCAGCCTTTGCGAGGATCGGGAATAAAAACGTTGCCTCGGACAAACCGAGCCAGTTTTTTGATTAACCCTTTGATTCCAGAAACATCATCATTTGCAAAACCGCTGGATGGCGCGCCTTTACCGAAAACCGAATAGATGGCAAACGGATTGGTTGCATTTGTGCAATGAACCGTTACATTTTTGGGGACTTGTGTCTGAAGGGATTCATCCCGCTGCGGGTAAGTTGCACGGTCTGGTCTTACAGTGAGAACATGAACCTCATACCCAAATTCGGGAAGATACTTCGCAAATTTCAACCATCGCTGTACTCCTGCTCCACCACTTGGCGGCCAGTAGTACGTGATGATGAGAACCTTTTTCAAGTCTACGCGGCTTTAGTTGAACGCGCATCTGCAACCACTCCACCAATCACAAATAGAACCAGCAAAATAGAACCTGCCAACGACATTTTCTCTCCTGTATAATAGACTTGCGGCTCAAATTTGAACTCCACTTCGTGATTTCCAGCAGGAATGCGCATGCTACGGAGGACATAGTTTGCACGCCAATGTGGTTGCAATTCCCCATCAACATACGCATTCCAGCCATTGGCAAAGTAGATTTCGGAAAAAACGGCCAATTGCTCTGTAGCAGCCTCAGTTTCGTATTTCAAGTAATTCGGCTTGTACTCCAAGAAATAGATGCCGGCAATGCTATCAAATGAAGGCTGAAATCCGTTCAATTCATCTGTAAAACGTTTGTCAATCACTGCCAATTTCGCAGGATTGAAATTGTCCTCAGAAAGCGATGCCAATTCCTGATCGGCATTCTCAACCATCTTAATTTCATCCACAAACCAAGCGTTGCCCAATGCCAACGGATTTCGTCTCACCGTAGGTTGACCTTCTTGATTAGGAGTGATGAAATATTTGGTATTCAACATGTTAAGCACAGCCAAATTGGTCTTGCTGATGCATGAATCAATCAACTCCTGATAACGCTTCAGTTTAGCTCCGTGATAACCACCTATCGATTTGTGATAGTAAGAAGTTTTAGAATCGTTAAATGTATTTGCAGCCAAGTTCACCACCCTGAAATTCGGGTCTGGATCTTGAAGAATCTGCTGATCTGCTGCCGTTGGAGAAATCGCGCTTTTGTTCTTCTTAGCGCTAACAAAATCATCGTTATCCAAATAACGCTTATCCACCTGAACGAGATCAAAAAGGGTAATCGCGCCAATTAAAAGTAATGCAACCTTGGACTGGAGTTTTCCCAAAACACTCATTTCCAGTAGCGCAGCCGTAAGTAATATGATGAACAGTGAACGCATGGCGTCCATCTGTAGCAATGATTCTCGATCATCAAGCAATGCTGCCACCAACCAATCGGGGAAACCCGCCTGAGCCAATTGCGCATCATTTACAGACGAAAAATCGAAGAAAGCACCTGCTGCGCCCATAAAGAAGAGGCAAATGCCGCCAACTACACCCGTGGCGATAAGCAGTTTTTGGTTCATTGCCTTCTTGTCGGTCATTTCCAAGAAATCCTTCAAGCCAAGAACTGCAGCAATCGGTAAAATCAACTGCGCAATAACCAAGGTCATTGAAACCGCCCTGAACTTATTGTAGCCAGGAACATAATAGAAGAAGAAATCGGAGAATACCGCAAAATTGTGTCCCCACGAAAGCATGATGGACAGAATAAAAGCAGCTAAAAGCCACCAGCGATTGCTCGTTTTAATCACTAGAAAACCCAACATGGCAAGGAAACAAATGGCTGCTCCTAGGTAAACTGGGCCTGATGTAAACGGCTGTGTTCCCCAATAAAGTGGCAGATTGGCAATGATTCCTTTTGCCTGATTTTTCGGAATGCCTTTGTCAACCATCGTTTCATAAGCATTCGACTTTTCGTCCAAACTTCCTTGGGAAGAACCACCCATAAAATTTGGAATGAGCAGGGTGAAGGTCTCTCCTACTCCGTAGCTCCAACGCATGGCATATTCTTTATCCAATCCCGAGCTTTCCTGTTGAGATGATAATTCTGATTTGCCGCGCATGGTTTCCGCACCATAATCTGCCGTAGTCCAAAGTGCTGAAATGTTTGGACCAACCGCAATCAAGGCGGCTATTACCATGATAAAAGTGGCTTTTAGAAAGTTTGGCAATTCACCAGCTTTGGTAGCATCAACCAATTTTACCGCACCCAAAATGAGAACTATTAGCAGCAAATAATAGGTTATTTGAAGGTGATTTGTGGCTATTTCAAGCGATAGAAAAAACGCGAGCAAAGCTGCGCCCAACAGATATCGACCTCGATAAGTAAGAAGAATAGAACCGATAACGGGTGCCATAAATACCATGGCGTGCGCCTTGGAATTGTGCCCCGCTTCCAGAATAATGACCGAATAACTGGCAAAGGCAAAACCGACCGAACCAATTAGTGCGTAGCGCCATCCAACGCCCATCATCAGGAACATGAAATAAGCTCCTGCCAGCATCAAAAAGATGTAATTGGCAGGTCGTGGAATACCGAAATTGATGATTTTTAGAATCTTCTGACTCCAATTATTTGGATACAAAACCGAAATCTGATAGGCGGGCATTCCGCCAAACATGGAGTTTGTCCAAAGTGCTTCTTCGCCTGTGTCTTCTCGAAAATCAACAATCTCTTTACTCATTCCAAGGAAGTTGACAATATCAGATTGGAAAAGTTCCTTGCCCTGCAAGAGTGGGCTCATATATGCCAAGGAAATTCCAGCGAACGCCAACAAGACCACAAAATGCGGAAGCAATTTTTTCAGTTTATCCATGATGTTGAACTAAATTTTGATTTGAAGCCATCGAAATGCTTCTATTCTTTGATTTCCTCAAACTCGACATATTCACCGTCTGAATCGGAAATACTGCCGGTCTTTTTCCGTTCGGCCCCTTTCTGAATAATGACGTCTCCTTCATGATTGGCATAAGAACCTCCCTGCTGTTGTTCGTAAGCTTGACGCATTCTGTCTTCCATATTCTGTTGCGCTTTATTCACCACTTTTTTGACCATTACCGGAAAGAAAAGTCTGAAAAGTAATTTCCACGCGTAGTAGATAACTACGAGAATAAGTATGGTTTTGAATACCCCAGTCATGCGTTTAGAACGAGATTAACGGCTAAGGTATAGGTTACGCTCCGAATAAATCTCACGGAAGAAATCGTCATTCAGGTCGTCAATGAAACGAATTGCCTCGCCAGTTGATTTCATTTCTGGTCCTAATTCCTTGTTTACATCGGGAAACTTGTCAAATGAGAACACAGGAATCTTAATCGCGTAGCCCTTTTTGTAAGGATTGAATTTAAAGTCTTTTAACTTTTTCTCACGCATCATCACCTTAGTTGCGTAATTGACATAGGGCTCGCGGTATGCTTTCGCTATGAACGGAACCGTTCGGGATGCTCGTGGATTTGCCTCAATTATATAGACCACTTCATCTTTCACTGCAAACTGAATATTAATCAAACCGATTGTATTCAATTTCATTGCAATTGTTCTCGTGTGTCGATCAATTTGCTCTAAAACATTTTCGCTCAAATCGAAAGATGGAAGCAGCGCGTAACTATCTCCAGAGTGAATTCCAGCCGGTTCGATGTGCTCCATGATTCCGAGAATCTGAACGTCTTCGCCATCGCAAATGGCGTCTGCTTCGGCTTCAATTGCACCTTCTAGGAAATGGTCGAGAAGAATCCTGTTCCCAGGAATGTCTTTTAGAAGATTGACCACGTGATTTTCAAGTTCTTGCTCGTTTATTACAATCTTCATACTCTGTCCTCCAAGAACATAGGACGGACGAACCAGTAATGGAAAACCAAGCTCTTTGCACAATTGCAAGGCCTTATCGGCATCTTCAGCCACTCCAAATTTTGGGTATGGAATGTTGTTTTCTGCCAAAAGTGTGGAGAATCGTCCTCTGTCTTCTGCCAAATCGAGTGATTTAAAATCTGTGCCGATGATTTTGATTCCGTGGCGCTCGAGCTTTTCTGCCAATTTCAAAGCAGTTTGTCCACCAAGTTGAACGATAACTCCTTCTGGCTTTTCGTGAAGAATAATGTCGTAGATGTGCTCCCAGAAAACGGGTTCGAAATAGAGTTTATCGGCCACATCAAAATCCGTAGAAACTGTTTCAGGATTGCAATTGATCATAATGGTTTCATAACCACATTCTTTAGCTGCTAAAACTCCATGAACGCAGCAGTAATCGAACTCAATTCCTTGCCCAATTCTGTTTGGACCTGAACCGAGAACAACGATTTTCTTTTTATCGGTCACAACGCTTTCGTTGCGCTCCTCGAAGGTTGAATAATAATAAGGAGTTTGTGCTGGGAATTCTGCCGCGCAAGTATCGACCAATTTGTAAACCCGTTGGATATTGAAATCCTGACGCTTCTTAAAAACCTCACTTTCCCAACAATTTAGCAAGTGAGCAATCTGCCTGTCTGCGTATCCCTTTTGCTTTGCTTCGTACAGCAAAGACTTTGGAAGGTCTTCCAGTTTAAAGGTTTGGATTTTATTTTCCAATTCTATCAATTCATGAATCTGCTCCAAGAACCAAGGGTCGATGCGCGTGATCTTCTGAATTGTTTTAGTTGGGATGCCCATTTTGTAGGCGTCATAAATATGGAAAAGTCGATTCCAGCTTGCATTTTTCAAGCTGTCAAGAATTTGATCTTGATTTTTGAGCTCCTTGCCATCAGCGCCAAGTCCGTTTCTCTTAATTTCGAGCGACTGACAAGCTTTCTGCAATGCTTCTTGAAATGTCCGCCCAATTCCCATCACTTCACCTACGGACTTCATTTGCAGGCCAAGTCTTCTATCTGAACCTTTGAATTTATCGAAGTTCCAACGCGGAATTTTGACAATTACGTAATCCAAAGTAGGCTCGAAGTAAGCAGAAGTGGTTTTTGTAATATGATTTTGAAGTTCATCTAGGTTGTAACCGATGGCCAACTTGGCTGCAATCTTTGCAATTGGATAACCTGTTGCTTTTGATGCTAAAGCCGAAGAACGGCTCACACGAGGATTAATCTCAATGGCAATGATGTCTTCGTTTTCATCATCGCTTACTGCAAATTGAACGTTACAACCGCCAGCAAAATTTCCGATGGAACGCATCATGTGAATGGCCATATCACGCATTCGCTGATAGGTTTTGTCACTCAATGTCATTGCTGGCGCAACGGTGATGGAATCTCCTGTATGAATTCCCATCGGGTCGAAATTCTCGATGGAACAGATGATAATGACGTTGTCGTTCTTATCGCGTAGCAATTCCAACTCAAACTCCTTCCAGCCCAAAAGCGCCTTATCAATCATCACCTCTTTAATAGGTGATAAATGAAGGCCTCGATTTAGCAGTTTGTCAAATTCTGATTGCTCATAAACAACTGCTGCCCCTGCCCCACCTAAGGTGTAGGACGAGCGAATGCAAAGTGGAAAACCGAATTTTTGTGCTACTTCTTTCCCCTCCAAAAATGATTTTGCCGTTGCCTGTGGTGCCATCGGAATACCAATTTTACCCATCAGCTTTCGGAACTTTTCACGGTCTTCGGTCACTTCAATTGCTTCCACATCAACCCCAATCATTCTCACGTTGTACTTCGCCCAAATGCCCATCTCCTTGCATTTCATGGCGAGGTTCAAGGCCGTTTGACCGCCCATCGATGGAAGTACGCAATCGATATCATGCGCTTCTAGAATTTCAATGATGCTTTTGGGTTCCAGCGGTTTGAGATAAACATTATCTGCCGTGACCGGATCGGTCATGATAGTTGCTGGATTAGAATTGATGAGTGTAACTTCAATTCCTTCCTCTCGTAACGATTTCGATGCTTGAGAACCCGAATAATCAAACTCACAGGCTTGGCCAATAACAATTGGACCAGAACCAATAATTAGGATGTGCTTAATCGAAGTATCTTTTGGCATATTTCAGTTGATTTTTGGACTACGCAAATTCCTGCGAAGTTAGCGCCTTGAATGCCTGAAATCCGTACAAATCTGCTTCAGTTTTAAACATTTTATCTACCATTGGGCTTGCGAAAGAATTTAAAGGTTGGATTAGTTGATTGGAGCTATCTCGACAACGAAAGTGGAGATGAAATTTGGCTAGCATTTCATGGCTACGGCCAAGATGCTGATGTTATGTTTCATTTTATGAAAACATTAAGGCCAAATGCACGAATTCTAAGCTTTGACCTTCCGTTGCATGGCGAAACCAAAATAAACAAGAAGCAATCTATCTCAGCGAGTGATGTTGGCGAACTGCTTGTTTTTGCGCTTCAAGAAATTGGCGCTAAGAAATGCTCACTGGTTGGGTACAGTCTTGGTGGAAAAATGGTGCTAAAAATGGTAGAAATGGCTCCTGTAAAAATTGACCGGTTTCTATTGCTTGCACCCGATGGAATAAAAGTCAATCCACTTTATTGGTTTGTCACCAACACGATTGTTGGGCAATTGTTGTTCGAATTTGTCATTGCCTATCCTCAACCATTTCTTCGAACCAGCCGATTGTTAGCGAAACTAGGATTGATGGACAAAAAGATTGACCAGTTTGTGACTGCACAAATGGGAACTCTCGAAAAACGCAAAAAAGTACTTAATACGTGGATAACCTTCAAAAACATTACGCCTTCATTGGATCAAGTACCAAAATGTATTTGGCGCTATAAGATAAAACCAACGCTTGTTTTTGGAAAGTGGGATCGAGTGATTCATCCGAAATTGGCGAAGAAACTTTCTGGCGAGAATTGTAAAACTACCGAAGTTATTATGCTTGATGCAGGCCACAATTTGACTACCAAGTCAATTGCGCTAACCCTGAAAGATCAGGTGAATTTTGATTAAAACACCCGCGTGAGGGGTGAAATCGGCATCCTTTTCTGAGGAACGAAGAAAAGATACATCGGACATCCCGACCCCGATTTTTCATCGGGGACACGCCCCAAAAAGAAAAAGCCCATCACGCTTTGCGTGACGGGCTTTTCAGTGTCTAACTTATTTAAGGATTACTTCTTATCTGCTCTTTCGTCAGATACGGTAAGTTTCTTTCTTCCTTTTGCTCTTCGGGCCGCAAGTACATTACGTCCGTTTGCTGAAGCCATTCTACTACGGAATCCGTGCTTGTTGCTTCTCTTTCTTCTTGATGGCTGAAATGTTCTTTTCATAACTCCTACTTATTTGGGCGTGCAAAGATAGACTTCGTTTTAATTTGTGCAAACATATCTTCTTTAAAATAGTTTCATTCAAATACCTTTGCTCGCGAATATGGCTAGAAGAGATCGTTTAGACACAGAAGACCTACCGAAAGTTAAAGTTTCGGGAGAAAGTATCAAGAAAATTTCGCGCCTTTTTGGCTACTTCAAACCGCACCGTTTTAAGTACTACCTCGGGCTTTTCTTCTTGTTTTTAACAGGAATTACTGCTCTGATATTTCCGAAATTGATTGGAGATATGGTGGACACGGCTGAAGAGGCCATGTTGGCTGATATTGACCGAATTGCGGTGTTTTTGCTGATTGTGTTCATTCTACAAGCAGTTTTTTCATTCTTCCGAATATACCTTTTTGTGAATGTGACTGAACACGTGTTGGCTGATCTTCGGAAAGACACTTATAATAAGCTGATTCGCTTGCCGATGTCGTATTTCTCTCAGAATCGTGTGGGAGACATGAACAGCCGAATTGCTACAGACATTAATATGCTATCGGATACGTTCACAACTGTTGTAGCAGAATTCCTTCGTCAGTCAATGTTAATTGTAGGCGGCATCGCCTTTTTGGCTTACACTTCCGTTGAATTGACAATGGTGATGCTTGGTGTTGTGCCGTTAGTGGCTGTTTTTGCCGTTGTTTTTGGAAGAATCATCCGAAGAATATCGAAAGAAACACAGGACAGAATAGCAGAATCGAACACCATAGTAGAAGAAACGCTTTCTGGAATTACAAACGTGAAATCATTTGCAAACGAGATGTATGAAAGCATTCGTTATGCAAAAAGTACAGAGTCGATTATTGAAAAGGCGCTTCAGGGCGCTAAAGCAAGAGGCTTTTTTGCTTCGTTCATCATTTTGGCATTATTCGGTTCTATTGTTGGTGTTATTTGGTACGGAGCCCGATTAGTAAATCAGGACGAGATGAGTTTCGGTAATTTGATTCAATTCGTGCTTTATTCTGTTTTTGTGGGTGCTTCTATAGGAGGCATTGCAGAGATGTATGCGCAAATTCAAAAAGCCATTGGTGCTGCCGAACGTATTTTGGAGATTATGGATGAAGATCCTGAGCCATACGAAGCTGCTAATCCAGCCAATGTTTCGGCCATTTCGGGTTCGTTGAAGTTTGATAATGTTCAATTTCGCTACCCAAGCAGACCCGATATTTCTGTTCTCAATGGAGTAAGTTTTGATGCCAAAAAAGGCGAAACAATAGCGCTAGTTGGACCTTCCGGTTCAGGGAAATCGACCATTGCGTCATTGGTTTTGCGTTTCTATGATCCAGATTCTGGAAGTATTACAATCGATGGAATAAATTCTAAGGATATGGGCCTCGAATTCCTGAGAAATCAGATGGCGATTGTACCACAAGATGTAATCCTATTTGGAGGAACGATTCGGGAAAACATTGAATACGGCAAACCTGGTGCTTCGTTAGAAGAAATTGAAGCTGCCGCTAAAAAAGCCAACGCTCACATTTTTGTTGATGGTTTTCCAGAGAAATATGACACCGTTGTAGGCGAACGTGGGATTCAACTTTCGGGCGGACAACGCCAACGGATTGCTATTGCCAGAGCGGTTTTGAAGGATCCGAGAATCTTGATATTGGATGAAGCAACTAGCTCACTTGACTCAGAATCGGAACGACTTGTTCAGGAAGCCTTGGATAAATTGATGGTCGGCAGAACTTCGCTCGTCATTGCCCACCGACTTTCAACCATCCGTAAAGCGGACAGAATTTTAGTTCTGGACAAAGGAACAATTACCGAAAACGGTCGCCACGAGGATTTACTAGCTAAGGAAGGTGGACTGTATAAAGGTTTGCTAGAGTTGCAAATGCAAGCTTAGAACTTAGGCACCCAAACAACTTTCTTGGTCTCGAAGAATTCCTCGTCAAACGAATCGTTGATATTATAGAGATTGGCCTTCACTTTGGCGGCAATTATTTCTTCGGTCAGATCTCCGCCTTTCAGGCAAAAAAGACCTGAAACAGCCTTCTTGCTTTTTGCATCCAGTTTGCCTACTAGCCAATGCTTCAGTTGTGCCATTGGAGCAACCGCACGCGTCACTATTACATCATATTTTTCTCGCCCCTGCTCCATTCTACCTTGTTCGGCCTTCACGTTCTTAAGACCAATGGTTTCGGCAACGCCAATCGCCACTTTTATCTTTTTACCGATGCTATCGACCAATCGGAATTGACAGTTAGGAAAAAGAATGGCCAATGGAATTCCTGGAAAACCTCCACCAGTACCTACATCGAGAATAGAGGTTCCATCTTCAAAATCGGCTACCGTAGCAATGGCTAATGAATGCAGCACATGCCTTTCGTAAAACAAATGAAAGTCTTTTCTGGAAACCACATTAATCTGCGTATTCCATTCGTAATACGCATCATACAAAGCTGCAAATTGCCGCTTCTGCGTGTCCGTCAAATCATCAAAATACTTAAGAATAATCTCCCACGAAATGGGAGTCAGATTGTCGGAACTCAAATCTTCTCTTTACTGTTTTTGAGAATGTTGTAGAGGAATTCGCGGGCACGAAATAGTTGAGCTTTCACTGTTCCCAGCGGAAGATCAAGTTCCTGCGCAATTTCTTCATACGAATATTCCTTAAAGTAACGCAGCTCCACAAGCGTTCGATAGCGAGGCTTTAGCTTTTCTACCACACCATGCATCAGAATTTTTTTCTGCTCTCGAATGAACGCTTCTTCAGGATCGAGAGTTCCAGAAGGCACATCCATTGTCATCTCTCCTCCATCGCCAGTATCGAAAGGTTTATCTAAAGAGAGAAGATTCTTCTTTTTCTTTCTGATAAAATCGATGCAATTGTTGGATGCAATCTTGAACAACCACGTACTAAACGCGTAATTCGGAGTGTATTGATGTAATTTATTGAACGCTTTCCCAAATGCTTCAATCGTCAAATCGTCAGCATCATCGCGATTATTCACCATTTTTAGCAGCATAAAATAGATGCTATCGCGATAGCGATCCATCAATTGTGCATACGCTTTTTGGTCGCCACTATCAATTGCCGCTCTTACGAGTCGGTAATCCAACAATGCTTTTTCTGATAGGTCGGGGTTAATTTCTACCTCCATCTAATAGGTGGGTTTATGCGGTTTGAAATGGCTACTGCTGTATTGAAGAATGGTGTAAACAAATCGCCTAGAAGCGAAAATAACAAAAGATCACGCTCGTCCAAAAGCCGCGTGACCGCACTGGTAATTGACAAATGAGCCATCCATTTAAGTGCAATCCCACATAGCGCCAACCAATACAGTGTTTCCATCGACAGAACCACAAAAAACGACAGATAAAACAACAGGTGTGTAAGCGTAAAAATGCCCAAAAGAATTTTGGAGGATGCCTTGTAAAAACTACCAGCAGACAAATGGCGTCTTTTCTGAATCCACCATGCCGTTAAATTTTCACATGGCTCAGAGACAGTATGTGCTCCTTTCTTGATCCGAATTGTGGTATTTGTTCCAGTAGAAACCTCGTTGACCAATAAATCGTCATCACCTGAAGCTACATGGCGGTGTTTAATGAATCCTTTGGTCTGAAAAAACAAATCTTTCTTGTAAGCTAGATTTCGGCCAACTCCCATATAAGGCATGCCAGCCAAAGCATACGACATGTATTGCATGGCAATATGAACCGCCTCGTATCGATACAGTTTATTGAAAAAGCCCGATGTCTTCTCGAATCCACCATAACCCAATACCATCTGCTTTTCGCCCTTCAAACCTTCAGACATTCCGCGCAACCAATATTTTGAGGTAGGTCGGCAATCCGCATCAGTGAATACTAGGTTTTCATATTTAGCTCCCTTAATCCCCATAGAAATCGCAAACTTTTTTCCGCGCATATGTGCATTTTCCCTACTCAAATTAACTACTCGTAAGTGCTCGTACTTTAGTTGCCAAGCCTGAAGAAGCAAGTCGGTTTCGTCCAATGAATGATCATTTACAACGATAACCTCAAATTCAGGATAGTCTTGTTCCAGAATCGACTGAAGGTTTTTTTTGAGGTTGTCTTCCTCATTCCAAGCACAAATAATAACTGAAGCTGGTTCTAATTGGCTTGAGCTTTCTGCTGGTTTATACATCGCCAATCTCAAGAAAAAGAAGAAGTAATAGAAAAGTTGAACCGCAAGCGACCCAACAAAGATTCCAGCAACTATGAGTTGCCAAAGAGGAAGAGTTTGAAAATCAGCTAGGCTCATGCGGTTATAGCGCAAAACTAACCAACGGCTGAAGGGCATTTAAGTACATTTGGGCGATTTTATGAACATGTCACTTGAGTTCAAACTAACGCACACTGACCCCCATTCGAAAGCTCGAAGAGGACAGATGAAAACCGACCACGGAGTTATTGAAACGCCCATCTTCATGCCAGTCGGAACAATTGGTACTGTGAAGGGAATTCATCAAAAAGAGTTGATTGAGGAGGTAAAAGCTGAGATTATTCTTGGAAATACATATCATCTATATCTCCGTCCGAAGACCGAAATTTTGGAAGAAGTTGGCGGGCTGCACAAGTTTATGAACTGGAATAAACCAATACTTACTGACAGTGGCGGCTATCAGGTTTACTCCCTGGCTCACAAACGAAAGATTTCTGAAGAAGGCGTCACTTTTGCATCGCACATTGATGGCTCTAAACACTTTTTCAGTCCAGAATCAGCAATGGACATTCAGCGAAGTATTGGTGCCGACATCATCATGGCATTTGACGAATGCACGCCTTATCCATGTGATTATGGCTATGCGAAAAATTCGCTTGCGATGACACATCGTTGGCTGAAACGTTGCTGTGACCACGTGGATGCAACCGAACCGAAATACGGGCATCATCAGTCGCTTTTCCCAATTGTTCAGGGTTCGACTTTTAAGGATTTACGTATTGAAAGTGCGGAAAAAATAGCCTCATTCGAACGAGAAGGAAACGCCATTGGTGGTTTGAGTGTAGGTGAACCTGACGATGAAATGTACGCCATGACCGAGGTAGTTTGTGACATTCTGCCAAAAGACAAACCACGCTATTTAATGGGTGTTGGAACTCCTGCCAACTTGCTGGAAAACATAGCTTTAGGCGTTGACATGTTCGATTGCGTGCTACCCACAAGAAATGCGCGACATGGCCTCATTTACACTTGGGAAGGCATTATCAACATCAAAAACAAAAAGTGGGAGCATGATTTTTCTTCGCTTGACCCGCATGGAACAAGCACGATTGACAGCTTTTACAGCCGTGCTTACGTGCGGCATTTATTCGCTTGCAAAGAACTACTTGGCCCACAGATCACCAGCATTCACAATTTAGCCTTCTATTTGGAGTTGATGCGGCAGGTCCGCTTACATATTGAAGCGGGCGATTTCAGAAAGTGGAAGGATCAAGTCGTTCCAAAACTTCTCACAAGGCTGTAACCACACGTGTTCTCGATACTTGACCGATATATTCTGAAACAGTTCCTCGGGACGTTTTTCTTCACCATTGCGTTGATTATCTGCATCACGATGGTATTCGACCTCTCGGAGAAAATTGACAATTTCATTGAGCATGACCTGTCATCTTGGACCATAATCAGTGAGTACTACGTCTATTTCGTTCCGTATTTCGCTAACCTTTTTAGTCCGCTATTCATTTTTGTGGCGGTAATCCTTTTTACCTCGAGGATGGCCTACCGGTCAGAAATCGTTGCTATTTTGAGTGCTGGTGTCAGTTTTTATCGAATGATGGTGCCTTATCTGCTCGGTTCAACCATCTTGGCAATACTTAGTCTGGGATTGAATCACTTTGTCATTCCTAAGGCTAACGAAGGCCGAATCCTTTTCGAAAACACCTACATCAATCTTCCGTGGCAGTTTTATGGCAGAAATCAACACTATCAAATTGAACCGGGTACATTCATCTATTTTGATTCGTACAGTGCCGAAAGAATGACAGGGTACAAATTTTCCCTAGAAAAATTTGAGAACGGAAAGCTAAAATACAAGCTCATTTCTGACCATATCGTGTATGATACAACCATTCAAAAATGGAGCATCAAGAAATATTACGAACGCACGTTTGACAATCTAAATGAGAAAGTGGTTGAAAAGGAACAATTAGACACGGTTTTCCCATTCAAACCAGAGGATTTTAGTCAGCGACTGAAAGTGATTGAAACCATGAATTATTGGCAATTGAACGATTTCATTGCAACAGAGGAAATGCGCGGGTCAGATTATGTCGACTTTTTCAGGGTAGAGAAGGAAAAACGTACAGCCATGCCATTTGCAGCGTTCATCCTTACCATTATTGGAGTAAGTTTGGCTAGCCGTAAAGTGCGAGGAGGAATTGGAATGCACATCGGGCTTGGGCTACTCCTGAGTTTTTCCTACATCCTCTTCATGCAGGTATCGCAAACCTTTGCCATTGAAGGAAATATGAATGTCCGCCTAGCGGTTTGGATACCGAATATCATGTATCTCGTGCTTGGAGCGGTAATGCTCTATCGCGCTCCGAAATAGGCGGGAATTTTTAAGACGCGAAGCATCGCGTCTCTACTTCTTTGGTTTATCTGAAACCTTCATGGTAATGGCCGCATTCATCACTTCCACGTCAGAAGCATCTCGTACCGAAACATGGCAAATCACCTCATCGCAGGTTTCCCAATTGACAGAACTCAGGTCGCAAGTGGCGGTCAGGTCGGTCTGGGCCTTTTTCACATAATTCACCGTCATCGCCACGGGAATCCATCTTCTGTGTTTGGGAATGGTTGCTTCCATGAGAATACCGCCCGTGAATTCGCAGAGGTTGCACATGGCAATGGCATGAACAGTTTTCAAGTGATTGTGAACCGCTCTGCGCTTCTTCATGGAAGCCTTCATGTAATTGGGTCGAAGCTCAATTACCTGTGGTTTGATGGTGGTGAAATAAGGAGCAAAACGTGCGAGGATTCCAGAGAATATTCGATTCCCAAAAGGCACTTTTTTCAATTTCTCTTGCGTATCAAGAATTCGATTTCCCATTTATTCAATCTGTTTAAATCCTAGGTTTTGTAATTCCGCCCAAAAGGTAGGAAAGCTTTTTTCAACCACTTGTGGGTTTTCAATATTGATGTCGGGCGTATTTCCATACGCCCCTACGGTTGCTGCCATCGCCATGCGGTGATCATTGTAGGTTTTGATATTGGCACTTTCAACGGCAATTGAACCTGAAATCGTCATCATATTTTCTTCAACCCAAGCGGAAACACCCAGCTTTTCCAATTCGGTTTTGAGTGCGGCCACTCGATCGGTTTCTTTCAATCGGAGATTGTCCAATCCTGTCAGTTTGAGTTCTTTTCCAAGCGCAGCGGCCAAAAACGCGAAGGTCTGAGCGAGATCAGGATTGGCCGTGAAGTCCAATTCAAATGGAAAGTCAATTTTAGATGAAGAGCAGACCTCTACTCCATTCTCTTTCTGAGTGGATGAAACACCCATTTTCTCGAACCAATCAATTAAAACTGAATCGCCTTGCGCGGAATTCAAACTCAATCCTCTGAGCAAGAGCTTTGTGTTTGGTTTTGCTGCAGCAAGTGCATAGAAATAGGATGCTGCGCTCCAATCTGCCTCCATTACCAAGTTTGGAATCTGATAATTCCCTGTTGGTATATTTATGGTGTTTCCTTGAAATTGAACTTTAATTCCGCACTGGCGCATGCAATTGGCCGTAAGTTCAATGTATGGTCGCGAAAGCACTTTCCCGTCCAACTTAATTTCAAGTCGATTCTCCATCATCGGACCGATCATCATCAATGCTGAAACGAACTGACTGCTGACCGTAGCTGAAATTTCAACTCGACTGCCTTTCAGTTTTCTTCCTGTGATTCTTAGTGGCGGAAATCCATCGTTTTCCAAATACTCAATCTCAGCCCCAAGTTCGCGAAGCACCCTTACCAGCTCAGAAATGGGCCGTTGCTTCATTCGCTCATCTCCAGTAAGAACCACGGTTTTTCCTTCTTGAACGGAGTAGAATGCCGTGAGAAAACGCATGGCGGTGCCGGCCATTCCAATGTTAATCTCAGCCGCGTCTGAATTCAGGGCTTCGCGAAGCACCTTTACATCTTCTGGTACCGAACTCGGCAGCGGCATCTCTTGTTGGGCCAAAGCCCCGATGATCTGATAGCGATTGGCGATGCTTTTTGAGATCGGAAGCTCAACTTCCCCGATCAGCGGCCCATCTGGCGCAAGCAATTTCATGCTTGGTTCAGATAGAATTTCCAAGCTTCATCAAGAAGCGTTTCCGACACAGGCTGATCGATAATGGCTGTTCCAATGCTTTTGATAAGCACAAATTGAACTTGGCCATCACGGTTCTTCTTATCGTAAACCAACAACTTCTTGATTGCTTCCCAATCCGATTCTGAAATGGCAATTCTTGAGAAAACGGAATCTACCGCCACACAGATCGAATTCAGTTCGGCCTCAGACAACCCAACTATTTTCTGCGACAGCCACGATTCCATGATCATTCCAGCCGCAATCGCTTCGCCATGCAAAACTGCTTGCTCAGAATCCAAAAGGTGACTTTCTATGGCATGTCCGATCGTATGACCGAAGTTCAATTTCTTCCGCTCGCCTGCTTCAAACTCATCACGTAGCACTACATCCATCTTCACCTGAACGGAGCGCGAAATGAGTTCATCCTCATTTGCCTCCATCAAATCCAGAATGGAGCTGTCAGAAATAAAGGCATGCTTCAGCACCTCCGCCAAACCATTTCGGTAGTGCCGAGATGCTAAGGTTTTTAGAAAATTGGAATCGATTAGCACGGTCTCTGGCTGCGAAAAAGTTCCGACCATGTTCTTCAATCCACCGAAATCAATGCCTGTTTTACCGCCAATAGCGGCATCCACCATTCCTAAAAGTGAAGTTGGAATGTTGACCAACCGAATACCGCGCATGAAGGTGGAGGCCACAAAACCGCCCAAATCGGTAACAACTCCACCGCCCACGTTTAGCAATACTGTATTTCTGTCTGCGCCATGGTCAGTAAGCTGATACCAAACCATTTCGCAGATTTTCAAAGTTTTATTCCGCTCGCCAGCTGGCATTTCTATCACCGGTAAATCCACGGTTTTGGGGCACGCCACATTCAAATACTCCAAACATTGCTTGGTATTTGAATCGCAGAGTATGATTGCCTTTTCAGTAGCAAGCAGGTCGTGTAAAAATCGCCAGCCTTGTTCTTTGAAATAAACGGGACTCATTTGCTTCCCGTTGTTTTAGCATTCATAACCTGAGTTTGCTGCTGAATACTTTCTTCGTGAATGGCCTCCAAGAATTTGTGAAGAAACCGTAACGAAAGTTCCTTTCCTTGAATGTGCGCTTCGCGGTCGTGCAGAATCTCATTCCAACGCTGATGTTGGAGAATGGTTATATTGTGATTGCGTTTGTATTCGCCAATACTGCGAGAGACAGACAATCGCTCAATGAGTAAATCGAGAATATCGCGGTCAAGTCCATCAATGGTGGCTCTCAACTCTTCGAGTTTTGCCTTTACTTCAAGATCGGGCGAATTCGGACTTCGCCAAACAAGTTCTGATAGGATGTTTTGAAGTTGAACCGGGGTGATTTGCTGAGCCGCATCGCTCCAAGCTTTGTCAGGATTTCGGTGCGTTTCTAGCATCAAGCCATCCATATTTAGGTCGATGGCTTTTTGTGCCACTTCGGCCAGTAATTCGCGACTTCCGCAAATGTGACTTGGGTCGCAAATAATGGGTAAATCGGGCAGTCTTCGCTTCAATTCAATAGGAATATTCCAATTCGGGCTGTTCCTGAAAGGTGATTTTTGAAAAGTGGAAAATCCGCGATGGATGGCTCCCAAATTCGTCAATCCTACTGATTGAAACCGTTCGATGGCACCAATCCACAGTTCAACATCAGGATTGACAGGATTCTTGACCAGCACAGGAACATTCGTTCCCTTCAACGCATCTGCAATTTCTTGCACCATAAATGGATTAACTGTTGTCCTTGCTCCAATCCAAAGCACATCAACTCCGCCTTTCAAGGCCAATTCTACATGATTCGTATTGGCTACTTCAACCGAAATTGGCTTTCCAATGGCATTTCCAGCTTCCTTCAGCCATTCGATTCCCTCCTCTCCTACTCCTTCAAAATTCCCTGGACGCGTGCGTGGTTTCCAAACGCCTGCTCGCAATAAATCTACGTTTGTGGCTTTTAATCCTTCTGCTGTTTCTAACACTTGCTGACGTGTTTCAGCGCTGCAGGGTCCTGCAATCACAAACGGTCGGTCTATTCTTCTGAATTCCATTAACCGACTTGCTGGGTTTTATTTCTCAAATAATAATCGGCCAAAACGATGGCTGTCATTGCTTCAACGATGGGCACCGCACGTGGAACAACGCAAGGATCGTGACGACCTTTGCCTTCCAAGGTGACTTCATCTCCGTCTTTATTAACACTGGTTTGTGCTTGCATAATGGTTGCAACAGGTTTGAACGCCACGTTAAACGTGATGTTCATTCCGTTGGAAATACCACCTTGAATTCCTCCGCTATTATTGGTTTCAGTAATGATTTTTCCTCCTTCTGAACTAAAAACATCGTTGTGCTCTGAACCTCTCATTTTGGTTGAAGCGAAGCCCGAGCCAATCTCAAAACCTTTCACGGCATTGATACTGAGCATGGCTTTGCCAAGTTCTGCATGAAGTTTATCGAACACAGGCTCGCCCAATCCCGCGGGAACATTTCTGGCAACACACCTAACTATTCCACCAAGCGTATCTCCATCTTTCCGAACAGAATCAATTCGTTTTTCCATCTCAGAAGATGCATTTTCGTCTGGACAACGAACCAAACTTTTCTCTACATCCGCTAAACAAACCGTTTGATCACTGACCGTTGCACCGACATCGGCAACTGAAGAAACGTAGGCAACAATCTCAATTCCCACTTGCTGAAGTAGCATTTTAGCAAAGGCGCCAGCCACGACACGCGCAGCAGTTTCGCGAGCCGATGAGCGCCCGCCACCTCGATAATCGCGATGGCCGTATTTTGCCTCATAAGTGAAATCAGCGTGGCTAGGACGAAACGTTTCTTTGAGGTGCTCATAGTCTTTTGAACGCGCATCCGCGTTTAGAATTGTAACGGCAATGGGTGTCCCAAGTGATTTTCCTTCAAACACACCTGAAAGAATCTGAAATTCCTCGTTCTCCTTCCGTTGCGTGGTCAGTTTTGATTGCCCGGGTTTTCTGCGTTGAAGGTCTTGATTTATTAACGTTTCGTTGATTTCAATGCCCGATGGAAAACCATCGATGACCACACCAATTGCCGCTCCGTGGCTTTCGCCAAAAGTGGTTATCCTAAAAAGTTTACCGAATGAGTTTCCTGCCATTGCGGTGCTAAGGTAATTGAAGAGAAAATGAAAAGGGTAAAATGAAGATATGAAGCGGTTACTTCACCTTAAAATCCATCATTTTCTTGCCTTCAATGTAGGCTTCGAGATGGTCGCCAGCGTTGAGTTTTCCAACCCCAGCTGGTGTTCCTGTGAAAATCACATCCCCGATCTTGAACATGAAATATTTCGAGGCCTCGGCAATAATCTGATTCACGTTGAAGATCATATCACCAGTAAAACCTTTTTGAACCACTTTTCCGTTGATGTGCAGTTCAAAGTTGATTGCATTTAAATCTTGAAAATCTGAAAGTGGTAAGGTTTTACTCATTGGCGCGGAGCCATCAAAGGCTTTCGCCTTTTCCCATGGCAGGCCTTTTTCCTTGCATTTCTGCTGAATGTCGCGAGCTGTGATGTCAATACCTATTCCGATTTCCTTGTAATAGCTGGGCGCAAATTTCTCCTGAATGTTTTTTCCTTTCTTATGAATCTTCACAAAAATCTCAGCTTCATAATGCACGTCATTCGAGAAATCGGGTAGGTAGAAATCATCGTTGTTCAGGAGAACTGCCGAATCGGGTTTGATAAAAAAAAGCGGCTCTGTTGGAACAGGATTGTTCAGTTCCTTGGCATGTTCGGCATAGTTGCGGCCAATGCAAACGATTTTCATAATAGACCTTTATTGAATGCGTCAACACGAATTTCGGTTAAAACCTTTTTCGTGTAGCTCGGAAATTGGGCATCCATCATCCACGAATAATAACCGGGTTGTTTTTTGAAAACATCCACAACAGAAATTCCTTTGTTTTTCCCAAAATTGAAAACCGGAATTCCTTCATCATTTTCGATTATATGACCTGCAAAATCTACTGCTTTTCCTCTTCTCGAAAACTCGTGCAACATCTGCACATCGCCATCCAACTCATCATATTTATCCACCTGAGCTAAAAGCACTTCCATAGTGGCACGCGTATCAGCCTCGGCACTATGTGCGTTGGTCAAATCGCCATTACAATAAAATTTATAGGCCGCAACCAAGGTCCGTTGTTCCATTTTGTGGAAAATGTTCTGAACATCCACCACCTTGCGGCCTTTCATTTCAAAATCGACTTCATTACGTAGAAACTCCTCGACCATTAACGGAACATCAAACTTCAGGCAGTTGTAGCCTGACAGGTCTGAATTGCCAATGAATGATTTGATTTTCGGTGCTAGTTCTTTGAACGAAGGTTTGTCTGCTACTTTTTCGTCTGTAATTCCGTGCACTTCCGAACTTTCCTTCGGGATTGGCATTCCAGGATTTACAAGTTCTGTAAGCACTTCTTCCGAACCATCGGGATTAAGTTTGATGATGGAAATTTCTACAATCCTGTCTTCGGCAACATTAACCCCAGTGGTTTCAAGGTCGAAGAAGGCAAGCGGTTTTTTGAGTTCGAGCATACGATTTACTTGGAAGGCGCTTCCAATCCGTTTTCAATAAGCGTCAATTTCCTATTTATTATCTTCTGATAATCTCCCAAACTCATGATGTTGAATTTTTCCTTTATTGGCTGAAAGCCAGATGCTTCAATAGTCATTTCATAAGTCTGTCCTGGCATTAAAACAGCCACCAATTTTCCCGAGTTATAATTTGGAAGATACGTTCCAATCATTTCCCCAGCTTGGTCTGTAACCGTTGCGGTTATCTCTAATTTAGTTTGCCCTTTGATGGAAGAAACCTTTGGTTCAAACTTTTTGGAAGGAACTACGACTTTTTTCACTCTTGTATCGTACCACTGAAACGTTCCTGATTTTGGAAAATTCTGTTGGGTGTATTTAGCAACTTCACCCCCGTCAAAAGATCCAATAATAATTATTTCGTAAGCCTCACCATTTTTGACTTCCACATTCTTGGTTTCTACAAACTGATACTCTGGCTTGTCGGTCGGTTGATACTCATCCGTGAACCACTTTATATTTCCATCTTCTGTATTCTTCCACTCATGAAATATAATCGTTTCCTTTTCAGGTCCCGACATAGTTTCTAACTCTATTACCAAGGCCGTCATTTGCTCTTCCTCATCGTTAAAAATGATGCGATAAAGATCAAGGTCACCGAATCCTTCGTTTCTGAGCTGGGCCGTGTATGCGTGTCTTGGATTGTCGGTAGGACAGTAAGTAAAGTTGTCCATAGTTGTGTTAATGGGATACCCCAGGTTTACCGGGCGTTCCCAGCGACTAAACTGCTCGTTCCATTCACTTTTATAAACGTCATATCCGCCCATACTTCTGTGACCTTGAGATGCGAAATAAAGTGTTTTTCCATCAGCCGAAATCACAGGATACATCTCATCATACTGCGTATTGATGGTTGGTCCAAGATTTACCGGAATTGACCAAAATCCTCCAGGCAATAGTTTAGCCATAAAAATATCTATGCCTCCAAATCCTGGTTGCTCAACCGGTAGTCGAGCAATAAAGAGTGTTTGGCCGTCAGGAGTACAGGTAGCTGATAATTCAGGTTCGTCAGTATTTATTGACTCTCCTAAGGTTTTTCCTTTTTCCCAACGTCTCCCAGTAAACTCACTCAACCAGACGTCATCAAACCCATCCATGTTATCAATCATGTAAAAAATATGATCGCCATAGGCGGACATTCCAACAAACTCTTCTACGAATTCAGTATTGATTGTCATTCCAACCCCTTTGGCTTTCCTGAACTCCCCATTCCGTACTTGACACCAAAAAATATCGGCTGGTTTATAGCCGTCATAATCAATATTTTGTCCTGCCACGCCTTTGTCTCGCTTGGTACTAAAAACGAGGAAAGACTCATCTAGCGGCACAAATGGATGCAGGTCTGGCCCCTCAGAATTGACATCATCTCCAAGATTTTCAAACCGAACATTCACAGGAGTTTTCATGAATTTACTTGCATTTTCACAAAACTCAATCTGTCTAGTTACGTCAATGATTCGTTCTGGCTTCGAAATCTTGACCCGGTACTGATTAAAAAACAGCAAAGCACTATCAATTTGCTCATTATACATGTATGCTAATCCGAGATCGTACAAAACCTCATCATCAAACTTGTCTTTGCGCACCACCTTCCTCAAATAGGGAATAGCTGTGCTTTTTCTTATGTTTTGATATAAGTGACAAAGTCCCAGTTGCCAGTTTAAGAAAGCACTTTCTGGGTCTTTAGCTAGCAATACTGTGTAAGCTATTTGAGCATTTTTATAATCGCCTAAATCAAACAGTCCTTTTGCTTTTGCTTCAGGTGTTGCGCCTTTGGCTTCTACGTCTAGACCTAAGTCTTGAGCGTGTCCTTGTTGAAAGAACGGGCCAATCAGAAAAACGAATAATAAAATTAGAGAGGTGGTTTTATTTTTTTGAAAACATACCATTTCCTTCATTGAAACTCTAGCCACTTCTTGATTAATATTTACCGATTTCTAGTTTATAAATCGCTTCGGTGATTGCAATGTCTGAATCCTTAAAGTAGAATACTCCACCCCAATCCCACGTCTTTTTTTCGTAAATAGTTACAACGTTATTTTCGTTTATAACATAACGAAGCAGGACAAAATTCTTGCCATCAACCTGCTCCTTGGTCATTCCTTGAGGATAGATTTTAGCTAGCTCAGATAGAAAGGCTTTACGCTGTTCTTCCGCTTTCATGTCAAGCTTTTCAATAGTTTCTTTTAATCGTTCATATTTCTCAATACGTGCCTCGTCAGCATTAGTAGAAGTCGTGGATGTTGCTTGATTAATCGCATCAATTCTCGCTTGAAGCTCTTTTGCTTTCTTTTCTTCGTCTAGACGAAGCTGTTCTTCAAATTTTTTCTTGGCTTCTTCCTCTTTTTTCCTCTTCTCCATATCTGCCAATGCAAGCTCCTGCTCTTTATTGGTTATTTCCAACAACTTAGATTTAGGTTGGTCATCTTGAGGCTTTAAACTATTAGCTTCTTCATACTTACTTCTTGCAGTTACAAGGTCGTTGGATGAAAAAGCACTATTGCCTTCTTGCATTAAGAGAACAAACTTCCGTTCATTGGCTTGCTTTTCTTTCTCCGCTAAAGCAAGTTGTGCTAATGCGCTATTGGCGTCCTTAATTTTTTGCTTAGGCGCTTGCTCGTTTGGCTTCAAAGCCGAAGCTTCTTCAAATTTTCGTAAAGCCTCATTATAATTTTCCTCCGATAATGCACTTTCTCCTTCCTCCAACAAACCATTGAATTTTTGATCCAATGCCAGTCTGTCTGCTTGTTCCTTCTCGAGTCTATCTATCTGCACTTCAGTATCGCCCATTTTCTTCATCAAATCCTTACTATCAGGATACAATTGTTTTGCATCTTGATAATTTTTCATCGCTAATTCATATTCTTTATTTGAATATGCTCCATCACCTTTAATTACGAGGCTTTCGTAATTGGCTAAGCGTTGCTTTTCATCCTGCTCAGCTCTTTGCTTAGCAAGTTCTGCTTGCCTCTTTTCTTCTACTTTACGTTCTTCCTCAGCAGCTTTGGCAGCAGCCAATTCAGCTTCTTTACGCGCTTTTTCTTCTGCCTCTACACGCTCTTTATCCGCTTGAGCCTTTGCTTCGGCAACTTTACGCGCTTCTTCCTCAGCTTTCGCTTCATCAGCTAGTCGCTTCTTTTCAGCTAAAGCTTTCTCTTCTGCAACTTTTTGAGCTGCTAGCTCAGCCTGTTGTTTAGCCTTCTGTTCGGCAGCTAAGCGATCGATATCAGCTTTACGATTAGCTTCTTCCTCCTTAGCAGCTGCAAGTTCAGCAGCCTCTTTAGCCTTCAATTCATCAGCTAAGCGCTTCTCCTCGTCTTTTGCTTTTTGAGCCTCTAATTTTCTCAATTCCTCGGCTTGCTTAGCTATGGCTAACTCAGAATCACGCTTAGATTTTTCTTCAGCTAACAAGCGCTTTTCTTCTTCTTTTATTTTAGCTGCTTCGGCCAGTCTAGCTGCCTCTTCTGCGGCAATTCTAGCCTTCTCCATTTCTGCTAGCTTC
>JAIOYO010000061.1 GCA_021741075.1 Flavobacteriales bacterium | reverse complement strand
CCGAATTTTATTGGGAGTGCCATATTTTGGATTTTGGGCGAAGATAATGGTTCACGCAAAGGCGCGAAGTAGCTATGACCAACAGTTGATTTCTCTGGCTAACGCCTAATACCTCTTGGTCAAAAGCTACTTGTAAACCTGTCGTTTATTCAATTCACGCTGAAATTCGCGTGCATTTTGCAAATGTTCGTTGTATGTGCAAGCAAACGAATGCGAGCCAGAACCGTCAGGTTTGGCGCAGAAGTAGAGGTATTTGTGCGGTTTTATATTGAGCACAGCATCAATGCTTTGAATGCTTGGCAGGCAGATTGGGCCGGGCGGCAATCCTTTGTATTTATAGGTGTTGTAGGGCGAGTCGATGACCTTGTGTTTGTTCAGAACACGTCTAGCCATGAAATCGCGATTGGCATACACCAAAGTCGGGTCGGCCTGTAACGGCATTCCCTTTTTCAATCGGTTGTAATACACCCCAGCTATGGTCGGTTTTTCGTCAGCTTTATTTGTCTCTTTCTGAATGATGGAAGCCAAAATGCTCACTTCCGATTGACTGAGTCCAAGGTTTTTTGCCTTAGCCCTTCTTTCTTCTGTCCAGAATTGTTTGTATTCCGTGGTCATTCGCTCTACGAATTCTTCGGCTGAAGTATTCCACCAGAATTCGTAGCTGTTCGGTAGGAACACGGTCAGAAAAGTGGATGTGTTGAAGCCATATTCCTCCACGAAATTGTCGTCATTTAAAAGCTCAATGATTTCAAGACTATCTGCCTCAAGCACTCGACCAACCCGCCCGGCCAGATCTTCCTTGAAACGCACGTTATTGAAAGTCACCATGACAGGTTCTTGCAAGCCCGCCCGCAGTAAATTGACGAGTTCGTTGTTGCTCATTCCGTTCCGCAGTCGGTAACGCCCCGGTCTGATGTTCAATTTGTATTTCTTCTGTTCGGAAACCCACTCAAATGTGGCTTGGCTGTTTATATATCCTTGTTTGACCAGCGCATTCGAAACATCTTGAAATGTTGAGCCGGTCGGGATTAAGAAATAAACCTTGTCCTTGTCAAGACCCACGTTCGAGCCATAAATAATAGAATACAATTCCCATGCGGAGGCACCACCAAGACAGGTCAGAATGACCAAAATGATGGTGAGAGTTTTTTTCCAGGAACCGCCTTTTTTAGAGGTCTTTTTCTTAGCCATTCACTTTTTGCATAAACACCGCGTCAAAAAACAAATTTCCTTTCTTCACCCAATCTCGATTTGTTCCTGATTTTTCAAACCCACACGAAGAAAACAAGTTCAAACTGGCCTCGTTGTCAACAGGAACGTGACAGTACAATTGCCTGAAATTCATCACCTCAAAGCAATAATTTCTCAAAAGGTTCAAAGCCTCTTTAGCGTAGCCGTTTTTGCGGTCCTTAGTTTCAGCAATGAGGATGCCCACGCCTGCCCGTTGATTGTATGGATCAAATTCAAATAGATCGATACAGCCAACTGTTGTATCTCCACAATCTATCATCAACCGCAATTGCCCATCCGTATAAATATCTCCCGTTGAATGATTGATGAAATTAGAGATTTGATCTTCAGTCAATGGTTGATGTTCGCTGCCTAAATAATCCAACTCCGGACGATTTTCCCAATCAAAAATGAGTTCGAGGTCATCGTCCTGCATTTCGCGCAGCTTGACCTTATTGCCTACGAGCAATTCATATTTCATGCGGGCAACTCAATTTGACCGTCAAACACATGCGCTGTCGGGCCCGTCAACCAAATGTCGGTGTAAGAACCGTCTCCTTTTGGTTTGAACGAAACACTCACTTTACCGCCCAATACTTTTATCGGAACATTAGTTTCCAAAACATTCCCCAAGTGATGCATGGCAATGGCTGCAGCCGTGGCACCCGTTCCGCATGAAAGGGTCTCATCCTCCACGCCACGTTCGTAGGTTCGGATGTGAGTAATACCATCCATCATTTCCACAAAATTCACGTTGGTTCCTTTTTCTGAGAAACGGTCGTTATATCGGATTTTTCGGGCGTCATTGATGATGTCAATATCAAGAACCTCATCCACCATCGTGACATAATGAGGTGATCCTGTATTCAAATAAACCGCATCACCAATGGCTTCAATAGTTGTCACATCACCCATTTTTAAACTCACGAAATCAGCTTCCATTCTGAAAGGATGAATGCCATCAACTGCCAAGAATTCACCTTCATCTGACAAAACTTCAAGCGTCTGACAGAAGGTGACAAAACACCGGCCACCGTTTCCGCACATGCTGCTGGGCGCTCCGTCCGAATTGAAATAAACCATTCGCACCGTGCGTTGTTCCATCTGTAGCAGTATAAGACCATCGGCTCCGATACCAAATCTTCGATTGCAGAGTTGCGCAATAAGGCTTTGCGAAGGCTCCAATCCCAACTCACGATTGTCTATCATAATAAAGTCGTTTCCGGTTCCGTGGTATTTGCTAAAAGGGATTAACATTTTTTAGAAAATCGATTACAACGATCGGGTTTGAGTGGCGTTAATATTGCTGTAGACTCGACAACGAGAATAGAAAACCAAAGTTAAATCAAAATCGAAGCAGCAATGAAAAACGTAACAGGATTGATAGTGGCGGCCCTAACAGGAGCAATTGTTTCGGTAGGAACCTACACGTATCTGGACAAGAAAAATGGACAATTGGTTGAACAAGTTTACACCGCTCCCATTCAAAGAGTGAATTACCCAATGGCCGCGCCCGAGGGGAGCGTGAATTTTGTGGAAGCGGCCAATAATTCCATTCATTCGGTAGTGCATATCAAAACCAAAGTAGCACGAAGCAGCTACCGAAGTTCAAATCCATTCTATCAGTATTTTTTCGATCAGGGATTGCAGCCTCAAACACAGCAAGGTAGTGGTTCGGGAGTAATCATTTCGGGCGATGGCTATATCCTCACCAACAATCATGTTGTGAGCAATGCCGATGAAGTGGAGGTGATGCTCAACGACCAAAGAAGCTATAAAGCCGAAGTTTTGGGCACCGACCCGAACACAGATTTGGCTTTGCTAAAGATTGATGAAGAAGGGCTGGCCTTCATTCCCTACGGCAATTCTGAGAATGTGCAGGTTGGAGAATGGGTCTTGGCGGTTGGAAATCCCTTCAATCTCAACTCAACCGTAACTGCTGGAATAGTTAGCGCGAAGGGTAGAAACATCAATATTTTGCAAGAAGAATTTGCCATTGAAAGCTTTATTCAGACCGATGCGGCTGTAAATCCCGGCAACAGCGGAGGAGCATTGGTGAATACAAAAGGCGAGCTGATTGGGATCAACACAGCCATTGCCTCCACAACAGGAAGTTATGCTGGCTATTCGTTTGCCGTTCCGGTGAATATTGCTCGAAAAGTTGTGGACGATATTCTTGAATTCGGAACGGTGCAACGTGCTTTTATTGGAGTGAGTATCCGCGATCTGAACGGAAAAATTGCCTCAGAAAAAGGATTGAATGTCTCAGAAGGTGCTTACGTACAAGGACTTACTAGGGATGGAGCGGCTTATGACGCGGGTATCAGGGAAGGCGACATCATCGTTGCTATTGATGCCGTGAAAGTGAAGAATGTGCCAGGATTGCAAGAGAAGATTGGTTCATACCGACCTGGCGATATGGCTCAGGTAACGGTTTCGCGGGACGGTCAGTTGAGAAAATTCGATGTCGAATTGCGCAACAAGAATGGAGATACAGAGGTGATTTCGAAGGATGCGGACTTTATGGTTCAGTTGGGAGCCGATCTTCAGCCCGCTTCAGCAGAGCAATTAAAACGCTTTGGCCTTCAGAGCGGTTTGCAGGTGAAAAATCTTGCAAATGGTAAACTCAAAGGCGCTGGAGTAAAGGAAGGTTTCATTATAACTCGCGTGGATCGCAAATTGGTTCAGTCACCAAATGATGTACTGAACGCGTTGAACAAAAAAACCGGAGGGGTATTAATAGAGGGAGTGTACCCTAACGGATTGACCGCCTATTACGGGTTTGGTATGTAGGGAAGAAGTGGGATAGGTTGGTTGATTGGGGTGTTTCCGAGGGGCACCCCTTTTTTGGTGAGGTAAAATGGGAAAAATGGGAAACGGAAAAACGATTTTCCCGCATTACTTTCTAATTTTTCTGTTTGCGTAAAAGAAACAAATCGTCTTTGATTCCGTTATGCATTTCTGATGCTCAATCTCGCATCGCATTTATATTGTATAAAACAGGCATTCTGACTATCTTTGCAGCCCTTTTTAGGGCGCTGTAATTTGGCTGCGTAATCATTTAACATAAACAGGACAACATGAGACAACTTAAGATCACCAAATCGATAACAAATCGTGAGAGTGCTTCGCTTGACAAATACCTTCAGGAAATTGGCAAGGAAGATTTGATTACTGCGGATATGGAAGTAATTCTAGCGCAGAAAATCAAAGCTGGTGATCAAGCTGCTTTGGAGAAATTGACCAAAGCCAACCTTCGTTTCGTGGTTTCCGTTGCCAAGCAATATCAGAACCAAGGCTTAAGCCTACCTGACCTTATCAATGAGGGAAACCTTGGATTGATTAAAGCAGCTCAGCGATTTGACGAAACTCGTGGTTTCAAGTTCATTTCTTACGCTGTTTGGTGGATTCGTCAGTCGATACTTCAAGCATTGGCAGAGCAATCTCGTATTGTTCGTTTGCCGTTGAACCAAGTTGGTTCCTTAAACAAGATTAATAAGGCTTTTTCTGCCCTTGAGCAAAAATTTGAGCGTGAGCCTTCTGCTGAGGAGCTTTCTGAAGTATTAGAAATTCCTGAAGAGAAAATTGCTGATACGATGCGCGTTTCTGGACGCCACGTGTCAATGGATGCGCCCTTCGTACAAGGTGAAGACAACAGCTTGTTGGATGTATTGGTGAACCACGATTCGCCACGTGCGGATAGCCAATTGATGAATGAATCGCTTCAAAAGGAGATTGAACGTTCACTTTCTACGCTTACAGAGCGAGAAAGGGATGTGGTGAAACTTTTCTTCGGAATTGGAATGAACCACGGACTCACATTGGAAGAAATTGGAGCCAAATTCGACCTTACAAGAGAACGCGTTCGTCAGATTAAGGAAAAAGCAATCAGAAGACTACGTCATACTTCTCGTAGCAAACTGCTGAAAGCATACCTAGGATAAACCAAACCCAAATACATTTTCATGAGTATTGACACGATTGCTTCTAAGTCCAATGGAACTTATGAGGCAGACCTGAACAATTGGATTGACCGCGAAAAAGCCGCCATTAAGTTGATGTCTATTATCGGAAATCTCCGATATGACCGAGCAATAGAACTAATCATATTCCGCAATCAATTGCACGATTGCAACGTGGGCGAAATTCTTGCCTACCACGAATATGCTCGAAAAATGGTGAATAAGCCAATCACAATTTTCGATAGTTTGGAAATTGCAGAAGGATTGATAAAAATGGAACTGGCTCCTGCAAAGTTGGATTTAGGGAAATTGACACACGAATGGTTGGAGGCGAAAGCTGCTGGTCAAACGGTTGATTCGTTTTTGAATACTACCATCGGAACCTTTAAAATGGAAGGGAGAGAGGCATCTGCTCCTCAAGATGTTGTGCTTTATGGCTTTGGTAGAATTGGTCGATTGGCAGCTCGCGAGTTGATTTCTCAATCGGCAAAAGGCGATCAGTTGCGCTTGCGAGCCATTGTTACGCGTTCCAATTCAGATATGGACATCTACAAGCGGGCAGATTTGCTTCGTACGGATTCTATTCATGGACCATTTCCAGGAACGATTGAGGCAAGCGTTGAGAAGAAAGCGTTGATTATCAATGGTCACACTGTTCTCTTGATTGCTGCAAACAATCCTGATGAGGTTGATTACACGGTCTATGGCATTAACGATGCTTTGGTGATTGATAACACGGGGGTTTGGCGAGATGCTGCCGGTTTGAGCATGCACTTGAAGTCGAAAGGCGTTAGCAAAGTGATGTTGACAGCACCCGGAAAGGGCGATATTCCAAATATCGTTCATGGAGTGAATCACCTGATGTTCAATCCAGACGATCATAAGATTTGGTCTGCGGCATCTTGTACCACCAATGCCATTTCACCTGTTCTGGCAGTTATCGAAGCTAAATTCGGGGTGGAGAAAGGTCATATTGAGACTATTCACGCTTACACGAATGACCAGAATCTACTAGATAACTATCACAAGAAATACAGAAGAGGCCGATCTGCTGCTTCAAACATGGTTATTACCGAAACAGGCGCTGGAAGTGCCGTTGCGAAGGTGATTCCAACTCTGGGCGGAAAATTGACCTCGAATGCGGTTCGTGTTCCTGTTCCAGATGGTTCGTTGGCAATCTTGAATCTTACGTTGAAAACGAAAGTAACTCTAGAAGACATTGATGCCGCCATGAAAGATGCGGCATTGAATGGCGATTTGGTAGAGCAAATCCGTTATTCCACTTCACACGAGTTAGTTTCCTCAGATGTTGTTGGTGATAGTTGCGCTTCCATTTATGATAGCAAAGCAACGATAGTAGCGCCTGATGGAATGAATATTGTAATCTATGCGTGGTATGATAATGAGTACGGCTACACGCGCCAAGTGCTTCGCTTATCCAAGTACGTTAGCAAGGTTAGAAGACTACATTATTATTAAGAAAGTATCACTTCATTATGAAGCCGACTTGAACGTTCAGGTCGGCTTTTTTTGTTTTCGAATTAATCAAGAATGATTCGGAAGAAGAGCACTACCTTGAAGCCCTCATTAAACAGAACATGACCCCGATACAACGATTAAAATTCTCCCGCACTTCGGATGTTGAATTTGTGAAAACTCTTAAAGCCCGTGTAGCGGAATATTTTGCAGAGAAACAAATAACTAAGCATGGAAATGCCGGGATGGTCATCAAAACAATAGCACTATTGCTCATGTATTTGGTGCCCCTTGGATTTATTATCTCTGGATTTGTTTGGCATCCTTTCTTGCTTTTTCTTATGTGGTTAATGATGGCCATTGGCATGATTGGTATAGGCATGTCTATTATGCACGATGCAAATCACGGTTCATATTCAAGCAATCCGAAGGTGAATAAGGCATTGGGTTACCTCATTAATATAGTTGGAGGCAGTGCCATTGTATGGAAAATTCAGCATAACGTGTTGCATCATTCCTTTACTAATATTGATGGGCATGATGGTGATATTGACACAGGCGGAATCCTTAGACTTTCACCGAATAGCAAACGAATTTGGATCCATCGTTTGCAGGCATTCTACGCTTGGTTTCTTTATGGAATGATGACTATAAACTGGGCCACCTTTAAAGATTTTCTTCAATTGTTCGATTTCAGAAAACGTGGTTTAACGGTGAAAGGAAGAGGTGAGTTTAGCATACAGGTTACTCGCATGACCATTGCTAAATTGCTTTATTGGGGAATTGTTTTGGCATTGCCCTTATGGTTGAACCCAGCAGCGTGGTGGGTAACCTTGCTTTTCTTTCTTACCATGCATTTTATCGCTGGCATCTTCAGTGCCATCGTATTTCAATCAGCCCACGTGGTGCCAGATGCCGAGTGCCCTTTGGCACCAGAAGATGGTAAAGTGGAGGTGAGCTGGTTTGTTCATCAGTTACGTACGACTTGCAACTTTTCTCCAAAGAGTAAAATTTTCTCTTGGTATGTGGGTGGATTGAACTATCAAATCGAACATCATCTTTTTCCTAATATCAGCCACGTGCATTACCCTAAGCTTTCAAAGATTGTTCAAGAAACGGCCAAAGAATATGGTATCCCGTATCATGTTTACCCGAATTTTATAATTGTTGTATGGGAACACACAAAACATCTTTGGCGATTGGGTAATTCTAATCAGACTTTAAGAGCTTAAAAATCGGCAGTTAGATTTAAATCTACGTTAGTTGCCGATTTTGTAACTACGTGATACACTGAAACTGCAGTCAATTCATCTAAATAGCCATTTATGGCTAGTTGACAATCATCAACATTCTATAGCTTTGTTGTTAACGATTAGTTAATAATGAGACCAGAAGAAGAATTGGTTTTGAAAGTCCTACGTGTAACCATAGCTGCGGCTTTCTTAGCTGCGCTTGGTTGGATGGTGTATAAGGGCTAATTAAAACTCCCTTTATCCTTCTTTTTGATTCCGCCCTTGCTGGCATAGAAATCTATTTGAAGGGCCAATACAGGTAATAGCCCTACCTGATATCGATACACCAATTCATTATGCTGCTTGTCATATTGTTGCCGAAGAATATTCTTAAAGTCGACAAAATTTCCGAGGTCGAATGATAGCATCCAAGAGAATTTGGGTTTGTTCTGCCGATACGCAACGCGGAGGTCTGGTCGAAAATAGCTAGGATATGTTTGAGAGAAGGCAAGCGAATCTATCGTTACTGCTTCTCTTGCTTCACTAGAAGCTACAAGATTAATTGGAGTGTAACGGAATCCGCCTGCATAAGCAATCCGCAAGCCAAATTCAAGTGCACTGTTTTTAAATTGAACTTCGTATCCGGCCATCAACGAACAAGTAAAGCGACTGTCGTACGCACCAGAGTAGGTTTTGCCGTTCAAAGGAGTGTACGTGGACCGAAACACAGAACCATTCACCACAAAAAACCAATGCTTGGCATAATACCGTTGGATAGAAATGTCCAAACCGTAATTCATTCCTGTTCCTTTATTCACCAACGAATCTTTGGCGTAGCCCGACCGTTCGTTCAAAACCATGTAGGTGCTGTTTGGATTAGCACTCACAGGCAAATTGTAGAGGTATTGGAAATACGGTTCAATCTTGAATTTGTAATTGCGTAAGAAGCCTAGCTCATAACTCAATACGAAATGATGGCTCTGCACCATTTTTAAATCTTTGTTTGGAAAATGGATTGAACCATCGGGCCGCACATATTGGGTAAAGTAAGAACCCAATGGTAAGTACTGTCCGTGTAAACCGTATCCGAAGCTAAATTGAGAGCTTTCGCCAACTTTCTGCGTAATGCTCAAACGGGGCTCGATGGAGTAGGTGTTGTTGAGCATGAGATAGGTGGCATGTAAACCACCAACAACCGTAGTCGTGGCCGTTGGCCGATACTTGGCCTGTAGGTAGGGTTGGAGGGTGGTGGTAGCTCCAGAACCATCAATCAACACGTTGGTCTGATTTAGCGAATCAACATACTTCGATTCATGAAAGGAGTAGAAATTCTCATCGGCATGAAGGCCAGCACGCAAGCTTATACGGCTACTGAATTTATGATTGTAGAACGAGTGCAACGCCACCCGTGTATTATTGAAATGGCTATCGCGGGTTGGATGAAGCACGTAATTGAAATCGAGCGTATCGTCTCCATCAGATACATCGTTGTACGTTCCCGCAATCACCGTTTTTAAGTAAGATTTCTCGTTGAGAAGTTGCGTCCACGAAACGCCCATCACCGCCAAGTTGGTTTTGAGTGTTGTCTTGGCGCGGTTGGCATATTCTAGCCATTGGGCAGAGTCCTTCTTTACTAAACCTTCTTCCGTGCTCATTCCGCCAATACCAAAAATGCTGATGCGCGCCTTTTTCATGTTCGGTAATTGAACTTTGAAGGAAAGGTCTTGGTATGTATTACTGGTGGTTTCGCTCACCACATAAATACCCATGGCGCCCAATATACCCAAGGTAGAATAGCGGTAATTGAACACGTAGCTTGAGCCATCATCCTTCTTAGTCAGCGGGCCTTCTGCTCCAGCATTAAGTCCCAACAAGCCCACATTAACCATAAACTCGTGCCTGTCGGGATTTCCGTTGCGGAAACTTACATCAAACACACCCGAAAAAGCGTTTCCGTATTCGGCAGGAAAAGCGCCCGTGCTGAAATCGGTGTTACCCATTACGTGAGGCGAAAGAGCAGTGATGCCGCCACCCGAAGAACCGGGGCGCGAGAAGTGGTTGAGGTTGGGTACATCAATGCCTTCTAAACGCCAGAGAATACCTGCGGCAGAGTTTCCACGCACAATCACATCATTGTCGTTATCCTGAGCAGCAGTTACGCCCGGAACGTTGAGTGCCACACGGCCTGGGTCATTAATGCTTCCTGCAAAACGCTGCGTTTCTTTAATGCTAAAAGAACGCGAACTCACAGTCATCATCTCGTTGCGGGTTTGTCCATCTTGGGTGGCCACCACCTTTACTTCTGCTGTCATGTTTACGCTTTCCTGAAGCGCAATATCAATGGTCATTTCTTTACCCGAACTAAGGGTAATAAGCCCGCTACTCCAAGGCTCGTAACCGATGTAGGTGCATTTCACTTCTAAACGACCTACGGGCACATTTTCTAACGTAAACTTGCCGTCTACATCGGTAGAAGCACCCATCATTTCTTCTAGCTGAACGAAAACCGCAGCGCCAATAAGAGGTTGTTTTGTTTCTGCATCCACCACCGTTCCTCTAATGGTTTGGTTGCGCTGGGCAAGGGCCGATACGGAAACCAGCAGAAAGGAAAAGAGGAGAAGCCGCTTCATGCGGGCAAGGTAGAAATTGCGGGTTATTTTTGAGAATGAAAGTTATTGAACCAGCGTTTCTTAATGCGTGGTGTATCATCGGTCAACCAATTTTTTAACCCCGTTAATTCCTGTATCTTCGGGGTTCTCTCATAAATCATATACAAACATGCGCTTATTTACCATTCTATTAGCATTGCTTTTTGCGATGCCAACTTTTGCAACTGACCCCACACCAACCTCCTATTTGGTCAGTTATTCACTGGTAAAATCGCACACAAAAAAGACAATCAACGCTCTTTGGAAGAAAAAGAGTGTTCCTAAAATTGCACTTCCCGTGAAGAACGAAGTGGACATCTACGAGATTATTTACAAGGTAAAATGGATTGATGGTACGTGGCGCAATGCCTCGGGCATTTACTATGTGCCAAAGGTGGATAAGGCCGTTCCGTACTTCATGTATGGTCATGGCACGCAGATTCATAAAGAAAGAAACATTACCGATGACGCTTCTCAGCAGTTCATTTGCTTGGCTCATGCTACAGATGGTTATGCGGCCATGTATCCAGATTACTACGGAATTGGAAAAGGCGAGGGTAAGCACCTTTATCAGCATTCTTGGTCAGAGGCACACGCCTTTATTTACATGCTAATGGCAGTAGATGAATTGAACAAGGAATTGAATGTAGAACCAAGCGGTCAATTATTCCTTACTGGCTATTCTCAAGGCGGACACGCTTCGTTTGCGGCTCATAAATTTATAGAGGAGTTGAATGATCCACGTTTTCAGGTGACCGCGTCTTCGCCTATGTCTGGTGCTTACGATATGACAGGAGAGCAAGCCAATTACATGTTTCAAGAATATCCGCGACCATTCTACTTGCCTTACTTGTTGCTCTCGTACCAAGAGGCATACAACATTCTCGATACCAAAAATCCCTACGATGCCTTTCGTGCACCGTTTGACACCCTCTTTCCAGCCTTTTTTGAGCACAACGACCACAAGACGATGGAGGAGTTGGACAGATTGCTGCCTAAAATCCCAAGTGAGGTGGTTGACCCCGAACTTCTTGCAGAATATAAGAGCAACGATAATTTCCCGTTTAGACTAAGGCTTGAGGAGAACAATCTCATTGATTGGACACCAAAAGCGCCCGTTCAACTCTGCTACTGCAAAGGCGATAAGGAAGTGAATTATATGAATTCGGAGGTGGCCTACGAGCGCATCAAAGCTTCAGGTTTCGACCAAATTAGACTCAATAACCTTAGCGATCACTTAGACCATAACACCTGCGCGGCCTTTGCTGTGCTTGCAACCAAGTACTACTTCGACCGATTTAAGAAGAAGGGCAAGAATCCGAAAATGAAGGAGATGCCTCCTTTTAAGAAGTGGGTTAGAGGCCTGATAAAGAAAAAAGTGGAAAAGGATTTTAAAGAGAAGGGGTCAGATAAATCTTATTTGTAGAGCTTAGAATTGAGTAGTGAGATATGAGTACTAAATACTCATATCTCATATTTCACTACTATATTTTACCTACTTATTCTCTAATAATTTGAATGTTCTTAGTTCCGGTAGTGCTTCCGTTTTTCGAAACACGAAGGATGTAGATGCCAGTGGCTAGAAAAGAAAGGTTTAATTGAACCACATCACCTTTAATAGCTACCGGAGCAATCACTTGTTGTCCCGATAAGTCATACACAGAATAGCTGGCGTTATCAAACTCATTCGGCATTTCTAAACGGAAGATGCCGTTGCTTGGGTTAGGGTAGGTGAGCACTTCGTTTTCTTCTGCAATTGAAATAGAAGTTACTACCTGAGATTCGGTATGGAAATATCGTTTAGAGTAGCTCCAAAGTGACCAAAGGCCGCCCGCCATTGTCTGATATTCGTATTCATAAAGCGTATTAGGCAGGAGGTCGGTAATGCGTTTGTATCCGTTGGCATTTGTGAAGGTTTGGACCCACGTGGTGGTGCCAAATGGTCGATAGCGCACCTTCAACGATTCTATTTCATCCGTTTTTAGCCAGTAAAGCCTTTCAATCGTTGGGCTTTCGCTGCACTCCGCCACAATATGCAGGTTCGTTCCAGTGTAAGTTTCGCCAGTATTTTGTACTTGAGTGGGCGACCAATTTGTCCAACTACTGTTGCATTGAGCGCGTACTTCAAACTCATAATCGGTTGATTCGACCAGATTGGTGTAAGTGTGGTAATTGCGGTCGGTAATGGCCGTAGTCCAATTAGGTGCTCCCAGTTTTCGATACCTAACCTCGTATAACTCCGCATTGGGAATGCGATTCCATATAAAATGCAGTGTGGTGGTCGATGATGATAAAACTACCTGAACGGCAGGATGAAAGCAGTTGTCCAGAACTGAGATATCAAAGGCATGCAATTGTTGTTTACTGTCGGTGACTCCTTTAGCTACAATAAAAAGCAATTTACCATTGATGGTTCCAATAATATCGTTGAAACCCTGTCCTGTGGCCGTAGCCCAATTATTTGTTAAATGTGTTTCCTGAAGCAGGGTTCCACCATTTTCTAATCCGTCTTCGGCCCAAACCTCGCAGCCCCAAAGACTGTCTTTGGCAGCGTAATACTGTACGCCTTGGTGGAAAATGAATTTTCTCGGATAGCTGAAATGCGTTAGGTTAGGGTAATTGGTTTCTTCCACAATTTCGGTTTGTGGGTCAAATGACCAAAACCGCCCAAGGCTCCAATGGCTAAACAGCACTTTTCCATCCACAATCGGAAAACCAGTGTCATCGCTAACACCAACCGGCATAGTGGTTATTCGGTATGTTCCAATTTCAGAACCATCGCTTCTCCACAGCTGAAAGCCGTTTGTCCCATCATTCGCCACAAAGTAAACGGTGTCTCCCATGTTTGCAATGAGTGCATCCCCATAGGCGTTGAGCACTGAACTCCCATTGGGATTGATGTCTAATACGACCTGTGTGCCCGCAAACGTGCCGTCTGTTTTCCATAGTTCCCAGCCAATGTTAGTGGCTGCCATAAAAAAGAGTCTTGATGGCGTTGCACGAAAGTTTATGGGTAGCGAGGCACCTGTCACTCCGTTCAAATCGCGCAGCAGCTGAGTAGAACCAGATGTACCATTACTTACCCAAAGTTCTTCTCCCGAGTTGTCAGGTGAGGCCGAAAAATAGACTTTGCCGTTCCACTCGGTAAGATTTCTGCAAATGGCAAAACTCATCAATGGAATCGTTCCGTTAGTTGATCCATCCGATTTCCAAAGACTGTTACCGCTCGTTCCCGAAACGAAAAAAAGTTTATTGCCTACGGAGCAGAAATCACTTATTGCAGAGCCTTGGGGGCCTGATGTGATATCCTTGACCATGTACGTTCCAGAATTGGTCCCATCCGAACGCCAAAGTTCGCTACCATGAATTCCATCATTCGCCTTAAAGTAGATGACATCGTTATGGTTCACAGCAGAGTATTCGAAGTAAAGGTCGAATGCATCTGATGAGCCAGCATGGATGTCTTTGACCATAAATGTTCCCTGATTTGTTCCATCCGTACGCCATAGTTCGCGACCATTGATACCGTTGGAAGCCGTAAAAAATAGAAGTCCGTTTGATTCCACCGTCTCCGAAACAGCTTGGTCAAACGTGGATATGACGGTGGTTTGAGCTAGAATGGACGAGAATACAGGTAATAGAACAAGAAATGATAGTGCCTTCTTCATCGGATGGTTTTGATGTGATGAAGATAATTTGCGGAATAATAAGTTGTACGCGCGGTTTGTTGAACTGAGAAAATATTTTCCCATTCACTCCTCTACCACTTTACGAAGTGGGCATGCCGCTCTTATTTGCGGAACTTAGAATTGAATAGTGAGATAAGCGTATTTAGTGCTCGGTACTCCTATCTCAATTCTTAATCAACTCAGCTATAATATTTTCAACCGTAATTCCTTCTGCTTCGGCTTTGTAATTACGTACAATACGATGGCGAAGAATAGGTTCGGCAACGGCTTTAACATCGGCAATATCTGGTGAAAATTTACCATTTATGGCT
>JAIOYO010000060.1 GCA_021741075.1 Flavobacteriales bacterium | reverse complement strand
CACGCAGCATTTTCAATTCGCCTTCCACCGAAAGTCCGTAACCGCTTTTGATTTCGACCGCACCTGTCCCGAGGTGCATGATCTCGTTCAATCGCTCTGTTGCTGAAGCAATCAACTCGTCTTCAGATTTACCTGCCAACTTCTTAGCGGAATTCAGAATTCCACCGCCTGCCGCTGCAATCTGCTCGTAGGTCAAGCCTTTAATTCTTCCAACGAACTCATCTTCTCGTGTATCGGCAAATACCAAATGGGTGTGACTGTCGCACCAAGCTGGTAGCACGAGTTTTCCTTTGGCATCAATCACTGCCTTTGGGTCTGCTGGACACGTATCCATCGAACCATAATCTTCAATAATTCCATGTTTTACCAAAATCCATGCATTATCAATACGTGGAAGTTCGGCCATGTCCTTTCCTCGAATAGGAGATTTTCCTTCTTCCCGGATTTGAACGAGTTGTTTGATATTCTTAATTAATAATGCTGACATGGGCGCAAATTATGAAAAGGAAAACTTCGACAGCGTATCCGTATCTCAACCACTTGAGTTCCTTACTTTCGAAGCTGATTTACGCCCATGAAAAACCTTGCTTTACATTGGAAAATAATCATCGGCCTTGTGCTTGGTGTCATCTTCGCGTTCGCTTCAAGTGCGTTGGGCTGGAGCGAATTCACAATTAATTGGATCGATCCATTCGGAACCATCTTCATCAATCTTCTCAAATTGATTGCCGTCCCGTTGGTGCTGTTCTCCATTATTAAGGGAATAGCAGGACTGCACGATACATCTAAACTCGGAAGGTTGGGAGCAAAGACCTTGGGATTTTATCTGGTGACAACCGTGTTTGCAGTTTCCGTTGGGCTCTTGCTGGTGAATATGATTGGCCCCGGAAAGCTGATCGATCAAGAACAGCGCACCGACAATCGTTTTTCCTACGAACTGTGGGCCCAAGAGAACGGCTACAAGATAAAAGATGGCATTTGCCAGTCGTGCGATGAGGCCAATGCCGAGCGCGTGGCAATGGTGCGCGAAAAGATGAATTCGGAGCCGGTGGATGAGCAACTTCAATCGAAAATGAAGTCGGCAGACCAAACCAAAGGGGGAAGCCCGCTTCAGTTTATTGTAGACATGGTGCCTAGCAACATTTTCCTTTCGTTGAACAACAATGGATTGATGTTACAGGTCATTTTCTTCGCCATTTTCTTTGGCGTTACCCTCATTTCAATTCCAAAAGACATGGCTCAACCCGTCATTGCGCTGGTTGATGGCATGAACGAAGTCTTCCTGAAAATGGTAGATTTTGTGATGCAAGCCGCACCGTTTTTTGTGTTTGCATTGCTTGCTGGTGTCATTTCCAAAATGGCCGGAGACGACCCCAATGCCGTTATTGAGATATTCAAAGGATTGGGTTGGTACAGCTTGACGGTAGTAATTGGATTGGCATTCATGATATTCATTTTCTACCCAACGCTGACTGCTGTTTTTGTAAAAGACTTGAGCTACAAACGTTTTTTTAAAGCCATTTCACCTGCGCAATTCTTGGCATTCAGCACAAGTTCAAGCGCTGCCACGCTTCCTGTAACCATGGATTGTGTGCAAGACAACCTTGGGGTTAGCAAGGAAACAACCAGCTTTGTGTTGCCCATTGGCGCCACTGTAAACATGGACGGCACCAGCATGTATCAGGCCATTGCGGTGGTTTTTTTAGCTCAATTTCATGCTGCCAATCTGGATTTAACTCAGCAATTAACCATAGTGCTTACCGCAACGTTGGCCTCCATTGGTTCGGCAGCCGTTCCTAGTGCAGGATTGATTATGCTCATTATTGTACTCGAAAGCGTTGGATTAAACCCTGCATGGGTGGCCATTATCTTTCCTGTAGACCGAATTTTGGACATGTGCCGCACAACGGTAAACGTTACAGGCGATTGCGCTGTAGCTACGATTGTTGCAAACAGCGAAGGACAGTTGAACAAAGAAGTTTGGAGCAAATTAGATTAAGCATAGAATAACCTCATTCAAATACCGTTTCACGACCATCTATCAACTACTATGAAAAAGCTACTTATCGCATTCGGAATCCTGATTGTTTTACTTGTTGCCGCAATCATCATCATTCCCATCGTGCTCAAAGAACCCATTACCAAAGCGGTAAAGGAAGAAGCAAACAAGAACCTAAATGCCACCATTGATTTTAAGGATGTTAGTATTTCGCTGCTTCGCTCATTTCCCGATTTGTATGTAGGTATTGAAGAGTTTTCTATTACCGGAAAAGACAAATTTGATGGAAGCACCCTCGTGTATCTAAAAACACTCGTATTGGATGTTGATTTGATGAGTGCTTTCAACGGAAGTCCGGTAATTAATCAGATTACGCTTGCAGATGGTTTGGCCAATGTAATCGTACTCGAAGACGGAACGGCCAACTACGACATTGTTCCAGAATCGGAGGGAGGAGAAGCAGAAGCGGAGCCAAGTTCAGATGGTTCGTTTGCAATACAATTGAAGCACTTTCAAATTGATGGATTGCAGGTAATGTACAACGACAAGCAAGGTGGAATGAAGTTTAATACCTCTCGAATTGATATGAAATTGAGCGGTGATTTTTCTGCTGATAAAACGGCTTTGAAAACCAACGTTTTAATGAAAAAGGTTGAGCTTGTAAATGGCGGTATCTCTTATTTGAATGGCGTTGAATTGGAACTGAAAGCAGACGTTGATGCCGACTTAGCCAATAGCAGTTATACACTTAAAGACAACGAATTCCGCATCAACGGTCTTCACCTCTCTTGGAACGGGAAAATGGGCATGCCAAATGACGAAGACATCGACCTTGATTTGACCTATGGTGCTGCAAAAACCGAATTCAAAGAGATTCTTTCGTTGGTTCCAGCCATTTATGCCAAAGACTTTGAAGACGTAAAAGCCAGCGGTTCGTTAGAGTTGAACGGAATGGTAAAGGGGATTTACAACGAGAACAACATTCCGGCATTTACCCTAACGGCTAAGGTTGGCAATGGTCAATTCAAATACCCAGACCTTCCTAAAAGTGTAGACGACATTCAGATTGATTTGTCTGTAGCAAACCCAGGTGGAACCACAGACAAGACAGTTATCGACCTCAAGCAGTTCAAGTTTCAACTGGCAGCTAATCCGTTCGAAATACGTGCGTTGGTTAAAACACCCGTTTCTGACCCGAATATCGATGCGTCTTTCAAAGGAAAAATTGATTTAGGAAGCTTGGCAGATGCCATTCCGATGGAAGAAGGCGATAAGCTTTCGGGATTGGTTGTGGCCGATGCATCGCTCAAAGGCAAACAGTCTGACCTTGACAAGAAGCGCTACGAAAATTTCGATGCCAAGGGCGAATTCAACCTTACGAATATCATTTACAGCACGGCTTCCGTTGCCGTTCCGGTAGAAATTAAGTCTGCGCAATTCAGATTTGCGCCACAGTTCTTAGAACTTGCTTCGTTTGATGCAAAGGCCGGAAAATCTGATTTCAAAGCAAGCGGAAAGATTACCAACTACCTCGGTTATGCCCTTGGCGATGGAACCTTGGAAGGAACTTTTAATCTCAACAGTACGTTGATTGATGGAAACGAACTGGCAGGCTTGAGCACTTCGGAACCTGAATCTACCGAGCAGCCAGCAGAAGGCGGCACTGGTGGAGAAGCACCCGCATCTGAACCATTTTTGGTTCCAAAAAACCTTGATTTGTCGTTGTCAACAGACGTGAAGAAGATTATTTACGACAACATCAACCTACTTAACACCAAAGGAAATGTGGTAATCCGTAACGGGAAGGCTAATCTCAACGGATTAAACTTCAATACACTTGGCGGTGCAGTGGCAATGAATGGCTACTACGATAGCAGTAATGAGGCTAAGCCAAAACTGAACTACGACTTGGCCTTGCAGAATGTGGTTTTGAAAGAAGCTTATGCTGCCTTTGGAACGGTGCGCAAATTGGCTCCAATTGCAGAAAAAACAGAAGGCCGCGTTTCTGTCAATTTCAAGGTAAGTGGCACCATGAAGAACGGAACGGAAGTAGATTACAATTCGCTAAACGGTGGCGGAAAACTGACTTCAGAAAGCCTGAAAATAACCGGAACCGAAGCATTGGATAAAATAGCTCAAGTAGTAAAAATCAATGCATTCAAAAATCCAGAAGTTAAGAATGTGAGTTTGAGTTTTGCGTTTGTAAATGGTCGTGTTTCTGTTCAGCCATTTGATGTAAAAATCGGACCAGTTTCTGCCAACATCTTTGGAAGCCACGGTTTTGATGAAACGATGGATTATGTACTTGGCACGAGCGTTCCAACTGCCGTATTGGGTGATCAGGCCAATGCCGTTATTGGCGGATTGGTTTCTCAGGCCAATAAGTTGGGTGCAAATTTTACCGCAGGTAGCACCATAGATGTAGACATTCTGGTAAAAGGAACCTTCAAAAAGCCCATTATCACGCCTGCTTTCAAAGGCAGCGGTGGTGGCGCAAGTGCTACAGAGAACCTGAAGGCCGCAGCCGAAGCTGAGTTCAATAAAGCCAAGGATGAACTGGAGAAAAAGGCACGAGAAGAAGCTGCTAAGCTGCAAAAAGAGGTGGAAGACCGCGCACGTGCCGAAGCCGAAAAACTGAGAAAGGAAGCAGAAGATCGCGCTAAGAAAGAAGCCGAAAAAGCATTGAAAGACAAGGGTGGCGATGCGTTGAAAGGATTGTTTGGTAAACCGAAAAAGTAGGTTTAAGTATTGAGATATGAGTAGTGAGATATGAGTATTGAGATGTCAGATATGAGATTTCAGATGGTGATGAAGAGCGTACTTTTTCTGTTCGCTCTTCACTGTTCGCTGGTTGCTATTAGTCAGAACCCTGATGCCTGCGAAATGCCTGGCAACAAAAAGGTTCAGAAACTTTGGGAACAGGCCCTTGATGAGAAAAAGCCTTCTGTAAGACGCGAGCTTTACGACCAAATTCTTAACGAAGAAGAAAACCATCATGGAGCCATTTTTGCCAAGGCTTACGAACAATTAAGCAAGGCCGAAAAAGACCCCATGAGCAAGGGAATTGCATTTGGCTATAAACCAATGAAGGCGGTGGCCGATTTATGCCCAACCTACCACATGTATCCGTATTACTACATGGGGCTTATTGCCATGCAGAAGAAGGAATTTAAAGAAGCCGAAGGGCATTTTAAGCAATTTCTAACCATTGAGTTTGATGACCCGCGTTGGTATCCGAAAGACTTTGAAGAGAAAACGTTGGCCGTAGAAGCTTGGATTCCGCAATGCCAGTATTACGATTCGCTCTATTCTAATCCAGTTCCGTTTGAGCCAACCGTGGTGAAGGGAATTTCTTCTCGAAATAACGAGTACTTGGGCATCATTTCGCCCGATAATGAAGTGGCGCTCTACATCAGAAGACATTTTGTGAAGCGCAAAAACGATTTGACGCCAAGAGAAATAGAAGAGTTTACCCGAAGCAAGCGCCTTCCAACAGGCGAGTTTGACGAAGGCACCGCCATGCCACATCCGTTTAACGTAACCGAGAATGTAGGCAGCGCCACTCTTACCGTTGACAACAAGCGCATGTTTCTCACCATTTGCAACGACAATGCCGATGGCTACAAGAACTGCGATGTGTTTTATTCTGATTGGAGTTACCATGGATGGAGCGAACCTGTTAACGTGGGTTCTGGCATCAACGGAAAGAACTCTTTTGAAGGTCAGCCAACGGTTACGCCAGATGGCAAGACCCTCTATTTCGTATCCATCCGCGAAGACGAAATTGGCACCATCGACAACATGGACCTCTATGTTTCGCACCTGCAAGAAGATGGAACTTGGGGAAAAGCTACCAACCTCGGAACAACCATTAACACCAAAGGCCACGAGAAATCGCCTTTTATTCATGAGGATAGTCACACCCTTTATTTTAGTTCTGATGGCCACAATGGAATCGGGAATTTCGATATCTATTATGTGCGGCAAGACGATTCTCACCATTGGACCAAGCCGCAGAATATTGGTTTTCCTATAAACACGGAAGGTGCCGATGTTGGCTTTTTTGTGGCGGTTGATGGTAGCACTGCTTTTATTAGTAGCGAAGAGCGGGAAGATGGCGTTGGCGGATGGGATTTGTTCAGTTTTCCGCTTTACAAAGAAGCGCGGCCAGAAAAAGTATTGTTTTTGAAAGGAAAACTGAAGGATGAGAATAACAAGCGCATTACAGATGCTACCATTGAGTTTAAAAACATGGATACCAAGCAGGTTACCAAGGTGGATGTAGATACCCTTACGGGAGATTACGTAGCTGTAATGAACTTTAGTAGCGACATGGTGATGACGGTAAAGAAGAAAGATGCCGCCTTCACTTCGCGTTATCTTTCTACCAAAGACAGCACCCTCAACGACATCAAGAAAGTGGATGTGGAAGTGAAGCAGGTGAGGGTAGGGGAAGCGTACAAATTGCACGACATCAAGTACGAATCGGACCGATACAATTTGGATGATGAATCGGAAAGAATGATGGCCGAGTTTGCCCTTTACTTGAAGTCGAACCCGAAGATGAAAGTGGCTATTCATGGCTATACCGACAACATTGGTTCGCCCGATTCAAATATCAAACTCTCTAACGACCGCGCCAAGGCGGTTTACGACATCCTCGTCAAGGAAGGCATAAGCAGCAGCCGTCTTTCGTACAAAGGTTTTGGCGAGGCCAAACCGCTCAAATCCAACACAACAGAAGAAGGCCGTGCTGAGAACAGACGTACTGAGTTTGTGATTACAGCCAATTAATCTGCTTTGCGTAGAAACAGGTAAACCTCAAAAGGTTTATCTCCCAATGTGTTGAAGGCAGGTTCGGGTCTGAAGACTTTCAACATTTCAAAATGTTCGTTAGAACTCAGGTTTTCCAATGGCATGGCGCCTTCATTTGGAGAGAAATGCGCATCCCATATTACAAGACTTCCGGGTTTCACTTCTTTGTGCGGATTGGCTCGGTTATGCACTATTTGTTGGCATTTATCGGCATTGTGCGGATTGAGACCTAAACTCACTTCGTTGTACAAGGAATAGTAGTGAATCTTGTGACCGGTAAGCCCATTTTGCCGAATGTATTGTGCCGTTTGTTCCAAAACCCTTTCCTCATTGCCTAATGGAACTGGTAGTTCTACCTGTCTGTACGTGTTCATTACGATGGTATAGCATAAAAACCAACCGAAAATTGCAATGATTCGGCTTGTAAGCATCCCGTTCAACCAATTGAAGCCATAGATGATGACAATTGCCAGAAACGGAACAATTACAGCAAGCATTCTAGGAAGCCCCAGCGAAACTCTTCCTACAAACCACATAATGGAATGAAATCCGATGTAGATAATCATTGGAATAAGCACGTAGTTCCTAATCCATCGATCTTCTTTGGCCGAATTCAGTGAGTGAAATGCTAGCACTGCAAGTCCGAATAATGTAGCGAAGAGTGTTGCACTTCCGATTGATTCTGGCATAATCAGAAAATAATGGAACAGTTTGCCGCTTCCATAAATGTGATTGCCACCAACGTAGGGCATGTCATTAATGAGCCACAGTATATCGCCCTTGGCCGCCCAACCAATGAGACTATAAACAACGGTTCCCAACAGTAGTAGTAGCACTTGAGGCGAACGTCTTTCCAACACATCCTGCAATCCGAACCAGGTTATCAGTAACAGTGCTTCGGTTCTCACGAAGGGTAATAGCGACATCAGTATAAGCGAAAGCACGAACTGCTTTTTCAATCTCAACCAGAGAGATAACAAAAGCAACACGGCAAAGCAGACCTCAGTAAGACCAGAAAAGAACTCCTGAAAGAAAATAGGGGTCAACAGCACAATGGGCACCGCCAGCCAGTAATATCGAAACTTCAATTCCTTGGCTATTTCTGCAACCAGGAGTACGGAAAAGATTCCGCAGAGAAGATTGAAAAACTGAATTCCTTTAAATCCCAACTGCGCAAAGGGCGCGGCAAGTAAGGTAAAGAAGGGCTTGCCCCAATGGTCGAGAAGATAAAGAGGGTGTTTCCACGAAAATTTAGCTATTCGGTAATGCGCCAGCGAATCGCCTCCACCATGAAACCCGTCAGAAATGTAAACAAAATAAGAGATGAACGTTACCGTAATTGCTAGCAGCACCCATCCTAATTTCTGGTCTACACGTTTCACGAATGCCGAAGCTAGCAGATTTATGTATTCGGAAGCTAGAACATCTAGCCAATAAGACTGTAAACTCCGATGTTGAAAGCTATGACTTGAATCGTATCAATTCCCAACGGTTAGTATATGGCAAGTAGGGCAGTAGAAAGCGATAAACTTTCGAGTTTGCACTGAGCCAAAACGTTGTATTTTGTTTTTATCTTATTCATTTTAAAAGCCAAATCAACGATTTGGCGGTGTTCTTAAATTGCACTGAACTTTCGTAAGCCACTGAACGCCCAATTTGCTATATACCGTGTTGTGTGCTGCCCTTTTTTAATCATTCGGTTCAACGTGAATCAATACATGACCTAAATTTGGTATTTCTTCTCTCAAATAGTCTTTCAAATTATGTGCAATCTCATGTCCGTCCTTAACGGAAATATTCCCGTCAACTATTGCATGTAAATCAACGTGGTATTTCATTCCCGCTTTGCGGATAAAACATTTTTCTGTTCCAGCCACGCCCTTGACTTTTATAGATTCTTCTCGGATTTTTTCCAGTAGGTCGTCATACAGATGTTCATCCATTATTTCTCCTAAAGCTGGTCGAAAAATTAAATAGCTATTGTAAAGAATAAAAGCAGAAGCGAATAAAGCCGCCCAATCATCAGCGGTTTCATATCCCTTACCTAAAATTAAAGCGATAGAAATTCCGATAAATGCCATAATAGAAGTTATTGCATCACTTCTATGGTGCCAAGCATCTGCTTTGAGTGAGGAACTATTGGTCTCTTTACTTTTTTTAATTACTATTCTGAAGGACACTTCTTTCCATATGATAATTGCACCAAGAACAATCAAAGTCCAAGGTTCAGGAACTTTATGAGGTGTTTGGATGTTTTGGATACTTTCATATGCAATTATTGTAGCAGAAACCACCAGAAAAGCAACTACCAAGAACGTTATTAGCGGTTCAATTTTTCCGTGTCCGTATGGATGATTTTCGTCTGCTGGTCGTCTTGCATATTTTAAACCAAATAGTACAAGTAGAGAAGAGAAAATATCAGTTGTTGATTCAATCGCATCTGCTATTAAGGCGTAAGAATTTCCAAAGACTCCCGCAAGTCCTTTTATCAAAGCTAAAGCAGCATTTCCAATTATACTGAAATAAGTTGTTCGTATTGCAGTTTGTTCGTTATTCAATTTTCGGTCTAATTTTTCTCGAATGTCAGATAATCAGTGCCACCGTTTCCACCACTAACGTCTATAAGTTCAATTTTTGTGGATGATTGAGAAATGAAATCCCAATCATCGTTTAAATCTTCAAAATCATTAGTCAGATTAAAATTGATGTTGAAGTCTAAATCATCTTGACTATCATCATTACTATTACTGTCGGTTATACTCCAAGTTCCGTCAAAATTATTAGTTCCATTATTTGCGTTTAAAACTCCTGAACTATTAAAGGTGAAGTTGTAACCTTGGAAATCATTAGTTTCATCTGATCCCGAATCAATAAATTTAGTTATTCGCCAAGTTCCACTTTGAACATTTGTTTGTACGTTAGTTTGAGTGTTGTTGCTTGGGCTATCATCATCTTTGTTACAAGAAGCGATAGTAAAAAGGCTTATTAGACAAGCCAACATAGAAATTCTTAAATTTTTTGTTTTCATTTTGTTTATTTTTTTTAGTTAACGTTTTTTATCGAGTTTTATTTTCAGGTTGCACACAACGGTTACTGCTATGAAAATAGGGCTTTAGTTCCTTCGACCTTTCGCCCGATGCCGAACTTGGTAGAAACAACCAAAGCTTGCGTACCTGTCGTCACGCCCTATTTTTATAGTTGATGTTGTAGCATGTTTTTTGATTTCACTTAGCTATTGATTTACATTTTCCACTGAAATGTAGCCTGTAGTTTCACAATTTCCTATTTGTCCATATACGGTGACAGTATCATTAACGTAGAGATTCAAATCAATGTCTTCGCTTCGCAGCACGAACATATTTAGACCATCCTCAATAACATGTGTTCCACATTGACTGCTGGGTGTGACATAAGGTCCTTCTAGAATTTTTCCCGTAAACTTTATCTTGATTGGGTCCTTTTTGCAACCAACTAGGATAGCCGCTGTCAAGAAAGTTGTGAAAATGATCTTCATGTGTCGTATTTACTAATAAGTTTTCGATGAACGCAAGTCCCCTTTTCATATTGCTGTCAACGATTTCGAACCGTCTTCAAAAGCATAAAAAATGTCAGGATATATGAGATGTTTCAGGTTGCTTAAAATGTGCTACAACAATTGGCTATGATAAATTCCACTCCTTCAATTACCTATAGCCCTTTTTACCCAAGCACGAATTTTTTCATATCCCACCAAATTGGGGTGCTATAAGTAATTTGTACCACAGGCTCTGTTGTTTTTATACGCACCAATATTACATACTCCACCCGTAATTTCCAACATCCAACTGCCAAGCTATTTAAAATAGTTTGAGCCCCTTATTTTAAGAGGTTGCAGAAACCACCCGTGGCACAAGCCCAGCATGAGCCTATAAGCAAGTAGGAGGCAGTTAGTATGGGGCAGGGGCATAAGACTTGGCATCTGTTCCATCTCCATTCTTCTTCTGCCAGGGCAGTCCAGTAAGAGTACCAAAGAGGTAGATGTTTTTGTAATTGCCTTGGCGGTCGAAACCAGTATAGGCAGCTTCGGCCGTCATTTCTTGCACCGTTTTAATACCCATACGGTCGAAGATGCGGGTAAAATGCGTGTCGATGGTGGTTCTGCCCTTTTTTAAGGTCACAGTTATCTGGTCGCGTGTTAGCCCATGAATGCTGAGACTGATAATTTGCAGGTCGATGAGGGTCAGTTTTTTTCCGTTATACTCAATATGGTAATCGGATGGTAGGTCGTTGTAGACGTTGCTTTCCATGGTTGAAATGTTAAGGTATTGTGAAGTTATGAAACGGAATAATACGTTGTGTCACTCTGTTAAAAATTTTCATGGCGCGCACGGGCAGTTGAGTTCAAAGACTGTTAGGGGAAGGGGTAATCGCCTTGGGGTGATGTGGGGAAGGTTTCTGCATCACGGTATTAGCCATAGAGCAATGTGCTGAGGGTCAATGCCGTGGGGCTTAATAGTTGTTGTTTTACTGCAAGTGCTTGCAGAGATTTGGCACTGTTCTTTGACATCTGTTTCCAACTCTCGGCAGCGCTTTTTTGCGGCTCTACAATGGCGTTGAGTCAGAAAACGCCATTGTCTAGTGGCTAGACGCCATTGCCCAGTGGCTAGACGCTATTGCCCAGTGGCTAGACGCTATTGTTTAGTGGCTAGACGCTATTGCCCAGTGGCTTGACGCCAGAGTCCAGTGACTAGACGCCATTGTCGAGTGACTAGACGCCAGCGTCCAGTGACTAGACGTTATTGTCTAGTGGCTTGACGCTATTGTTTAGTGGCTAGACGCTATTGTCTAGTGGCTAGACGCTATTGCCCAGTGGCTAGACGCCATTGTTCATCTGTAGGGATGCAAACAGGTTTTTTGAATAACAACTATTAAACACAGTTACAAACCATTTAAATACGAACCATCATGGGAGAAAGACGAGTACCAAAACGAGACGATGATTTTAACAGTTACATACAAAACACCACGGCCGTGTTGGCCGCTGTGGGACCACCGCTTGGTTACGTGCGCCTAGGGCTATCGTTAGAAGAATTTACAGAGTGGGATAGGTATGCCAACGATTGGAAGGCGGTTTTTCCGCGCTACACCGATTTGAACACGCGCACCAAGACGATTAAGGATGAGAAAAATATCATTAAGCAGTATTTCACCGAGTTCTCGGCCCAATTGCTCACGCGCATTAGCGCTAGTCCAAACCTCTCGCTTGGCGACCGCAATACGTTTAATTTGCCCGAACGTGCGAAGGGTACGAAGCGCGGAAAAATAACGGACGTTCCTTATGGCGTGCTAGAACCCGTGGCCATGGCAACGGTAAATGTGCGCATGCGAATGACGCACGATGCCAAACGCAGTAGTATGAATCCGCTGTCTGATGGCTTAGAACTGCGCTGGATTATTCTCGACAATCCGGTTGCCGCTCCCAAATTAGCTGACCCAACGCCTGTAGATCCGGTGGTGGTTACATCTACGGTGCCGCCTTCGGACCCGATGGAAATGCCCAATACACTAACGAGCACGAAGGCACTATTCAGGCATTCGCTGCCTGCTAGTGCTTCCGGAAAACGCATGTTTGCTTATGCCCGTTGGGTCAATCAGAGCAATCCGGCCAACAATGGCGAGTGGAGCGCACTGCTGCAGACGAATATACTTTGAGGAGTGAAAAGTGAATAACGAACAGTGAAAAGTGAATAGTGACCAGCGAAGAGCGACTAGTGACGGATGCTACGCGTGGGTTCTCGCAGAGGCGCAATGGCGCAAAGGTTTTTTTTCACGCGGAGATGCAGAGACGCGGAGAATAGTGAATAGTGACCAGCGAAGAGCGACCAGTGCCGGATGCTCCGTTTGTTTCCCCTCCATGGAGGGGCTAGGGGTGGGTTCTTGCAGGATAAGTGACCAGTGAACAGTGAATAGTGACCAGTGACCAGTGACGGATGCTACGTGTGGGTTCTCGCAAAGGCGCAATGGCGCAAAGTTTTTTTTCACGCAGAGACGCAGAGACGCGGAGAATAGTGAATAGTGACCAGCGAAGAGCGACCAGTGCCGGATGCTCCGTTTGTTTCCCCTCCTTGGAGGGGCTAGGGGTGGGTTCTTGCAGGATAAGTGACCAGTGACCAGTGACGGATGCTACGTGTGGGTTCTCGCAAAGGCGCAATGGCGCAAAGTTTTTTTTCACGCAGAGACGCGGAGAAAAGTAAAAGGTGAGGAGTTAGAGGGGAGCATTCCTCACATTGCCCACATTCGCATATTCGCACATTACACACATTCGCACATTCGCATATTCCCACATTCCCACATTCCCACATTCGCATATTCCCACATTTCTAAGTTTATTTGCAAACGCATTTAAGCCCCCAAAAAAAAAGCAGATGGAAGCAGCCGAATTGAAAGCCAAATTGAAAGCACAAATCATTGAGTATTTGAACCTACTCGATTTTGGAGTGGAAGACATTGCCGATGACGACCAGCTTTTCGGCCCCAAGTTCGGATTAGATTCGATTGATGCCCTGGAGTTGAGTGTGCTTCTTGAGCGCGAATACGGCATTAAAATGACCGACCCTGCCGAAGGACGGAAAGTATTGGTTACGGTAGATACCATGGCCGAATACATTCTCGCCAACCAAGCTGCTGCATAAACCATGGGGCGAATTGTTGTCACCGGAATGGGGGTAATCTCCGCCATTGGGAACAACGCTTCCGAAAATCATCTTTCCCTACAAAAAGGCATCACCGGAATTGGCAAGGCCCAGTTTCTGGATTCAAAGTATGCCGAAACGCTGCTCTTCGGAGAAGTGAAACAGAGCAATGCCAAACTGCGCGACCACTTGGCAACTTCCATTGTCAGCGGCATGACCCGTACCGAACTGCTTGCTTTCACCGCTTTCAAAGAAGCCATTACCGAAGCAGGACTTTCCGATGAAGCGTTAAAATCCTTCGATACCGCCTTGCTTTCGGCCACCACGGTGGGCGGAATGGTGGAAATGGAAGCCATTTATGCCGATGCCAACACAAACGCAACACCTTCCGAATTTGTGAATTCGTACCGAAGTGGGGCGCACACACTGCAATTGGTCAAGGCTTTCGGATTGCGTGGCTACACCGATACCATGAACACGGCCTGTTCTTCGTCTGCCAATTCCATCATGCTTGGCGCGCGGATGATTAAGGCCGGTAAATGCACACGCGCCATTGTGGGTGGGGTAGATAGCTTGGCCAAATACACCGTCAACGGTTTCAATTCCTTGCAGATTTTCTCGGATGAGATTACACGTCCATTTGATGCCAATCGCAAAGGTTTGAACTTGGGCGAAGGCGCTGCTTACTTGGTTTTAGAACGCGAAGAAGACGCCCAAGGCAAAACGATTTACGGAGAAGTGCGCGGCTACGGCAACACCAACGATGCCTATCACCCCAGTTCCATGTCGCCAGAAGCGGTAGGCGTGCGAGGAGCCATCAATGGTGCCTTAGAAACCGCAGGCATCAAACCATCCGACATCAGCTACGTGAACGCCCACGGAACAGGCACCGAGAATAATGATTACACCGAACTGAACGGCATGCATCAGATATTCGATGTCGTTCCACCATACGTTTCCACCAAATCGTACACTGGTCATACCTTGGCTGCTTCGGGAGCTATTGAAGCGGTTTACAGTCTGCTCAGTATCAAACACCAAGAGATCTATCCAAGTTTGAATTGGCAGACGCCCATGCCCGAGTTCCAGTCCTTTCCCTTGCTTGATTTCATTGCAGAGGCAGAGGTTTCGCACGTGCTTTCCAATTCGTTCGGCTTTGGCGGCAATTGCAGTTCACTTATTTTGTCAAAGGTCTAGGCATGTTCATTAAAGACCTTTCGTGCATATCGCCCCAACGAACTTTTGAAGATGATTTCTTCGAAACCGAACCGATCATTTACAGCGGTTCGCAGATGAAAGCGGTGGAACCCACCTATGCGATGATCCC
>JAIOYO010000008.1 GCA_021741075.1 Flavobacteriales bacterium | reverse complement strand
TGCTTCTTTTATAAGAGAATTTTTAGCTACGCGATGCCTAAGCCATAATCTTCAGCACCTTCTTAGTGTTTTCGGAAACCTTGAATCGATCATCGATTCTATGACCAACCACCCAAACGATTTCATTGCCGCTGGTAAGCAACCACACTTGCTCCTTCTCAATCATTGAAAGTTTTTCATCGATAAAGAAATCACTCAACTTTTTCCAGCCTTTCATTCCTAAAGGCTGGAAACGGTCTCCTTGCCTCCACTTTCTCAAAACGAAAATTGAACTCAATGAGATCGCCCAAACGTTGCCTGCTCCTACAAGTTCAGCATCGATCAAAGCCACATTCTTGGATTCTTTAAATGATTTGATCTCACTTCTTTCCAGAAGTTCAAAATGGAGAATAGGTTCATCTTCTGATGAATCCTTTTCCGCCACAATTAGCTGAGTGCGGTCCTTTATAAGCTTGTGCGTTTCGGATACAACTTCCCTACCCGATTCTGAATTCATAATATCCAATACCTCAAACACCTGATCTGAAGAGAAGCCTTTTGGCTTCAAAAATTCCTTTAAAAGTGTGAATGGAGCTTTAGAACCATGAATTCCATCAATGTATAAACCGTTATCTGATCTGATTTCAGAAAGTTGAGCATTAACCCACTTCTCATACTGGGACATCTCTTTTTCAGCCCGTTCGGTCAGCTCCTTGAGTTTAGAAAACGCGTCAGGGTCGGCTTGATTAAGCATTGGCAACAAACGCAAACGCACCCAATTACGTAGATAGTACGTCTCCGAATTGGAAACGTCTTCCCGATACGGAATCTCATTTTCCTTCGCATACTCTCGGATTTCTTGCTTGCTAATTCCAATCAATGGTCGAATCAGCCCTTTTCGTTGTGATGGCATTCCCTGTAATCCGCGAAAGCCTGTTCCGCGTAAGACATTGATGAGAAGCGATTCAATTCGGTCATCCAGATTATGTGCCAATGCTGTGGTTGCATAGCTGTGTTGTTCAATTAGTTCAGAGAAAAAAGCGTAGCGTGCATTTCTCGCCACCATTTGAATGGAATCATTGGTTGCGTCAACCAACTCTTGTGTTGCAACGTGTCTTGAATGAAACGGAATCTGCCTTTCGACACACCAATCTCTTACTAGCTTTTCATCTGAATCAGAATCTGCACCACGCAACTGGTAATTGCAATGTGCAACAGCAATCTTAAATCCGTTTTCATTCATCAGAGATGCCAGAACCATGGAATCGACACCACCACTAACGGCCACCAAAATCACTTCGATTGAATTTGAATATCCAAACGAATCCAAAGCAGCAATGAATCTACTTTGCATGATTCATCAGGACTTTTCTCATGGCTTCCGCCTTCAGCATGCATTCGTCATATTCCTTCTCAGGGTCAGAATTGATGGTGATGGCACTTCCCGTTGGGAACGTCACCACTTTCTTCTCTTCATTATATAGTATACTTCGGATGACCACATTAAAGTCGAAATCAAGCTCAGGAGTAAAATAGCCAACCGCACCTGAGTACAATCCGCGTGAAAAGTCTTCGAACTCCTCAATCAACTCCATCGCCCTAATCTTCGGTGCACCCGTCATCGAACCCATCGGAAAGGCATTGAGAATGGCATCCAAAGGATGAACATCATCGCGTAGTTCAGCAGAAACGGTGGAAATCATCTGATTGACATGTTCAAACTCATAGATTCCACACAATTCATCCACCTTCACGCTGCCTTTCTTAGCACTTCGAGAAAGGTCATTCCGAACAAGGTCGGTTATCATCACGTTCTCAGCAAATTCCTTAGAATCATTTCTCAAATTGGCTTTTTGAAGTTCATTATTAACCGTTTTCCGATTGGTCCCTTTCATCGGTTGTGAGATGATTCTACTTCCAGATTTCTGCATAAATCTTTCTGGACTTGAGCTCATGAGGTACTTTCCATTGTCGGCAACAAAACACGAAAAAGGAGCAGGCGAAGCCATCTGTAACTCTTCATACAATCTATACGGCTCAACCGTGGTTTTCTCAAAACTGTGTTCAACACAATAGTTCACTTCATAAATATCTCCGAGTTGAATACGCTTTTGAAGTTCTTTAACTTGCAGAACGTACTCCTCTTTTAGTTGCTGATTTTTAGTGTCACCAATCTTTCTCGATTTAACCAAATCCTGCAAATCAACTTGGTCATCAATTTCTCCGTGGTAGTAACACTCCACCTCTTTCCCATCCACCAAACAAACAACCTTAGGAACGAAAAAGTGAAATAATGGGAACTCAATCCTATCGGAATTTTTCGATTCTAAATTCTCCAATAGGTTCTTCAAATCATATGAAAAGTAACCTAGTATCATGTCATCCTTTTCAGACAACCATTTCCGAAGCTTTGTCAAGTCCTCAAGACTTGCACCAATAATTTCGTGTTCAATCCCTATTCCAACTAAGGTTGAAAACTTAATAGATGACATGGTAAATACTGTAGGCTTTGCCGATCGTGAACCCACCTGAATTACATTAGGACTAGAGCTTATGTAGCTTCTTAACCAACCTAAATCTAGGTTCAATTTCTTTTTCCTGTTAATCCAACTCATGTTTACATTTTTCGACCAACGACTAAACTTGCCGCCTTCAATTATCGTTCAAAAATGGCTACTAATTCCAATACGTATTAGTTGAAAATTAAATGTTGCAACTTTTTTAACCTCCAAATCCAAAGCAAAAGAATAGCTTTATAGTTCAAAATTCAGAACTGACTGAAATTTGACCTGAATATCACACTAGAATTCAACAGATGATGACAAGATTTTACTCTCCAGCAAAGCACTTTTTAATTGGATTTGCACTTGTAGTTTGCGGCTCCATGGCTGTATATGCGCAAGGAGTCGTTAATAATGGCGCCAAGATTAATATCACTGCTAATACATTTCTAGTAATTGACAATGGTGGCTTTACCAATACCAGTACAGCGGGTGCGCAGGTATCTAATGCTGGAACTATGGATTTGGATGGAGCATGGGTAAATAACAACACCAGTGGAGTTTTCGGAGCTGGGCCAGTATTAGCTACAACTGGTGGGACAGTAAGATTAGATGGTGCCGCGCAGAGCATTGGTGGTTCGGAGGAAACACGGTTTTTTAACTTACAGGCAACGGGAACTGGACGAAAGACCCTTACGGGTACAAGTAACGCCACAGGGGCAACTACCTATGGGACAGTTACACTTACTGGGCAAAGTTTGGATTTGAACATGCACACCTTAACCGTTGAAAACAGTACCGCTGGCACAGCATTTTCAACATCTGGTGCTGGTTACATTATTTCAGAGACTGGACCACTGGCAGGTGGGTATGGAAATGTTAGATGGAGAATGGGAACTAGCCCAACAGCTGCATCTTACACAATTCCTTTTGGTTCTGATGATGGTACACCACAGCCAATCCCATTCACTTACGCTGTTCAAGCTGGGGGTGCTGGAGTTGCTCCTAGCGCCTACAAAACATTTGCAACTTATTCTACGGATGAATACAACGGGTTTACCGGAGGAGCGGGTGGAATTACGGATTATTCTAACGGACCATTTAATTGGGATGATCTTCCGACCACGGTACTGCACCTTACAGACGATTATAGCCAAGCCAGTCATTTTTGGGTAGTAGACCGTTTTTGGATTATCGACAATGAAAATACTGGGCCTGGAGCTAACCTTCTTGGTGAAGGAACAGGTGGTGACGACCCTAACTACTCTACCAACCCAAAGGTTCAGTACACATTCACCTACGATGCAGATGAACTTGGCGGCAGTAATCATATCGTTGCGGCCAATTTGGTTCCCCAACGCTATAATCATGACGCAGATCGTTGGGGAGATTGGCTGTATAGCCAGCCCGCTTTTACGAATTCTCCAGGCACAAGACAGCTTATGATGACAGTAGGACAAGTACCTTCTACTTCGGGAGAAGACATGTATCCAGTTTGGACATTGGTTGACAATAGTGATCCTCTTCCGATTGAGCTTGTGCGTTTTGCAGGTGAGTGCGGTGATGGTTCCATTGATTTGAAATGGACCACTTGGACAGAAACAAACAACGACTTCTTCACCGTTGAGCGAAGTAATAATGGCGTTGATTTCGAAGTGGTTGATGTGATTGAAGGCGCTGGCAATAGCAATCAGTCAATTACTTACAATGCAGTTGATAATCTTCCTTACGGAGGAACCTCTTACTACCGATTGAAAAACACGGATTTCTCTGGAAAGTCTGAGTATTCAGAGGTTATTGCAGTTACCTGCGGAAACGATGGAAACGATTTCAATTTTGTGAATGCCTATGATGTTGACCAAACTGAATTAGTTGTTGAATTCACTGCTGCCGACAACGAAGGATATACCATCTTCCTGTTTGATGCAGCTGGAAGAAGAACGCTAGATTTTACAGGTGTTGCTACAGACGGAATGAATAAAGTAAGACTACCAGCTGGTGACCTAGCTCGTGGAATCTACTTCATCAATCTATCTAATACTAGAAAGAATTTTAGCAAGCGAGTAATGCTTCATTAAGACTTTGCGAGAAAAAAGACGGAGAGGGAGAGCTTAGGTTCTCCCTTTTTTATTTGGTGCGGATATGATTGGCCATGGCCAATACCCATTCGGCATCATCATTCAAACTAGGAACGAGGTCTACTTTTTCGCCACCATTCTCTTTGAATATTTCATCGTATTCGTGACCGATTTCAATAAGCGTTTCGAGGCAATCGGCAACAAACGCTGGCGAGAAAATAAGTAAGCGCTTAGCGCCTTCTTTCCCTTTTTCGGCCACTACTTTATCTGAGTATGGTTTAATCCATTTATCATCTAAACGAGACTGAAAAGATACTGTGTAGCGGTCTGCTGGAAGTCCGAGACCGGCAGCTATCAGTTTGGTCGACTCATAACACGTGGCTTTGTAGCAGAACTGATTATCTCCTTCTACGCCATGTTCGCAATTTCTATCATCACACAGACCTTCATCATATACCTTATCTAATTGTCGAACGGGTAGTCCGTGATAACTAAATATGATGTGATCGTAGGAGTCTAGGTCAAATTGCTTTCCACGCTTTACGAATCCATCAATATATCCCTGTAAATCATAAAACTGATTGACGAACACCATTTCTGGAATGGCCCACCATTTTGAACTGATGCGCATTACTTCTTCAATACAGGTTCCTGTGGATGAAGAAGCATATTGTGGATACATAGGGACTACTATAATCTTCTTCGGGTTGTTCTTGCGAATCTTCTCCAAACCTTCTGCAACCGAAGGAGATTGGTAGCGCATGGCTATCTCCACCTGAAACTTTTCTCCGAGTTCGGCTTGTAGGCCGTTCTTGAAATTCTCTGAATGAATCAGCAACGGAGAGCCTTCATCGGTCCACATTTGCTGATAGATTTTAGCAGACTTTGGTGCACGAAACGGAACAATAATGGCATTGACTAATATTTTCCTAGCCAACCAAGGAATATCAATTACCCGAGGGTCGTTTAGAAATTCGGAAAGATATTTCCGAACATCGCTAACGCTGGGAGAGTCGGGTGTTCCGACATTCATGAGGAGAACTCCTATTTCTGGCTTCATGGATATTTGAACACGTTTCTGATTTGATTGTTGCGATTACATGTGTATTGGACGGTTGTCTGTAGCCGCCAAACAAGCTTCCTTGATGGCTTCGGTGTAGGTTGGATGTGCGTGCGAAATACGCGAAACATCTTCAGCAGAAGCACGGAACTCCATGGCTACAACAGCTTCTGCTATCATATCGGCAGCGCGAGCACCAATCATGTGTACACCAAGAATTTCGTCCGTGTTCTTATCAGCAAGTACTTTAACCAATCCGTCTAAGTCCATACTTGCTCGTGAACGGCCTAGCGCACGCATTGGGAATGAACCCACTTTGTACTCCACGCCTGCTTCTTTCAGTTGCTCTTCTGTTTGCCCAACAGCCGCCACTTCGGGCCATGTATAAACCACTCCAGGAATGAGATTGTAATCAACATGAGGCTTTTGCCCTGCCATTACCTCCGCCACAAAAATGCCTTCTTCCTCTGCTTTATGCGCAAGCATGGCTCCTTTTATGACATCGCCAATGGCGTATATGCCAGGAACTTTTGTCTGTAGATGTGCATCTACCTCGACTCTACCTCTATCATCTGTTGTTAGTCCTGCTTTATCTAAACCAAGACCATCGGTGTAAGCTCTACGGCCTACGGCAACAAGGCAATAATCTCCTTCAAGCGAAACCTCATTTCCTTTGGCATCATCTGCTTTGAGCGTTACCGTTTTTCCTTTGGCCGTTACTGCTTTAACCTTATGGCTTAGGTAGAATTTCACGCCTTCCTTCTTCAAAACCTTCAGTAATTCTTTACTTAGGGTCTTATCCATGGTTGGAATGATGCCATCCATGTATTCTACCACAGAAACTTCGGCTCCCAAACGGGCATAAACTGAACCTAGTTCTAGGCCGATTACTCCTCCACCTACAACAATTAGGTGTTTTGGTACTTCGGTCAGATTTAACGCTTCGGTTGAAGTGATGACTCGCTTTTTATCAATGGTAATAAATGGTAGCGATGAAGGTTTTGAACCGGTGGCGATAATCACCTTCTCCGTATCGAGCACTTCCGAACTGCCATCTGTTTTTGTGACCTTGATTTTGTTTTTGGTTTCGAAACTTCCAACGCCTTCATAGACATCAATCTTGTTCTTCTTCATTAGAAAAGCAATGCCATCTACGTTTGATTTTACTACATCTCCTTTGCGAGCAATCATTTGTTTGATGTTGACTTTTGGAGCGGAAATATCGATTCCGTGCTCTTTGAAGGTGTGAACGGCATTATGATAATGTTCTGATGAATCGAGCAATGCTTTTGATGGAATGCAACCCACATTGAGGCAGGTGCCACCAAGGGTTGGATATTTTTCGATGATGGCCACTTTCATGCCCAATTGTGCACATCTAATTGCTCCTACATAGCCTCCTGGGCCTGAACCGATAATCGTTACATCATACTTTGCCATTATTCTTTCTTTTTGAACGGGCGCAAAGGTAGGTTATGGGGATGAGGTGATGAAGTAATCATGTGGAATTTAGAAATTGATGCTGTTGGTTGAGAAATTGGTAGAGGCAGCAGCGGAATTGATGCTTACAGTGACGGAACACGTCCTTGTAATGGTGGAAACACATCTTGCTGTGGCGAAACCCGAACTGGCAATGACGGAAACGCTTCTTGCTGTGGCGGAACTCGAACTGGCTGCCAAAAAATCGATGTTAGCAGTAGCGAAAGTGCATCTTACGGGTAGGAAACCTGAGTATGCTTACCTTATCAACATCATCTTGCCAAAGCCGCTTTCAATCCATTTGTCGGCTCCGCTATCGCGGTGTTTGATGTAGTCGCCTTGGAGTTTGGCTACCATTCGGTAGAGGTACACGCCATTGGCTAGTTGGTCTCCGTAGGTGTCTTTTCCATCCCAGGCATAGGAGGTTACGTTGCGACCGATGTTCATTTGGCCGAGGTCGTCCATGGTTATTTCGCGCACCACTTTTCCGGTGATGGTCATCACTTGAATCTTGAAATAATCTGGTTGTTCTGACCCTGTGATGGTGAATACGAAGTGGGTAGCTGTTGAGAATGGGTTTGGATAATTGAGCACGTTGGAGATGGTGGCTTCGTTGATTACTTCGAAACTGATGCGGTAATATTGGTCTCCGGCAGCGTTGTTGGACTGATCGTAGCCCTGCACCCAAAGCTCGTAAATACCATCAATTTGGAACTCGGCATCCCATTCAATTCGTGCTTTATTATCGGGCGATTCTCCTGGGTAGAACTGCATATTGGTAAAATTCTTGAACCAAATACGCTGAAGGTTTTGTGATTCGGGCTCCCTTAAAAACACTTGATAATCGGAAGTATCGTTAAGGAGCCTAAATTGACTCTCATCATCCAACTCAATAACGATGTAGGGCTTGGCCGAAACGATGTCGCCATCTAAGATGTGGATGCCATCGAAAGTGACATCCATAATGGGATTTACGCCATCTCCTGCCACGTTGAATTTTACGTTTGCGAGGTTATTGAAATGATATTGCTCTAGCTGATCGTAGCCGAAAGATTGATCTGGTCTGCGCGGATTTACCTCCACCCAAAACACGTTTCCGCCAAGGAATGCGAGCGGACTTGTGACAATTGTATCATACAAAAACTCGCCCGCCAAGAGTGGTGCTTGCCGCGGATAAGGCAGGTAATTTCTATTACCAGCGGCATCTTCTATCCAATAATGAACCAGTAGGCTGTCCATATCAAACTCGCTGATGTTCTCGATGGCCACATGGAACTTGAGCATGTCGCCATCATAAAGTGTGTCGCTCTCAAACGTATAGGAAATATGCGGGTTAAGGGCGGCTTCTGGAACACCTTCGAAAAGCACTTGCCAACGATCGATTTGCGGTGGGGTGCTGGCTGCACTATCATCAACACAAAAAGCACTAAGCCGTAATCGTGGATAAATGCTGGCATCAACGGAATTGTAGAGGTCGAGAATATCTGTGCTATTGCCGTCAATGCCAGACATTACTACTTCCTCTACCCCACTCGGTCGCACGCCAATAACGCTAATAGCGATACTGTCTAATGTTGGATTCTCTTTCGGATTTGACCGTACATGCAACGATTTCCATTCGGATGTTGGCCCAATATATTTTGTGGTGATGGTACCTTGATTGTAGCAACCCGCCATGGTTGCGGTTAAGCTGATGTTGTCTGTAAGGTTCTGACCAAACACTTCAATTGCTGATGACGGGTCGCCTTTCTTAGCAAAAAAAGCATATGCCACATTCCCAAGCGTGTCTATGGCAGTAGCGCCAAGGTCATGCAATGTTTGAATGACGTTGGCAGGGAGATTCTGCAAATCGTATCCGGTAGAAGTAACTGGTCTCCAAGTAGTAAAAGCGATGTAGTTACTATCTGGAACAACATTGTTTAGGAAGTTTATCATGTTGTCTGATCCCGGAGGGTCGGTTGCCCATTGATACCATCCTTCTGGTCGTGTTCTACATGGTTCGAGCTGCCCGTGCGATCCTGCGCCAGGATAAAACTGCCCAGTTACTTGATCAACTCCAGGGGTGTACCACGGTTCTAGCGTACAAGCATCCATAACTGCGGTTAGTAGTTGTGGATAATAGGCCGTGTTTCCTGTGCAACCTAGATATTCTTCGCGGCCGTTATCAATAAAGTAATTTGTTCCTTCACCTTCGGCAAGATTATCAATCATGCCAACGCTATTTACCTTCAATTGCTTGAGCGTTTGCAAGAAATCCCAATCTCTTTCGGGGCGATCGTAAATGATGTTACTGTGCTCGTCTTCCTTGTATTGAAAATAATGCGCCTGTCCCCAGCCGTATTTATCAATTATATATTGAAACGAGGTTTCGCGCCATTTGTAAAAACCGTAGGTGGCAGAATCAACACTGGCGCGCCAAAAATAGACGGTGCTATCGGGCATATTGGCAAGTAAGCTTGGGGTCCAATTAACCACACCTCCACCTTGGGTGATGGTAGTAAACTGCATCAATGGGCTATTGAACAAATCGGTAGTATCTAGTTCAATCCGATAAGTCTTGACGGGGGCAAACGGATTACCTGTTGAGCATTTCAAGGTTGGCCCTTGGTCAGGAATAACGGCAAACTTATATGGCCAAATAGGAACGATGTCGGGCGAAAGCACATTTACCGTTACACAGACATCATTGTTCACTTCAGACATTTCATCAATAATCTGACTATTGTCCAACGACACGCAAAGTGTATTGATTCCAAGACCATCTACCAGATTGACAGGAATGAAAACCGTAAGCGTATCAATGTAATTTACGGGTGGATGAAAAATGCTTAGGGTAGTATCTACCTGTCCAGTAGGCAACTGACGGGCAATTTCAATGAGGAACGTATCGCTAAAAGCAGCACCAAGATTGGTAATCTTGATGTTCATTTCGAAGGTTGCCATCTCGGTGGTGATTTCTGTTGGTTCAAACCAAATGCTCTGCTGATTCACCATCAGGTCGGGTTTGGGCCTATCGGTGATGTTGATACCGGGATCGCCATGGAGGGTATACTCCAAATTGTGCATCCGCGTCACGTAATTTAGTGGTTGCGCATTCTCGCGAATGGCGCGTTTCACTTGCCAACCAATGGTATTGTTGTATTCGAGATTACTTAGGCTATGATAGAAATTGGTGCAGTAGCTATTAAGGTAGAAAAGGTTTCCAGGACCAACAGTTGAGAGAAAAGCTAAAGCTCCGCCCTGAGGCTCTAGCACCCATTCTTCGGAAATGGAAGAAGGAACACTAAGAGGCTGGTGAATGTCTCCCGCATAGCACGAATTGGCCATCATAACTGGGTATTTACCGTTGTCGTTATTGAAGAGGGAAGGATGGTCGATACTTACATCGAAACCGACCGAAGAGCCATGACCAAAGAAGTTGATAAGCTGAACTCCGTTATTGATAAGGTTGGTAATGGAATCAACCTGGGTAATTTGGAACGGTTGCGAACTGGTTTTCTGAAAAGTTTGAATGTGACCACCTAGCAGCGTGTCTTCAAAAATGTACTTATATGAATCCATAAACGCACGAATTTGAAGCAACTGAGCTCCAGCTGCTCCACCAGAAAGGTGCATTCCACTCTTCATCCAAAATTCGTTTCCTAAGGCTTCATATTCCTGCACTTTCTGCATATAATCACTTACCTGCTGAGGCGATTTTGCTGCCAATCGTCCAATTGGGATTCCTGTTTCTTCGAGATATGTTCCTGTTCCCAAATAGGAAGTAATCATGTTATCGCTAGGCGGATAACCGAACGAAGGCACAAGTATCTCGGCAAAAAGAGCAGGATTGGTTCTTCCCGCTAAGGATGGAATGGTCTTTCCGATTAAGAAAATGTGCTTAGGAGCGGTAAGGTTTCCTAAAGCCCACTGTGCAAACTTGCGGATGGCAAGCGGATGTTTATTGATTCCCCAACCAAACTGATTGTAAAGTTCTTCCACATCAATTCCGATGGCGTTGTGGCCCGAGCTGTTTCGGTAGGAAGCATATTGCTGGACCTCTGTGTAAAAGGAAGGATGGCCAATGGCAAAATAATCTGTGTTGGGATCCAGCGCATTAAAATCGGTAAAATAGGCAGAGCCATTTGGTCCGGCTGGCCTCAATGTAGTGATGGCATTTGCCGTAATACTGGCTTCACTAGTGATATAGCATTCCTTTAAGCTTCCGTTGTCAGGAACAAGAAACTCATAACTACCAGGAGCGCCACCTACGGGAAGGATTCTATGATTTGTTAGATCATATAAACGCGGAGTGCTTTGGGCGTATCCTGCCAATTGCACACGGCTTTTAGGTTGTGCTGGGTAATTCGGATTATCGTCAACCAAAAACTTGGCAGCAGTTGCATTGCCAATATTAGGTGTTTGAGGATAGCGTACCTTGACGTAACCGACAATGGCTCTGTATGACCCAGCACTTGGTGTGTTATTTATAGAAAAGGTAAAGTTTGAAACCGAAGTACCAAGAGATGCTGTTGGAACGGTAAAATTGTATCGGTATCCGTTTCGTTGTTCAACAATTGTGTTAAAATCGATGGATGGCCCCACAATTCGGAGATTCTTATCGTCATAAGAATTACCAACTACGCTCACTTCAATTTCAGCATCGGGACCTTGAGCATACCGATTAGTTGTGCCTAAATTCCAGAAAGAATCTATGAATCCGGGGTCGAAATAATAACCATAGAACCCTTCGCCTCCATCATAAATTGGGCTTGTGCTGTTTGTCTGATTAAAAGTCTGTCCGTAGAAATAGTTGTTGTGCAACTCATCAATCTCATCACGAATTATGTAAGGCGAAGCAGTGTAGCTGCTAAAATTGACATCTGTTTCCCATGCCATTCTAGCATTGTTTGTGGAGTTATTCCACGTTAGAAAATACCGAATGGTGTCGTTAATAAGGCTGTAGTAAGGGTTAGCGTTATTGAGCGGATTATCGAAATAGGCGCCATCGTCAAACACGCCATCATTACCACGCGCATAAAATTCAATGAAATCATTCGAATCAAAAACACCATCGACCTCTCCTTGGAGGTAAATAAATTGCTGCTCGCCACGGGCGAATAGCTGAATGTTGCGAGGATCTATTGAAGAAAGATTGAATCCGTGCTGCGCCAAGGCATCATCAAGCACCTGATAACTGATGCGGTAAATTCCTTCTTTATTTACGTTGAACTGAAAATGAGGTTGAGAAGCATTGACCCACTCGTTGCCATACGGCTGAGAAAAGGTCAAGGCAGACTGAAGCAAGAAAGCTATCAGTAAAAGTTTCCTCATTCGGCTTTGGGTTTCTTCTTAAACATGTCTTTGTGAATGTCTGCCCGCAAAGAGAATACGTTACTGAATAAGGCTACTGATTGATTTCCGACATCTGTTAGAGCATAATCGATGTAAAAATCCTTGATGCGAACGCCCACTCCAACGTTAGGCTGCCATGTCCAAACCTTCTTACCATCATCGTTTGTGTAATCTTGAATATTGGTCACACCAAAACGGAGAAAAACGAAATCGGAATAGAACAACTCGATTCCGGCATGTGGCTCAATGCTAATAGGGTCGCCTTTGATAAGGACCGATCGTTTTCCGTCAAATGTGAAATCAAAATCAAACTCGGCATAGAGACCAAACTTTTTGTAGATATTAAATCTCCTACCTGCTGCAAGAATCATCTTCGGTAGGGTAACCTCTAAGGAGTTTTTAGGAATCTCGTTACCTGTTTGCAACCAAACTTGCTTGGTCTCATCATCCAAGGTGAAATTCCACGCATTAAAAGTTGAGGTCACGTCTCGCGCCATCAATCCGAACTTCCACTTTTTGTAGTCATATTGCACGCCTCCATCAAGACCAAAACCCCAAGAATTGGCAAATTTCCCAACGTGCCGGTAAACGATTTTCACTGTACCACCATAACGCAATCCTGGAATTTTTGCACTGCTTCTACCAACACTAATAAGAAATCCGTAATCGGCAGCGGTAAATGCAGTTACCTTGTCATAATCGATGTTGCCTTCATCATCAATCAGTTGAGTTGTGTTTGGAATATCATCAACACCAAAGCGAATAAAACTGAACGAAGCTTGGGTATGATCGTCCACAATTGGGGCAGAAACTGCTGCATAATCGTACTTGGCAATACCTGCAAAATACTCGGAGTGCATAAGCGAAACCTGCCATTTTTGCTGAGCCAAAGGCAAAGATGCGGGATTCCAATAACCACCCGTCACATCATTTACACTTGCAACTAGCGAGTTTCCTAATCCCATACCACGGGCTCCAACACCAATTGATAAGAATTCGTTACTGTATTTTGGAGCCTGTGCCACTGCGTCTGTCCCGAATAGGATTGAAGTGGCAATTAAGATGGGTAAATAAAGCTTTTTAGTCATGTTCGCGAACAGGTCTTAAAGTTATCAAAAATGAGTTTTCACACGGTTTTGGACACCGGGAACGGAAACCTAATCTGAAAATTGTGTCGAAGGTAGTTCTTAGCTTTGAACGACATCAATGATAGATGTAAATTGAACCAGATGCCTAACCAGCCCAAAGCGCAAAGAGTCTTCTTTAAAAACCTAGATGCACTGCGTTTCATCGCTTTTCTGTTCATTTTTCTGGGTCATGCCTTGGATACCGACAGCACCTACATTCAGCAATCTGGAATATATGGTTGGGTAAAGAACTACGTTTACATTTTTGGAAAAACAGGATTCAGCTTTGCGTTTGTGCTTTCGAGTTACATTAACACTTGGGTCATTTTGGAAGAGCGACAACATGCCGGAATATTTAAGCCCTGGCTGTATTATATAAGGAGAGCACTGCGCATTTGGCCACTTTATTTTCTGGTTCTATTTATTGGTTTTGTGCTTGTTCCAATGGGGATGGAGTTTATTGGAGAACCATACGAGGAGATCGGAAATCCGTGGTATTTCATCCTTTTTGTAGGCAATTTCTTCCTGATAGAACACGGTTGGACACACTCTCCTATCATAAGTGTGCTCTGGAGTGTTTCGGTGGAAGAACAGTTTTACATATTCTGGCCGTTCCTGTTAATCATTTTTAGAAAGAATGAAAAGTGGTTGTTCGGATTGCTTCTTATTGTGTTTGCCATCACCACCGTTAAACTTTTTGGAACGGATGCCAATTTGTGGTTTCACACGCTGTTTTTGTTGGGCGACATTTGTCTTGGTGCCATCTTTGCTTTCATCTCCTTCAATCGGAATTGGGGATTTGAAACTTTAAAAAACTTGAAAAAAGGAAGCATAATCGGTATTTATCTGCTGTTTATCTGTTCGCTTTTGGTGTACGGCCCTGTTTTCAACAATCAGATTTTGCCCGGCTACGTCAGTCTTATTATTGAGAAGATGTTCTATGCGGTAATCCTCTCATTCTTCATTTTCGAACAGAACTATTGCGACAACAGTTTTTTCAAGTTCGGGAAGTTGAAAACCATAACATTTCTCGGAGTGATTAGCTATGGATTGTTTTGCTTTCATGAAATTGGGCTACTCATTGGACAACGAGTATTGGCAATTGCAGACCTAGACGAAAACATTTGGGCTTTTCTATTATTAAAACCGTTACTAGCATTTGCAGTTATTGCGCCATTTGCGACACTTAGCTGGCATTATTTCGAAAAACCGATTTTAGGGCTTAAACGGAATTTTTACACAAAAAGAGGGTGAATCGTGATTGATTCGCTCGATTATTTCTTCTCGTTTTGTATTTCGCGAATTAGCTGACGCTGCTTGAACTGTTCGTTCTTACGTTTTACCGAAATAGCATTTTCCTCTTTTTGTCCTTCTATGTATAAACGAAGGTATTCTGCTGCCTGCTCTTCCTCTCCCAAATCAGAACAAACCTCGCTCAAATTTTTGAGCACTTCATACTCCATCATCTTTAAGTTGATGGAACGTGTGTAATTGAGCGCCCCTTTCAATTCTATTTTGGCTTTATCCAATTTACCCATTCGATGAAAAGTATTTCCAATATTCTGCATTGAAACGGCAATACCTCTACGGTGATTACTCACTTTATGGGCTTCGAGTGATCTTCGGACGAGTTCCATTCCTTTATCGTATTCACCTTGATAAACGTACACTCCAGCCATTCCTCCAAGCATGTTTGCAATGCCTTGGTTTTCGTTGACTTCTTTGTAAAAATCATATCCATGCTGAAAGCAATCCATCGCCTCTTTATACCTTCCTAGATTGAAGTAGACATGGCCAATATTTCCAGTAATTGTTGCTGCCAAATGTTGATTATCGGCTCGCCTGCTGGCAGAAAGTCCATCTTCAAAATATTCCAGCGCGGTGCGGTAATCCTGCAATGTCCCGGAAATAATTCCCATTCCGCAATAGCATCGGGCTACAGCGTAGAGGTCGCCAAGGCCGAGATACTTATCCAAAGCTTGCTCAAAATGCTCTATACTTTGGGAGTATTCTGCCAATTTCCAAAGCACATTTGCCAATCCTTCGTGGGCACTAGCCACACTGTTTCGGTCTTTAAGTGCTTCTGCAAGGTGAAGCGCTTCTTTCCCAAACTTCCATCCTTCAACAAAATCTTCGTCTTTATGGGCAAGCAAAATACCCAAAAGAGCCTCTAGCCTTTGTGCATCGCTCTCCGATTGCTCGAGAGATTGTTCTAATTCATCTAAATGTTTACTCATCCTTGTTTCAGTATCCTTCTATGCTTACACATCATAAAGGTTACATGCTTAGTATTCAAATCTTACTATTTGTCCCTAATTGTATACTAACGCCTTTCTTACCTTCGGCAAATGAATCCAATTAAACACGTTCCAAATTTCATCACCTGCTTAAATCTGCTTTGCGGTTGCTTGGCGATTGTTTCCGTTGGATTGGGCGACCCGCTTACTGCGGCATACCTCCTTATCGCTGCTTCAGTTTTTGATTTTTTTGATGGATTTGCCGCAAGACTTCTCAAGGTTTCGTCACCCATTGGCGCAGAATTAGATTCGTTGGCAGATATGGTGACATTTGGGGTTGTTCCCGGACTAATGCTGTTGCACTATCTTACAGGTGGCATTCAATTGCTAGGTGGAGTTCAAGATTTATTTCAAAACCCGTTGTTGTTTATTCCGCTTGCGATTCCGGTTTTTTCGGCATTGAGATTGGCAAAATTCAACGTTGATACGCGGCAATCCGATAGTTTCCGAGGAGTTCCAACTCCGGCAAGCGCACTTTGGATTATTTCCATTCCACTTATAATAGCCTTCATGCCTTTCGAACTAAGCTGGGATTTAGAATCTATAATAACCAGCCAAGGCTTTATTATAGGTTCTTCTCTTGGCCTATCCGCACTAATGGTTTCAGACATTCCTTTACTCGCTATGAAATTCAAGCGATTTGGATGGAAAGGAAATGAAGTTCGGTTCACTTTCTTGATAATTTCTGTGGTTCTGTTGATAATTCTACGCCCAGTTGCCATTCCTATCATCCTATCTTTGTACGTAGTAATTTCTATTTTCAACAACCTATTTATTTCAAAAAATGAAGTTCAAAGCTGAGATTGATGTAATGCCAAAAAAAGAACTACTTGACCCTCAAGGAAAAGCAGTTAGTTCAAGTATGAAAAACCTTGGACTACCGGAAGTTGGAAACGTTCGTATTGGCAAACACATTTCGTTGGAGGTTGAGGCAGAGAATGAAGCCGCTGCAAAGGAAAAAGTAGAAAAAGCTTGTAAAGATCTTTTAGCCAATCAGATTATGGAAAGCTTCGAATTTGAGCTTACAAAAGCTTAGTTTGCGCTACCTCAGCACAAAATTCTGACCCAAGTAAACTCTTCTAACCTGCTCGTCATTGGCGAGGTCCTCGGCAGTTCCTGCTTTAAGAATATCTCCTTCAAACAGGAGGTAAGCTCGGTCAGTAATGCGTAGCGTTTCGTGCACATTATGATCGGTTATAAGAATGCCGATGTTTTTTTGTTTGAGTTTGGCTACGATTTCCTGAATGTCTTCAACCGCTATGGGATCAACCCCAGCAAATGGCTCATCAAGCAAAATAAAATGAGGATTTACGGCCAAGCAGCGTGCAATTTCGGTTCTCCTTCTTTCTCCTCCTGACAGCAGGTCTCCACGGTTCTTGCGAACGTGTTGCAAACCGAATTCATCAAGCAAAGATTCTAGCTTTTCGTGTTGTTCTTTTTTGGAAGCTCCAACCATTTCTAGAACCGCCAGAATGTTGTCTTCGACACTCAATTTTCTAAAAACAGAAGCTTCCTGAGGTAAATAGCCAATTCCAAGTTGGGCGCGTTTGTACATAGGAAGGTTAGTGATGTCTTTATCGTCTAAATAAACTGCACCCTCATTTGGCCGAATAAGTCCGACTATCATATAAAACGAAGTGGTTTTACCAGCTCCATTTGGACCCAAAAGACCTACAATCTCGCCTTGGCTCACCTCAATAGAAACACCTTTTACAACCATACGGCTGCCATATTTCTTCTTGATATTTTCCGCACGAAGTTTCATTAGAAACGAATTCCCGCTCTTACTCTAAAACCCCAACCCTTGGCAGCACCTAATTGAGATACGTTAGGGTTGTCCAAATGAGTAAATCGCTTTACGAGGTCAACGCTAATTACTTTAAAAATATTTTCAATGCCAATGCTTGCTTCTACGTAAGGCATCTTTTCCAACGTAAATGTTACTTGGCCATATTGTTCATTTCCGTATTGATCAAGAATTGGATTTCCTTTTTTGTCCTCCACTCTTCTACTCGGGAATTTGAATATGTTTTCGCTTTCCGTCATACCTGGTGTATTTCCCACGGATACGCCTCCCCAAACTGCTTTGACACCAGTTGTCATCCTCCATTTTAATTTTTTAAGGAATGGAACCTTATTAAAAATGAAGCCATTGAAATGATGGTAATAATCAATCGAAATGTACTTATCGCTCACAAACTCAAACCAGTTCATCATATTGAATGTGTTTGGATCATGGAAAAACGTTTGATTTCCTCGATGTATGAATAGCAACGGAAACGGTACTCTACCTATCATCCATCCTCCTTCAAACTGAGTATCAGCAAAGCCAATCGGACTCATGTAAATACGCTTAAACAAGCGAACTCCTATCTTGTGATATTCGTAGTTGGCATCAAGAAATCCCGGAATGGAGTAGTTGTAACTGATATCCAAAATTGGGTATTTATTAAGCATTGGCACGCGAGAAGAGCGACCTTCATAATACTTAACGTTAGGTGCGTAACGCAAGGTCAATCCAACCTCGTTGGTGGCAACAAGCTTTGGATCAGCTAGGCTCTCATTGACAGGGTCAAAAGTTAGCGCACCCGCCACTTCTCGTCTTCTGTGTTCTAAATTTATACCTACTCCAAGACCGAAATTCCATTCCTTCAAGTAATTCAATCTGTAAGAATCGTAGTATATCATTAGGTTGGCTACTCCTCGTCTGGCCGAAAGGAAAATGTTGTCATCACTAGCAAGCAAAAGTGCTTGACCTGGCATTTGAATATCCCTCTGAAATTCAACACTTAACTGATGATATGGCCGTTGTTTGAAAAGATAAGTGACGCCTCCACCCCCTTTCAATCGTTTGTCCTTTCGGTCATCAAGACCATAAGCCAAATACGTTTCAAGCTTCCACTTTTCGCTGAATTTCTTGTTCGTTTTTACGGCAAGCCTGAACCTCCAATGCTCAACGGAATTAAGACTAACGGCATTGTATAGGGGGCCAAAATCAACAACTCCAACCTCATAATACCCAGAAATAAGCAAGAAAAGAATATTCATGGCTCGTTTGAAGGCAGGCAATTCCTTCATTTCCTTTGTCATTTCGTACACGCCTTGCTCGTTCTTATTGAGTTCTTCGTGTCTTGCTTCGTCCCAAAACTCTTCGCCTTGCGTTTTTGCATCCTCTTGAACAACAAACCGAGCGGGATTTGCCCAAATAGAATCTGGTGCAGGCTGATTGACAATAATATCCTTGTACGTGACGGTTTTCTTACCGTACATGCCCATGCTATTGGTAAGCATGTTGTAATCGATAGTCATTTGGTCTTTTACCAAATGCCAGTTCAACTCTGTGGAATAATCGAATTCCTGCTGAATTTCCAACGCACTTACAAAATTGATATTAGCGCTTCGCGTGATGGTCATTACCACCTTCTTAACTGCGTAAGATGAATCGAGTGCCACCCACAAATCTCCTCGAAACGCAAGATCCGCACTATTACGCGGCTGAAATGCCATCTGAACGCATTCAACCCCGTTAATATCCATGGTGTCGAGGATGAAATACTTGTAGGAAACAGGTGCTATATTGGAAATTGGACTCTTGAACTGCTTCTCCATCAACAGGATGGTATTGTCGTAGATGTCAATGTCTTGATAAATCTTCTCCATGAAATAATCAATTCCTTCGGCATCCATAAAGTCTTCAAAACCAACTGTCTTCAATCCATAGGTAACTTCCTTTTCAGCTTTCGGGTCTTTTCGCAGAAAAACTTTCGACTTTGTTTCGGTAAGATAAAGTGGCAAATATGGCTTTCCGTTTACGGTTGATGTATCAACATATTCCCACATGAAAGCGAATTTCTTGAACGCCTTTCGGTTCATGAACTCCTCGGTAATGTTGTTGATATCGAGTTGCATTTTCTCGTACTTATCGTACTGATAGTGATCGAACCCTTCCTTTCGGTTTTTATCCCGATTATCAACTACTCGTTGAATCAGTTCAACCGCAGGATTTTCCTTGTTCTTATAGCGACCTTTTGCCTTTACAACTACTTCGTCAAGCTTAATCTGCTTGGGTTCCAGCGCAAAATCAATGGTGTTGTTTTGGCCTTGAACAACCTCTTTTTCCATGGCATCATAGCCCATAAACGAGGCCTGAACTTTATCTGAACCCCACTTGGTGTCCATCTGATATTTACCATTAAAATCGGTTGTTGTTCCTACATTTTTACCCATAAAAGACACGTTGACAAACGGCAACGGCTCGCCTGTTTGAGCATCAGTAATCGTTCCTTTTACTTTGGTTTTTTCTTGCGCGAGTGTAACGCTCGAAATGAGCATGGATAGCGCAAGCAGAAAATATCGGAAATGGGTCATAAACTAGGCCGCGCTTCTCTCATCGGTTCAAATATCGGCATTTGCCTTGGCTTCGTTTCGCAAAACAATAGCAGATACTCCAATACTTATTTCGTACAACAACATTAATGGAATAAATACAAGTATCTGGCTCGACACATCAGGAGGTGTAATCACTGCCGCTAAAATCAGGATTCCAACAACTGCGTGTCTGCGATATTGTCTTAATAAAGCCGGAGTAACCATTCCAATTTTGGTAAGAAAGTAAATAAGAATTGGCAACTCAAAAACGACTCCACTTGCCAATACCAGCGTTGCAATTGTGCTGAAATAACTGTTCAAATCTATTTGATTGCGAATGGTCTCACTTACCTGATAGGTTCCCAAAAAATTAACAGAAAGTGGCGCAATGAAATAGTACCCGAACAACACTCCTAGAATGAATAGGAATGACACATAAAACACCATTCCATTGGCATATTTCCGTTCGTTGCTATGAAGACCTGGCTTGACAAAACGCCACATTTCAAAAACTACATACGGAAACGCCACTACAAAACCAGCAATAATCGAAACTACAATATGTGTGCTAAACTGACCAGACATGCTGATGTTAATCAAGTCGAACGGCATTTCCTCAAAGCACAACAAATCGAGGTACTTGCACGCCATGCGATAGGTCCAAAAATCTCCATTTTTTGGACCAAGAAGCAACGTATCGAAAATAAAACCTTTAGCAATAAAAGCGGCAATAGAGAAAATGAAAATTGCCGAAACCGAGCGCACTAAATGCCATCGCAGCACTTCCAGATGCTCTAAGAACGACATTTCGCCCTCTTCTCTTACCTCTCCCTCAGGAAGTTCTCTGCTCATGGCGCGCAAAGGTAACGTTGCGTTTCGTTTATTGACCGCAGACCTCCACGTAAAAATTGGATTATGAATGGTAATATGGTCGCGTAGATTGGACTGACGCAATTATATTCGGGGCTGAATTCTTATTAAAATCCCACAAGTTGAAATTGCGTTTAAAGAAAGAGTGTTCATGAAATTGAATCAAAAATCAATCATCAGACTTTTTGCTATTCTGCTTTTGGTTGCTTTTACCGCAACTTATTGGAATCACTTTAACAACGGTTTTCACTTTGACGACAGTCACACCATTGTCAATAATGGTTATGTGAAGGATTTAAAATATTTCAAAGAGTATTTCACGGATGGCACTACTCAGAGTTCGCTTCCAACCAACCAATCTTACCGCCCTATCGTTACTCTTTCGGCTGCCGTGGATTACTACTTAGCTGGGAATGAACTAGACCCTTTTTACTTCCATATTTCTACGTTTTTATGGGTAATCTTTCAGGGAATATTCATGTTCCTCCTATTCCGAAAGGTTTTTAGACAATTGACCGACCAATTTGCCGCAGATGCTGTGGCATTATTTGCAGTGGCGTGGTACATGTTACACACGGCCAATGCCGAATCCATCAATTATATATCGGCACGATCGGACATTATTTCGACCGCACTGGTGGTAGCAGCATTTGTAGTGTATCAGTATACCACTGGCAAGAAAAAGCTTTGGTCACTTCCAATCGTAATTATTGGTATTCTCACTAAACCAACTTCGGTGATGTACGTTGGGCTGTTGTTGGCTTATATTCTTTTGTTCGAAGAAAACACCGACTTCACCAAACTCACGGGTAAAACATTCAAAAGCGTATGGAACGCCTTCAAAAAATCAATAGCGGTAATTATTGTTTGTGCTATTAGTTTCCTTTTTACGAGACACATGGAACCAGAAACGTGGGTTGCAGGAGGCCCATCGGTGTACAATTACTTGATTACGCAGCCATTTGTCATTCTCCGATACTTTTGGACGTTCTTCATACCAATAAATCTTAGTGCCGATACAGATTGGACGCTTGTCACAAGCCTATCTGACTACCGTTTCATTGTCGGAATCTTGTTTCTGATTGCGCTTACCGCAAGCATCATCTATTGCACAAAAAAGGAACATTTACGCCCTATTTCTTTTGGGCTCATTTGGTTTATTGTTGCTTTAGTTCCAACTTCAAGCATCATTCCGTTGGCAGAAGTAACCAACGACCACCGAATGTTCTATCCGTTTGTGGGTCTCACCATGGCTGCATCGTGGGGATTCTATCTTCTCTTAAAACCACAGCTTGAAAATTCTTCGGCAGCACGTACTATCTCAATGGTTTTAGGATTGATGATTTTAGCTGGAAACGCATACGGAACTCATCAACGAAACCTTATTTGGTTTAGCGATGAAAGTCTATGGCGCGATGTAACGATTAAAAGTCCAAACAACGGACGCGGTTTGATGAATTATGGTTTAGCGAAAATGCGCGTTGGAGATTATCCTACCGCCATTGACTATTACAATCGTGCGTTCTCAACTCAATACGGAAATCATCCTTATTTGAGTTTAAATATGGCAATATGCCAAGCCGCTTCGGGCAACAGCGAGCTTGCGCAACGCTATTATGAGAAAAGCATCCAAAAGGGATCTAGTTATCCTGATTGTCATTATTTCTACGCTCAATGGCTGATAAAAAAAGGAGATCTTTCCAATGCACGCTATCATTTAACAGAAGTTCTAAGGCTGAGTCCCGGCCACGAGAACGCCAAGCAATTACTTGATGATTTTTCGGTGAGTGCCAATCAAACTTTAAAACAAAAAGAAAACCTTGCGGCAAATAATCCTTCGCCAGAAAATCATCTCAATCTAAGTTTGGAATATTATCGGCTAAAGCGATTTGAAGACTGCATTGCCGAGTGTAGAAAGGCGCTGGTGCTCAAACCCGATTATGCAGAAGCATACAATAATATCTGCTGCGCATACAATGAATTGAATGAACCCGAAAAAGGAATTAAAGCTTGCGAAAAAGCACTGGAACTTAATCCAAGCTATGAACTTGCTAAGAACAATTTGAATTGGGGAAAATCTCTTCTGAAGAAATAAAGAATTGGCTAGGTAGATTACTTGTCTACGCTATCCTTTCGGATCTGAGAAAGTTGCTCGGCAAGAAGGCCTAAGAAGAAAAACAAAAGTCCGGTGGTGAACCCAAGCATCGCTCCCGTACTGACCCCACGACCGCGCAATGCAATCGGGATTCCCCAAGCCAATGCGAGTGCAAGACTCATAAACGCAATTGGAAAAAACACACGCATTGGATTGAATAGAATTACAATATTCAAAATCTCCTTTACAGTTTCGATGGCTGTTAGTGTACTAATCGTACTTACTCCAGCAGTTCTCGGCTTGATATTGATTGGCTGTTCCAACACTAAATGACGTTTGCTAATGAACACCATCGCAATTATGTCGCTGTAGGCCATGTGGTCAGGACAAAGTCGGATATAGCGTTTGGCCATTTCCGTGTTGTAAATCTTCATTCCAGAATTGATATCATTAATATGTATCGGTAAAAGCAGTTTGGCAAACCACCTAATCAAGCTTTTTCCTATCCCTCTGTACAAGGATGCATCTTTATGCGCCAACCTACTGCCCACAATCATGTCAGCATCCGTCTTTCCAATCATATCACGCAAAGCCAACACATCATTCAAATCGTGCTGACCATCCGCATCAATCGTAATAACGAAATCGGTAAGCGCATTTCGTATTCCGGTTTTTATAGCTCCACCATAACCTCTATTTACTTTATGAGAGAAGAACTGGTACCGTTCTGTTCCTTCAAATTGCTTCAGAACAGCTAACGTTTCATCCTTTGAGCCATCATTAACAATAATCAGATGAAGGTCGTTCGTTTGGATAAACGAAATTAATTCGGGTAAAAACTCATTTAACGAGGCCGCTTCGTTATAGGCCGGAATGATAATCGTTAGGTCTTTCATCTAGTCAAAAGCGCTTGGAACTTTAAAATTCGGCCCTCCGCAAATTTATTCTGCATGCAGAATTGTTGTCCTCGTTGCAATAATCATAAAAGTAAGCGTTTGAGCCTAGCAAACATGACGAAAAAAGGAGTTTATTACTCACATTTGCGCCCCCAAAAACAGAAGTTCATCGATTGAATTTGTACGTTAGGATAAAAACTAAAAATACGGGATGTCGGTTATGGGCAAATCCCTACCTTTAGACATCAAGGGAAAAAAAATTGAATGGAAACAGCAGTAGGATCAGAATTGAAAGACGCACTTAAAAAGTACTTTGGTTTTAACCAATTTAAGGGGGAACAGGAACAAATCATTAAAAGTGTTCTTGACGGAAACGACACATTTGTAATTATGCCAACGGGCGGTGGAAAATCGCTTTGCTATCAATTACCAGCATTGATATCTGACGGAACGGCCATTGTCGTTTCACCGCTAATCGCACTGATGAAGAATCAGGTTGACTCTATTCGAAGCTTCGGCTCGGAGCGTGGAGTTGCCCATTTTCTCAATTCATCTCTTAATAAAGGCGAAGCCGAGCAAGTAAGAAGCGACATTAAAGCAGGCATCACTAAGTTGCTTTACGTTGCACCAGAATCGCTAAACAAACAAGAGAATATTGATTTCTTTAAGGACGTAAATATTTCTCTTGTTGCTATTGATGAAGCGCATTGTATTTCTGAATGGGGGCACGATTTCCGTCCAGAATACAGAAGGCTTCGCCCAATGATTGAAGCTATTGGAGAAGTTCCAGTGATGGCTCTAACTGCTACAGCAACACCAAAAGTTCAGAGCGATATTCAGAAAAACCTTGGGATGACCGAGGCAAAAGTGTTCAAATCTTCTTTTAATCGCGACAATCTATACTACGAGATTCGTCCGAAATCCAAGAATGTAGCTCGCGATATGATTCGCTACATCAAAGAACACGAAGGAAAATCTGGCATCGTATATTGCCTTAGCCGTAAGAAAGTAGAGGAGATGGCAGAAACACTCCAAGTCAATGGCATTAAGGCTTTACCTTATCATGCCGGATTGGATGCTGCAACACGGGTTAAGCATCAAGATGCCTTTTTGATGGAAGAGGCAGACGTGATTTGCGCCACTATCGCCTTTGGAATGGGAATCGACAAACCAGATGTCCGGTTCGTTATTCATCACGATATTCCGAAAAGTCTTGAGGGATATTATCAAGAAACCGGTAGAGCCGGGCGTGATGGTGGCGAAGGAAATTGTATAGCCTTTTACAGCTATGACGACATCACTAAGTTGGAGAAGTTTATGCAAGGGAAACCTATTTCTGAACAAGAAATCGGCAAACAATTGTTGGGCGAGGTAGTTTCTTATGTAGAAACCTCTGTTTGCAGAAGAAAATTCATCCTACATTATTTCGGAGAAGAGTTTGATGCCAAAGGTTGTGATGAGCATTGCGATAATTGTAAGCATCCGAAAAAGCAAGAGGAAGCACAACACGAACTAACAGCCATTCTTCAAACGGTTGTAGATATCAAGGAAAAATTCAAATCCAAACATGTTATCAATATCATGTTGGGCACCAGTTCATCTCAAATTAAATCGTACAAACACGATACCCTTGATGCCTTTGGAGAGGGTGCCGAAAAAGGCGAACGCTATTGGCAATCAATGGTGAGACAAGCCGTAATTCATGGCTATCTAACCAAGGATATTGAAAATTATGGCTTATTGAAATTGACAGATTTGGGTCAAGCCTATTTGGATAATCCAACTTCGTTCATGATGACCATTGACCACGATTACGAAGCTGCTACTGAAGCAGAAGACGCGATGCCAATGGGCGCCATGAAGGGTGGCGGTTCTACAGACGATGTGCTTTTAAAAATGTTGAAAGACCTCCGAAAAGACATCTCCAAAGAAGAGAACCTTCCTCCGTTCGTCATATTCCAAGATCCATCGTTGGAAGACATGGCTTTTCGTTATCCGATTACAATGGATGAATTGACCGACATTACGGGCGTTGGCGCAGGAAAAGCAAAAAAATATGGCGAGCCGTTCCTTGAACTCATTCAAGAGTATGTCGAAGAGAACGAAATCGAGCGCGAGCAAGACATGGTTGTTAAAACCGTGGTCAACAAATCGAGCAATAAGGTTTACATTATCCAGAGTATTGACCGAAAACTCGACCTTCAAGACATTGCAGATGCCAAAGGCTTAAGCATGGATGACCTACTTACTGAAATTGAACACATTGTCAGTTCCGGAACAAAGGTTAACATCGACTATTACATTGATGAAGAAGTGGATGAAGACAAGCAGGACGATATTTACGAATACTTCCAAGAAGAAGCCGAAACAGATAGTATAGAAGCTGCATTGGCCGAACTCGGTGAAGATGATTACACAGAAGAAGAGGTTCGATTGGTTCGAATTAAATTTATATCGGAGTTCGGACACTAAGAATTAAGATTTGAAATGTTGAAAGGACGGCAATTGCCGTCCTTTTTCATTCTCACAAACGCCTATTTAATAGCTTTGCTGCCATGACTATTCCGTCTACCCGCAAAAAACAAAACCGTTTCAGAGCCTTACTGAGAGCATCAATATTCTGTACGTATTTAGTGATTTTAGCTGGTGCAGTTGTTCGGATGACCGGCTCGGGAATGGGCTGTCCAGATTGGCCAAAATGCTTTGGCAGCTATATTCCTCCTACCAGCATCAGAGAACTTCCAATAGATTACAAAGCGCATTACATCGAAGTTCGAAAAACAAAAAACGAGAAATTAGCCAAGCTGATTCGCCCATTAGGCTGGGACGAAATGGCCGCAAAAATCAGCGAAGACCCAAGCATTTACGAAGAAACCGATTTCATCTGGCAACGAACGTGGATTGAGTATGTGAATCGTTTAGCTGGCGCCTTACTCGGTGTGCTCCTTATTGCAGCTTTTTTGAGTTCGCTCATCTATTGGAAAAAGAAACGTAGCGTTCCTCTACTTGTTTTGGGAGTAATAATCGTGACTGGATTTCAAGGTTGGATGGGGTCGGTTGTAGTTTCCACAAACTTGCTTCCTGGTGTTTTGACGGCACACATGCTTTTGGCATTTTTAGTCATCGCTGGATTGGTGTATCTCTACGTAAAAACCGCTTTTGGTATGCGTGCGCTGGCTACAGTAAACCTACAAAATACGATGCGTTATGCGTTGGCTATTCTTATCGGACTTACGCTTATTCAGGTTTTACTCGGAACACAAGTTCGTCAACAAATTGATGTGATTGCCAAAAGCCTAGAGTTCAGCCAAAGAGAGCTTTGGATTGCGCAGCTCGATTGGATATTCAAAGTACACCGGTCGTTTTCTTTGCTTGTTTTACTAGGAAATGCGTGGCTCTGCTATCATATTTTCAAGTACCAACAACATTATAACGCGGTATTCAGAACTGCGATTTATTTGGCTGTATTTGTTGGAATTGCCACTGTCTCAGGAATAATAATGGCGTACTTCAGCGTTCCGTCTTGGGCGCAACCAGTGCACCTATTTATTTCCTGCTTGATTTTTGGCGCACAAGTTTATCTGTACTCGGCATTTGGCCGAAAAACTCAGATTCGCACCAGTGCTATGACTGCCAATTAAGCGTCTCAATGAGGTGAAGGATATCATCCTTCAAAAAATCAATCACAGGAGCTAGAGAATCGTTGTTCGGAGAAACATTGAAATACAACGCTCCGCGTAGGAAGTGATTGGTACTATCGGTCAAATGAAACTGTAGCGGTGAAGCCGCACGACTTCCTGCAACCGTATAGAGCATTCCATAAACTTGAGTATCCTCTTTAATGATGAGTGTTTCCTCAATTCCAGACGCTTTACTTATGTGCTTGTTGGTCAACTCTCTAGAGTCCTCAAGATAACCAGCCAAGTTTCCATTGATAGGCTTATAGCTGAAATACAGCTGTGCTTTGAATTGTGGGTAATCGATATTGAACCAGCATGAATCTGATTGCGGTCGGGTATCCGGTTTGAACACGGAATACGTTGCAATTTCAAACGAATACGGACAACCAGTTTCTATGAGTTTATATTCTTTCTCTGGCAGTGCAATTCGCATGTACGCACGTGGTTTTGGCGTGTATTCCTGATTACAAGAAGCCAATCCAACGACTACGAAAAACAAAAAAAGGAAGCGTAACGTTCTCATTCTTCTTCCTTTTCAATCATTGGAAGACGGGTCACTTTCACGCGTTTTATTCGCCTTTTATCCACACTTTCAATCGTGAATTCGTACGATTCGAAGATGACCTTTTGATTCTTCATTGGCATTTTTCCTGATTGCTCTAGGATAAAGCCGGCCAAGGTATCTGCTTCCCCTTTGTTCTTTTCAAATCGTTCTCCGTCAATCTTTATAACACGATAGAACTGTTTTAGATTGGTCTTTCCTTCAAAAACATAATTGTCGTCATCCAACTTCGAATAAACCACTTCTTCATCGTCAAATTCATCCGAAATATCTCCAACGATTTCTTCTATGATGTCTTCTAAGGTTACCAAACCTTCGCAACCACCATATTCATCGACCACAATGGCTAGGTGGACTTTCTTCTCACGAAACTCTTCCAAAAGATCATCTATCATCTTGCTTTCAGGAACAAAAAATGGCGGACGCATCAAACTTTGCCATTTAAAACCATCCACTTCATCAATGTGTGGCAAGAGGTCTTTGATATGGATGATTCCTACAATCTTATCCAAACTTTCCTCATAGATTGGAACACGAGAATAGCCCGATTCCAAAATCCCCTCTAGCAACTCCCGATAGACTGTCTTATTAGAAAACCCTTCCACATCAGTTCGCGGTTTCATAATCTGCTTCACATCGGTATTTCCGAATTTAACAATGCCTTCAAGAATCTTTCGATCTTCTTTTTCTCTAATCGATTCCGCTTTGGTAAGGTCAAGCGCATGACTCAATTCATCGACTGAAATGTGTCCATTATTGGCAGACGCAAGCCTATCTACAATTGCTGTCATTTTAATGAGAGGCACGCTCAAAAATGAAAACATGATGGACATGTAATACAACGGGAAAGACATGATGGAAGCGAACCCAACCGCATACTGATTGGCATAAACCTTTGGGATAATTTCACCTACAAGTAGCACGATGAGAGTAATTCCAAAGACCTCAATAATTCTAGCAACAGGAACAATTCCTCCTAACATATAACTCAGGAGATCTTTCGAAACATTCTCCGCTATGAGGTAAGTAGATAGTATTACGATTCCGACATTGACAAAGTTATTTGCTATGAGAATAGTAGCCAGCAGCCTCTTCGGACGTTGCAATAAAACCAACGCTTGTTTATGCAAACGCAGAGGAGACGCCTCCAATTCCTCTAACGCAGCCTTAGAAAGAGAGAAATACGCCACTTCTGCCCCTGAAATCATAGCGGAGCACGCAAGCAAGATGATAAGCACAAGCAACCCAAAAACCAGGTCGAAAGGTAACCAGCCCGAAAGCAATACTAAATCAAGAAAGGTATAAACCTGTTCAGGAGGGTCTTCCAATTCAGGTCGGATTCGTTAAACTAAAACCTACTATCATTTTAGAATGGAAGGTCATCATCAATATCATCAAGAGAAGAACCTTGTGGCTCATTCAGTTGGTTTTGCTGCGGAGCAGCAGATTGCGATTGTCCGCCACCAGAAGATGAGCCTGAACCACCAGCACCTCCAAGCATGGTCATATTATCTGCCAAAATCTCAGTAGTATACCTCTTGTTCCCATCCTTATCATCCCAAGAACGAGTTCTCAGTCTGCCTTCAATGTAAACTTGTGACCCCTTTTTCAGCCATTTTTCAGCTATTTCTGCCAATCCCCGCCACATAACGATATTGTGCCATTCAGTCTTATCAACCGGATTGCCACTTTTATCCTTGTAACGCTCTGTGGTGGCAATGCTGAAATTGGCCACTTTGGTACCACTTTCAATAGTTCGGACTTCAGGGTCTGAGCCCAAGTGACCGATTAATATTGCTTTATTTACTCCTGCCATGATTTGCTTTTTTAATTGGTTATAATCAAAGATTCGAAACTTCTTCAACAATAACAAGACTTTGTTTCTCCAAGTAGCGATTTATTAATCTAGGAAAGGCAAAATCATTCAATTTTTCAGTTTTCACTCGCGTGAGATTCGAACTTTCAAAGCTATCGCTTTTAATCAATACGAACTTGGCAAAAATACGCTGATGCGACAGAATGTGTTTGAACTCACTTGAAACACTAAGAACGACATCATTTGAATTCAATTTGATCGACCTGACAATTTCATCATCATCCAACTTCGCATCTGATTCGAACAGCGGGAACTCATACAATCCCTGCCAAATATCGCCAGCACTACGTCTAGAAATCAAAACTTCATCTCCAGAGACCATCACTGAATAATATAAGAATCGGTCGCGAACCTTGGTTTTTTTGGTTCTCACTGGCAACTCATTTTGGAGATTTTGCGCGTTCGCTTTACACGAAATATTCAACGGACAATCGTTACACGTTGGATTAATTGGAGAACAGATTGTTGCCCCCAATTCCATAACCGCTTCGTTGTGATTTCCAGAATGTGCTTTAGTAAGCAATTCGTTTGCTAATTCCGTAATCCTATTCTTCGTTGCGGTTTCGTCAATCGAGTCAGTAATTGCAAAATACCTTGATAGTACCCGATAAACGTTTCCATCAACAGCAGCCACAGGTAAGCCAAAAGCAATGGAACCAATAGCGGCAGCAGTGTACGGGCCAACTCCCTTCAAATCAAGCAACCCTTTATATGTATCAGGAAAATTACCTCCTAATTCATTCGAAACCAGCTTGGCCGTAAAATGAAGATTGCGAGCTCGCGAATAATAGCCCAATCCTTCCCAAAGCTTCAAAACCTCGTCTTCGTTTGCATTGGCCAAATCTTCCACGCGCGGAAACGAAGCAATGAACCTTTCATAATAAGGAAGCCCTTGATCTACCCTCGTTTGCTGCAAAATAATCTCCGAAATCCAAATTTTATATGGGTCTTTAGTCTCCCGCCAAGGCAAATTGCGCTTTACGCCCCAATACCAATTGAGCAATTTTAAGTTCGGAAACGTGCTTATTTCGCTTTTTGCTTTCAAGTCTTCAAAATTAAAAAGCGAACCATTTCATGATTCAAATATTCGTATACCTTTGCAGCCCCCTTAAAAGAAGCATTAATCGGCTCATAATCAAGCACTAATGACAAAAGCTGACATCGTAAACGAGATTTCGGAACAAACAGGAATCGAAAAACTACAGGTTCAACTCACGGTTGAAGCCTTTATGGTCTCCGTAAAAAGCGCTCTCGCCAAAGGCGATAACGTTTATTTGAGAGGTTTTGGAAGCTTCATTGTAAAGAAACGCGCACAGAAGACTGGGCGTCTTATTTCCAAGAATACTACCATCGTTATTCCAGCGCATAACGTTCCTGCTTTCAAACCTGCAAAAACCTTTGTTGGTAAGGTAAAGAAGAGCGTAAAATAGATTGAAGCGTCCCCAAATCATACTGGTGCTTTTGGCTGTAGTTGTTGGTGTCATTTTATACATGACTCCTATTTCACCGATTGCCGAGAAAGCTGAGGCGGCAGAAACTACTGCGGATGCCGTTGCATACAACATTCAGGATGATTTGACTGAAATCAAGAACAATCTTGATAGCACGGCTTTAGCAGAAGTAAACAAGTGGGAATCGTCTGAAAACGAATTTGCCTTTGATTCCTTGGTTGGCTTTTACGATATGCTTCGCAAACCAGTTGGTGCAGCTTTTTATGCTTTGAAACGTGCAGAGAAAACCAACACCTCAGACCATTGGACAGAAGCTGGAGAACGCCTTTTGCTCAATGCTAAGTACATGGGAGAACAGGCGCAAAAAGCAGATTGGTTTACGCAATCTCGTGCCTGTTTCGAAAAAGCAGTGGAATTGGCTCCAGAAGACCTCGACATTCAAGTCGACCTTGGAGTTTGCCTCATGGAAGGTTCCACCTTTATGGGAACACCTCCAATGGAAGGAATCGGAATGTTGAAAGCCGTTGAGGCAAAAGATCCAAAGAACATCAAAGCGCTGATTAACCTCGGTTATTTCAGCATTAAATCAGGCCAGTTTGACAAAGCGGAAGAGCGGTTCAGACAAGTATTGGCCATAGACAGCAAGTATGCTGAAGCGTATTTGTATTTGGCCGACCTTCACGAACGCCAAAAAATGTACAAAGAGGCAATTGCCGACCTAGAGAATTTCAAGTCCTTAATCAACGACCCGAAAAAGGTTCAAGAGGTGGACTATTACATATTAGAACTTAATAAGAACATTTAAATCACACGATCATGCCTTGCGGTAAGAAAAGAAAGAGACATAAGATGGCCACTCACAAGCGTAAAAAGCGTTTGAGAAAGAATCGTCACAAGAAGAAAAAATAATCAACCTTTGAGATAAGGTTCACAGGCCGCCTCTCGCGGCAGTGCCAACACCTTTTAGAGCATTGGGTCACCATGACCCGATGCTTTGTTGTACGCTATATGCGGTAGGCGGCATAAAAAACGCTATCCGTGAATTACGACCTGGTAATCTCATCACAACCTTCTAAGGTTGATATTGCCCTTTTAAAGGACAAAAAACTAGTAGAACTCCACGAAGAAACAGGCAATAGCGCGTTTCAGGTGGGAGACTTATACCTTGGCCGTATCCAAAAAGTGATGCCCGGTCTCAATGCCGCATTCGTAAATGTGGGCTATGAGAAAGACGGATTTCTGCACTATTTGGATCTTGGCCCCAAGGTCAAAACCTTGATGAAGTTTATTGAACTTACCCGTTCTGGTAAGCTCAAATCTCCTATGCTCGAAAAGTTTCGGCCAGAAGCTGAAATTGAAAAGAATGGGAAGATTGATGACGTCATGAAACAGGGAAAGGAAATCCTCGTGCAAGTAGCCAAGGAGCCTATCTCTACTAAAGGACCACGTTTAACCACCGAACTTTCTTTCGCTGGAAAATTCATGGTTTTGGTACCATTTTCTGATAAGGTCAATATCTCTCAGAAGATTAAGAACAAGGAAGAAAGCAAACGTCTGAAAGACATTTTTCGAGACATCAAACCGAAAGGATTTGGATTGATTGTGCGCACTGCAGCCGAGAACAAAAAACTTGAAGTGCTGGAAGCAGACATGAACGATCTTGTTTTGCGATGGACAACCATGGTGGAGAAAGCAAGAGAAGCCCAACCTGCAACTCGTGTGATGGGCGAATTGAGCCGCACCTCGTCCATGATTCGTGACATGCTCAGCTCCAACTTCGATAGCATCCATGTAGATAGCAACGAAGTGCATGACGAGATTAGCAAGTACCTAGCTAGCTCGCCAGAAAAGCTGAAGAAACTGAAATTCCACAGAGGAACTCAGCCGTTGTTTGAGAGTTTAGGGCTGAACAAGCAGATTAAGGCTTCGTTTGGTAAGAACGTTACCTTCAAAAATGGTTCGTATCTTGTAATTGAGCACACAGAAGCATTACACGTAATTGATGTGAATTCTGGTGCTCGAACCAACGCTGGGCAAGATCAAGAAACCAACGCACTCGAATGTAATTTAGAAGCGGCCAAAGAAATTGCACGTCAACTTCGCTTGCGCGATATGGGCGGCATTATCGTGGTAGATTTTATCGACCTCCACAAAGGAGAAAACCGCAAAGAGCTCTATAATGTGCTCAAGGAGGAAATGAAAGACGATCGCGCAAAGCATAACATTCTTCCTCCATCTAAATTTGGTTTAATTCAAATCACACGTCAGCGCGTTCGTCCAGAGATGAATGTGAAGACACGCGAGAAGTGTCCGAGTTGCAGCGGAACCGGTGAGATTGAAGCAGCAGTACTTTTCGATACCGAAGTTGAGAATAGCGTCAGTTTTGTGATGATGGAACAGAACGAGAAATCAATCACCCTTAAAGTTCATCCTTACATCGCCTCGTATCTAACCAAAACCGAATCGTGGTTGCCTTGGTCGAAGAGCGTTGTAAAAGAGTGGCAGAAGCAATTCAACGGTGAGATAAAGGTTGAATCTTCAACCAATTACCATTTTATGGAATACCATATTTACAACAGTCGTGGCGAGGAGATTCGACTTAACTAAGCCTAACCTCTCCAAGAAACTTGCGCGCTTTGCCGACATCGGCAAGTTTGAAAACTGCGTGGAAGTTCCTTTAGGTCACGAGTTGAAGGACTTCCCTTTGAAGGGAAAGTGGGCGCAACAACATTTTAAAAACAACAACCCTATTACGCTAGAATTGGCCTGCGGAAAGGGCGAATATTCCACCGGACAAGCAGCGCTTTATCCTGAAAGGAACTTTCTTGGAATAGACATTAAAGGCAATCGTATCTGGATTGGCGCCAAGCATGCGTTAGAAACCAAACTAACCAACGTTGGTTTTCTGCGCACGCGCATCGACCACATTGCCAATCTGTTTGCGGCAGAGGAAGTGTCCGAAATCTGGATTATTTTCCCTGACCCTCAGTTGCAAGCAAACCGTGAACGGAACCGACTTACATCAGCCGTTTTCATCGAGCGTTACCGTCAAATATTGAAGAGAGGTGGCATCGTTCAGCTCAAAACAGACAACTTTCCGTTGTTCGAGTACACCCAGGAGGTGATCGCTGAACTGGGTTTGACAACTCTCTGCGAATCGACTGACGTGTATGCCGACCTTGAAACAGGTGAGAACAAATTCCTCTGTGAACGTGAGCGCGAACTCCGCATCCGAACCTATTATGAAGGGCTTTGGTTGGAAGAAGGCCGCAAGATCAATTACATCGCATTTGCAATCTGATACGAATTACGAATACCGCTACGCGGTACGAATATGACGAATGTAGATTCGGCCAGCATTGGCACTCGCGCACAGGTTGTACTATTCGCCATTCGTATATTCGTGTTTATTCGTAATTCGTATCAGCAATGAAAAACCAAGGCTTTTTTCAGGATGTTTGGGAGGTTGCCCGACTGATTCCTAAAGGGCGAGTTACTTCTTACGGTGCCATCGCCAAATACCTCGGTAGTCCTAGCGCAGCACGAATGGTCGGTTGGGCGATGAATTCATGTGCAGCCTCCAAAGAACCCGTACCAGCTCAGCGTGTGGTGAACAGGATTGGAATGCTTTCAGGCAAAACACATTTCCAAGGGCCTAATCTGATGCAGGAATTGCTCGAAAGTGAAGGCGTTAAGGTTGAAAACAACCAGGTGGTTGATTTTGAAAAGCTCTTTTGGAACCCGATGGTTGAGCTTGGAATCGATGAGCACCAGTAAGAGCTTTTTTCACCTCCTGTTCATTCTGGGCTTTTAAAATAATTCTCTTGCCTAGCACGTGGTCGAACTGAGATTATGATTTGGTCCTCGCCAAATGAATCACTCGTTTGTGAACAAAAACCTTGTCAGCATTTAGCTGAAGATTGAGATTTGGCACCAATAGACTTGTGACAATAAATTGGCGACCATCTTTAAGAATTATCTCAGAGTAATTGTTATTGTCCCAAGGAAGCCAGTGCGACCTTCGTTCAGCTAATGGCCAAGACATGAAACGATTAACCCGCTCAATCTCGTGGATGAAAAATCTATGAATTTGGCCTTTGCGGTTAAACTCGAGATACTGGTCGTTTGGAGAATAAACTAATGTATCACCTCTGTTTGTCAAGTAATAGGAGAGGTGTATAATGCAAACTGGAATAAAGAAAATTAAGAACAAGACCAGTGAAACGAATAAATAGCTATCAAAATTGGTCATTCCATATTTTGAAATCATATAGAAGGGAACAAGCGCAGCTCCGCCTAAATAAAACACTATTACCCAAGCATTTGCTAGATGATTTGCGCCAGTAACACGATATAATTGAGTTGCTTTATTCATAAATCCTACTTAGTAGGGTGGAATATTATTGCCTCCTCTTCTTCCAATCAAAGCCCATTAAGGATACCCCATTAGCAGATTGTGGACTTGCTCAACTACTTCTTACTCTCCGCCAAAATATAGACCGCCAGATCTTCAAGCTGCGAATCGCTCAGTTTCTCTTTGGAATAAATCGGCATGTACTGAGGAATATGATCCTTTGATTCAGTTCCGTGACGGGTGATCCAATAGATGGAGCCCCCATTACTTTTCTTGAAATAGCTTTCCAACCACTTAAAATCCTTCTGATCCTTACCTGATCCGAAGAGGGTTCTGTCTGTAACCGTCTTCTCTGGAGAGTGGCAATGCAAACAGCTCTTCTCATAGATCCACTTACCGTTCTCCAAATTTCCTTCCTCTCCCATTTTCCGCTCCTTTCGTGGAATTTCATCTACAAAGGTGGCCGGGTAGCCATCCAAGTATTTCGACTTTATCAGCTTTATACTAGCCGCTTTCTCCTCTTCACTCTGACCCACTTTCGAAATTTGAGCTAATTCTTCTTCAGAAAGGTTGAGGTCTTTCATCTTTAACTCAATTGCATTCAGAAAATAAAGCACCGATTCCATTTCATCGTCCGTCAATTCGCGACCAACCGAACATTCCTTTGAACAAAGCTGAATGGCATTCTTCAGATCGTGGCGTGCTGGGTCGATCAACTCTTTCCCATATTTTTTCTCATGGTCGCCATTGAACCAGCTTGTTCTGTTGGTAATGCCGTAAAGCGTGGAGCCAGGCAGGTAGGCCTGATTGAATTCTTTGGAATACTGCAATCGACTATCGGGGTCGTTATCATCCGCAAAAGGTGCTTCGAGCTGAATGTTGTGGCAATCAATACACACAAAATGATTGGAAAGTCGATACTCAACCTTCCCATCCATCCAAGGGCCACCAGTTATAACCAAATCCTTTCCCTTTTCAACTTTTTCGGCATCTACCGTACCTACGTAATGGCTAGGAGCTGCGTCTCCCAAAGCCAAGAGTATGCTGCTTACAGGTGTTTGGTCGTCATACGCAAGGGGTTGCACCAACATGCTGGCGGTCAATCCGCAGCAGGCGATAATGGAAACGATGGCAATTGGAAGTCGATACATAATCATGTGTTTGTTTGATCATCAATTTTAACGAAAAGCCGCGACAAAGCATGCAACAAGTAATTTCATCGGCATGAAATATCTGATTCAACTACTAATGAAACTCGGCATGGCCGATTATGTTGCGGCACAACTAAGCAGACCCAGCGGTTTCTTCGGTTCGCGGTTTATCGGGCAAATGATGAACAAAAGCAATGCAGATCTGGAACTACTTTCGTTGCAGTGTGCCGAATTAAAGCCCACAGACCATGTTCTGGAGATAGGCTTTGGCAATGGGAAGTTTCTGGAGCAACTTTGCAAATTGGCTTCATATAGCAAAGTGTATTGAGTTGATATTGCGGATGACCTTGTCCATCAGGTTGGGAAACGATTAAGCATACAGATCAGCACCAAACAACTGGAACTGCATTTGGCGGGAGTGAGTCGGCTTCCATTGCCTGACAACTCCGTAGATACCATCATCACCAACAACACCATTTATTTCTGGCCTGAGCCATTGGCCGATGCTCAGGAACTTCTCCGTGTTCTCAGGCCAAAGGGGAAAATGGTTTGCGGTTATCGCACTAAGGAAGAGATGGAACGCTATCCTTTTGTGAGTAGGAACCTCGACATCTTTAAGAATCGATACGCAGATAAAGAAGTGGAACAACTTTTTGTGCACGCTGGTTTTTCAGATATTTCTATCAAGGTAGAGCCTTCATCATTAGCTAACTCTCATGTTGCTGTTGCTCTGAAGTGAATTGATGGTAATTAGCACAAACTTTCAGCTTTGAACTAAACCACACTTGACTACCTTTGCGTTTAGAATGAATCTAAATAAGCAAAGCGTAGCAGAGGCACTCAAAGCAGTGAAATCGCCAGCAGGAAATGTGAGCATTACCGAAAGTGGCGAATTAAAGAACATACAAGTTTTCGGCAAAGAGATAGACATTGATTTAGAAATCAAGAGTCCCGCTCTCAACATCCGCAAGAAATTGGAAGGCGACATCAATGCCGCGCTTACCGAAGCATTCGGAGTGGTGAAGGTGCGGGTAAACATTGCCGCAAAACCTGTTCAATCTGGTCCGCAAGGACCGCCCACATTAAGCAAAGTCAAAAACATTATTGCCATAGCTTCTGGCAAAGGAGGTGTCGGTAAAAGTACCGTTACGGCCAACTTGGCGGTCGGTCTGGCCAAGCAAGGTTTTAAAGTGGGGTTAATAGATGCCGACATCTACGGCCCGAGCATGCCGTTGATGTTTGATATCGTCAGCGAAAAACCAAAAGTTACCGTCATCGAAGGCAAGCAATACATGCTTCCTGTTGAGAGTTATGGTGTGAAGGTGATGAGCATCGGGTTCTTCTCCGACCCTACGCAGGCAATCGTTTGGCGCGGACCCATGGCTACCAAAGCCCTCAAGCAGATGTTCGGTGATGTATGGTGGGATGAGTTGGACTACCTACTACTCGACCTTCCTCCCGGCACAGGCGATGTGCACTTGACCATCGTGCAAGCCGTACCCGTTACAGGTGCCGTTGTGGTGAGTACGCCACAGGAAGTTGCTCTTACCGATGCCCGAAAAGGCGTAGCCATGTTCCGACTCGATAGCATCAACGTTCCTGTGCTTGGATTGATAGAAAACATGGCTTGGTTTACCCCAGCCGAGTTGCCAGAAAACAAGTATTACATCTTCGGAAAAGACGGTGTAAAAGGATTAGCAGAACAAATGAATGTTCCCTTGTTGGGACAAATTCCGTTGGTACAATCCATCCGCGAAGCGGGAGATGCTGGAAGACCAGCCCTGCTGCAGGACACCACGCCCTCCGCTCAGATATTCAAACACCTAGCAGCGGCCGTTGATCAAGAGGTTCAGAAAAGAAACACAACACAGGAGGCCACCAAACGGGTCGAAATTACCACACGATAAGACCAAGAAATGAACACGGAATTAAGAGACAAGGTGGAAGAAGCATTGGAAACCATGCGCCCATTCCTAGCAGCCGATGGTGGCAACATGGAACTGATAAACATTACCGAAGACATGGTTGTACAATTGAAATTTCTAGGTTCGTGCAAAGACTGCAACATGAGCGAAATGACCCTCAAAGCAGGCATTGAAGAAGCCGTAAAACGTTCCGTGCCGCAAATCAAATCTGTTGAAGCCATCACCACTTAAACAAAAACAAACGACAGTAAACCCTCACGTTATTCCGAGCGAGGAACGAGCCGAGGAATCTGTGAATATGCAAACCACTACGGACGTTGTAAAAACCTTACCACTCTTCTGACAACCGTCAAGATTTTACCACTATCAGCAATTACTTTTGCCACCCATAAAAACAAGCATGTCTGCAACAATAGAGAAGCCAAAAGAAATTACCATCCTGTTTGCCGGTGATTCCGGAGATGGTATTCAACTTACTGGCACCCAGTTTACCGACACAAACGCCCTTTTCGGAAACGACCTAAGCACCTTCCCAAATTTCCCTGCCGAAATTCGCGCCCCTCAAGGCACATTGGCGGGCGTTTCGGGTTTTCAACTGCACTTCGGGAGTATCGAAATTTTCACACCAGGTGATGAATGCGATGCATTGGTGGTAATGAACGCGGCAGCACTCAAAGCCAACCTCAAAAGCCTCAAAAAAGGCGGAATAATCATTGCCAATACCGATGGTTTCGACCCAAAAAATCTACGTCTTGCCAAGATTGATAGTGGAGTTAGTGCGTTAGAAGATGGTTCGCTAAGCGATTACAAAGTTTACCCAATTGAGGTAACCAAACTGACCAAAGAATGCCTCAAAGACAGCGGATTGGGTCAAAAAGACATTGACCGTACCAAGAACATGTTCGTACTCGGTTATGTGCTGTGGATGTTTGATCGCTCCTTAGACCCAACCCTCAAATATCTATCAGATAAATTCAAGAAAAAGCCCGAAATCGTTGATGCCAACAGCAAAGTTTTGCGTGCTGGTTACAATTTTGGAGACACTACAGAAACGCCTACCACTCGTTTTAGTGTGGATAAAGCCCAAATGGGCAAAGGCACCTACCGAAACATTATGGGCAACGAAGCAGCCGCCATCGGATTGGTTGCAGCTGCGCAACGTTCAGGATTAGAATTATTTTACGGCTCCTACCCTATTACTCCAGCATCAGATATTCTGCATGAGCTGGCCAAACACAAAAATTTTGGTGTAAAAACCTTTCAGGCCGAAGATGAAATTGCCGCTGTTGCTTCTGCAATCGGAGCTTCCTTCGGTGGCGCGTTAGGAATCACTGCTTCAAGCGGTCCGGGCATTGCCCTAAAAGGCGAAGCCATCGGATTGGCGCTTATGTTAGAGCTACCATTGGTAATTGTGAATGTACAGCGTGGCGGTCCATCAACCGGACTTCCTACAAAAACAGAACAAGCCGACCTTTTGCAAGCCATTTATGGCCGAAATGGTGAAGCACCTGTAGCAGTAGTTGCAGCAGCAACACCAGCCGATTGTTTCAAAATGGCGTATGAAGCTTGCCGATTGGCAGTGCAGCACATGACTCCCGTTTTCTTCCTTTCCGATGGATATTTAGCTAACGGAGCAGAACCTTGGCGTTTCCCAACTGCTGATGAATTGCCTGCTTTCAAAGGAAACTTTGCTACCTCGGCTGATGCTGCGGAAGAAGGAGAAAACTATCGCCCATACGAACGAGACGAAAACCTTGTGCGCAAATGGGCTATTCCTGGAACACTTGGGCTAGAGCACCGTGTAGGAGGAATTGAAAAGCAAGACGGCACAGGCAACATTAGCTACGATCCCGACAATCACCAGCACATGGTGAATACACGGGCTCAGAAGATCTCCAACATCGCCAATAATATTCCTCTTCAAGATATTGAATTGGGCGCAGCAAAAGGTAAAGTACTCATCCTTGGCTGGGGCTCTACATTTGGTGCAATTAAAGGCGCTACCAAAGAACTAATTGAGGACGGACATTCTGTTTCGCATGCACACGCCCGTTACCTGTTTCCTTTTCCTAAGAACTTTGAAGAAGTGCTAAGGAATTTTGAAACCGTTCTTATCCCCGAAATGAACATGGGGCAATTAAACATGATGATTCGTAGTCAGTACCTCATTCCAACCGTTGCGCTGAATAAGGTGAAGGGAATTCCTTTCAGCAAAAACGAAATCAAGGATAAGGTTCTGGAAATACTGAAATAAAATGGCAGAAGTATTAAATGGCGAATTGACCGCCAAAGATTTTGAAACAGACCAAGAAGTAAGATGGTGCCCAGGTTGTGGCGATTACTCCATCCTTAAGCAGGTACAAAAAGTAATTCCAGAGCTTGGCGTAAAGCGCGAAAACGTGGTTTTCATCTCAGGAATCGGTTGCAGTAGCCGGTTCCCTTATTACATGAATACCTACGGAATGCACAGCATCCACGGTCGCGCACCCGCTGTTGTAAGTGGGTTGAAAGCCACCAATCCGGACCTTAGCGTGTGGATGATAACAGGTGATGGAGATGCCCTTTCCATCGGTGGGAACCACTTGATTCACATGTTGAGAAGAAACTTCAACATCAACATTCTTCTCTTCAACAATCAGATTTACGGGCTTACCAAAGGGCAATACTCGCCTACTTCAGAAGAAGGGAAAACAACAAAATCAACCCCAATGGGTTCGTTAGATCATCCTTTCAACCCAGCAGCTTTGTGCTTAGGAGCTGATTCTACGTTCTATGCCAGAACTATGGACAGAGACCCTATTCATTTGCGCGATGTACTTTCTCGTGCCAACGCGCATAAAGGCACTTCCATGGTGGAGATTTACCAGAATTGCAATGTCTTTAATGATGGCGCCTTTTTCGGCATGACCGATAAAGAAACCAAAGGAAATCAGACCTTATTTGTTGAGCACGGAAAGCCGTTGGTTTTTGGCGCAACCAAAGAATTTGGAATCAAATTGGATGGCTTTACGCCAGTTATCGTAAACATGAATTCTGCAAGCGAAAACGAGCTATGGATTCATGACGAAACCGATAGAACCAAGGCTAATTTGCTCGTGCGTTTCTACCAAGACCCATCATTAGAAGGAAACTTTCCGCGTCCGTTTGGAGTGTTCTATACAGAAGAGCGAGCGTGCTACGAAGACTTGCTAGTTAATCAAGTAGAAACCGCCAAAAGCAAGTTTGGCGAAGGTGATTTAAATGCTTTGCTTCGCGGCAAAAGCACGTGGACTATCAACTAGCAGGAACAAACTGAATCTCACGGTTATTGGTTGAACCAAGATCCTTGATATTCAGCACCTCTTTGTCTAAAGCATCAATAGCAAAAACACGGGTTTGATTGGCATCTGTTAGCGTAACTTTATTTACCCCATCAGAGAACACCCAAGTACCGCTAATGTTAAGTTGCGTTTCTCCGGTTCCTGGTTTGTATTGCTCTGTAAATAATCCGCTAGCCGTAAACTGAAGCCGATAATCGACATGCGTCTGAATGTAGGCAGTGGTCACATCGCTGCCATTCTGAAAAACTTTCGAAATTCTCCATGTTTTAGAAATGTTGTTCCGAGCCTGTTCGTCTTTGGTGGCGCAACCTGCACTTACCATTACCACCAATAATACTGCAATCAAATTTTTCATGTTCTTCATTTCGTTAGCAAAGATATTTACCTACAATTGGCACCCTACGGCCCATACCGAACGCCTTTTTACTCACTCGTAGTATAGGAGGCGTCTGATATCTTTTGTATTCGTTCAAATTTACCAACCGCAAAATGCGATTGACCAGTGTTTCATCCAATCCCATCCCTGTAATCTCAGATGGTCCCTTCCGATTTTCGATGTATTCTATCAATATCCTGTCCAAGATATCGTAATCGGGCAACGAATCAGAATCTTTTTGATCTGGTCTTAGTTCTGCGCTAGGCGCCTTAGTAATGATATTCTCGGGAATGACTTCGCCATTTCGATTAATCCATCGCGCCAGCTCATAAACTTCCGTCTTATATAAATCGGCAATTACAGAGAGACCGCCATTCATGTCACCATATATTGTAGAATAACCAACCGCGCATTCACTTTTATTGGATGTGTTTAACAGAATATTTCCAAACTTGTTTGAAACAGCCATCAACAGCACTCCGCGTATTCTCGCCTGAAGATTCTCCTCTGCCAAATTGAAAGGCAAATCGCCAAACAATGGCTTTAGGTCCTGCCTAAAATTATTAAAGAGATTTTCTATCGAAATAATCTCGTACTCCGTTCCAAGATTCTTAGAAAGCTTTATTGAATCATCCACCGAATGATTAGACGAAAATTCAGACGGCATCAAAAGTGTACGGACATTCTCAGCTCCCAACGCTTCTTGCGCAAAATACAGAACCACCGCAGAGTCAATTCCTCCCGACAATCCCAAAATGGCTTTCTTAAAACCAAGCTTCCCGAAGTAGTCTGATATTCCTAGAACGATTGCATCATGAATACGCTCAATTTTTGGTCGATTATCAATAGTCTTTTCTTCTCCAACCAGTTTTAAATCTCCATCAAATTGAAAAGTTGAGGCGTCTTCTTTAAAATAATCCAATTCGTGAAGCAATTCTCCTTTGGAATTAAGAGCCATAGAACCACCATCAAAAATCAATTCTGTTTGCGCCCCAACATGATTGGTATACAGGAGAGGCAAATCATACTTCTTGCAGTTCTTCTCCAGAATGCGGATGCGGTCTTCACGATGCGAAAAGTCGAACGGAGAGGCCGCAATATTCACCATCAATTGCGGCTTGTGCTTCATCAACTCGTCCATCGGACTTGTGATGTACAATGAGTCTTCGATATTCCAGAGATCCTCGCAGATTGTGAGTGCAACCCGAACACCGTTTACATCAACCACCTCAAAATCGCGGTTAGGCTCAAAGTAGCGGTACTCGTCAAAGATGTCATAATTCGGTAGCAGCGACTTTTTAATCACCTGCTTCGCTTTTCCATTTTCAAGGACAAATGCGGCATTAAAAAGGCGTTTTCCGCTTGGCGCTTCGTTGCGCAAGGGTGCGCCAACTATCGCAGTAATCCCATCACATTTCGCAGCAATTTCATTAATTGCCTGTTCACACCGTAAGATGAAATCTTCAAACTCAAGAAAATCTCGTGGCGGATAGCCGCAAACAGAAAGCTCAGAAAAAACAATCAGATTAACTCCATCAACTTTAGCCAATTTTACCTCGCCAATTATCTTCTGAACGTTCTTGTCGAAGTTCCCGATATGATAATTAAGCTGTGATAATCGTATCTGCATAATATAAAAAAGCCGAAGCTTGCGGCTTCGGCAAAGTTATCCTTAGGTGCCGGATTCAGAAAAGAATCCCAACGTTAAGTGCAACATGATGAAGATTCGCATTCAATTCAAACGGAATCTTCTTCGCATAGTCAGTTACATCGTGCTTAAACAAGCCTTCTTCGTCATTAACTTGTTTCTCTTTAGCATCTTTCATCAAATCAATAAATCCGTTGTGATACGAAACGCTAACAACGAGTGACGTATTTCCTGAAAAATTCCACTCAAAACCAGCGCCAATTCGAAGCTTGATATTAGCAAACGAGCTTTGATTGTATCGCCCTTGAAAGTCCCCTTTTTCGGTTCCATTAAACAACTCTTCTGTAACAATTCCTAACGAATCGGTCTTAAATGACTGCAACGATTGCCTTTCATCTTTTGCTTTAGAAGAAACTAAAACGGACAAATCAACCCCAAACTGACCGAAATAAGTGAAGTAACCAATCTGGTTCGTCATCAACTTCAGCGTAATGGGCAAATTCACATAATCATAGCGATACGTTCGGCTCAATAATCTGAATTCAGTCGTATCATCTTTGGCTATGTACCTAACATCGGCACCGCCAAAATCCAATGATGCGCCACCCATTTTGTGCTCGAGGCCAAAACCAACCGCATAGTTATTAGTAAAAGCGTATTCTGCCATCATGCCATAACCAAACTTCATTTTGGCAGCGTCAAGCTTCACTCCATCGGTATTTGGCTGAAAGAAATCTACCGATGGAGATAGGTTAAACCCTATTTTAAATTTCTTTCGAGTGTTAGGCCCAACAGGTACATCTTGTGCAAATAGCTCCCTAGCAAACACAAGAACCATCAATGTCAGAAGTAGGTTTTTCATAATTTCGTCCGCTTCAAATTCGTTCGCAAAATTACACCATTATTCGGGCATGAGAATTACCCTGACAACTGTGCTTGTCATTTTCATTTTTACCATAACTGGATGTAAAAAAGACCGGTTAGATGTAGACGTAAGTTCCGTTGAAATCGAAATGGATTTCAAACGCTTAGACCAAGATTTGTTTGCTCTCAATCCTAGCTCAGGTCAAACGAATACGGATTCGTTACACCAGGTATACGGAGATTTTTTCGTGGATTATTGCGAAGGCGTACTCCGCTTAGGTAATCCAGACTCTGAAGCTTTTCAGTTTGCTGTTGCTCAATTCATTACGGATGAAAACATGAAAACGCTTCATGAAGATGTTCAGTTTGAATATGAGGACGTAAACCAGATCGAAACCGAACTAACCGAAGCATTCCGCTATTTCAAGTATCATTTCCCTGACAGTCTCATTCCGAATGTCGTTTTCAACATTTCCGCTTTGAATTATGCCATAGTTGCCACTCCAACAACCCTCGGAATTGGCCTCGACATGTTTCTTGGTGCTGACTACCCGGTTTACCCAATGATTGGCCTGCCAAAATACATGTACGTTAATATGAAACGCGAACAAATTGTACCTCAAGCCATGAAAGGCTGGCTGCAATCAACATACGAAACAGATGCAGTGCGAAATACCTTGCTCGACTACATGATATTTGAAGGAAAACTGCTTTATGTGTTGGATGCAACGCTTCGAACAAGTGCTGATTCCATCAAAATTGGCTACACACCAGATGCAATGTCGTGGTGTAAAGAATATGAACCAAGAATATGGGCGCATCTCATCGACCAACAAATGCTCTATGCAACCGAATACATGAACATCAATAAATGGATTAATCAAGCTCCATTTGTGGCAGGCATCCCAAAAGATTCGCCAGGACGACTAGGCCAATGGGTCGGATGGCAAATCGTAAGAAAATACATGGATGAGAATCCAGAGTTGACACTGCTTGATTTAATGACAAACCGAGATTCGCAGAACATACTTGCCCAATCGAAATACAAACCCAAACTCTAAGATGAGCGAAACTTCACAAATAATATTCAACGTCACGCTTGACGAAAACCAAATTCCAGAAAAGATTAACTGGCTTGCCACAGATGCAGGAATGGACAAGAATCTTGACAGCAAAGCCATCATGATTTCTGTTTATGACACCGAAAGTGAAGAAACCTTGCGAATGGATCTTTGGACAAAAGAAATGCGCGTTGATGAAATGAAACGATTCTTTCATCAAACAATTATATCAATGGCAGATACATTACAACGAGCCACAAATGAAGACAAAATGGCTGCCGACATGCGCGAATTTGGACAGCATTTTGCCAAAGAGATGTTCTCTTGATTTGATTCGTTAATTTCACGAATTGAACTCCGTTCAAAATTATTTGAACAATTGGTCTTGCACCTATATATTTGTGTACTTATAGAAAATCGAATTGATTTAATTCTATCACTCTAATGAACATTCCTTCCCCTATCAAAGGACTTTCTCTGTTTTTGGCTTTTTCTATTGGTCTGATTGGACCTGCAGCAGGACAAGTTGACCCACTTATTTCGAACAATGGCGCCATGTTTTTCATTAATGGCGGATTAAACGACTCTGCAATTGTTTGGGTTGACGGTGGGGTTACCAACAACGACAGCTTGATGGTAAACCTTGGCAAATTCATCATACATGGCGACTTCATAAACAACGCCACTTGTGGTGGTGATGGTTCTTTTCCGCTTCAGTTACCTGGAAACAATGGTCTTTTTGAGATTTATGGCGATTGGGAGAACAACGGGATATATCGTGCAGGTCAAGGCAAGGTTCGTTTCATGACAACCGATTCAATTCAAGGAACTTCTGTTACACGATTCCATGATGTCGATTTGATTGGCGATATCCGAAGAATTCAGGACAATGTTAATTCAGAAATTGATGCTACTGGAACTTTGAAATTGAACAAAGCTGAGTGGGCGACTGATTTTGATACGCTTTGGGTATACAACACTTCAACTGGCGCCATTCAACGTCATACCCCTTGTGATACCTGTGGATATGTTTCTAGTTTGCAAGATGGAAACCTGGCACGAGCAACCGCTCAAAGCGTGCCTTACCTATTCCCAACTGGTTCTAGCCTAGCCATTTCTCCCAATCAGTTTGAACGTTACAGACCTGTTCAGATTAAACCAGAAACAAACGCGCCAGACTGGTATCACGTTCGATTCGTAAACCGCGTTCCAACAATTAACAGCTTACCTGTTGACAATGTTGGTAGCGACATTTGTTTTGTAAATCCTTGGTGGTATCACCGTATCAACCAAACTGGCGGGGCTAATGCGAATGCAGAAGTTGCTTTGTACTCAAATCCATGGGAAGGAGACGAAAACTACAACGGAATGGCAAATTGGAGCACAGCAAACAATATTTGGGAAAACATGGGCAACACGGCTTCGGCAGTGACAAGTGCATTTTGGAAACAAGTTGTTCGATACGCATGGGATGATTTCCAAGCATATCAGGACGATGCTTACATCATGTCATTTAACGTGCCTTTAGAACCAGTGGTAACTGGTGATTCAGCACTTTGCGCTAGCATCGAATCCGTTTATACTGTTCCTGAAAATGGTTCTGATTACGACTTCGTGGTTACTGGAGGAACTGTTACTGATCAAACAGACTATTCTGTAACAGTAGTTTGGGACAACGATAGCCTAGCAGCTGTTTTCGGAAACATCCAAGTGATTGAGACAGTACCAAACAACCTTAATCCAAGTAACGGGGGTTGCGTGTCATTAACAGAAAACTTTAGCGTTGAAGTTTGGCCACTCCCTGTAGCTGATTTCAGTATTTCTACAGACTCTACACTTCCTGGAGGAATCTTCGTACACGACATTCTTGGAATGGTCGATGCTAGCATTAATACAAGTGAGTGGTATTGGGATTTTGGCGATGGCACTACAAGTATCTTAACAGAACCCTATCATTCTTATTACGAAACTGGCACGTACACAATTCAACTAGTGACCCGAAGTGGCTTAGAATGTCTTGATACATTAACGATTGACGTCAACGTAGTGGAAGGATTAATCGTACCAAATGTATTCACACCAAACAACGATGGATGGAATGATGTGTTTGACGTAAGAACAAGTGCTGTAGGACCATACAAATTGGAGATTTATAACCGTTGGGGCAACGTGGTTTTTGAAAATTCTTCACCACTTATTTCATGGGACGGTACGACATCGGCAGGAACGCCAGCTTCCGCTGGAACCTACTTCTATGTGATTTCAAAAGCAGAAATGCTTTCTGGAAACGCCATTAATAACGAATTAGACAATTTTAGCTACAAGGAAACAGGGTGGTTACAGTTAATCAGATAATCTGATAATTCTAAAGCATAAAAAAAGCATCCATCTGGATGCTTTTTTTATGCAGTAAACTTCGACTTGAAATCCGAATTGAGAGTCCCAATGTATTCAAGCAACGCTTCCTTTCCATCACTCTTTTCAGCTGAGGTCAACACCTGAAGTGGTAACTCATCCCATGTTTCAAGCATTTTCGTACGGTACATCTTGAGCATTGGCTCTATTTCTCCACGTTTAAGCTTGTCAAGCTTGGTAAATACCATAGTGAATGGGATTTCAGACATACCCAACCATTCCATAAACTCCAAATCAATCTGCTGTGGAGAATGCCTGATATCAACTAGAACGAATACAGTCACCAAGTTTTCTCTTTGGAGAATGTAATCGTTAATCATCTTCTCAAACTTTTTCTTGTGAGAAGGTGGAACCTTTGCATAACCATAACCTGGCAAATCCACCAAATACCATGATTCATTAACCATGTAATGATTTATCAATTGCGTCTTTCCTGGAGTAGAACTGGTTTTTGCCAAATTCTTTCTTCCCATCAACATATTAATCAGGGAAGACTTGCCGACATTAGACCGTCCGATGAAAGCAAATTCAGGTCGATCTGGCTTTGGACACTTGCGAACGTCCGAGTTGCTCATCACAAACTCGACATCTTTTACCACCATCAGATTAATCAATAAGAACGTGTTTTTTCAGCCAAGGTGATAGGAGCGCATTGAACTGCTTTGGGTGCTCCATCATAGGTGCATGACCACATTTATCAATCCAATGCAATTGAGAATTGGGAAGTAGTTCGTGAAACTCTTCCGCGACTTCTGGTGGAGTAACCCCGTCATTCTTTCCCCAAATTAAACAAGTGGGAATTGTAATACTAGGAAGATCATCCTTCATATTATGGCGTATGGCTGACTTGGCAATGGCCAGAACGCGAATCAACTTATTCCGATCATTGATAATCTCAAATACTTCTTCTATAAGGGTATCGGTCGCATTGGCTGGGTCATAGAACGTGTCTTCCACCTTCTTCTTAATGTATTCTCGATCCTCCCTACGTGGAAACGAACCACCAAATGCATTTTCGTACAAACCAGAACTTCCAGTCAAAACCAAAGCTTTCACTTTTTCGGGATGAGCGACAGAATACACTAGAGAAACGTGACCACCGAGCGAATTACCAAGCAAGGTCAGGTTGCTGAAGTTTTTGAATACCACAAACTCGTGTACGTATGCAGCCAATTCCTTCACATTGGTCTTCAAAAGTGGCAGCTCGTATATCGGCATGATTGGAATTACCACTTTGTAATCCTTAGAGAATTCTTCCAGCACATCCTGAAAATTACTGAGAGCTCCAAAAAGGCCATGGAGTACCAACAACACAGGACCTTCGCCTTGCTCAATGTATCTGTGTCCTGATTCCTCTTTTACCACTTGTTTGATGCTTTCGGCAAAATTAACCAAAAATGAGGGGGCGCAATCTCGAATAAATCAATACAAAAATGACATGTTTATTAACATACGTACCACTTTCTACCACCAGTCAATTTTCGCTCATTTGTATTTAAACAGCACTGAGTCGTAACCTTTCAGTAATTTTGAGCTATAAAGTTTTCAACAGTTGTGGTAAACTGTGGTAGAGAGTGGGAGATATTCCCTTACTTTACCTGATAAATTCCAGTGTAGTGACCAACATTATCGGGACATATGAATGCAAAGTGGACACCAAGGGTCGACTCATGCTGCCTACAGCATTGAAGAAACAATTGATGTCTCAGCTCGAAAGCGGCTTCGTTTTGAAGCGCGGCATGTTTGAGAAGTGCATTGAATTGTACCCAATGAGCGAGTGGGATGACAAGATGAGTAAGGTGAACAGACTGAATAGGTTTGTGCGCAAGAATGTTGAGTTCATCCGGTTGTTTACTGCTGGGGTGAGGATCGTTGAGCTTGATGCAACGGGCCGATTGCTGATTCCGAAAGACCTTGTAGGATTCAGTTCAATCACCAACAGCATCGTTCTCGCAAGTGCTGGTACCTATGTGGAAATATGGGACAAGGACGCTTACGAGGAGAAGTTGAGCAATCCTGAAACAGACATTGCCACACTGGCTGAAGAAGTCATGGGCAGCCTAAATGATGGGGCTGATGACCTACCATAATCCGGTTCTGTTACAGGAGTGCATTGACGGCTTAAGGATTGATCCTGCTGGAATTTACGTGGACTTGACCTTCGGAGGAGGAGGTCATTCGCGCGAAATTTTAAAGCATTTAAAAAGCGGACATCTGTACGCTTTCGATCAAGACCAAGACGCACAAATGAACCTGTTACAGGACGAACGCTTCACATTTATACCACACAACTTCAGGTATGTGCGCAACTTTTTGCGGTATTTCAAAGCCATTCCAGTTGATGGCGTGCTGGCAGATCTAGGCATATCCTCTTTTCAAATTGATGAGCCAAGCAGAGGCTTTAGCACACGCGCAGATGGCCCGTTGGACATGCGAATGTCTGATGGAATTGAACTTACTGCAAGAACGATTATCAACGAATATTCTGTAGAAAACCTCTCCCGAATTTTTCGAGAAAATGCCGATCTGAACGAAGCATGGAAACTCTCAAAAACAATTGTAGCTGCCCGCGGAATTGAACCGATTGAAACCATCGAACAATTCAAAGTGGTAATACTTCCCATCGCGCAGCGAGGTAAGGAAAACAGCTTCATGTCGCGAGTTTTTCAAGCAATAAGAATAGAAGTGAATGATGAGATGAATGCATTAGAGGAAATGCTCGCTCAAATGCCGAACCTCCTTTCAGAAGGTGGACGCTTAGTGGTCATTTCCTACCATTCATTAGAAGACAGACTGGTAAAAAATCTTGTGAAAAGCGGAAATATCGATGGGAAAATGGAGAAGGATTTCTTCGGAAAACCTCTTGTTCCATTCACTGCCATTTCAAGGAAACCAATCATCCCAACGGATGAAGAAATAGAAAGGAATCCTCGCGCCAGAAGCGCAAAACTGAGAGTTGCAGAAAGAAAGTAATGAGTCAGGAAGCGGAAAATACCACAGAAGAAAGAGGCGTAGCGAAGCGCGTTCTTGGCGTGCTTGACGGAAGTTTCCTCACGCGAGATAACATGCTGAACAATATTCCATTTCTACTTTTCATGTTTGGCATTGGCATCTTCTACATCGCCAACAGCCACTTTGGTGAAGGAACCATTATCGGAATGGAAAAAATGAACCGCGAGATCAAGGAATTGAAATCAGAATTCATCTCTACACGGTCAGAATTGATGTTTGTGAGCAAGCAAAGCGAAGTAGCAAAAGCTGTGGCTCCAATGGGAATTTACGAAAGTGTGGTGCCGCCAAAGAAAATCGTGGTCAAATCAAAAGAACACCCTGAGAATTGAGCCACGAAAAGGAAATAAAAACCCGTGTCTATGTCTCTTATGGACTGATGTGTTTATTCGCGGTTGCAATTGTTGCGCGCGTGGCTCATATTCAATTTGTTGAAGGCGAAAAGTGGAAAGAAAAAGCTGAAACTCAGACAACCGCTTTTCGAGAAATAGAAGCAGCGCGCGGAAATATCTTCGCCAATGACGGTAGTCTTTTGGCCACTTCCGAACCGATATATGAAATCCGTTGGGACGCAGCCGTTCCGACATTGAAGGATGACTATTTTAACGAACACATTGGGAAATTATCGCGACAGCTTGCCGCACTCTTTGGCGATAAATCGGCTGAAGCTTATAAACGTGAACTAACCAAAGCTAGACTCAACAAGAGTCAGTATTACCTTATTAAAAGGAAAGTTGGACACAAAGAGTTGAAGGCGCTTCGCGAATTCGAAATCTTCAATCTTGGAAAATACAGCGGAGGACTCATCTACAATCAGCACAACAAGCGTTCGAAACCGTTTAAACAACTAGCAGCCAGAACAATCGGCTATGATCAGCCCGGATTTAGCGTTGGATTAGAAGGCGCTTACTCTACTGAATTGGCAGGTGTTGGTGGAAAACGATTGATGAGAAAAATTGCCGGTGGCAACTGGAAACCTTTAAGCGATGAGAACGAAATTGAGCCAGAAGATGGTTCCGACCTCGTTACCACCATAGACATTAATATTCAAGATGTGGCGCAAAACGCTTTGCTTACCCAATTGCAAAAGCACGGTGCGCATCACGGCTGTGCTATTTTGATGGAAGTGCAAACAGGCAACATCAAGGCCATTGCAAATCTTACTTCTCAAGGCGATGGGACGTATGCAGAAACCTATAACTACGCCATTGGCTCATCTACAGAACCGGGATCAACATTCAAATTGGCAAGTCTTTTATGTCTTTTAGAAGATGGATTTGTGGACATAACCGATACCGTAGACATTGAAGGTGGTATCAAGAAATTCCACAATGACTTCATGAAAGATTCGAAAACAGGGGTTTACGACAAAATTACCGTTGCCAAAGTTTTCGAAATCTCTTCCAATGTTGGAATATCAAAACTGATAAACCAATGCTACCAAAAGAACCCTGAGAAGCTAATTGACCGCTTGGTGGCAATGGGATTAAATGCCCCCTTAGGATTGGAAATTCCGGGAGAAGGTGAGCCTTCGATTCCATCGCCAAAGGACGAAAGTTGGTCAGGGATTTCGCTTCCGTGGATGAGTATAGGCTACGGTGTTCTCCAAACACCATTGCAAATTCTCGCATTCTATAATGCCATTGCAAACGATGGAAAAATGGTTCGACCAAAATTTGTAAGCACCATTACCAAGCACGGAACAACGGTTAAAGAGTTTCCGACAGTGGTTCTCAAGGAACGTATTTGTTCACAGAAAACAATCGACAAACTTAAAACAGTAATGGAAGGCGTGGTTGAACATGGAACCGCCAGCAACCTTAAACACGCTAACTACAAAATTGCTGGAAAGACGGGTACAGCCTTAATCTCGAAAGGTGGCAGCTATCAACGAGACAAAACCTATCAGGCATCGTTCGTTGGCTATTTCCCAGCCGACAAACCGCGCTATACGTGCATTGTAGTGATTGATTCACCGACTAGCTCTGCATATTATGGAAACGTAGTTGCTGGACCGATTTTCAAAGAAATTTCAGATAAAGTTTATTCCACACAGGTGAAGATGTTGGAAGAAGTTGGAACAGATCCACTGCTGGCAAACTCCATCATCCCATTCTCGAAAGTAACCGAGAAAGAAGACCTCGTTAAAGCGTTTGAGATACTCGATATAAAAACAGATATCAAAGCTCCTGACGCAAAATGGGCACTGGCTTCGGTAGACTCCAATTCGGTTGACATTATTGAACGTCCAGTAATTGACAACCTCGTTCCTAGAGTAATAGGAATGGGAGCAATGGACGCGCTCTTCCTATTGGAAAACTCAGGACTAAAAGTAAGTATGGTAGGTTCTGGGGTTGTTCGCCAGCAGTCAATCCGCCCGGGCACACGCACCATGCGTGGTAACGAAATAATACTTCGCTTATCATGAAATTACTGAAGGACATATTATACAAAGCTGGTCTGGAAGAAGTAATTGGATCTACCAATGTCGCTATTGAGAACATCTGCACTGATTCTCGTCAAGCGAAAAAATTCTCGCTTTTCATTGCTCTAAAGGGAACTCAGGCAGACGGACACAATTACATAGCACTGGCCATTAAGCAGGGCGCACTGGCAATTGTATGCGAAACTCTTCCAGAAAATCTTGAGAAAGATGTGAACTACGTTCAAGTGAAGAATAGCCACTATGCTGCTGGCATTATTGCATCCAATTTTTTCGACAACCCATCACAGGACATGAAACTGGTTGGGGTAACCGGAACCAATGGAAAGACGACCACAGCCACCTTGCTTTACGAACTTTTCATAGCACTGGGCTACAAGGTTGGCCTTATTTCAACAGTTAGAAATTTAATAAACGGAACTGTAGTTGCCGCTACCCACACCACACCAGACCCAATCAATTTAAATAAGCTATTGGCCGAAATGGTTGAAGCAGGTTGCGAATTCTGTTTTATGGAAGTGAGTTCGCATGCTTTGCATCAGCATCGTGTGGCTGGATTGAGTTTCACAGGAGCCATTTTCACAAACATTACACACGACCACCTCGATTATCACGAAACATTCACCAATTACATCTTAGCTAAGAAGATGTTGTTTGATGGGCTTTCATCCAAAGCGTTCGCCCTTATTAATGCGGATGACAGACATGGTGGAATAATGGTGCAGAATACCAATGCTAAGATTGTAACCTACGGTTTAAAGTCGATGGCTGACCGCAAGGCAAAAATCCTTGAGAACAATCTGACAGGTTTGATTCTGAACATTGACGGACAGGAAGTAATTACCCGGTTAATCGGCTCATTCAATGCTTACAACATATTAAGCGTGTACGGAGCCGCGCTGGAGCTGAAAGAGGAAAAGCTTCAGATTCTCACCACGGTAAGCAATCTTCATTCGCCAGAAGGTCGTTTCCAATTTTTCAAAACCTCGAACAACATTCTAGGTATTGTTGATTACGCCCATACGCCAGACGCATTGGACAATGTAATTTCTACAATTCGCGAATTTAGAACGGGGAATGAAAAACTGGTAACACTTGTGGGGTGCGGTGGTGATCGCGACAAGACCAAACGGCCAGAAATGGCACGCATTGCGGCAGAAGGAAGCGACAAAGTGATTCTCACTTCAGACAATCCAAGAAGCGAAGACCCACAGCAAATCATCGAAGACATGAAAAAAGGTCTTGACCCAGTAACAGTGAGAAAAGCGGTAACCATTCTTGACCGAGCGGAAGCCATCCGAACTGCCTGCATGTTGGCCCAATCTGGCGACATCATTCTTGTGGCTGGAAAAGGACACGAGAAATACCAAGAAATCAAAGGGGTAAAAACGCCTTTTGACGACATGGAAATCCTAACCACGAACCTCAAACAGACCAACTAATGCTTTACCATCTGTTCGAATTTCTTCAAACACATTATGATTTGCCTGGGGCAGGATTGTTCCAGTACATCTCATTTCGTGCAGCTGCAAGCGTTATCACTTCCCTCATTTGCTCAATGGTTATTGGCAAGAAAGTAATTGAGTTTTTGCAGTTAAAGCAAGTGGGTGAAATCGTTCGTGATTTAGGCCTTGCAGAGCAAACTCAGAAGAAGGGAACGCCAACTATGGGCGGAATCATCATCCTCTCCTCCATCCTCATTCCGACCATTCTTTTCGCGCAGCTGAATAACGTTTATGTAATCCTGATGATTGTCTCCACCGTTTGGTTGGGAACCATCGGCTTTATTGATGATTACATCAAGGTTTTCAAGAAAGACAAAGAAGGTCTTGCTGGAAGGTTCAAGATTATGGGGCAAGTAGGAATCAGCCTTATTGTGGCCTGCACGCTTTATTTTAATGATAGCGTAGCCGTTAAAGACAGACTTGTAAGTGGCGGTGAAAGCATTGAAACAACCATTGATGGCAAGCTGGTAAAAGGTGAAACGCTTCCTGTTTATGGTGAAGCAGAACATTCGCTCGTTACAACCATTCCTTTCGTAAAAGACAACGAATTCGACTATAGCTCTCTACTATTTTTCCTAGGAGATAAAGCGAAAGATTGGGGCTGGCTGGTTTTTATTCCGATTGTGATTTTCATTGTGACAGCAGTTTCAAACGGAGCAAACCTCACAGACGGGCTGGACGGATTAGCAACAGGAACTTCGGCAATCATTGGCGTTACGTTAGCGGCATTCGCCTACGTTTCGGGTAACATCATTTTTGCCGATTACCTGAATATCATGTACATCCCTGGATCGGGCGAACTGGTGGTTTTCATCTCGGCATTTATTGGCGCTTGCATCGGATTTCTTTGGTACAATCAATATCCAGCTCAGGTTTTCATGGGAGATACAGGAAGCCTTGCTTTGGGTGGAATAATTGCTGTTTTCGCACTGGCGATCAGAAAAGAACTCTTGATTCCAATTCTGTGTGGCGTTTTCCTAGTGGAAAACCTCTCTGTGGTAATGCAGGTAAGCTATTTCAAATACACGAAAAAGAAATTCGGTGAAGGAAGAAGAATCTTCCTGATGTCACCTCTTCATCACCATTTCCAGAAAAAGGGTTGGCACGAGGCCAAAATCGTTGGGCGCTTTTGGATTGTGGGAATCATGCTTGCAGTACTCACAGTGGTAACCCTCAAACTTAGATAATGGCAGAAAGACTGGTCATATTGGGTGGTGGAGAAAGTGGTGCTGGGGCAGCCTATCTCGGCAAGGTAAAAGGCTACGATGTTTTCCTTTCGGATAAGGGAAAGCTGAAAGATACCTATGCTAAAAAATTGCGCAGTTGGAAAATCGAATTTGAAGAAGGAAAGCATTCCGAAGAGAAAATTCTGAATGCTGATTTAGTAATCAAAAGCCCAGGAATTCCTGACTCAACCCCTCTCATTCAAGCACTTTTAAAGAAAGGCGTGAAAGTTATTTCTGAGATTGAATTTGGCTTGCGATACACCAATGCGAAAATCATCGGCATTACAGGAACTAACGGAAAAACTACGACTACCCTCCTAACCCATCATATGCTTACCAAAGCTGGTTTGGATGTGGGATTGGCAGGCAACGTTGGCAAAAGTTTGGCGTGGCAAGTGGCCGATTCGGAGTTTGATTATCTGGTGCTCGAACTCAGCAGTTATCAATTAGACGGAATGTTTGAAAGTCGTGTGAATGTGGCGGTGCTGATGAACATTACTCCAGACCATTTGGATCGCTATGGAAACATGGAAAACTATATCAATTCCAAATTCCGAATTACACAAAATCAAACCTCAGAAGACGCTTTTATCTACTGCGCTGATGACGAAAACATCGCTAAAGCACTGAACGATTCTATAAAGGCAAAACGACTTCCATTTACGCTCAACGGCACGGTTGCCGAAGGTGCTTACACAGATCAGAACAATCTCAACATAAACCTCAATAATTCAAACCTAACCATGTCAATCCACGATCTTGCATTACAAGGCAAACACAACTCCTACAACTCTATGGCTGCTGGAATTGTGGGTCGCCTCTTGGAGCTGCGCAAAGACGTAGTCCGAGAAAGTCTAAGCGATTTCAGCGCTGTTGAGCATCGACTAGAACCTGTCGGAAAAGTTCAAGGCATAGAATTCATTAACGATAGCAAGGCTACGAATATCAACTCCACATGGTATGCGCTGGAATGCCAGAACACACCTGTGATTTGGATTGTGGGTGGGGTTGACAAAGGCAACGACTACTCGATGGTTGCTGAGTTGGTGAAAGACAAGGTGAAGGCAATCATCTGTATGGGAACCGACAATGCGAAAATCCACGCAGCATTTGAAGGAATTGTGGAGACGATTGTAGATACGCAAAGCGCAGTTGAGGCGGTAAAAGCGAGCTACTATTTGGGCAAAAAAGGAGATACCGTTCTGTTATCTCCGGCTTGCGCCAGTTTCGATTTGTTTGAAAATTACGAAGACCGAGGACGTCAATTTAAAGCTGCTGTTCGCTCATTATAAACCTAGGAATCATCAACCTATGAAGAATAAGAACTGGAATAAAGAAGTGCAAACGGAACAGGAAATGTTCAACAGTCTGCTTGAATTGAGGAAGCAGATCCTTGAAGAAAGTGTTTCGGATGTGCAAAGCACCCGTCACCGCCAGGAAGTGATTGGCGTTTGGAATGACATCGAATTTATTAACGATTCTAAGGCTACGAACGTGGATTTGACGTGGTATTCGTTGGAGCGTTTGCAAGGAACTGCCGTTTGGATTGTGGGTGGTCTGCAAGCAGGTCAGGATTACAGTATGCTGAAGGAATTGGTGTCTGATAAGGTTCGCGCTGTGGTCTGTCTTGGAAGAGAAAATGGCAATGTTTTCAAAACTTTTTTAACAGATGCAGAAGTGATTGTTGGGGCCAGCACAGCTGACGATGCAGTGAAAGCTGCTGTAGCTCTTGCTAAACCAGGTGACAAGGTTATTCTTTCTCCTGCATGCTCTTCGCATGACCTTTTTGATAGCTACGAAGACCGAGGGAATCAATTCACGAAAGCAGTTTTAAGGTTAATTAATAATTAGGAATTAAAAATTAACAATAGCCGCCATGAGTAAGGACAGCAACATTATCCAAGATAAGAGCTTCGATTTCGCAGTTCGGGTGGTGAAGTTGTACCGTCACCTTACTGAAAACAAGAAGGAGTTTGTCCTATCAAAACAATTTTTGAGAAGTGGGACATCCATAGGGGCAAATGTGGAAGAAGCTATCGGAGGACAAACGAGAAAGGACTTTGGGACAAAAATCAATTTAGCATACAAAGAGGCGAGAGAAACTAGGTATTGGTTGAGATTGATGAAAGCTACTGACTATTTGAACGAATCGGAGGCTGATTCCATGCTTAAAGATTGTGACGAGAACCTGCGAATATTAGCGGCAATAACCAAAACCAACTACACTCAAAAGGACTGATGAACCACCAAATTTTTAATTCATCATTCTTAATTATTAATTGAAATGAACGCGTTAGTAAGGAAATATCTACAGGGAGACATGGTCATTTGGGCCGTTGTGTTTCTGTTGTCGCTTGTTTCCATACTGGCGGTCTATAGCGCGACCAACAATTTGGCGCACTACAAGCATCACGGGAATACTGAATACTATTTGTTCAAACACTTCATGATTATCGTTCTGGGTTGGGCAATGATTTACGGAATCCACAAGGTTCCGTACACGTATTTTTCTCGCGTTGCTCAGATTTTTATTTGGGTTTCTATTCCACTTTTGGCTGTAACGCTAATCGCGGGAACATCGGTTAACTCCGCATCGAGATGGCTGACGCTGCCCGTTATCAATATATCATTTCAAACGTCCGATTTGGCCAAGTTAGCACTCATTGCCTTCTTGGCTCGACAACTTGCCAAGAGGCAAGATTCCATGGACGATTTCAAGGAAGGTTTCCTGAAAATCATTTGGCCAGTCCTCATTGTCTGCGCCTTAATTCTACCTGCGAACTTCTCAACAGCCGCGGTGCTTTTCGCTACATCGCTAGTAGTCTTATTCATTGGCCGTGTCAAATTCAAATACCTCGCTGGCTTAATTGGTGCTATTGGCCTTGCTGGTGCATTTGTTTTCCTTCTCTCTTTCGCTTTACCGATTGAGAAAGTTCTTCCTCGCTTTGGAACATGGAAGCAGCGTGTTGAAACCTATATCAGCAATGAAGAAACGCCAGAGTCGGCCGATGCCAACTACCAAACCGAGCAGGCCAAGATTGCCATTGCAACAGGTGGAATAACTGGTGTTGGTCCCGGGAACAGCGTTCAGCGAAACAGGTTGCCGAGCGCCTACGCGGATTTCATCTATGCGATTATCATCGAAGAATGGGGATTTGTTGGCGGCATGGGAATTCTCTTTCTATACCTAATTCTGTTATTCCGTGGACTTAGAATCGTGCATAAAGGAACCAGCACATTCGGAACGTTGCTCGCATTTGGCTGCACGTTCAGCCTCATCTTTCAAGCTTTTATAAATATGGCTGTTGCTGTGAATTTGTTTCCTGTAACTGGTCAACCACTACCTCTTTTGAGCATGGGCGGAACCTCCATTTGGTTCACATCCATTGCCATCGGAATGATTTTGAGCGTGAGTCGCTCGTTGAATGAAGAAAAAGCCCCCTCATCCCCCAAAGGGGGAAGTGCCTCGGAAGCGGCCGAAACAGACATGTCGGATTTACAAGTCGCAAATGGATAATCGCAAAAACATACAATTTGCGCCTCACCCCTCTTCGGGGGGCAGGAGGGCTGCTCAGGGTGTTCGTGTAATTATCTCTGGAGGCGGCACGGGCGGACACATCTTCCCTGCCATTGCGATTGCGAATGCCCTGAAGAAACTTCAATCGGATGTAGAAATTCTTTTCGTAGGTGCATTGGGCAAGATGGAGATGGAGAAGGTTCCTGCGGCTGGTTACCAAATCATCGGGCTCAATATTGCGGGACTGAATCGCAGCAATATGCTTAAGAACCTGGCATTCCCATTCAAACTGGTCGGAAGCCTACTGAAGTCGCTAAAGATTATCAAGGAGTACCAACCGAACGTGGTAGTAGGCGTGGGCGGTTTTGCTTCTGGACCAGTAATGTACGCAGCAAGTATCAAAGCCATCCCCACCGTCATTCAAGAGCAGAACTCTTATGCGGGAATTACAAATAAACTACTGGGAGCAAGAGCCAAGAAAGTCTGTGTGGCGTATGATGGAATGGATAAATTCTTCCCAGCAAAAAACATTATCCAAACCGGAAATCCCGTTCGTCAGGATATTTTGAATTTGGAAGGAAAACGCGAGTTGGGCCAAAAGACATTCAACCTTGACCCAGGTAAGAAAACGCTTTTAGTGATCGGTGGAAGTCTGGGCGCTCGCTCCATCAATCTGGCTGTGAAATCCCATATCGAAGATTTCAAACAGGCAGACGTGCAAGTGGTTTGGCAAACGGGCAAACTCTTCATTGAGGAAGCCAAGAAAGCCGTTGCCGATGCCAATGCAACGAACTTCTTCGTTTCCGATTTCATCTATACAATGGATCAAGCTTACGCGGTTGCGGATGTCGTGCTTTCGCGAGCTGGCGCGAGCTCCATTTCGGAACTCTGTATCGTGAGCAAGCCTTCGGTTCTGGTGCCGTTCCCATTTGCAGCAGAAGACCATCAGACCAAAAATGCACAAGCGTTGGTAGATGTGGATGCAGCCATTCTCGTACCCGACAACGAAGCTGGCGCAAGAGCCTGCGAAGAAACGCTGAAACTGCTTTCTGACGAAGCAACACAGGCCAAATTCCGATTGAATATCCAAAAGTTGGCGCTACCAAATGCGGACGAAGACATCGCGAAGGAAATCCTAAAACTGGCGAAAGCGGCATGAAAGGATTGACCAACATACAAGCTGTCTATTTGATCGGTATCGGTGGTATTGGGATGAGCGGCCTTGCGCGTTATTTTGCTGCACAGGGCAAGATGGTTGGTGGCTACGATAAAACTCCAACCGACTTGACCAAGGAGCTTGAAGCAGCTGGTATTTCGGTTCGTTTTGAGGATAATGTGAATGCCGTTCCTGCTGAATTCAAGAATGCTGAAACTACATTGGTCATTTACACGCCAGCGGTTCCTGCCAATCATTCAGAATTGAATTATTTCCGCAACAACGGTTTTGAAGTTCTGAAACGCTCCCAGGTTTTGGGCGAGCTCTCAAAAACGTACAATACAGTTGCGGTGGCTGGAACACATGGCAAAACAACTACCAGTTCCATCATTGCACATCTGTTGAAATCATCTTCAAAGGATTGCAATGCTTTCTTGGGCGGAATAAGCTCGAACTACAACACGAACCTGCTCACATCTGCAAGCAGTAATTTGATGGTGGTTGAGGCGGATGAATTCGACCGTTCGTTCCTGACGCTTTCGCCAGATATTGCCATTGTCACCTCGGTTGATGCTGACCATTTGGACATCTACGGATCTGCCGATGAAATGCTGAAATCATTCCATGAATTCACGGAAAAGATAACGGCTGATGGAACACTAATCTATCGTCTCGGACTTCCTTTCAGCGACACGAAAAAGAAGCATTTCACCTATTCACTGAGCGAAAATTCGGATTACTACACCTCCAGTCTTTCCATCGAATCGGGTCAATACAAATTCAATCTTCATTCTCCTTCGGGAATGATAAAGGACTTGAAATTCGGAATGCCAGGATTGCATAACGTGGAGAATGCAGTAGCAGCTTTCGCAGCAGTTAGCCAACTTGGTTTATCGGAAGACGAAATCAGAATTGGCTTTGCAACTTACAAAGGAGTGAAACGCAGATTTGAAGTGCACATCAACACGGATAAACTCGTTTATATTGATGATTACGCACATCACCCAACAGAGATTTCCGCTTGCGTGAATTCCGTTCGCGAACTTTTTCCAGGAAGAAAAGTGAAAGCTGTTTTTCAGCCGCATCTTTTCAGCAGAACGAAAGATCACATGGAGGAATTCGCGCATTCGTTGAGTGCGTTGGACGAAGTGACCTTGCTTGAAATTTATCCAGCACGGGAAGAACCCATTGCTGGAATTACCTCTTCCGTCCTGCTTGAGAAGATTACAGCTAAGAACAAGAATCTGCAGAGCAAAACCGCTGTTTTGGATTCGATTACTAAGGAAAACACAGATGTGCTTTTGACCTTAGGAGCTGGCGACATTGACCAATTGGTTTCACCTATTAAATCGAAACTGCTGTCATGATTCGTAAGATTCTAAATATAACAGTTTGGGTTCTAGCCATAGCTGGATTGTTCGTTTCGTTGGCGTTCAGCGCACGCGAATCGGATAAGATTCCATGCAAGAGCATCAAGATTGAGGTGGACAACAACGCAGGTAACTTCTTCGTGACAAACGATGATGTGCTCGACATCATTTTCAGCAAGGGAGATAGCTTGGTTGGAAAGCCGATTACTTCGATTCCAATTGCGGTTTACGAACGTCAGATTACTGCCGATCCATCCGTGAAACGATCTGAGGTTTACACCAAGCACAATGGCGTGTTTGCAGTGAAGGTATATCAGCGCGAACCAATTTTGCGCGTTTTTAACGTGTATGGCGAAAGCTATTATTTGGATAAAGACGGAAACGTGATGCCGACCAGCGACAACTACACAGCACGTGTGCCAGTTGCAAGCGGATTCATCATGGACAAGCAGTTTAAAATGTTACGTTTCAACGTGGCGGAAATGACGGATAGCATGAATCAGCGATCAAAACTAGACGACCTGTTCCAACTCGCTACGTTCATCAGAAACGATGAATTCTGGAAAGCACAAATCCAGCAGATTCGTGTGGAACCGAATGGTGAACTGACCTTAATCCCGACCGTTGGCGACCACCACATTCTGCTCGGACACATCGACAAAATGGAACAGAAATTCAAAAAACTGCTCCTTTTCTACCGTAAAGGGCTTAACAAAACTGGCTGGGACCAATACTCTCACATCAACCTTAAATACAAAGACCAGGTCATCTGTACCAAAAAGAACAGCTAATGGAAAATTCAGACATCGTAGTAGGACTAGACATCGGAACAACCAAGATTGCTTGCATCGTTGGACGCAGGGATGAGCATGGCAAGATTGAGATCCTTGGTATCGGTAAATCAGAATCGTTGGGCGTAAGCCGTGGCGTTGTTTCAAACATCGACATGACGGTTCAGTCGATAAAAACTGCCGTGGAAGAGGCCGAGAATAAGACGGGAATCGAGATCAAGTATGTGAATGTCGGTATCGCGGGTCAGCACATCAAGTCGTTGCAGCACCGTGGTATTTACACGCGCGACTCGCTGGATACGGAGATAAGCAAAGAGGACGTTCGCAATCTCATCCGCGATATGTACAAGCTCCAAATGCTTCCTGGTGAGGAGATTATTCACGTGCTTCCGCAAGAGTATATTGTGGATAACGAGCAGGGAATTAAGAACCCTGTGGGAATGAGCGGCATCCGTTTAGAGGCCAATTTCCACATCATCACGGGACAGGTTGCCGCTGGAAAGAACATCCACCGTTGCGCCCACAAAGCTGGCTTGCAGGTGACAGAATTGATTCTGGAGCCATTGGCCTCTTCGGCTGCCGTTCTTAATGATGAAGAAATGGAAGCTGGAGTTGTGCTGGTTGATATCGGTGGTGGAACAACCGACATTGCCATCTTCCAAGACAATATCATTCGCCATACGGCTGTAATTCCATTTGGTGGAAACATCATTTCGGAAGACATCAAAGAAGGCTGCACCATTATCAAGCATCAAGCGGAATTGCTGAAAGTGAAGTTCGGTTCGGCATTGGCAACTGAGGCAAAAGACAACGAAATCGTTTCTATTCCTGGTTTGAGAGGACGTGAGCCGAGAGAAATCAGCCTGAAGAATCTAGCGAGCATCATTCAAGCTCGAATGGAAGAAATTATTGAGCACGTGTATTACGAGATTAAGAATTCTGGCTACGAGAAAAAACTCATTGGCGGAATCGTGGTGACGGGTGGTGGCGCCATGCTGAAACACCTTCCGCAACTGATGGAATACGTAACGGGAATGGATGTGCGTGTCGGTTTCCCGAACGAACATCTTGCCAGTGGCAATTCTGAGGAAGTTACCAGCCCCATCTTCTCAACTGGTGTTGGGTTGGTAATGAAAGGACTAGAATTTAGAGATGAACTAGCTGCGCGCGGACTGACCGTTGATGATTGGGCGGAAGGCCGAGAAGGCACACCCATCGTTAAAAAAGAAGTTCCGAAGGCAGTAGAAGTGGAAGAACCAAAGAATACTATCACCGAAGCAGAAGAAGTGGCGCGCGAAGTGGCAGAAGAAAAAAGCGGAAGCAGCGTTTTTGGCGGCCTAGCAAACTTCAAGAGCAAGCTAGAGAAGTGGATGAACGAAGGAATTGATTAATTCCAAGGAATAAAGAGAAAACGAAAAAAGAATAACGTTAGGCACGAAGCCTACAACCTGAATAGAAACCCAAATAATTAATACTAACCATAAATCGGAGGAAACATGGCTAAGGAAATGATGAATTTCAATCTCCCCAAAGAGGAAACCTCGATCATCAAAGTGATCGGAGTAGGTGGTGGCGGCTCAAATGCTGTAAACCACATGTACAAACAAGGCATTCGAGGTGTAGACTTCGTAGTCTGTAATACGGACCAGCAAGCGTTGGACATGAGTCCTGTGCCGAAGAAGATTGCGTTGGGCTCTAGCCTAACAGAAGGTCGCGGTGCAGGAGCACAGGCCGAAGTGGGCCGTAATGCGGCTATCGAAAACTTAGACGACATCAAGGAAATCCTTGGTCCAGATACCAAAATGGTTTTCATTACTGCAGGTATGGGTGGTGGAACAGGAACAGGTGCTGCCCCCGTTATTGCGGAAGCGGCACGCGAGCAGGGAATCCTGACCGTGGGTATCGTCACAATTCCGTTCGGATTTGAAGGAAAAAAGCGAAAGATGCAAGCCGATTACGGTTTGGAAGAATTAAAGAAACACGTAGATACCGTGCTCATAATCTCAAACGACAAGCTGCGCGAGATGTACGGAAATCTGAAACTTAGCGAAGCTTTCGGACAGGCCGATGATGTGTTAACCATTGCCGCCAAAGGCATTGCCGAAATCATCACGGTGGAGGGTTACGTGAACGTGGATTTTGAAGACGTTCGTACCGTTATGACAAGCTCAGGCGTGGCCATCATGGGATCAGCAACTACTTCTGGCCCAGACCGTGCCATTAAAGCTGTAGAGCAGGCGTTGGCCTCTCCTCTTCTCAACGACAATAACATTTACGGAGCTAGCAACATCCTCCTGTACATTAGCTCTGGATTGGAAGAAGTCACAATGGATGAGGTTGCTGAAATAACCGATTACATTCAGGAAGAAGCAGGTATGGATGCCGATGTTATTTGGGGTAACGGCACCGATGAAGAGCTTGGCGATAAGCTTACGCTTACCGTTATTGCAACTGGTTTTTCTGGGGAGAAACTAGAGAAAGTAACTGGAAAGGAGAACGTTATTAAGCACGATTTGTACAATCGTCCAACAAGAGTAGAAACTCCTAAGGCCCAAACTACTGCGCCAACGCAAGCACCTGAGCAGAGATCCTCCATACCTGCTGGGCTTACGCAGCGGCCAGTTCTTTTCAATTCTACTCCGAACACAACCTTGAATACAACGGATGAATTGACCACGCCTTCAACTAACATGAAGATGGAGCCAATTGCCGAAACTCCAGTCATCAAACATTCTCTTTTAGACGATAGCATCGAAGAAGTGAAGGCTTCTATCATGGCGTTTAAGGTGGATGAAACTGATGCCGAACTAAACGCGTTGCTCGATGCAGAAGCTCCCGAAATGATTGGCATAAAGGATGGCGAAGAATTTCCGCTTTACAACGATGAAGACGAAGATGATGATGATGGCAGCGAATTTGAAATGACTGGTGAGTTAGACGCTAACCTTGCCATTCTTGCCAAAACTGACCTCGAACTAAATTCAGAAACAGAAGTGAACGAACTTCCCGTAATGGAAAATACCGAGGAAGTTGAAGATGAAACCGAAGTACCACCCTTCACCTTATTTAAAGGACGACCTGCTTCGGAGATTACCAAAGATCTGTTTGCATTGGTTGAAGAGGACGATAATGTAGATGACGACATCATCACCACAGAAACAGCTACCGAATTTGAATTCGAATTAAAAGCCGACCTTCCAAATGCCAAGGACGAAACCAAAACTTTCGGTTTGTATGATGATGAGCCTGTTGCTGCCGAAAAGACATTCGGAAACGGACTTTCCGAACAGCCAAAACTCATTACCCGTACAGAGCCAATCGAAAACCGTTTTGATAACGGAATAGATACCGAGGAAATGCAACGTAAGCAGGCAGAAAGAATGGAGCGTCTAAGAAACATGAACCAGCGTTTCCGCTCGCCAAGCAACTTGGCCGAATTGGAAAACGTTCCTGCTTTTAAAAGACGCAACGTAAACCTGAACGACACACCTCATTCATCTGAAAGTTCTGTTACACGTTTTGATGTGCGCGACACAGACCAAACCGATGAGAACGGCAACAGACGTGGCGGATTGAGCGATGGTAACGAGTTCCTGCATCAGTCGGTAGATTAAATTATTCTTAACCGCAAAGAGCGCAAAGCTTTCGCAAAGGAATTCCTTCGCAGAGCTTTGCGCTTTTTCGTTTTAATCACTTTCTTGACCTTTGCGCTCTCCGCGTAAAAACCTCCGCGTCTTTGCGGTTAAATCAATTTCCCAATGAAAAACCGCAACTGGATCTACCTTCCCATTCTCCTACTCCTTTTGGTGCTTGCATGGTATTTCCATACCATAATAGCCTACATTTTGGTGGCAGGAGTCATTTCGCTTATCGGTGAGCCCATTATTCGTTTCCTCGTTAATCTGGAAATAAAAGGAAGGAAAATGCCGCGTGCATTGGCCGCCACTCTTACTATCCTCGGATTGCTTTCCTTCTTCGGAGGCATCATCAGCGCCATTATTCCGATGGTGGCAGATGAGGCGCGCAAACTCTCTAACGTAAGTGTAGAAGAAACCCTCGCCAATATTCAAGGACCAATTCAACTGGCGCAGGATTACATCAATCAATACAACCTAACCGAAGCACCCATTGTGCTTGAGTTGGAACTCAAAAAACTACTCACCAACCTATTCGATATTTCTGCCGTGGGCGATAGCGTGCAGTACGCGCTCGGCCTCACGGGCGACATCTTTATCGCCTTTTTTGCCATCACCTTCATCACATTCTTTTTTCTCAAAGACAAAGGACTTTTCAAGAACATGATTATGACCCTAGTGCCCAATGAGTATGAAGAACGTATTGGCAAAGTCCTGCACAAAAGCAAAGAACTCCTCACCCGTTACTTCATCGGTGTCATTATCGAAGTAGCCATCGTTATGGCCATCGTTTCCGTTGGATTAGCCATAGTTGGAATAGATAATGCCATCCTCATTGGGTTCATTGCCGGCCTGTTTAACGTGATTCCCTACGTGGGGCCAATTATTGGTGCAGCCGTAGGTATTACTATTGGGCTAACCACCAATGCCGAAGGGCTCGATGTGGCCCAAATGCTCAGCCTAGCCGGACAAATGTCTATCGTGTACGCAGCCGCACAGTTGCTCGACAATTTCCTGTTGCAACCCTACATCTATTCGCAAAGCGTAAAGGCACACCCGCTCGAGATTTTCCTCGTTATTCTTATGGCCGGAAACGTAGCTGGCATTGCCGGGATGATTCTAGCCGTGCCCACCTACAGCATTGGCCGCGTGTTTGTTGGCGAGTTCTTCAACCAGTTTAAAGTGGTAAAGGCCCTGACGGGCGAAGGGTAATTAGAACCTCCCCGTCAACCGTGGACAGCAGTGCCGTCACTATACATGCCTAGACCGTTTAGGTACGCAATCAACGCGTAAAACTACCACCGCAAAAGGGCAATTATGGCACCTTAATCTTTACCGGTACACCATAAGCTGTTGCACCATCTGGCACATCCTTGTTCACGTATGCATTGGCGCCAATTATGCAGTTGCTTCCAACGGTTACTCCAGGATTTATCATAGCATTGAGACCAACAAAAGTAAACTGGCCTATGCTGGCATTGCTTACTGCGCAATGCGCGCTAAAAAACACATACTTACCTACATGCACATTATGCGCAATAGCGGTATAGGCGTAAATAATGGCGCCTTCGTCAATAATGGCATCGGCACTAATGTTTGCATAATGCATAATGATTACGTTGCGGTCCGATATAATAGAAAAATCCTTGTTGACCATGGCTGTAGTGCTGATATACGAAACGGGGTTCCCTCCTAGTTGCTCTAGTCTAGCCACTTGATTGGCGCGATGCTGGTTGTTTCCAATGATGGAGAAAAACTCTGGACCTTTGTTTTTAAAATGCCGAATTGCCTCCTCGGGCCCCACCGCCAATTGGAGGCCATGCTTTCTGAAAAACGATAGATTGGCATCATCTGCTACATCTGTGTAAAAGGTAACACCTTCCTTACCGAACTGATTGAGCATATCAATCAACGCATCTTTACAATTTCCTCCTAATCCAGCTACTAGCATGTTTTATTGGTATTAATTTGGTTTTCTCACCATAAGATTACAAACTATTCTGTTTCAAATAAACACGGAGCAGAAAAAGAATCTAGCACAAGTAATTACACAGAAGTACCATAAAACTTTACTCAATTACCAAGATTAAAGTGGCGAATGTACTTTCGAACGGAACGGTTCTCGAGTTTCTTGAAATCAAAACAATCCTTCTTTTTGATGGTTAATAATGCATACTTAACCCGACCAAACTTAGCTAGAGAATCCACTTCTTAATCCTTAAATTCGCGCTCGATTTTAGAAAACAGTAATTCAATTTATATAGCATGAAAATCTTAGTACCTATCAGCAAAGTGCCTGATACCACGTCCAAGATTGCCTTCACGGATGGAGATTCAAAATTCAACGAAGAAGGAATCCAATGGATTGTGAACCCATACGATGAATGGTATGCGCTTGTACGCGCACTTGAACTTACCGAAACAAGTGGCGGTTCGGTTACCGTTATCAACGTTGGAGACGCAACTTCTGACCCAGTTATTAGAAAAGCTCTTGCACTAGGAGCAAACGAAGCGGTGAGAGTAGATGTAAACCCTACCGATTCGTACGTAATTGCAAAAGAAATTGCTGCTTACGCTGCCGATAAAGGATTTGATATGGTGCTTCTTGGAAAAGAAACCATCAACTACAACGGTTCTGAAGTGGGCGGCATGCTTGCCGAGTTCATGAACCTGCCTTACATCTCGCTTGCTTCTAAATTGGAAGTAAACGGTGGTGTTGCAACAATGGACAGGACTACCGAAGGTGGTGTTGAAGTGGTTGAGGTAAAATTGCCTTTCGTTGCAAGTTCTGCTAAAGGAATGGCAGAGCAACGTATTCCTAACATGCGTGGCATTATGGCTGCACGCACTAAGCCGTTGACGGTTGTTGCTGCTAGTGGTGCTACTGCTAAGACTGCCTATGTAAAGTACGGTCTTCCTGCGCCAAAATCGGCTGTGAAGTTGGTTGACGCTGAGAACATGGACGAATTGGTTAGACTCTTACACGAAGAGGCAAAATCTATCTAAGTCCGATTTACGAACGATCAAAAAATAATTAAGATGTCAGTACTTATTGTAGTAGATACAAAGAATGGTGAGGTTAAGAAATCATCGTTAGAAGCGGCTCAATACGGAGTCAACGTAGCATCTGCCTTGGGCGGAGAAGCTGTTGCGCTTTCTTTAAACGCAAGCAATGCCGAAGTTCTTGGAACCGTGGGTATAAAAAAGGTTTTAAACGTAACAGATGCCTCTGTTTCGTCTTCTGACCCACAAAAAGTGGTTGCAGCCATTGTAGCTGCAGCTAACCAAATTGGTGCAAAGGTGGTTGTGTTCGCACACGATTCAACTGGTAAAGCCGTTGCCCCACGCTTATCTGCAAAATCCGGTGCAGGATTGGTAACCAACGTTACTTCGTTGCCAGATACTTCAAACGGATTTGTGGTAAGCAAAAACGTTTTCTCAGGAAAAGCACACGCACAAGTGAACATCCTTAGCGATGAAAAAATTGTTTCTATCCTTCCAAACGCTTTTGGTGTAAAAGCTGGTGAAGGATCTGCTTCTGTAGAATCTTTCTCTGTAGATGTAAGCGGAATCAATTCAGGAATTACAGTAAAAGAAGTGAAAGGTGGAAACAGCAAGGTTGTTCCATTGCCAGAAGCCGAATTAGTTGTTTCTGCTGGTCGCGGTTTAAAAGGACCAGAGAACTGGGGAATGGTTGAAGAAATGGCTGAAATCCTTGGAGCAACAACTGCTTGTTCGCGTCCGGTTGCCGATATTGGTTGGAGACCTCACCATGAGCACGTTGGACAAACGGGTGTTGCCATTCGTCCAAATCTTTACATCGCCATCGGTATTTCTGGCGCTATTCAGCACTTAGCTGGTGTGAACGGAAGTAAGGTAATTGTTGTGATTAATAAGGATCCTGAAGCTCCTTTCTTCAAAGCTGCCGATTACGGTGTTGTTGGAGACGCGTTTGAGGTCGTTCCTCGTTTGAACGAAGCTTTTCGTAAATTCAAGTCAGCCAACGGATAAACTAAGGTTGGTTCCGCATAGCGGATTGCTGCATGGATAAAATCAAAATGAGCATATACGGGCTGCAGTACAGCCAAACACAGACGGGCGCTTACGCCTTGGTTCTGGAGCAAGAAGGTGGTACGCGCAGGTTGCCAATTATTATTGGCAGTTCAGAAGCTCAAGCCATTGCCATTGAGCTAGAAAACATGGCTCCTACACGGCCATTGACCCACGATCTTTTCCGCACGTTCGCGCAACAATTCAATATTGATATCCAAGAAGTCATCATCTACAATTTTGTAGATGGTGTCTTCTATGGAAAGATTGTCTGCAACGATGGTAAAAATGAAGTAGAAATTGATTGTCGCCCTTCCGATGCCATTGCGCTTGCCGTTCGATTTAAATGCCCTATTTACACCCACGAATTCATCCTCAATGCCGCAGCCTTCGAAAAAGAAGCTGATGGAACAGGAATTCGTGCCATATCTATTGAGGATGACACCCCTGTTAATCAGGGCGGATTCACACAATTCACTGAACAAGAACTAGAAGAATCTCTTCATGCTGCTTTGGCAAATGAAGATTATGAAGAAGCAACACTGATTCGAGACGAGTTGAACCGCAGGAAAAAATAATTTCATTGAGCGTGTTGTCATGAGGCTCAATTCAGGCCTACACAGATTCTTTTTATTAAAATAGTCCAAGAAAAAAGTAGATTTCTGTGCCCCCTTTGCAAAACGTACTTTGTCGTTGCGCGAAAATCATTTCACATATAGAACCGCCTTCACCGCTTCTACGGTATCCTTTACATTCGGCAGCCACTCCTCTACAAAAGCAGGAGCATAGGCCAACGGAGTATCCTTGCAAGTAATTCGTTTTACAGGCGCATCCATAAAGTCGAAGGCCTCTTTCTGCACCTGATAGGTTATTTCTGAGGAGATGGAAGCCAACGGCCACGCCTCTTCTACAATGACTAATCTGTTGGTCTTCTTGACTGATTCTATGATTGCTGGGAAGTCAATCGGACGAACGGTTCTCAAATCAATAACCTCCGCCTCAATACCATCTCTGGCCAATTCTTCAGCGGCTGCATTCGCCACTTTCATAATCTTTCCAAAAGAAACAATTGTTACATCCTTCCCTTTTCTGACCACATCTGCTTTTCCAATAGGAATCAAATATTCACCTTCCGGAATCATCCCTTTATCGCCATACATCTGCTCACTTTCCATAAAAATGACAGGATCATTATCGCGAATAGCCGATTTCAAAAGTCCTTTCGCATCTGCAGGATTGGAAGGAACTACCACTTTCAATCCAGGACAGTTGGCATACCAATTCTCGAACGCTTGCGAGTGCTGCGCACCTAATTGACCAGCAGAACCCGTTGGTCCACGAAAGACCATGGGAGCACCGAATTGACCTGCAGACATGTGCAAAATTTTGGCGGCAGAATTAATCACTTGATCAATAGCAACCAACGAGAAATTGAAGGTCATGAACTCCACAATCGGACGTAATCCATTCATGGCAGCTCCAACAGCAATTCCTGCAAAACCAAGTTCTGCGATAGGCGTGTCAATCACTCGCTTTTCTCCAAACTCATCTAACATGCCTTGGCTCACTTTGTAAGCTCCGTTGTATTCGGCCACTTCCTCTCCCATCAAAAAGACGGTTTCGTCTCTTCGCATTTCTTCACTCATCGCTTCGCGAAGCGCTTCTCTGAATTGTACTTCTTTCATAGCATCAAATATAGGTGGTTGACTATTTGTAAAGGTCGCCCACAATCAATTTCGCAGCAGCTTCTGAAGCGCCTCCTCCTCCGAGTGCCTGCCACAGTTTATCGTAATCCTTCTGCATGGACGCTTGTGCTTTTTCGTCATTTAATAGTCGTTTCAATTCAGAAACAATTGTTTCCGTGTTCAGTTCAGACTGAATCAATTCCTTTACGGCTGGTCTGTTGAGAATCAAATTCACCAACGAGATGTAACGCACTTTAATTAAGGTCCGCGCTATGCGAACCGAAATGCCGCTGGCCTTGTAGCAGACAATCTGCGGTACTTTTAAAAGGCCTGTTTCCAATGTAGCAGTACCAGAAGCTACTAACGCAGCCTTGGACCTGGCCAGCAGTTTATACGTTCCCTCTTCATAGACTTTCGCGTTACCCAAATTGAACCGTGTTTGGTAAAATGCAGCCGTTCTCCCTGGAGCTTTTCCAATTAGGAAATGATAATCGGGGAATTGTGCTTGCACCTTCAGCATTTCTGGAAGAATGTGCTTGATTTCTTGTTCTCTCGAACCTGGCAGCAAGGCAATTACATTCTCCTTTCGAATTTCATATTTCGTATTTCGTGCCTCAATTTCATCGATCAAAGGATGTCCAACAAAATCAACCTCCATTCCATGCTTGGCGAAGAATTCCTTCTCAAAAGGAAGAATCACCATCAAGCGGTCGATGTTCTTCTTCATTTGCTTTACGCGGCTTGCTTTCCATGCCCACACCTGTGGCGAGATGTAATAAAAAACCTTGATACCGCGCTCTTTGGCCCACTTGGCCATTCGTAGATTAAAGCCAGGGTAATCAATAAGAATGATGGCATCGGGCTTGTTTGCTTCCAATGCCTTTCTGCAAATGTTGAAGTTTTCCCGAACGGTTCCGAGGTTTTGGACCACTTCGAGAAACCCCATGAAGTTGAGTTTATCCAACGGGCGGAGAATCTTCATTCCAGCGCCTTGCAGTAAATCGCCTCCAAAGCCCTCGAACTGCACATCGGGCGCAAGTCGATTGATAGCCTTGAGTAGATTGGCTCCGTGCATATCGCCAGAAGCCTCGCCAGCTATGACGAAAATCTTCATAGCACGAAGAACTTCAGCACCACGATTACCAAACCGTACATGAACGTGGCCATGATAACTCCTCTTGCCGAAACGTCTAGTTTCTGTCGGTAGAAAACGAAGAATGCCCCCAAATTGCCAAGCAGTCCAATGGAAATCAAACCAGGAAGATTGTTGCTCTGTATCATTACTTCATAAAACCCGATTAGGCTAGTATGCCCGAATTGAAACTGCCAAAAACCGAGCATGACTAGTAATGGCGCGATGATTCCTACAATCAATCCGAGTATAGTGCTATCTTTTTTCATTTTCCAATTAGTTCGTCATTGCGAAGGAGGAACGGCTGAAGCAAACTGTATGCTTGAGATGGCTTCGCTTCACTCGCAATAACTGTCAACTTAGTAACTACCCCAAATCCCAATCATTCAAACGTGGCATGGCGTGGTGGGCGGTAAGGTCGAACTGTACTGGAACGGCCGAAACGTATCCATTGTTCAAGGCCCACACATCCGTGTCTGCTCCTTTATCGTAATTGGCAAATGCTCCTGTGAGCCAATAATATTTTCGATTATGTGGATCCAAACGCTCATCAAATTCCTCTTCCCATTTGGCGTTGGCCTGTCGGCAGATTTTTACGCCTTTTATCTGATCCAACGGAAGGTCGGGAATGTTTACATTCAGTAGCGTTCCAGTAGGCATGCCGAAATGAAGCATGTTCTTGATAATCATTTTTACGAAATGCTTTGATGCTGTGAAATCCGCGTCAAGCGCATAATTCAATAGCGAAAATCCAACGGATGGAATCCCTTCAATAGCGCCTTCCATGGCGGCCGACATCGTTCCGCTGTAAATCACATTGATGGAGTGATTTGCTCCGTGATTGATTCCTGAAATGACCAGATCGGGCTTTCGGTCCAGTATCTTGTCAATGGCAATTTTCACGCAATCGACAGGTGTTCCACTGCATTGGTAACCAATGCTTTCTCCGTGATAACTGACCTTATCTAAGCGCAACGGCTTATTCAGCGTAATGGCGTGTCCCATTCCGCTCTGCGGACTATCGGGTGCTACTACGACCACTTCGGCTAGTTCTTGCGCAGCCGCCACCATGGCCTGAATTCCGGGTGCTGTAATTCCATCATCGTTCACGGCAAGTATCAGCGGTCGTTTCTTTGACATCATTAATAGTTTGAGACAAATGTAAGGGCTTGATGAAAGAAGCCTCTACATCAAACACAACGGGCCGCATTTTGTGCGGCCCGTGCTGATGATTATGAAGAAAGGAGCAAGGAACTTATCCTACTTTAATCTCCTTGATTTTCTTCACTTCGGTCTGAATCTTTGGAAGATCGATTCTCAAAATGCCATCTTCATATTTGGCATCTATTTTTTCCAAATCTACCATTCCATTGAGGTTAAAACTTCGTTTGAAGTTGCCGCTTCTAAACTCGCGCTTCACATAGTTCTCTTTCGTTTCTTCGTTCTCAACTTTCACTTCTCCAGAGATGGTCAAGGTGTCATCTTCTACAGAAACTTTGATGTCTTCTTTCTTGTATCCGGGAGCTGAAAGTTCTACGTGATACTTGGTTTCTTCCTCTTTGATATTGGCGGCTGGAACCCAATCTGAGTTGTTGTTCGCGCCTTGCCAATCCTTCCAGAATTCATCAAACATGGATGGAAATGTGGTGTTCGGTTTTCTAACTTTTACGAGTGTCATGATATGTTGTTTTTAAGGGTTATCGTTTCCATCCTCTTTTCGAATTCTGTGCCAGCACCCGAAAAGCTTTAGTCAGCTGTCATAATGACGCTTACGGAACCTTTTAGCTGTCAATATTTCCGATTAGTTGGAAATAATTAACATATCATGTCGCACAATAATGTCGATCGGTGGTTATAGCTTTGTGCTAGGCCTTTTGGTACATCAATTGACCACTGAAACACAACTAAATCACTAAAAAAGAAATATCATGTTTGGATTTGATCCTGTTCTATTGGTACTCGTCATTGGCTTTGCCATTATCGGGTTTTTGGTCAGCAGACGCCTACAGTCTGTATTTGAAGAATATTCGAAAATGCCTTTGAGTTCGGGGATGACCGGGGCGCAGGTGGCGGAGAAGATGCTTCGCGACAACAACATCTATGATGTGAAGATTGAAAGCGTGCCCGGCAAGTTGACCGACCACTACAATCCGGCCAACAAGACCGTGAACCTGAGCCCAGAGGTCTATTCTGGAAGAAGCGTATCTGCCGCAGCCGTTGCCGCTCACGAATGTGGCCACGCGGTGCAGCACGCGGTGGAATATCCTTGGTTGCAGATGCGCTCCACTTTGGTGCCGATTGTGAATTTTAGCTCTAGAGCATTGAATTTCGTTTATATCGCCATGATATTCTTGGCTTTCTTCGCAAACCTTTATGCTGAGATGTTATTGCTCATCATCATTTTCCAAACGGCCATCACGCTGTTCTCGGTAATTACGCTTCCTGTTGAAATGGACGCCAGTAACCGAGCCTTAGCTTGGTTGAATAATGCCAACATCACTCGTGGCAAAGAACACGAAGCTGCTACAACAGCACTAAACTGGGCTGGAAGGACTTATATCGTTGCTGCCTTAGCTTCCATTACCACATTGCTTTACTATGTAATGCGATACATGGGAAGTAGAGATTAATTCCGATTAGCTAAACCTGATAATACAAACGCCCCAACGATATTTGTTGGGGCGTTTCTTTTTGAAGGAACCTAGAAGCGACTCTACTCAGCCGAAACCACTTTCACATTATCGTCATACACCCGATCAATCAATAACCTTCGTGGGTCAATGGCCGCTTTGGCAGGAATCGTATCCAAACTGAATGTGAAGCTCATTTCAGGCTGATCGATCTTCACACGCTTCTGGTAGATGAGTTTCTTCTCATCACTATCCAGCACACCGATATCCACCCAATCATTCATCGGGAATTTGGTCTCGTTGCCCATCGTGTCGGCTCGCATTTTTACTGATTCGACCTTCATCGTCAGTTCATATTTACCGTTGTCCAACTTCTTGTAGCTCGCTTCCTTCACGCGATTGTCATAGAGTGTAATTTCCTTGAACCAATCGTTGATCAGATACTTCAAGGTATCGGGCACCAGTGGCTCCAAATACCGAAGGAAATCCAAGGAACTGGAGTAGGGCGGCCCCACATGTTTGTACTCATCCAAGTAGTTCTTCATGGCCAGATTCACCTTCGCTTCGCCAATGTAATCCTGCAAGGCGTAGAGAATCAGACTTCCCTTGCCATAGTGGATGTGAGGTTGATTTTCCACCTTGTACAGCGGCACTTCCTTCTCCACTTCCTGACTTCTTCCCATTAGGTAGCGGTCGTGGTTGTACTTCTGAAACTCCCGCATCTTCATCGGGTCGTCATTCATCTTCTTCATCGTCATCAGCGATGAATATTCTGCAAAACTCTCGCTCATCATCGTTCCGCCCTGCATGTTGGCGCCTACCACCTGATGCGCCCACCATTGGTGCGCCATTTCGTGGGCAATCACCGCATCGATGATGTTGTTGCCTTCCTCATCTTCCAAATTCGTTACAAAACCGATCGCTTCCGAATAGGGCATCGTACCCGGAAAGGCCTGCGCAAACGAAGCATAACGCGGGAACTCGATGATGCGGCATTGCTTATGATAGTACGGCCCGAAATGCTCCGTATAGTACGCCAGCGAGCGCTCCATGGCTGCCAGCATCATCTCCACATTGGTAGCGTGCTTGGCATCATAATACACCTCCAGATCTACTCCGTTCCATTTCTTCCGTGCCACTTCAAAACGGGCCGAAATGAAGGAATAGAAGTTCTGCGATGGATGGTCCAACTTGTAATGGAAATAGTTCCGTCCGTTCTCCTGCCATTCTTTGATGAGCGTTCCGGGAGAGATGGCAATCTGATCGCCCGAGGTAGAGATTACCGTCTCCACCATCACAAAATCGGCTCTTCCGTTCGTCAGATAATTGATCTCGCAGGCCCGCCCGCAGTTGGCTTTCAGTTCGGGCATTCTGTCTTTTGGAGGAAGTCCATATTTCTTCCGCGTGTTCTTATCGCTCAACTCGCTCCCTGGATCGTAACCGAGCGAGGGCAGAATCTGGAAGTTATTGAGGAAGGTTCCGTTCCCGATCACACTCGTATTGCTCACCTCATTCTCAAATCCTTTCGGAACGTAAGAGGTTTCAATGTGCGCCAGCAACGAATCGCCCGGTTTCATGGCAGGACTCAGCTTGTACATCCTCCAGCCCATTTCCTCATCATCAGAAAGGAGGCTTGCTGTAGGCATTTCGAACTTCGGATGCCAGTTTTTGTCGTAGTTGAGGTGCAAGGAATCGATGGTCACATCGGTCTCATTCTTCAACCAGACCTCCGCCTTCACATACACGGAACGCTCCTCTGGGAATACCTCGATGTTGTACTTCACGTCCTTCACCTTGGGCATGGCCGCACCTTCATACTTCTTGTATTTCTTCTCGAACTCCGCACCCAGTTCTTCCAACTGATCGCTGGTCTTATAGGGATTCAGCACCTGCGTGTTGTAATACAGGAAGCCCGCCACCGAAGCAAACGCCAGCACCAACGCCAAAGTGAAAGCCTTAGCTACGCCACTCATTTTCTTGTTGGCATGAACCAATCGCTCTTTAAAGGCACTGGCCGTGCCGCGCGACCACAACACGGCCGCAAGCATGATGCAGATGAGCGAGAACAGGAACCAATAGAAATTGAACCAGAGTCGGCCTTCCACGCCCGCCCCGAAACCGTTCATATCAGAATACATGATGGACGGGCCCGAACCGATGGCCAACATGTTGGTCTGCAGGTCTAAGGCCAGCATCACCAAACTCCAAAGGAAGATCACGAGAATAGACACGAAGTAGCCGATATACTTGTTGTTCACCAGCACCTGAACCATGATCATCACCCCGCTCCAAGTGATGTAAAGGGGGAACATGGTCAGGAAGAAATCGAGCAGATAAACGTCCAACTCGATGCGGGTGTAGCCCATTATCAGCTGATAAATGACAGCACAGAAAATGAAGAAGATGTTCAGCAATGAGGTGAGCATGATGAGCGAAAGCACCTTGGCCGAAAGCGAAATGGCTGAAGCATGGGGCGTGGCATCCACCACTTCGTTGATCTTCGAATCGCGGTCGCGCCAGACCAGTTCGCCACTGAAGAACACCAGAATGATGATGACGAAAATGTTGGATGCACTGGTGATCACATCGATCATCTTGTAGGTGAGCGGATACGATTGCAATCCGTAGTACTCAAAGCCTCCCGCAAGATTCGCCAGCAGAATGATGACACTGAAAAGGAAGAGCACCTTAAAGGTCACGCTCTTCGAAATGCTCAGGAAATTGGTGTAGAAGAAGCTCTTGAACTGTGCCCAAGTGCTTCCAGCACCATAAATGGCTTGCACCGCTGGCGTAGCTCTCAGCGTTTGTTTTTCGCGTTTCTCATCCTTCTCGGCCTTCACCTTTTTGTTCTTTTCCTGAAAGGAGAACGTGAAGTATGAAAGCGCCAGGATCAAAGCGCCAACTCCGATCCAGATCAATCGGTTCAAGAGGAGAATACCTGTAAAGGCAGGGCTCAATGTGTTCTTTTCAAAAGGTGTGTAATACTTGGAGGACAGATCGTACGCACGTATGCCGAAGGTGTCGGTGAGTGCCCCAAGTGTTTCGTTGTCGATGTCAGACATCAACGTTCCGGCCACGATGTAACCGATGATGATGACCAGCGCACCCACGAACGAAATAACCGTGCTCTTCCACTTATTGGCCAAGGCGAACACAATGGCGCCCGCAAAGAACATGTTCGGAAGAATGAATAGGAAGTAATTGTTGACGAAGGTCTCCAAGTAGAACGGCCCAAAACGATCGGCATCTACCCACTGAAAAGCCGGCCCGAGAACGCTGCCGAGAAACACGCCCAGAAATACACCCAACATCGGGATGGTAGCAAGCAAAAGCGCTGCGAAAAACCTTCCGAAGAAATAGCCCGACTTGCTTAATGGCGTACTGAAAAGGATCTCGTTGAACTGATTGTTGTGGTCCTTCAGTGCCGCGTTATTGAAATAGGCAGTGGCCATAAGCAGACCGAAAATGGTCATGATGACGGTGAACTGCGTGATGACGTGTGGCGCATTCTTGAACACGTTGCCCACAGCACCGCCAATGACGATGTTGTCGCTGGCCGTGGCCCCAAAGACCATCAAGGCCATCAGACTCAGGAAAATGTAGAGCATCGGCTGCTTCAAGGCATGCCGCAATTCGGCCAGAAAGAAATCTTTAAACATGGTGGCGGTTTTTTTTAGTGGATCAGACGAGCAGGTTGGAGGTGTTGATCTTCGAGAAGAACACATCTTCCAAATTCGGTTTCACCGATTCAAAACCGTTCTGCGGGTCGCTTTCGCTATACACATGGATGAAAGGCTTTCCACCCACCATCTTGTTCGAAATCACCGAATAGTTGGCCGCATATTGCTCTAACTCCTCACGCTCCACCACCTTCTGATACACCTTTCCGTCCAGTTCGTCAATGGCCGTTTGTGGTGCCCCATGGAACACCAGCTTTCCACCGTTCATGATGGCCATCTTGGTGCAGAGTTCGCGCACATCATCCACAATATGGGTCGATAGGATCACGATCACATCTTTGCCCACATCGGCCAGCAGGTTGTAAAAGCGGTTGCGTTCACCTGGATCCAAGCCAGCGGTCGGTTCATCCACAATGATCAACCTAGGACTACCAATAAGAGCCTGCGCAATGCCGACCCGTTGCTTCATCCCGCCCGAAAAACCTTTCACGCTTTTCTTGCGGTCGTTGTAAAGATTTACCTTCTCCAAGAGATAAGCAACCAGTTCTTTTCGTTCCGATGACTTCGTAATGCCTTTCAGAATGGCGATGTGGTCCAACAACTGCTCGGCCGTTATCTTCGGATACACCCCGAACTCCTGCGGCAGATAGCCCAACACCTTCCTTAACTCATGTGGCTGACTGAAAATATCGATTTCGTTCAGCGTAGCCGTTCCCGAATCCGCCTCTTGCAGCGTGGCCAAGGTGCGCATGAGCGATGATTTGCCTGCTCCGTTCGGCCCCAAAAGCCCGAACATACCGTTCTCAATTTCAATGGAAACATTATCCAAGGCCTTCACCCCGTTCGGGTAGGTCTTCGATAGATTTTGGATGATCAGTTTGTTCATGTGCCGATGCTTTGGGTGGATGATGGTTTGCTTTTCAAAGGAACAAATCTATTTCACCACGCCAACATAGGCGAGAGTGAAATGATAAGGAGTGTTAAATGTGAAGAAGAAAGGAGAAAGGGGAGAACGGAAAAAAGGCAACAGTAATGTTTACGCTTTACACCATATTCTTTTGTTTTTATTCTGCATAAGCACCTTTATACGGATCAACGTATTTGGTCATCTTCATCTTTTTCCTTTTGTCGAAATCCCACCCTTCTGGCACATAGAGGAAGTATTTTTTGTTTGATTTCAGAACACGTGGACAATTGGCCATTCCGTTTTCATCTTTTCCATCACACATGCCTCTAAAGTGACTTAGCTCCGTTTCAACCACTTCTTTCAAATAGAATGAATTTTCAATGAACCATTCTTGCTCAAAGTTTTCTTTGGAAGAAAGCGTCAGGAAATTGGTCAATTTAATAGGAGATGTGGCTTCCGAGAAGGACTGTTTATAGATGGTGGTTGTCTTCTTAGGGTTCGCGTCATTTGCAACGGTTTCGCCCGCTGCACTAAGATCCATTACATAGTAAGCTGCTTTCTCAATTGAATATTCATTGCGCTCAATCTTTGCAGATGGCGGCAGGAATGTGATTCGTTCTTTTGGTCGAATAACTGATTCTTCAGAAGTGTAAGCGGTCCCAAGCGAAACTCTTGTTGACGCACGATAACCTACCCCTGAA
>JAIOYO010000007.1 GCA_021741075.1 Flavobacteriales bacterium | reverse complement strand
CCAAGCACTTTCTGCTCCATGCTTTCCATAAACGGGTCGTAAAACCGCGCAAAAAGCTTGGAATAGAAACCTTCTTTGATGTTGGCGTTGGGATTGGAATTGCTCATTTAAAGAGTAAATTAAGCTTTATTATTCCAATTGGATATACAAAGAAGCATAGGCAGCTGTTCTTAAGCTTCCTTTATTCTAAAATCCTATTTCCGACCAAGAAACCCGTTCATCGACAGTTTTAAACAAAGGAAATTTAATTTTAAACAACTTTTTGTTTTACAGCTCCATACGAAATCCTAACTTTGATATTATGAAGAAACTACTACTGTTTATAGCGTTTGCCATTCCTTCCGTTTGTTTTGCACAAGTAAATGGAAAAGCATTGGTTGGAGAATGGGTTTATTCAAATGCTGTACATTTTGATGAAACACCTGCAGACTCATTAGTTCAAGGTTTTTCGTTGATTATTGGCGAAGACCAAAGCTTTGAGCTTACCGCTACAGAATACTTCATTGTAGGCACTTGGGATTTGCAAGATTCTGTCTTAAAGTTAGATGGCAATAGAAGCGACAAAGTATCTTCCAAAACCACCACCTTGAAGGTTCATGAATTGACTGAATCATCGGTTTCGTTAATAATACTCACCGAAACAGGTAGCGAAGCGATAATGAATTTAACGCGAAAGCTGTAATTCAAGCTCATTCTGCCTTCAGGCATTCCACTTGCTTCAGCATTTACTGCGCGTTTTGTTTGCGAGTAAAACCTCTGCGCTAGGAGCAACCGTTCAATCTAGTGCCATTTTTTCGTGATGAAATCAGGCAGTGCTACTGCAATCCTGTCACCTCCGTTACCATCAAAACTGACAACCCTTCCGTTTTTTTCCGCTGGCATAGACATTGATATTTGGCAGCGAATAAGAACTAATCACCTCATTTCTAATTAGCTAATCAGCTCAGAAAAATGGCAACAGATACAGCAGAAAAAACAAAGAAGGGAACCATCAATGTCTCTACCGAGAACATTTTCCCAATTATCAAGAAATTCCTTTACTCAGACCACGAGATTTTTCTTCGTGAATTAGTAGCTAACGCCACTGATGCTACGCAGAAGTTGAAAACCCTAAGCGGCATAGACAAATTCAAAGGCGATTTGGGCGAATTACAAGTGGAAATTGTGCTTGATAAAGAAGCTGGCACCATCACCATCAAAGACAACGGTATTGGTATGAGTGCGGAGGAAGTGGACAAGTACATCAACGATATCGCTTTCTCTGGGGCTGAGGAATTCGTAAACAAATACAAAGACAAATCAGAAGCCATTATCGGGCATTTCGGCCTTGGTTTCTATTCGTCTTTCATGGTAGCTAAACAGGTGGAGATTGTCACAAAAAGCTACGTAAAGAGTAAGAAAGCAGCGCATTGGACGTGCGATGGAAGTCCGAACTACACGCTGACCGAGCACGACAGAAAAGACAGAGGAACAGATATCATCCTGCATATTGCAGACGATAGCAAGGAGTTTTTAGATAAAGCGCGTATTCAAGGCATCCTTGATAAATACTGCAAGTTCCTTCCTGTTACCATCAAATTTGGAACGAAAACAAGAACAGAATACGCCAAGCGCGATGACAAAGGCGAGAAGATTGGTGAGGACGTTCAAATTACCGAAGACAACATCATTAACAACACCGCTCCTGCTTGGACAATACCACCAGCAGATTTGACCAATGAAGACTACAAAAGCTTCTACCGCGAGTTATATCCGATGACGTTTGACGAGCCATTGTTCAACATTCATTTGAATGTGGATTATCCGTTTAACCTGACCGGAATCTTGTACTTCCCAAAAATCAAGGACAATATTCAGGTTCAGAAGAACAAGATTCAGCTTTACAGTAATCAGGTCTTTATCACCGACAATGTTGAGAATATCGTTCCGGAGTTCTTGACGTTACTTCATGGTGTAATTGACTCGCCCGATATTCCGCTAAACGTATCGCGAAGCTACCTACAGGCAGATGGCAACGTGAAGAAAATCAGCAGCCACATTAGCAAGAAAGTGACGGATAAGCTGGCCGAACTTTTCAAGAACGATAGAGCGGATTTCGAGTCAAAATGGGACGATATTAAGATATTCATCCAATACGGAATGCTTTCTGATGAGAAGTTCTACGAGCGTGCTGCTAAATTCTGGCTGTTCAAGAACACCGCTAGCAAGTATTTCACAATGGAGGAATACAAAGAGCACATCACGGCCGCACAAACCGATAAAGACAACAAGTTGGTGCATCTGTACACAAACGATACAGAAGTGCAGCATTCGTACATAAATAGCGCAACCGAAAAGGGCTACGATGTATTGGTGATGGATGGCCCGTTTGATTCGCATTTTGTGAACCAACTAGAGCAGAAGCTGGAGAGCAGCACGTTTGCACGTGTAGATGCCGACACCGTTGAGAAACTCATTAACAAAGGCGAAGAGGCTCCGAGCAAACTCAGTGATGACGAAAAAGAAAAGCTAAAGCCGATTTTCGAAGCACAGGCTAATCCAGAAGGAAGCAAGCGCAACTTTACTGTTCAGTTTGAGAACCTGAACGAAAACGACATGCCTGTTACCATTACCCAACCAGAATTCATGCGCAGAATGGCCGACATGCAGAAACTAAGCGGACAAGGCGGCATGATGGGAATGGGAGGTTTTGAGATGTACAACCTGGTTGTGAATGCCAATCATCCCAAAGTGGGCGAGATTCTTAAAAGCAAAGGCGAAAACAAGGACAAAAAAGCAAAGCAGCTTTGTGACCTTGCTCTTCTAGGTCAAGGATTGCTAAAAGGCAAAGACCTTAGCGAGTTCTTGAAACGCAGTGTGGAATTGATCTAATGATGTAGAGACGTTGCGTGCAAGGTCTCTACACACCAAACCAAATGAAAAAAGCCCCGTTCTGATAATTCGGAACGGGGCTTCTTCTTTAATTAGAAACGGTTTAGTTCTTAATCACTCGAACCGTAGTTTGCTGTCCATCTTGCGTTCTTACGTTGATGAAATACATGCCAGCAGGTTGGTTAATCTCAACATTCACGTTCATTGAATTAACGAAGTTGAAGTTTCCAACTGTTTGTCCCATCATGTTAAGAACAGTGGCCATTCCCGAACGCATTTCGTTGCCTAACACAACCGCAACTCGGCCATCGTTTGTTGGGTTCGGATACACGGCAACCTCGTTGGCAAGCTCCTGCACAGAAGTTGGGTTGACCGGGTTGTAGATAAACTCAAAATCATCAACCCAAAGTTTGGCGGTTTGGTTTCCAGCACCAGGAGTGTAGCTAGATGTAAAGGTCATCAACGCATAAGCGATTCCGTTCTGTGATGTGCCTGAATAATAATCAAATGGCACAGATATTCTGACCCATTCAGCCGTTCCTCCTGTTTGGAAACGCTTCTTAGCAGTTGCAATAACCTGTGTTGCAACGCCCCCTGGATCACGGTGATCGTTATCGTCATGAAGAATTACCGAAACAGAAGCCGAATCAGTCGCATCTGTAACCGTGTACTTTGCGTAAAACACCAAGCTATCTGGCATCTCCGTAAACGGATGGTTGAAGTTGGCATCGCTCCTTTTAGTTTGTGAGAACCCTTCGGATGGGGTGGTTGAAGGCGCATTAATTTGGCCTGTAGTCATTGTACCGTTAACCAAGGTACCAGCGGCATTTGTACTTTCAATTCTTGCACTCTTAGTGCCTCCGTGAAACTCCGTAGCATCTTGAAAAACGCGCTGTGAAGAACCAAAACCACACAAGAAGCAAAGGTTTCCCGTTGTCATGTTATTCCAGTTGGTTGGCTCATTATTTGCATCCCAGTTTTCAAAACCACCGTTGTTCGGTTGTTGCTGTGCAGATGCAGATAGCATGGCTCCTGCAGTCAGGATTGTTAAAATAGTAGTGTAGATTTTTTTCATGTTTCTAGTTTGATGTTTATTCAAATTTCAATGGTGGGCCGAAAATATAGCATTCCAAAAGTTCACCATTTATCAAAGGTCAATTATAAATTGAGTGATGAAAAGAATAGAGCTTTCCGTTTTCAACCGCCAGCATTCAATTACTTTCCTCCTCCCAACTTACCCGCCAAATAGGCCATTGGGATATAGGCTAAGGCAAGGTCGGCAACCACAAACCATGTTGGAGCTGGAATCATGAAGCAAGCAGCAACTCCACCTACCATGGTCCAAGCACCAAGTCCTAACGCGAATTTCATTTTGTGTGATACAGCGATAAACGCAGCAACCAATGCTCCAACAAAACTGCCCATGGCATGAGCCAACCACGGCATCAAAAAATGAATGGGTTGATACAGATGTAGGTTTGCTTTAATGCTTTCCATATCAGCAGGATTCACTCCTTCTGGAGGCGGAATAAGCGTGCCGCTTAGCATGATAATTCCCATGTTGGCTGAGCCTCCAGCAATAACTCCAGCCATTACAGCCACTACATTTCTAAGGATAGGATTCATGGTATTTGTTTCATGGTTTAGACCATGAAAGTAGGCATCATCTTCAGATGTTTATTCTATCTGCATGCGAATGTGGTTCCGAAACGATAAGCAATTCGAGGTTTTGGTCTGATGGATTGGTGATGCAATGAACCTGATTGGGCTTTACATGCATGCCTTCATTTTCCTTGATGGTGTAGCGTTCGCCATTCAATTCAAACAGCGCTTCACCTTTTATGATGAAGAAGAATTGCTGCGATTTGGAGTGCTTGTGCAGAGATTCGGATGCTTTTGGCGGCATCGTCTCGCGAATAACGCTCATCGATGGGGTGTTTACAAACTGCCAAGCGGTGCAGCCATCGCCCCAATGATAGGATTTGGAATTCTTGGTCGTCTTTTTCATAACCCATGAAACGACATTGGTTTTCAGAAGGTTGCGTTTTCTGATAAGCCAATTTACACCTCCATTAGCTCAGCTTATAACTCCATGTAATTTCTGCTGTAGGTTCCAAAATCTTGGAAACCGAACAGTACTTATCTGCCGATAACTCGATGGCGCGCTTCACCTTCTCCTCTTCCAAGTTATTTCCATTCAGGATAAATTTCATGTGAATTTTGGTGAAGATGGATGGAATCCCTTCCCTGCGTTCGGCTGTTACTTCCACTTCATAATCGGTCACTTCCTGCTGCATTTTTTTGAGAATAGAAATCACATCAATGCTGCTACAACCTGCAAGTGACATCAGAACTACTTCCATGGGGCGAGCCCCTAAATTGTGTCCTCCAATCTTGGGCGAACCATCCATTTGTATGGTATTGCCTGTTTCGTTGGTGGCCTCCATGTGATAACTATCGTTCAGTCGTTTGAGGCTTACTTTCATAAGATTGGTTTAAGTTTAAATCTTACTGCCAAAAATACATTAGCCTTTTGTATGTCAAGCTTAAGCCCAAATCATTGGTTTTGTATGTCTTTAATCTAAATTTACACAATCTTAGTTGCTCATTCAAATGACCTTCAAGTAAACGCGTATTTACCACGTATTTCTAAGTGTGATGATTATCTTTTCACTATCAAGCTTAGCCCAAAGACCGACCATGGGAACGCTTCTTATATGTGGTGATAAAATTAAACGGTTTGATTGGAACGGAACACTTACATGAGATTTCGACCTTTCTACAACCTCCGAATCTCAGCACCACGATGTAGAACATCTGCCAAATGGCAACGCCCTAATGGTTGTTTGGGAAAAGCATAACAGTTCGGAAATACTTCAAGCTGGGCGGCACACCGATTTTACACCACCATCACTTTGGCCAGATAAAATTGTGGAGATTGAATTTAACGCTAAGGCTGTTTGCTCTCTTTTTCCGAACATAATAGCTATTGAAGAAGACCAACACAGCGAGGCGCAGTTGCACTCTGATTATGCCAAAAAAACGGTATTAATTGGCCATATTAACCTCGTTCAATGGTAGCCAGTATTCGACTCTTTTGTAAGACTAATGGAGCAAACGCAAAACCACTCCGACAACACCTCCATAAGCACAAGTGTTTGGTCTGCTGGTATTTACTTTTTCAGAATTGCTGATGCGAGCACGTATACAACCAAAAAGGTTTTGATACAATAACGCTCAATTCCGTCATGCGGAATTGAGCGTTCATTCGTTTACTACTATGTAATGCAGTTATTGTAAAAAAGCCTTACAGCTCTCCACAATCATCAATCATGATAGGGGCAGAAGTTGCTCCTGAACGTGAACCATAGGATTCAATTTTCTGAACCACATCCATTCCTTCGGTTACCTTACCAAAAACCACGTGCGCTCCATCCAACCAAGGGCAATCAACAGTTGTGATAAAAAACTGGCTACCGTTTGTGTTTCTTCCTGCATTTGCCATGCTTAGCAAACCTGGTTCTGTGTGCTTCAATTCGAAATTCTCATCTGCAAACTTCTCTCCGTAGATAGATTTGCCTCCTGTTCCGTTGTGGTTTGTAAAATCGCCACCCTGCAACATAAACTGTGGAATGACACGGTGAAACGAACTGCCTTTGTAGCCAAATCCTTTCTCGCCTGTGCACAAGGCACGAAAGTTCTCTGCTGTTTTTGGAACAACATCTGCTCTTAGTTCAAATACAATTCTGCCAGCAGGCTTTTGATCGATGCTGACATCAAAAAATACGGTAGGGTTCTTTACTTCACTCATCATTTAATGTTTAAGCGGCAAAAATAGAACGAAGTTGCGAATGTGGCGTGCACACCTTTGGCAAGTGATACGCGAGATAGAAACAGAACGTAGCCTCTTTATTTTTCTCTAAAAAATCAATCTGCTTGAATAGTTCCCGAGCCATCAATCTTGGCTTCTACCTCAGGTTTACCATCGTAGCGAATATCTCCGCTTCCTTGCAGGTTGGCCTTTAGCATGCTAGAAGCAAAAACCTTAATCTTTCCAGAACCATCTAGTTTGGCTTCGCAATCAATGGCCTCCAACTCCATGGCATCAATATCGCCCGAACCGTTAAGGTTGGCCACAAGCTTATTGGTCTGACCGGTAACGTCAATATCTCCACTGCCATCCAAGATTAATTCAACGTCCTTGGCCTTCAATTTCAATTCAATATCGCCACTTCCTTGTAGGTTGATGGTGGCTTCAGATAGCACCTCCAGCACTCCCGTTCCTTTCACGTCTCCACTTCCATCCAGTTTAACCGTAAGGTTTTGAATCCCCACAAATGTTCCAATTTCCACATCCCCAGACCCCTCCATTTCCATGCTCGAAACGGTAGGCATGGCAAGTTTAACGGCTAGGTCGTAGCTCATGTACGAACCCGGAGCCATCGAAAGATAAAGCACCCCGTCCATCACGCTCATTTTAAAATGTTCCAGAATGTTTTCTTGAGTGGCCACAACCACCGATTGCGAAACAGCCTGAGAGATGAATACATTAAACGAACCATCTACATTAATGGAATGGAAAGGCTCCATTTCTATGGTTTTTTTCCACTATTGGGCCATCTCCTGTGGTAACGGTGCAACCCGTTACGGCAACACTCGCCACTAGACTTAGTACAGCAATCATCGTTTGTTGAAACATCTTTCTCAGTTTTCTCGCAAGGTCTTAAATCAATCGGGTATCCGCAAGAAAAGTGAGGTATGAGGTATGAGGTTTGAGTAGTTTGACAGAAGCTTCGTGAGATGCTTCCTTCGTCAGCATGACAGAAACGATAGCTAGCGGCCATAAAACCGTCTCCTGCCTCCTGTCTCCTGTCTCCTATCTCCTGTCTCCTGTCTCCTAACTCCTATCTCCTGCCTCCTGCTTCCTATTGTCCAAAAACCAGCGTGGCTTCATTCTTGCATCAGCCCAAACAATTATCATTTATTTTTACGAACCTTAAAAAAACAAACCATGAAACTAATAACCACAACTATCATTGCCCTTATGATATCTATTTCTACGCAGGCACAAGTTACCATCAATGGCGTTACGCTTCCTGCCACTATTAAGGCTGGAGATGCAACCATCAGCCTAAACGGAGGTGGAATTAGAAAGAAAGTGTTCTTTAAATTGTACACAGGCGGATTGTATTTGAGCCAAAAATCGTCTGATGCTGCGGCTATTGTAAATGCAGATAAGCCAATGGCTGTAAAGCTTCAGATTACCTCTAGTATGATTAGCAGCGACAACATGAGCGAAGCCATCCTAGAAGGTTTTGAAGCCAGCACAGGCGGAAAAACCGAACCATTAAAGGCTCAAATTAATGAGTTTGTAAACACATTTAAGAAAAGTGAAATTGTTGAAGGAAACGTTTTCGATATCGTCTATGTACCGGGTAAAGGCGTAGAATCGTACAAAAATGGAAAGCTGCAAGGCACCATTGCTGGTATGGATTTCAAGAAAGCTTTGTTTGGCATTTGGCTAGGTAGCAAACCTGCTGATGAAGACCTAAAAGCTGCCATGCTTGGGAAATAAACAGCTTTTTAGCTGTTAGGAATTAGCTATTAGCCTCAATACTAGACCTTCAAGGTTTCGAAAACCTTGAAGGTCTTTTCAATTCATAATTACTCATTCATAATTCTTAATTAAATAGATGAAGTCTAAAGACCTACTCAAACTAGCCGAAGAATTCGGCACGCCCCTCTTTGTATATGATGCCGATATAATGGAACGCCAATACAAACGGTTGGTAAATGCGTTTGATGGGTTGAAGTTGAACATACAATATGCTTGCAAGGCGCTGAGCAATCAGGCTGTATTGCAGCAATTTAATGCGCTAGGAGCTGGATTAGACACCGTTTCTATTGAAGAGGTGCAGTTGGGTCTTCTGGCTGGATTTACACCAGACCGCATCATCTATACTCCCAACGGAGTAAGTTTTGAAGAGATTCAGGAAGCGGTGAAGCTTGGGGTAAAAATCAACATCGATAACTTGGTGATGTTAGAAAAGTTTGGAAGCGAATATGGTAGCTCCTACCCTGTTTGTGTGCGCATGAACCCTCATATTGTAGCTGGCGGAAACCACAAGATTGAGGTAGGACACATCGATTCTAAGTTCGGAATCTCCATTCATCAAACCCGACACTTAACCCGCATTATTGAAGCGTATAAAATTAATGTAAACGGGCTGCACATGCACACCGGTAGCGATATTTTGGATGTGGGAGTATTCTTGCAAGGTTCTGAACTGTTGCTAGAGGCTGCATTCCACTTCAAAGAATTGGAATACGTTGATTTTGGTAGCGGTTTTAAAGTGGCGTATAAGCCCAATGATGTTTCTACCAATATCGAAGAGCTGGGCGCCAAGCTAAGCGCGCGGTTTAAAGCCTTCTGCAAAGAATACGGCAAAGACCTCGAATTGGCCTTTGAGCCAGGCAAGTTTCTGGTAAGCGAATCGGGCACTTTCTTAGCCAAAGTAAACGTGATAAAGCAAACAACGGCCACCGTATTTGCAGGGGTTGATACGGGTTTCAACCACTTCATTCGCCCTATGTTTTACGATTCGTATCACCACATTACCAACGCCAGCAATCCGGATGGACCTGAGCGTATTTACACCGTGGTGGGCTACATCTGCGAAACAGACACCTTTGCGTGGGACCGTAAAATCACGGAGATAAACGAAAACGACATTCTCGCATTTCAAAATGCTGGAGCCTATGTGTTTGCCATGAGCAGCAACTACAATTCGCGCTTAAAACCTGCCGAAGTATTGCTCAAAGGCGGCAAGGCGCACCTCATTACCAAACGCCAAACGCTGGAAGATTTATTGACAAATCAGGTGGATGTGAGCCATTTGTTTGATGAGAGAAAGAAGGCGATTAAAGGCTGATTGCTACAGACCGACTTCCGCTGCATATAGTAGCTTTACCATCAAACTACTGTCTATGCGATTGTTCTCACTTCTTTTTGTTTCACTATTCCTTTTATCATCACATGTCTTTTCGCAGGTTAGTTCAAAACTGCAAGAGGCGTTAGCAAATGAATCTGCTCAGTCGTTCCATCGCATCCGAATAGAATTTACCGATAACATAGATTGCCACGCACTCAATTACGAGTTTAAGCAGCAGCGCTTGGCATTGGAAGAACGTCCTAAAGCAGTTATCTCGCAACTGCAACAGCAAGCATCGCTCTCGCAGCAACCCATTCTCGCTAAACTTGAAGCAGAACATTCGCACGGATTCCGAAAACTTCGCTCTTTTTGGGTGGTGAACATGCTGATACTAGAAGCCAAAGCGGCAACCATCCAAGCCTTGGCTTCTATAAATGGCATTGCCCGCATCGACCTCGAAGATGCCGTCATCATCCCCCACGACCCCATCATCAGAGGAGAGGAAACACAATCTCAGCGTTCGCTTGGTGGCATTGAACCCGGGCTTGCTGCCATCAACGCCCCTGCCATGTGGGCTTTGGGCTATACGGGCAGAGGCCGCATGGTCTATGATTACGATACAGGCGTTTGGCCCACGCATCCTGCCTTTGCAGATAGATTCTTGGCGCATCGCTTTCCATTGGAGCAATGCTGGTACGGCTACTTCAGCAACACACCTAATGGCAATGTAAGCGACCACGGCACACACACCTTAGGCACCATGGCTGGGTTGATTGAAGAAACGCAAGACACCATCGGTGTGGCCTTCGGTTCCTATTGGATAGCCAATGATTTTGTCACCAGCACCGTAGAAGCCTTGCCGCCCTTGGCAGATATGATTGGGGCGTTTGAATGGGCACTTAATCCTGATGGTGATATCAACACCAGTAACGACATTCCCGATGTAATCAACAACAGCTGGCGCTGGCGCGATGACCCCGATACCGTGCAGTGCGGTGGTTTTGTGGTCAACCTGATGAATGCCATAGAAGCGGCAGGCATTGCCAATGTTTTCTCTGGCGGAAACTCGGGCCCCAACAATACCACCGTAAATGCACCACAGCGCATCAACACATCCGAAGTGAACACCTTTTCGGTGGGTAGCATCAATGGAAACGTGAGCTTCCCCTACCCGATTAGTAACTTCTCTACTATCGGGCCAACGCAGTGCCCGAGCGGAGGCGTTTCGGCTTTAGAGATTCATCCAGAAGTGGTGGCACCAGGGCAAAATGTGCGCTCTGCTTGGGGACAAAATGAATTCAATACCATTTCTGGAACAAGCATGGCTGCGCCTCACGTTTCGGGAGCGGTGCTCTTGCTAAAAGAAGCTTTCCCCTACCTCTCGGGCGAAGACTTGCTGTGGGCGCTCTACCTAACTGCTGTTGACCTTGGCGATGTGGGCGAGGATAACGTCTATGGCCGCGGGATTATTGATGTGTATGCCGCCTTCCAATATCTTTCGCAAACCAATACTCCCGTTGACCCAAACTCGGTAGCTTGGGACCTTGCCGTAGTAGTGCTACCCAACCCGGCCATTCAGGGATTTACGTGCAGCAATGCCATTGAACCAACTGCGGTAATCACCAACTTAGGCACAAACACCATTACGGCAGTTGATTTTGCTTACGACATCAACGGACAAGGAACTCAAAATCATAGCTGGACAGGAACATTACTTCCTGGCAATTCTACAACCGTGGTGCTTCCAACCATTACCACTAACCAATTCGGAAATCTTGGTCTGAACGTGCTTACATCCATCTCTGGGCAATCGGATGAATATGACCTTTACAACAACCGTTGGCATGTTGCATTCAACAGAAGACAAGCGCAAGCGCTCCCATTTGAAGATGGATTTGAAGCTGGTTTTGACCTGAAAGATTGGTTTGTGCAGAATCCAGATGGCAGCACCACGTGGGACACCGTTGCCACCGTTGGCCTTAACTGGAGCAACTATTCGGCAAGCGTGCAATGCTACACATACAATCCACGCGATGGGCAGTTGGATGGACTGATTAGTAATTCGCTTCAAATTCCGAATACCACCGAAAACGTTTGGTTGGTGTTTGATGTGGCGTATCAGAAATGGTCGTTGAGCGCTACTTCTAGCGATACGCTTACTATTTATGTTTCTACTAACTGTGGAGCCAGCTTCGACATGGAAGTGTATCGCAAGGGTGGAGATGAATTAAGCACAACCGAAGAACGCACACCCAACTTTGAACCAGAATTAGAAACGGATTGGAGACGAGATTCGGCCAACCTTTCTGCTTTCACGGGTCAGGATATTCTCATCAAATTTGAAAGTAAAAACGGCAAGGGCAACGACCTCTACATCGATAACGTGAAGATATTTGTTGGCGATTCCGAACCTGAGTCGGTGATAGAACTTGATAATGAAGTGAGGTTGTATCCGAACCCTACCTCATCAACACTATCGCTTATGTGGTCTGCGATGGTTGGAACGGTGCATCACGTGCAGGTGTTTGATGTGCTTGGCAAGCGTATTGCAATTGCAATGGCACAAGACGCAAACCGCATGACGCTACAGACAGAAGCTCTGAACTCGGGACTGTATCTACTTCAACTCTCCACCGAACACGGAACGGTGACTAAGCGCTTCATTCGGCAATAACCACAAACAAAAAAGGCCCCGCAATTGCGAGGCCTTTTTGATTACCCTAAACGGGAATTACTTCTTAGGAGCAGCGGTTTTCTTTGCTTTTCCTGCATCAGCAGAACAGCAAGCCTTCTCGCATCCTGGAGCGCAAGCAGCCTTAGATTCTCCTGTACAAACCTTTCCTGTAGCATCTGCACTAGCACCTGCTTTACCTGCACAGCAAGCCTTACCCGAAGCATCTGCACTAGCTTGCTCAGCACAACATGCTTTCTTAGCACTTGCATCACATTTCTTGTCGGCCGAAACCTCCGTTTTTACAGCAGCATCTGAAGCAGCTTTTTTGTCTTGTGCCATTGAAGTTCCAACTCCTATGAACAACATCATTAATAGGGTTAATCCAAAATTTTTCATGCTTATCGTTTTTTTTTTTAGTTGAGGCGAAGATACCTCGGTTAATGATTAAAGGTTTCGTTTTCACGACAATTGTGCCAATCTTTTTAAACTTCTAGCATTACTCCACCTTTCGCAAGTATTGGCGTGCATCTTCAATAGAAACCTTACGTCCTTCGTTGAAAGCAACAATGAACGCATCTCTAAATCCCATCAATCGCAATTCGTCTCTTCTTTGGATGGCATCGCCATAAGAAATGAAACTGCCTACCGTAAGAAGCGTGAGGTCATTTACCGATACTTCAGAAATGCTATCAATCATGAAGTAATATTGAGCTAATTCGTCTGGCAATGACTCTTTGAAAGCTGCCAGCTGTATGCGATAATCTACCGTTCCGCGTATTTGTGCCTTCGGAGAATGTTGGTCTAATGCTACTACCTCAAGCGGATAACGCTCTTCGTCAGTAATGTTTACGACAAAGGAATCGGCATAACCCACACCTTTTACTACATCAAGCATTTTCTCAGCTTGCGAACGAAAGTTAAAGTTTCCTATCACATAGCGATAGACTCCGTGCATATCTACATACACTTCTACATTCTTTAAACCATCAAACTTACGAGTCATTTGTGGCTCTATAAGTGCTGCCACTTGCACGCCATATAGCGTAGAAAAAGTGGAGTATTTATGGGGCTGAGTTCTAATAAGCAAATCGTGTTTTACCAATCGCTCAGGAACTTCGAGCAATTTCATCGTAGGTTCGGAGCACATGTTGGCCCACTTACGCCCATCAAGCAGGTAGTATTCATCGTTACCGAGAAACTTCTTGTCATCAACAAAAGCTTCTTCTAATCGAACCAAGGCTTCCTTTGCCTTGCCGCATTGTCCACTTCGGCAATAAGCTAGTATCATGTAGTAAAACAGATGTTCGGGTGGTCCTATCCCAGGATTATCCCATAGTTCGTTAAAGTGTTTGTCCGACATCTCAAATAGACGAGCAGCACGATGAGGCTCTTGTCCGACAATAATTTTGGCCACACCTAGCAGATACCCCACATTCGGATTGAGGGAATCGATTTCATAAAGCTCTTCGAGAATCTTAATAGAACCGCCTGCATTGTGCTTAGCGATGGAAAGTCTTGCTTGATCGTACCTATCCCAAAAGGCTTGGTTCTGCTTTTCCTGAGCAATAAGAGCGACTGGTAGCAGCAAAAAAAATAAGCCCGAAAGACAAAATCTTCTCATGGAATTGAGTGGTACAGATGAAGGTAACTCGTTTTAGCCTTCCACACACACATTCCATAATTTCCTTTTAAGGATTAATTGTGGATAAATAAAAAAGGCGGCCAAAGCCGCCTTAAGTCGGGGTGACTGGATTCGAACCAGCGACCACACGCCCCCCAGACGTGTACTCTACCCGGGCTGGGCTACACCCCGAACTATGGCGGCAAATGTATTATTTTTCATACGTGCTAAAATGTTCAGACAAAGCTTGAAGCATTAATCTCAAAAATTCCTTAATCTTGTATTTCACATTGTATGGAATTCAATCTGCTAATATGTATCAAATGCTGAAAAAAATCACTCTTTCCCTCTTAATTGTCTTCGGATTTGCCTCTGCTTCTAATGCCCAGTGCACAACGGGCAACTGCTTTGAAGGAAATGGATCGTATTTGTTTGAAAACGGTGATCTCTATAACGGATCATGGAAAAAAGGGCTACCAAACGGATATGGTGTTTACGAATTTACCAATGGCGATGTATATAAAGGTGCTTGGATTAATGGCCTTATGGAAGGTCGTGGCACGTATACTTACAACAATGGCGATAAGTATATTGGCGAATGGAAAACAGGAAAAATGAATGGTCGCGGTCATTTTCATTGGGAACTTGCAGGAGACCTCATGACAAATGCAAAATATGAGGGTTTTTTTAAAGATGGGCAGCCTGTAAATATTGAGTTTGCGCCAGTTGGCACTCCTGCAGAACCACCTAAACACAAATAGAATTAAAATTCAGAGAGCTTCGGCTCTCTTTTTTTTGTTTTACTTTTTCCACATCAAGCCGAGCTTTAGCTTCTGTCAAAGCTTGGCATTGTATCTTTAAGCGAAATCGAAAAACCAAATGCCAGTTCCATTTCCTTTTAAAACCGTAGCAACCGCTATTGCATTTTCGCCTTATGCCGAAGCCAACTTGCACGAAAGTGCTCGGATTGCAAAAATGCTTAATGCCAACCTTGTTTTAATACATGTTGGAGCAGAAACGACTGAAAAATTAAACCAGCTAGAGCTCCTAGTTACTCAAACTGGGATAGATAAAGAAAGAGTTAAGATTGAATTTAGAGAGGGTGATGCTGTTAATTGCATCTTAGATTCGTGTAAAGAGAATACCGTGGATTTGCTAATTGCAGGAGCAATGAAAAAGGAAAATCTTCTCAAATTTTACACGGGGTCCATTGCCCGCAACCTCTGTAGAAAGGCCGAATGCTCTATTCTGTTGCTTACTGACAGGTCAGTAATACGCAATAAATGCCGAGAAATAGTTGTCTCTGGAAGTAATCACGATAAAACCGAAGGCACGGTGAGAACTGCAAATTATTTTGGAAAAGTTTTGGGTGCAGAACATATCACCATTGTTGATGAGATTGACCCTAAAGCTACCGGAAATCAGGCAGACGATGACGCACAATTGGCAGAAACTGCGCTCAAACGGAAAGAACTTCAACGAAAAGAAGAAGAACGTATTTCTTCTCTAAAAGAACAATTGGAATTGGATGGCTCTCTTTCTGTAAACCACAAATGTATTTTTGGGAAAGCAGGCTATACCATTGGGCATTATTCCACCGCAAATGGTGCCGATCTTTTGGTCATGAACTCGCCAGACTCTAAGCTTGGCATTATGGATCGGGTGTTTACGCATGATTTGGAATATGTGCTATCAGATCTTCCGTGCTGCCTAATGATTGTTAATCAGACTGCCAAAGTAATTGCATGAAACTGTTTTCGAACGGTCTAAAGGGCTGGAAACAGTCGTGGAAAGGTGATTTACGCGCTTCAATCAGTGTAGCGTTTATAGCCATTCCTCTTGGACTCGGAATTGGTCTAGCATCAGGGGTTCCTCCATTGGCGGCAGTTATCCCATGTGTTGTTGGTGGCCTTTTCGTTTCATGGATTAGCGGTGGCAACATCACTGTTCACAGCACGCCTAAGATGCTCATTGGAGTAACTGCTGCTGCAGTTGTGACTTTAGGTGGCACCAACCTCTTACTCGGATATCAACTTTTTTTGGCGGCCGTGGTCATTGCTGGAGGCATTCAACTTTTACTCGGGTTGTTTCGGTTGGGAGTGATTGGAGATTTAATTCCAGCTTCTGTTATAAAAAGTCTGCTCTCTGCTGTTGGGGTAATCATCATTGTGAAGCAAATTCCAGATTTAGTTGGATCGCCAATTCATCCTTCCAACATTATCGACCTCATAAAATCTTTGCCTGAACTCATTCAAAGCGTTAACCCACCTGTGCTGCTCATTGGTTCAATTTCGTTAGCAATCATGTTTCTGCACCCTCGATTTGAATTTCCTATAATAAAGGCAGTTCCTAGTGCCGTTTGGGTGGTGCTTCTTTCTATCGCTTACTCCTATACACTTGGTTTTTCTGATGGAAAACAATTAACGATTCTTGACTACAACTTTGCTGTTGGATCATCCTATTTAATCGATTTACCATCAAATATTGTCGATGCTATTGCTACGCCAAACTTTAGCCAATGGAAAACAGGTGTTTTTTGGAATATCGTAGTGGCTGTAGCTGTTATTAGTAGTATTGAAGGTGTTCTTAGCGCCAAGGCCATTGACAGACTTGATCCACTCAAGAGAAAATCCAATCTTAACAAGGAACTTAGGGTGGTCGGACTCGGCACCATATTCTCAGGATTTATTGGAGGTTTACCGATAATACCTGGCATAGTTCCAAGTTCAGTTGGCGTAAGCCACAACGGAAAAGGCCAGCTAATGGATGTCTTTCAGGCCCTCTTGGTTCTTGCCTTGGTTGTTCTGCTAAGCAATCAGTTACAACATATACCCTTAGCTGCTTTAGCAGGAATTCTTGTTCATACAGGATACAAACTCTTCAATTTGAAGGAGATTCTGAACATTTATCGCATTGGCTGGGATCAAATAATCATTTTCAGCTCTACCCTCATCATAACTTTGATGTACGACCTCATCGTTGGTATTTCCATTGGCATTCTAGTAACGTTAACGATTCATATCATCAAATTACGTTCGGTGATCAAACTCTTTACTATACTGTTTAGGCCAAACGTGGTTGCCTACCAAGAATATGACGAGTATTTTAAATTCCACGTAAGCGTTAAAGGATATTGCAATTTCCTTAATTACCCACGACTTAAGAATGCAATGGATGTTATTCCTTCAGACGCATCCATCAATTTAGACCTTTCCCTAGCAGAGTTTATCGATCATACCGTAATGGAGCATCTTGCAGAATATGAAGAAAATCATATCCGAAGAGGCGGAAACTTTGAGGTGATTGGAATAGACAAGCATTTCTCAACTGGAAATCATCCGTTGGCGATGAGATTTAAAAAAGAAGGCAAACTGCCTTTGCCTGAAGAACGAATTCTCACATCGCGGCAGCAAAAAATGCAAGCATTAGCTCAAAAACTTGAGTGGGGATTTGATTTAAGTGTGAGGAGATACATTACCACCTTCGAAAAATTTCATTTTTTCAAGTTCAAAACCGTTGACTCGGTATACAACAAATTGATTGGAACGGTTGATACCAACGCCATCACCATTCAGGATGTAGATTTTCATGAGGGAGAATTGCAATTCAAATCAGAACGTCAAACAACGGTTGCAATTCTTGGGCTAAATGAGCCAATACCACTTTTTACTATTGAGAAAGAAAATTTTCTTGACCGCGTGGCTGCCTTTGCAGGTTACGATGATATTGATTTCCAAAACTTCAAGAAGTTTTCAAATACATTTCGTTTGAAAGGAGATGATGAAAAAGCGGTCCGTGCATTTTTCAAGCCCGACCTGCTTCAGTTTCTTGAAGAAGAACTTCAATATAAGTTGGAAAGTGCTGGAAATTCAATTCTTATTATCGGAAAAGAACGACCAATGAGTGAAGCCGAAGTTCAGAACCTCATTCATTTCTGTACCAGAATGTTGTACGTAATACTGAGGTAAGAAGTGAAATTTAACTTTTTTAGTTTTTTAAGAAACTGATTACGCGTCCGCTCGTTCGATTTTCGTTCTTTGCACACCAAATTGATTAACCAAACATGAAAAGACTACTATTAACATTATTCGTTCTCACAATCGCTAGTTCTGCATCTTTCGCCCAGAAAATTGCTTTTGCTGACGTAAACGCCATTCTCTCAGTAATGCCAGAGAACAAAGCAATCAACGAAGACCTTCAAATTTATGCCACTGGTCTTCAAAAAAGGTTGGATGACATGAAAGCGCAATTAGACGGTTTGGTACAGCAATTCAACACTGCTTTGGCTGCAAAAGACACCGCAAAAGCACTCGAATTTCAGAAACAAGCTATTGAAGGTGACAAAGTTATACAGCAAGCTTCTGCTCAAGCTGAACAGCAATTAGCTCAAAAGAGAAGCGATTTACTTCAACCAGCTCTAAAGAGAATTAGAACGGGAATGGAAGCTGTTGCTAAACGTAATGGTTTTGAATACGTGCTAAATTCTGTTGATGGTTCCGGAACTTCAGCTCTTCTTTGGGGGCCAGATGGTTCAGATATAACAAGAAAAGTAGTAACCGAATTAGGCATCAAACTAGAAGATGATGCTGAAGCAGCTCCTGCTACCTCTCCGGCTACTGAAGACAAAAAGAAAAAATAATCCCATAGTAATACTTTAAGTTCGGGAACCGCCTTCGATCATTTCGGAGGCGGTTTTCTTTTGATGTAACTTTGCGCTTTCAATCTTGAATGAATAATGCTTGGACTAAAGCTTCCCACCGACCCACGCTGGGCAAATATTGCTGAGAAAAACATAGAAGAAATCCTAACGGATCATGCTTGGTGCGAACAAAAGGCCGCGTCCAACGCTATTTCAATAACCATTCGTTACCCTGACAAATCGGAGTTAATCACCGAACTTTTAGAATTGGCTCAAGAGGAACTCACACATTTTCAGATGGTTCATGAGCGAATTCTTGCAAGAGGATTAGAGCTAGGAAAACCACGAAAAGACGAATATGTTAGACAATTGATGGCGTTTTTCCCGCAAGGTGGAAAACGTGAAGACCGCTTGGTTCACGACCTACTGATTTCCGCCATGATTGAAGCCCGAAGTTGCGAGCGATTTAAGGTGCTAGCAGATAACATTGAAGATCAAGAACTTGCCGTATTTTATCGAGATTTGATGATAAGCGAAGCAAACCACTACACGCTTTTTTTAAACTACGCCCGTAAGTACGGAGACCGAAAAGTAGTTGACCACAAATGGAATGCATTGCTTGAATTCGAAGCTGACATCATGAGTCGACTGGGCACGGAGGAAAGAATACACGGATAAACACATTATATTCTAACATGTTTCTACTCCAAGATGGAAACATTGAGTAAAATCATCTTGCAATTCTACATTCATTCGTTTATAGATTGAAATGATTTTCATCTTTGGCACCCGAAAATGGAGAACAACTATTACAACCTCATTGAACAGACATTTGAATTCCCACAAGAAGGGTTTGAAGTCGTTGACAATAAACTACAGTTCCACCGCATCGACTTAATGTCGATTATTGAGCAATACGGAACTCCGCTCAAACTAAGTTACCTACCTAAAATATCTCAGCAAATACAGAGGGCCAAAGGGTATTTTAAGAATGCAATGTCAAAACATTCTTATTCCGGAAACTACACATACTGCTATTGTACAAAAAGCTCGCACTTTTCTTACGTCTTAAATGAAGCGTTAAAAAACGATATTCATTTAGAAACCTCTTCTGGGTTCGACATTTACATCGTTCAGAAACTTTTTGAACAAGGTCGTATCACCAAAGACACCTTCATTATTCATAACGGTTACAAAAGAGACCTTTATGTTGAGTTGATTTCGAAACTCATTAATGAAGGGTTTAACAGCCTTCCAGTACTCGATAATTTATTGGAATTAGATCATTTTAGACCTTTAGTAAAGCGCGATTGCAACATCGGTCTTCGAATTGCAACCGGAGAAGAACCTCAATCGAACTACTATACGGCAAGACTTGGCATACGCCACCGAGAAATTCAAGAATACTACGAGAATGTGCTTAAAAAGGAGAAGCACTTTAAGCTAAAAATGCTTCACTTCTTTATTGACAACGGAATTGAAGACAGTCTTTATTATTGGAATGAACTTCAGAAATGTCTCAAGGTTTATTGCGACCTTAAAAAAGAATGTCCAACCCTCGACTCCTTGAATATTGGAGGTGGATTTCCGGTGAAGCACTCCTTGGCAGATGAGTTCGACTATCAATATTTGGCTGATGAAATCGTTCGACAGATTAAGGAATATTGTGGAGAGCAAGGCGTTCCAGTTCCGAACATCTTTTCGGAGTTTGGAAGTTATACGGTAGCAGAAAGTGGTGCCGCTATCTATTCAATTATTGATCAAAAACGACAGAATGATGTAGAATGGTGGAACATGATTGACAGTTCTTTCATTACAACATTGCCAGACACTTGGGCCATTAATCAGCGATTTGTGATGCTTGCCATCAATCGTTGGGATAGTGCTTTCGAGCGCGTAAACCTTGGCGGTCTTACCTGCGATAGCCAAGATTACTATAATGTGGAAGCGCACGTGAACAACATTTACCTTCCTGAATACAGAAAAGAGGAACCTCTTTACATTGGCTTCTTCAACACTGGTGCTTATCAAAATGCATTGGGTGGTTATGGCGGCATTCAGCATTGCTTAATTCCGTCACCCAAGCAAATCGTTATTTACAAGGATGAAGAAGGAACGCTTGTTTCCGAACTTTTCTCAGAAGAACAAGGTCACGAAGGAATGCTTGAAACTTTAGGTTACCGCTAAGAGTATATCCAACGAAACCTTATTAACAATTTAGCGATACGCGTATCTCGCAGAAAATAATAAGCGATTCTTTTATAATTCAATCTGCTTACTATCTTGTGCGACAGGAAACCAGGAACTTGGACGAAAACCATAAAGGACAATTCGTTTGAGAAAAAATTTACTCGTAGGCTCGCTGCTCTCTAGTTGGACAGTTGCTTTTTTATTGTTTGCAGGATGTCAATCTGGACCGAAAACCGAGTCAGGGGTTGAATTAATCCGTGAAGGAAAAATCGTGTACAAACTCACGTATCCCCAATTTGAGGAGGACAACATTTTTACGTCCATGTTTCCGCGCGAAATGGCCTTTAAATTCAAAGACGACAATACCGTTAATGAATTAAAAACCTCCATGGCGGTATTCAGCACCTCCCTATTAGCAAACAACAAGGAGAAAAAAGTGACGCATTTGGTGCGTATTGCCAATAAATATTCTGGGCTAGAAATGGACAGCATTGAGATAATGAAGGAATATGGCAAGAAGCCTGATGGAATGAAAATTACGCCTACCGATAGCACGAAAGAGATTGCAGGATATAAATGTCATCATGCCTTTGTAACCTTTGAAGGAGATACATCCAAGAACTTCAGCATTTTCTATACGAACGATATTGGTATAAAAGATCCTAATTGGTGCACGCCTTTCTATGAAATCAGTGGTGTTTTAATGGAAGCGCGAGTGAATAAATTCAACATTGACATGCATATGATTGCCACAGCCGTAGTGGCAGAAGAGTATCCTGCAGAAGATTTCATGATTACCAAAGAATATCAGCCAATAACCGTACAGGAAATGGCAGATATTTTCCAAAGCTTCTGATTCTAAATAAGTTCTGACTGTTCCCGTTCAAACCAATAACCCAACAGCTAGCTTGTTCGGGTTTTTCTTACATTTGAACTCGCGGGCGGAATGGCTGAAAAACAGGAAAAATCAACTTCAAAAAAGGATTCTGACAAAGCTGCAAAGGGCAAGAAAAATAGCCCTTTGGAGTTTTTGGGTGATTCTAGAACCCGAACGATTTTGGGGCTGTTCATCGTTATCATTGCGGTATTCCTTACGCTAGCATTTGTGTCCTATCTGATTGATGGTTTTTCGGATCAAAGCCAAATTCAAGAATTTTCGGAAACACTTGTAGACCCAGACACTCACGTAAACAACCTAATGGGCAAATTTGGCGCAGCCATTGCCGAAAAGTTTATTTACAATTGGTTCGGCATTGCAGCATTTCTATTCCCATTTCTACTTCTGCTTATTGGGATGAAAATTCTCTTTAGAAAGAGCATCCTTCCGATTGGAAAATCGATTAAACATTCCATTTTCTTCCTTTATGTAATGCCGTTGGCAATGGGTTTTCTGTTCACCGAAAACTTTGTACTTTCTGGAGCACTAGGATATCAATTAAATAGATGGACAAGTAGCCTTATAGGTTCAACTGGTACTGCCCTCCTACTCATCTTTTTATCAGTAGTTTATGCGGCAGTTGTATTTAACCTATCGGTAGATGGAATTAAAGCATTGCTTGCTAAAAAACCATTGGAGCCTGAGGTTGAAGACGAGAAAATTGAAGCTGTTGCTGATGTAACTGTCAAAACCAATGATTTGGATCTAACGGATACGATTGTTAACGCAAAGCCAATTGTAGAGAAAAAACCAGAGCCAGAACTAAAGCTAGAAACTACTCCTTTTGAACGACCAAAGATTGAAGATGCGCCCACTTTGAATGCAAACCCATTGTTGGAAGATGTTCAGTTTGAGGTTGAAACCGTTTCGGTTGAAGAAGAAACCGTGGCAGAAGATGATGGAGAAGGAATGGGCGAATATGACCCAACCCTTGATTTGAGTCATTACAAAAAGCCACCTCTCGACTTGTTGGAAGCCTACGGAAAAGGTGAAATTTCGGTGGATCAAGAAGAATTAGAGTCAAACAAGAACAGAATCGTTTCTACACTTAAGAATTACAATATTGAGATTGAGCGAATTAAAGCCACTATCGGACCTACAGTTACGCTTTATGAAATTGTACCTGCTCCGGGAGTTCGTATTTCCAAGATTAAAAATCTAGAAGACGACATTGCGCTAAGCCTTTCTGCACTTGGAATTCGAATCATCGCACCAATTCCAGGAAAGGGAACAATTGGCATTGAGGTACCGAACTTAAATCCGGATACGGTTTCGATGAAGGCGGTTTTGAGTTCAGAAAAGTTCCAACATTCAAAGATGGAACTACCCATTGCTTTGGGAAAAACCATTTCGAACGAGACATACGTGACCGATTTGACCAAAATGCCTCACCTTTTAATGGCTGGAGCAACTGGACAAGGAAAGTCGGTAGGCTTGAACGCGGTTATCGCCTCCATTCTCTACAAAAAACACCCAGCTCAGGTGAAATTTGTACTGGTTGACCCTAAAAAAGTGGAGCTCACGCTCTTCAACAAGATTGAAAGACACTTTTTGGCCAAACTGCCTGATACAGAAGAAGCCATTATCACAGATACGCAGAAAGTTGTAACTACACTCAACTCGCTTTGCTTGGAAATGGACAATCGGTATGACCTTTTGAAGGACGCACAGTGCCGAAACCTGAAGGAATACAACGCCAAGTTTATTGCTCGCAAACTCAATCCGAAAGAGGGACATAAATTCTTGCCTTACATCGTTTTGGTGGTAGATGAGTTTGCAGACTTGATTATGACTGCCGGCAAAGAGGTGGAGACACCGATTGCCCGACTGGCTCAGCTTGCACGTGCGATTGGAATTCACTTGATTATTGCCACTCAGCGACCTTCGGTAAACATCATTACAGGAACAATTAAAGCCAACTTCCCAGCAAGGATTGCTTTTAGAGTAACATCAAAAATTGATTCACGAACGATTTTGGATGCTGGCGGTGCCGACCAATTAATTGGCCGAGGAGACATGCTTATGTCAACAGGAAATGACATGATTCGACTTCAATGCGCGTTTATCGATACGCCTGAAGTGGAGAAAGTGGTGGATTTTATTGGCAGTCAGCAAGCGTATCCTTTTGCATTTGAGCTTCCAGAATACATTGATGAAAGTGGCGGAACCGGAGAATATGGAGCCGTAGATGAAGGTGACCGTGATGCTCTTTTCGAAGAGGCCGCTCATATTGTGGTGCAGCATCAGCAGGGATCAGCTTCTTTGCTGCAGCGAAGATTGAAACTAGGATACAACCGTGCTGGTCGTATTGTGGATCAGTTGGAAGCTGCGGGAATTATTGGTCCATTTGAAGGAAGCAAAGCACGACAAGTGCTTATTCAGGACATTATAAGTTTGGAACAAAAGTTGCAAGGCAACGGTTGAAATACATTTAATATGCTTAGAAAATTACTCGCGATTACCTTTATTCCTATTTCGGTATTCGCCCAATCGGACGATAAATCTTCAGCTATTTTAAAGGCGGTTAGCACTACAAACAGCGCTTACAAAGACATCAACGTTACTTTCAGTTACACGCTAGAAAACAAAGAAGCCAAAGTGAACGATACCCGCGATGGTAGTTTAACTCTTGCAGGAAATAAATTTCATCTGCAGTTGATGGGACAAGACATCTACAGCGATGGAAAGATTGTGTGGTACGTAATGAAAGACGATCAGGAAGTTCACATCAAATCAATTGAGGAATTTAAAGGCGAAACAGAGCTGGATCCAGCCAACTTTTTCAGTCAATACGACAAGGGCTACAAATCTCAATTTCATGCAGATGAAACAAAAGATGGCAAGGCTTTGAGTGTGGTTGATCTTTTTCCTGAAGATCCAGGAAAGAAGCCTTATTCACGAATTAGAATGGGAATTGATAAAAAGACAAACCACATCGTTTATTCTAAAACCTTCGGAAAAGACGGCACAGATTACCTTTTACAGGTAAAAACCATGAAAACCAACGCTGGTGTTTCGGCTTCGCAATTCGTTTTCTCTCAAGCTAGCTACGAGGGCAAAGGTTTTGATGTGGTTGATTTTAGGTAATCAACGAATCACGTTGACACTGCCACTAATCACCCTGCTCTCGTTTTTCACATCAATAATACTGATGAAGTAAACGTAGGTATCTTGCGGAACAACCTTGCCTTGGTAGGTTCCGTCCCAAGGTTCGTCAATAGACGCTGTGAAGTACAACTCTTCTCCCCATTTGTTGAAAATGGTCATCTCAAACTTCTTAATTCCAATGCCTTTGGCAATGAATCCGTCATTGACTCTATTGTTGTCTGGCGTGAAAGAATTAGGGATATAAATGAACGTTTCTGGATCGATGTTCACCTTTCGGACCGTGGTATCTGAACAGATTCCATTGATGGCAGTAAGCGTTACCCAATAATCGCCTTGGGCCGGAAATGCATTCATCGGATCTTGATCAAACGAAACAGAACCATCTCCAAAATTCCATTCGTAATCAATGCCATTAATGGTGGTATTATTGAACCTAACTCTTGGATCAAGCATGGTTGCGTTGGTTGGACTAAAATTGAAGCTGGCAGTTGGCGTCACGTAGATTGCCATGGCCCCTGCAATTGTGAGTGTATCGGCACAACCTCCGCCTTGCGTGGTTACAATTAGGCTGATATCATAAATTCCAGTAGTGTTGTAAACATGGTTGGTGGATGAAGAAATGCTTGTTGCACCATCGCCAAAATTCCATTCAAACGAACCTATAGTGTAATTAGGGTCGATAGTACTTTGATTCTCGAAATTGATGGAAACAGGTGCGCATCCTTCAATATCGGACGTACTAAAGGCAGGGATTGGAAACGGATAAACCTCTACATCGGTAGTTGACGTACCAACGCAACCACTATCGGAAACGGCTGTCAGTTGGGCTGTGAAGTTTCCAAAATCTGAATACTGATAATTTGGTTCGAAAGCATTGCCGCTTTGTCCATCGCCAAAATCCCAGTTCCACTGAACGATTGTGTTGTTGCTAGGAATTGTTGTATTGATGAAATTAACCTGTTCTCCCAAGCAAACATCCGCAGCGTCAATGGTTACAACGGGTGTTGGATTAACGAATACCGACTGCACAAGCGTATCGGAACAACCAATTGCGCTTTCGGCTACCAATTGCACCATAAACTCACCAAAGACGGTGTAGGAATGAGAAGGCGTTTGTCCGCTGCCGAGGTTACTTCCATCACCAAAATCCCATTCCCAAGAGGAAACCGTTCCTTCAGGAATGGTTGTTAAATCGGTAAAGTTGGTCGTTTCTCCAAAGCAGGCAGGCGAAGAACTGAACCCTGGAACCGGGATTGGATGAACGGAAATATCTTCAGTAATTGAATTGAAGCATTGGTCGGCTGTTCCAACGGTAAGGGTTACGGTGTATCCTCCATAGGCTGAATAAGCGAAATTTGGAATCATGGCCGTTGACGTGGAGCCATCGCCAAAATCCCAGAGATAGGAAACAATCGGACCAAAGCTAGCGTTGGTCACTTCAAGCATTTCCTGCTCGCAAAATTCGGGACCATTTGTAAGTGTGAAGACGGGAATGGGCCCATCTATAACTTGGGCAGTTCCTGTGACGACATCAAAGCAACCATTTGCGCTGGTGGTTGTGAGCGTTACAGTATAAGTGCCCAAATCAGGATAAACATGGGTTGGATTTGTGCCGGTTCCTGTTGTTCCATCTCCAAAATCCCAATCGTAGGTAACGATTGTTCCGGTTGAGTTATCGTTGAATTGAACTGCATTTCCATTACAAACCGGAGTTGGATCAGAGAAATCAGCTACTGGAATTGGATCTACATCAACAATAACGCTATCTACTGACGAACAGTTGTTTCCATCCGTAACCGTAACACGATACGTAGTTGTAACCGTTGGACTTGCAATAGGATTGGCAATGCTTGTGCTGCTAAGTCCCGTGGCAGGAGTCCACAAGAAAGTTCCTGTTCCTATAGCATTGAGCTGAACCACATCGCCTTCACAAACATTTTCGTTTTGGCCCGCATCCAAGGTTGGCGCAGGTACAACGGTAATGGTCACATCATCCGTATCGGTACAATTGTTTGCGTCTGTTGCTGTAACTGTGTAAGTGGTTGTGCTGTTGGGTGATGCTGTAGGATTTGCCACTGCGGCATTGCTCAACGAAGTTGCCGGAGTCCAACCATAAGAAATTCCTCCAGCGGCCTGCAAAACCTCTTGATCTCCTTCACACATGGTTTGATCTAATCCAGCATTGGCAGTTGGCAGTGGATTAACCAAAACTTGAATCACATCTGAATCCGAACAACCATTAGCAGCAATAAACGTGAGCGTATAATTGGTATTCACCGTTGCGGATGAAATAGGGCTTGCAATTGAAGTGCTGCTGAGTGCCGTTCCAGGCGACCAAACGTAAGTTCCAGTTCCAAGTGTATTCGGATTATTGAGTTGTACTGTAGAACCAATACAAAGATTTTTATCCACCCCTAAATCAACCACAGGCACAGGTTTAATCGTAATAGGAATGACCGTATCCTCTGTGCAACCTTCTGTAGTGATGGTCATGGTTACGTTATAGGTTCCAGCAGCAGCATAGGTATGCGTAACGGGAGCCCCGCTGCCAGTTGAGCCATCTCCAAAATTCCAAGAGAAATTTGTGATGTTGCCAGATGATGTTTGAGAAGAATTTTGAAATGTAATGGGATCACCAGCGCAGGTTGAACTGCTCGATACTGTGTACGAAGGAAGAATAGCGTTGCAAAACCGCTGATCGGCACTTTCGGAACCCGTTCCACCCGTCCATCCCCAATAAACTTGAGATGCTCCTCCAAAAATGGTATTTATGATATCGGCAGTGTAGCTTGTTCTAAAAACGCCATCAAAAAACACGGCAAGGGTATTCAAACTAGGTTGCCACGTAATACGGATTGTGTGCCAACCACAATCTTCGATATTGTTGAGGGTTGAGCTTGCCACCACGGGACCAGCTAGATTATTCACTCCTCCGTGGTTTGAATCTCCATTACGCATAATGGCGATGTGATCCTCTTGCGGATCCATCATGGTTACGTCATTTGGCCATGTATCCAATTCAATCACGAGAGAAGGCGTTATTCCTCCATAGCCCAACGAACTGGAACCCCCGCCTTGATTGATGTTGACTGGTTGCAGCACAAATGCTATACCATCAGCTCCCCAATTACTACAATCTAACCACACTTCAAAATTGTAATCGAAAGGCTGTGTAAGGTTAATCTGATTCACATTCCAAACGGAACCACCCATGTAGGGCAAATCGGGAGTGAGTTGGTAGCAATTGCAGGAAATCTGGCTAGCATCACCATTAATTTGGTATTGTGCAACTGCTTGAGTTCCGAACAGAATCGAAAACAGCAGACTAAACAACAAGAAAATGAATTTAAAATCTCTCAAATCGTAGGTAACCCCTTAACTTCTTTGCTTTAAAAATGTTACGAATCTAGGATACACATTCCATTCGCTATTCACACCTCAAGGGTCAAGCGCTTTTAGAACGATTTGACCCAGCTTCGGTTGCTTCTGCTTTTGACGCAGATTTGTTCTTAAAGTACTTGGGCAAAAATATCCCAAACGAACATCTCAATTGTCAGATGGAACCCCAATCAGTTCCCTTAACCAAATGCGCCAAAGTTTGTGCTTCCAGACTGCTCGGTTCAGGTATAAAATTGTAGAACCAAGAAGCATTTTCTGGAAGGCTCATGAGGATGGATTCGACCCGTCCATCGGTTTCTAATCCAAACTTGGTTCCTTTGTCGTAAACCAAATTGAACTCAACGTATCGGCCTCTTCTCAGATTACGCCATTGAAGGTTGGCTTCAGAATATGATTGGTTTTTATTTCGAGAAACGATTTGGCGATACGTTGGAGCGAATGTCTCACCAACGGCCTGAACGAAATTCCAGATATCTGCTTTTGATTTAGAACCTTCTTCTTTCAAACGGTCAAAGAAAATTCCGCCTACGCCACGCGTTTCCTTTCTGTGAGGAATGTAGAAGTAATCATCCGCCCAATTCTTGAACTTTGGAAAGTATGCGGCATCAAACTTATCGCAAGTGTTTTTCAATTGAGAATGAAAGAACTTCGCATCCACTTCCTGAACGTAATGTGGCGTAAGATCAATTCCGCCTCCAAACCAATACGTTCCGTCCGAGAGTTCAAAGTATCGGACATTCATGTGAATGATAGGTACAAACGGATTGATTGGATGAATGACGATGGAAACGCCTGTTGCAAAGAATTCCTTTGAGTTGATTCCCAGTGCTTTAACTATATTTTCTGAAAGTTCTCCGTGAACGGCTGAGAAATTTACACCACCCTTTTCGAAAACACTTCCGTGCTGAATAACACGTGTGTGACCTCCGCCTCCTCCTGGTCGTTCCCAGTTATCTTCTACGAATTTTGCTTTTCCATCTTCGGCTTCCAGTTCAGCACAAATATGCAATTGAAGGTTGCTAAACCAAGCACTTATATCCTCTTTTGTTGGGCTCAATCTTTTGCCAATTTGAGTTTCAATCCTGAGTAATCGACCATTCTGGCCCGCATGTTTTCAAAGCCACCATCAGGTAGTTTCTTCCATCCAAATACAGACTGAAATCCGGTTTCTTCTACAGATTCCATGTAAGCTGCGCCTTGAGTTTTAATTCCGTTCAAGTTGCGAATGAAATGCATGGCAACATCATAACCTCTAAAGGCAAATGAACTTGGTTCTGCATTGAATTTGTTTCTGAATTTGAGTACGAATTCTTGTGTTTCCACTCTTTCATAATCAACATAGAACGGTACGGCCATGTGGATTTTCAAATCATCGAAATGATCAATCTCCAAATTCTTAAATCCTGTCCAAGTATTAGGAGCGAAAACCACAATCTTCATGTCTTCTGCCCAAGTAGAGATTTTACGAATCAACCCTGCCAGCTTCACCTGATTGTTGCTGAGAATGACCAAGTTGTTTCTCTTGTTTCGAGTTAGTTTAGTTCGAAGCGAATCCGTTCCGGATTTAGCCATGTCGTAAGATGGAAACTTAGCAGGAGTATTTCCTGCAGATTCGAGACCTTGTCGGAATCGCCACAAAAGGCTCTGCTCCTCGCCCGCCCCATAATGCAAGACAAGATTATTCGTTGAATCTGAGCGTGATAAATACCTTCCCATTTCCACCATCATCGCATCATCAGAAGGAATAATTCGAAATACAAGCGGGTTATTGGTCAGAATCTCATTGCCCTTAATGGTTGGAGAAACAATAGCGATGTTATTATCAAGTGCATATTTAGAAACCTCAGGAAACACTTTCGAATAGAAAGGTCCTATGATTAAGTTTGAGTTTTTCAACGCTCCTTTTTCCACCAAACTGCCGACTTTCGAAGAGCTGTTTTCGGTATCTAAAACTTTCAGATTTACGTTATATCCAAGTTTTTTTAGCGTGTCTATTGCAAGTAGAAACCCTTCGTAAAACTGAAGCGCAATTTCTGACTTTTCATAAATCTGTTCAGGCTGACCTGATGCTGATTTTAATACAAGCGAGTCATTTATACTGAGGTGAAGCGGAAGCAGCAACGAAACATTGTAAGTTCCTGATTTGGAAGCTCCGGCCTCGTTTTGAGTTGTTTTTCTAATGATATCTGGCAGGCCAACCATTTCCATCTTGGCTTCCTGTTTCCCTTCATTTAACTGCTTATTGCCAAAGATTTTTGGCGTTGGAATGCGAATAGTGGAGCCCACTTTTAGTCCATCGGCCAATTCTGGATTGGCGTCCATAATTTCACCAATTGTGGTGTTATATTCTTTTGAAATGGCATAGAGTGTCTGCTGTTTCGGAACGGTATAAAGCACATAATTGCCATCTAGCTGGAGCGACTCCTTAGTGGATTCCTGTTCTTTGGTTTCTCCCAACGCACTTTTTAGAATCCGCAGCGGTTGCCCAAGCTTTAACCCATCCAAAACACCTGGATTATCGAACGCAATGCGGCTCAACTTTACCTCATAAGCTTTGGCAATTGAAAAGAGGGTTTGTTTAGGCTGTGCAATATGAATGACGTAGAATTCGCCTTCAATTTTTGCCGTGCTGTCGCTTTTTTCGACAGTAAATTCCTGTGCAACTCCATTTTGAAGATGAAACGCAAAGGCAAGGAATATGCAGAAAAGTAATCGCATCTAGAACACTAAAGCAAGTATTATTCCCATTCTATGGTAGCAGGCGGTTTTGAAGATATATCATAAACCACTCGGTTGATGCCCCTGACCTTATTAATTATCTCATTACTCACCTTGGCAAGGAACTCATACGGCAAATGGCACCAATCGGCCGTCATGCCATCACGAGAAGAAACCGCCCGAAGGCAGACTGCATTTTCGTACGTGCGTTCATCGCCCATTACTCCTACCGAATTTACTGGAAGGAAAATCGCGCCTGCTTGCCACACGTCATCGTAAAGGTCAGCTTCCAAGAGTGACGAAATGAAAATATAATCAACTTCTTGCAGAATTCTAATTTTCTCAGGAGTAATATCTCCCAATATACGAATGGCTAGTCCAGGACCCGGAAATGGATGTCTGCCCAATAAGCGTTCTGGCAAGCCAAGATGCTTCCCCACCTCTCTCACTTCATCTTTAAAAAGCGTATTGAGCGGTTCAACTACTTTCAACTTCATAAAATCGGGCAATCCGCCAACATTATGATGCGATTTGATAGTTGCAGATGGTCCATTAACAGAAATAGATTCAATCACGTCAGGATAGATGGTTCCCTGAGCCAACCATTTCACGTCTTCTATTTGGTGTGCTTCTTTATCAAACACTTCAATAAACACACGGCCAATAATTTTTCGCTTGGTTTCTGGATCAGAAACTCCCGCCAATTCGCCAAGGAATTCGGCCTTGGAATCTACTCCTTTTACGTTCAATCCAAGGCCCTGATAGGTTTGGAGTACGGTTTCAAATTCGTTCTTGCGCAGCAATCCGTTATCAACAAAAATGCAGTAAAGGTTCTTGCCGATGGCTTTATCCAAAATCATGGCCGCTACACTGCTATCCACGCCACCCGAAAGGCCCAGAACAACCTTGTCGTTGCCCAACTGGGCTTTCAATTGTGCAACGGTGCTATCGATAAACGAGTCGGCCGTATGCGACTGATTACAACCACAAATACCTACAACGAAATTGCGAAGCAAGGTCAATCCATCAATAGAATGTGTTACTTCCGGATGGAATTGGATGCCGTAGGTCTTCTCTCCTTCAAAAGCGAAGGCGGCTACTTCTACATCTTTGGTGCTACCAATAAGTTTGGCTCCAATTGGTAGTTTTTTGATGGTATCTCCGTGCGACATCCATACTTGAGATGTTTCTGGAACGCCTTTCATCAATTCGTGCTTACCATCCGAAAATGAAAGGTTAGAACGTCCGTATTCTCTCGAATCGGAAGCCTCTACGCTTCCACCGTTTGATTGTGCTAAGTATTGTGCTCCGTAGCAAACGCCAAGCAATGGCAGTTTGCCTCTAAATACAGAAAGGTCTGGCGCTGGAGAACCATCTTGACGAACAGAAAAAGGGCTTCCAGAAAGGATAACGCCTTTTACTTCAGTGCCATACGTTGGAATCTTATTGTAAGGATGTATTTCGCAATAAACATTCAGTTCGCGCACCCTGCGGGCAATAAGTTGTGTGTATTGCGAACCGAAATCGAGGATAAGAATAGTCTCTTGCATCAACTAAATTTTGAACTGCGAATTTACCTTTTGTGTTCGGGGGCTACAATTGGAATACATGAATTATTAAGGCAGTTACTAACGGTAGAGGCTCAACGGCAATCTCCCGCAATCCCATCCACATACTTCAGCACTTCGCTAAACGGGAGCGCATCCGAACCGGCAAATCCGCTGATGTCTTTTGCGCTCATGTTTTTCTTGAAATATTGTGTGAATTGTGAAGCAATTGGCGTGTAACTCCAGTGCCATTTTTCTTCTTCGTAGCCATACTTGCGGTCTGCTCCTTTCTTTGAATAAACTTGGCAAAAGCCAAATTCGGAGGCATTATCGCGCAGCCACTCGTATTCCTTTTTTCCTTTTCCCGATTCAAAATAGGATGGACTGAGAGAATTGATGTCGATGTCTGTTCCCCAATGATGGCGAGATGTGCCAGGCATGGAGCTATACTTCAGAATTTCTTTGGCACGCTCGGCCCCGTTCGGAATGGCTTGGCTCAAATCCTTCCCTCCTACTTTGCGCGCTCCATTCCACTTGGCTTCCCAAATACTTTTTTGATGATTGAAGTTGCGACAAGCAGAAATAATTATCAAACTAATGCCATCTACCTTGGCCTTCTTTTGCATCAGAATAAAGGCATCTAACGCCTCTTTTCGGAGATACATGTCGCTCTTGTTGGCATACGATTCTGGAATTTTCACAAAGACAGCATGCTGCGCATATTCAATTTTGCCCAATACAAACTTGGCTGTATCCGCATTTTGAGCGAGGATTGAAAAAGGAAAAAGGAGAAAAATAATGGTGGCCAAAATTGGCACGATGGATTTATGTATCCTATAAAAGTTGGGCATCACATTTACAAAAAACCTGTTTTTGGCCACAAATTCACTGATTTCCACCGATTTCACGGACGAACTTCCTTTAATCCGAGAGAAATCTGTGTTCATTCGTGCATCAGTTATGAATCGAATGTGTGATTTCTAATACAATGCCAAACAATCTTTAAGAGCAAGAAATCATTATTTATAGACGACTGTCACATATCCTGCATGATCTATGCCACGCACGATAGATATGTAATAGTAGGTGCCTTCGGGCACGAGAAGACCACCTTTTGTGCGACCATCCCAACAATGGTTCTGACCCGCTACAGATTCAAACAATAGTGCGCCCCAACGATTAAACACTTTCAGCTCGTAGCAATCGCTAAATCGACCATCAAATTCTGGTTTAAAGCAATCGTTAATACCATCATAGTTTGGAGTAAAAATGTTGGCGTATTCAATCTCAATGCTATCATTCCCAAACCACTGACTGGAATAGTCGATGGTGAGCGAATCAACACAAAGGCTATCGTTATTGTAAGCCACAAGTGAGATTACGTTTCCGGGGCCAACTTCATAGGTATGGGTTGGCTCGTTTTCGTTTGAAGTGGTGCCGTCTCCAAAACTCCACGAATAGGTTTGCGCGTTTGCAGAGAGGTTATCGAAGCTGGCAAAGATGCCATCGCAACTTGCATCAAACGTTGTCACAAACCCAGCAATTGGCAAGGTGAGTACCTGTACGGTCACTTCCGTTTCTGCAAAACATCCAAACGTGCTTGTTACAGAAACAAGGTAATTCGTAGTTGTTTGTGGGCTTAAATATGGCGAGGCCGAACTCGGGTTGCTCACACCATCCGTTGGCAACCAGCTATAAGTTGCGCCTCCTGTAATCAGTGCTTGAACACTATCATTCAAACAGAGGATGTAATCTCCAGAATTAGCTGCTACTCCGAAGATGGAGATGTTCACGGAATCTGAACCTACACAGCCGTTTGCATCCGTTCCAGTAACTAAATAGGTCGTTTCCTGAAGTGGCGATGCCTCTGGATTGGCGCTCTGCGGATCGCTCAACCCAACCAGCGGACTCCACAAAAATGTATTTGCACCGCTTGCTTGAAGTATGAGACTTGCATTAGCGCAAATCATGCTGTCGGGGCCGGCTTCAACAATTGGAACTGGATTCACCGTTACGGTGGTCTGGTCAGTATTCACACATTGATTGTTGTCCGTTACTGTTAAAGTGTAAGTGGTAGTTGATGCTGCTGTTGCAATTGGAAGTTGTGCGTTAGCGTCATCTAAATAAATTGCAGGATTCCATATGTAAGTGATTCCACCTGAACCTTGAAGCACGACACTTTCTCCTGCACAAACTACGTGGTCTGGGCCCGCGTTGGCCTGTGGCAACGGGTTCACGGTCAAGGTCATGTTGTCTGTTGCCTCGCAACCGATATTGTCCTGTACAATGAGCGTGTAAGTTCTGGTGATGATTGGATTGGCATCCGTGGTTGGATTAGTAGGGTCTGCCAATGCAATTGGTGGAACCCATTGATAAGTTGTTCCGCCCGAACCAGCCATCTGCGTGGTTTCTCCAATACAGATGAATTGGTCTGGACCGGCATTGGCAATTGGCTGCGGATTCACGGTTACGGTCACTTCTGCAGCATTAGTGCAGAACGTACTGAAGGTGATATCATCCAACGCAAAATCGTTTCCGCCTGTGGTTGTGTTCTGATTAACCACGCAGATGGTGGCGGTGGTTGCCGTGCCTGAGTTCCATGTTTGATAGAATTGAACCCAGTTGTTGATATTGAACGGTGCTGAAAACGGTGATCCCAGCACTTGTCCATTAATGGAGAATTGAAGAATGGCTGGGTTATTAGCAACCACCGTACTTACCCATGCTCCAAAAAAGTAATCAGTGTTCGGACTAACTGAGATTGTCTGACACCAAACGTTTAGGTTTGGAACTCCTGCACCGTTCACAACCATGAAACTGTCCATCGGGGCATTGCCTGTATGACCCGTTCCTTGGAAGGCATTATGAACTGAGTTGGCGTTGGTCACAACGCTGTACAGTCCTGCTGGGTTGAGTTGTGTGGCGTAATTGTAATCGCTGCTGAAACCTACATTTCCTTGCGAGAAATCTCCGTTGAACACGAGGTTTCCTGTTGGTTGACCTACGGTTACAGTGTAAGTAGTTGTGTTGAGTGGCGTGGCCGTTGGATTCTGAATATTTGGATTGTTCAAACCAGCAGTTGGCAACCAAGAATATGTTTGCCCACCTGATGATGTCAACTGAACTGTTTCTCCAAAGCAAATAGTTGTATCAGGACCAGCCAGCGCATCTGGCAATGGCTCTTGCCAAACGGTAACCGTATCTGAATCTTGACAACCGATATTATCTGTCACCATAACCGAGTATGTAACCGTATCAGCAGAAAAAGTGATTACTGGGTTGGATATGTTCGGATTGCTCAATCCTGCCTGTGGTGACCAGGCATAACTCACTCCGCCAGTTGCGTTGAGTTGAGCTGTACCTCCGCCACAAACTCCTTGGTCAAATCCTGCAAATGCGGTTGGAAGTGATTGTACGGTAATGGTAACAGAATCCGATGCGAAGCAACCGTTTGAATCTGTGCCTTCAGCATAATACGTTTGTGTAGAAGCTGGAAAAACCAACGGATTGGAGATATTAGGATTGCTGATATCGCTATTCGGAGTCCACAAATAGGTTGTTCCACCTGAAGCAGAAATTTGAGTGGTATCTCCTATGCAAATTGTTTCATCAGCAGAAACTTGGAAAGTTGAGCTCAAAACAGTTACTGTGACAATATCTGAGCTTGAACAACCATCCGAAGTACTGACATTGAGAACGTATTGCGTGGTTATGCTCGGACTTGCCATTGGGTTCGAAATAGCAGGGTCTGACAGTCCGGTTACTGGAAGCCAGCTGTAAAAATCGCCTCCTAATCCTTGCAACTGAACCGAATCTCCAGGACAGATTTGAACATCTAATCCTGCATTGGCAGTATCGGCTGGCAGAATTGTAACCAAGGTAACGGAAGAGGTGTCATACAAATCACACAGCGGATTTCTACCAACTAGGATAATTTCGTAAGTACCCGGACTGGTATAAGTATGAGTTGGATTAGCATCTGTTGATGTAGCTCCATCTCCAAAAAACCATTCAAATTCATCCGCAATAAGCACATCTGCTTGAAACGAAATAGTCGCAGGAACCTGTAAGCACTGAGTGGGCAGCGCAGAGCCATCAATTTCAACATCAACCGTAGACACGCCTAAATCAAGCTTGATAACGCCCAGATTACAGCTGTTTCCGTTGATATTAGACACAACTCCGGGCGTAGTTGGAAAAGCATTGCTACCACCACAACCTGCGCAAACAGCTTGATGGATGACACCATCCTTATTGAATCGGCTGGTACCGCCATCCACATGTTCCTGCACTCCATTTCCACCAAAATAAGAGCCGTAGAGTAAGGCAGAAGCATTCGCATCTAGCACCATGAAATAAAAGTCGCTTCCATCGGTGGTCAACTGCTCACCATCGGAAGTAGTGGCCATGCCATTCGTATTTCCAGTTAGATTATTCCAACTATTGTTGGTTCCTCCACCCCAACCCGAAATGAAAATTCGTTGGCAGTTATCAACCAAAAAAGCGGTTGGAGAAATGTTTACTGCGGCACTTCCACTACCAAATACGGTTGAAAATACGGAGGTAGATAAATCTGGAGATAATTTATGAATAAATTGCTTACTGTTTGTGTTGGAATAAACACCGCCCGTTACTGGGTAATTTCCTTGCGATTGTCCATAGAGATAGACGTCATCGTTGTTGTCTACCTCCACAAAATAAACTTGATCGTAAGATGAGGTACCGATGTAAGTGCTTCCTAGGAGTGTACTTCCATCATTGGAAATATGTGCCACGTAGCCATCAACCGAACCACCTTGGTAGGTGGTGTGAAGTGTATTTCCTACAATCGGAAAACTTTGGCCAACTGTTCCGCCAACGAAATAAATATCCCCACTTGAATTTAGTTTGAGGGAATAACCAGCATCTGCAGCATTTCCGCCCAAATACGTACTCCAAAGCAAGCTTGAAACGTTGCTATTGAACTTTGCGCAAATAGCATCCTGTGTACCTCCCAAAGTTTGATCAATGGTTCCTAAAGTTGTTGGAAAATCAGTAGAAACGGTGCTTGAGGTGATGTAGATATTATCCGCTGCATCTACTACCACTTCACCTCTAAAAATATCACCATAGTTATAACTCAGCGTTCCGTCATTATTAACTCCATCATTTAGCGAGCCCCCAAAAAAAGTGGAACCGATCAATGCCGAGCCATCAGCACTTAAAACAGATAAAACAATGTCTGAACCATTCGTAAAATTGACACCATTGCTTGCGTAATTCACTGCCGTACCACCATTGAAAGTGTTGTCGTAAGCGCCAACGCTGGTTGGATAATTGGTTGAACTCGTGCTACCAAGAATCACCAACTGACCTTGGCTGTTGACAATCATACTATGTGGTGCCTCGGTACTATTACCGCCCAAATAAGTGGAATAAATGAGACTAGTTCCATTGGCCGAAAACTTAGAAATAGCAATGTCAATGGAACCTCCATTGAATGCAACTGAATACGATCCGGGAACGGTAGGATACCCCAATCCGAAGTCAATACCACCACCGTAAAGTGCGCCATTCTGATCATAAGTGGCGGTAAATCCAAAGTTATTGGACGTTGAACCAGTGTAGCTTGAGAACACCAAGGTTGGATCGATGACCAATTCCTTGCTTTCGTCATATCCATTCGGGAACTCAAACGACACTGTTGTTCCATTCAAAACATAGTGGCACTCAACCTTTTTCTGAACTCCGTTGATGGTCTGATAGGCCAATGGAATACTTTCCTCAACCGAGTTGAACGCATTGACCACAATCAACTTCCCGTTCTTGAGATAGACTGCAGCTGCGCCATCGTATTGCATCTTCAGCACATTCGCATCAGCACCTCCAGAAACAATCACATCATATTTCAAATTTCCATCCTTACCGAAATACGCAATATCGATTCCCGGATAAATGCCTTTGTAATGCAAACGATCATACGAACCAACGTGACTAACAGAATAATTTGGCGTGATGTAATTGGTGTAATCAGGATATTGATTTCCTGCAGATTCAACAGAAGCTTGATTGCTCGCGCCCACAAATCGCATATAGTATGCGTGGCCTAAAAGTTCTGACACTTGTTGGTGATCGTGATCGTGCTGATCCAGCAAATGAGGAGCGTAAATATTGAAGGTGAGTCTGTCCTTCTCAAAATAAATATCCGAGTTGGCAACACGCAACTTGTGTGTAACCTGAGAAGGCAATTGCCCTTTGTTTTCAACAAATTTTGGCTCATTTTCAGCCCTTATCGAAAAGCTGGCCACACACGAAAACAGAATAACAAATAGTAAATTCTTTAAACTTCGTGTATGCATTTCTTTTGATTTAGTAGATGATGGTTACGTACCCATGTTTCTCATAACCGTTCAAAGATACCATGTAATAATAAGTCCCTTCATCGCAGCGCTTTCCACCTTTGGTGCGTCCATCCCAGCAATGACCTTGTCCGCCTGTTGATTCAAAGATTAGCGCACCCCAGCGGTTGAAAACCTGTAGGTCATAACAATCGCTAAAACGACCATCAAATCCGGGTTTGAAGCAATCGTTGATGCCATCAAAGTTGGGAGTAAATGCAGTTGCGTATTGGATTTCGATAGTATCGTTGCCGAACCATTGACCTGAATAATCAACCACAATTGTATCTACACACAAACTATCGTTGTTGTACGTAATGAGGGTAATAACACTTCCTTGACCTGGTGCAAAAGTGTGTGTTGGTTCAAATTCGCCTGATGTCAGTCCATCACCAAACGACCAATAATATGCCTCACTGTTTTCTGAATTGTTCTCAAATCCAGCATAGATACCATCACATGAAGGTTCGAAAGCGGCTGTAAAACCAGCAATTGGCAACGTGAGGATGCCAATGTTGACATCGGCCGAAGCTTCACATCCGAATGCGCTTGTAGCAGTTACCGTAAATAGCGTGCTCACTTCTGGATTTAAGTAAGGCGAAGCCGAAGTCGGGTCGCTCACACCTTCAACTGGAGTCCAACTGAAGGTAGCACCATCGCTCACAAACGCCAAAACGCTATCATTCAAACACACAATGCTGTCTGGACCCGCGAAAACGGAGAAGATGGTGATACTGACAGAATCCGAACTCACACATCCGTTTACATCCGTTCCGGTTACATAGTAAGTTGTTTCACTAAGTGGCGAAGCTTCTGGATTTGCACTCTGCGGATCGCTTAATCCGACCAGCGGACTCCAAATGTATGAGTGCGCACCGCTTGCTTGCAAAACGATGGTCGAATTAGCACAAATCAGGCTGTCCAACCCAGCATCAACTATCGGAAGAAGATTGACCGTTACCGTTGTTTGATCCGTATTCACACATTGATTATTATCGGTTACGGTTACCGTGTAGGTAATAGAATTTGATGGTGTCGAAATTGGAAGTTGGGCATTCGGATTGTCCAAATCTGTAGCTGGAGACCATTGATAAACCGTTCCTCCTGAACCTAGTAGCACTACACTTTCTCCAATGCAAATCGAATGGTCTGGTCCGGCACTTGCCTGTGGCAAGGGATTAACCGTCAGCGTCATTTGGTCTGTTGCTTCGCAACCAATATTATCTTGCACAATAAGCGTGTAGGTGCTAGTGATGATTGGATTCGCATCTGTGGTCGGATTGGTCGGATCGGCAAGTGCAATGGGTGGAACCCATTGATACGTAGTACCGCCAGATCCTGCCAATTGGGTTGTTTCTCCAATACAGATAAACTGATCAGGGCCTGCATTGGCTGTTGGTTGCGGATTGACGGTAACCGTAACATCTGCTGTGTTTGTGCAAAACGTACTGAAACTAATGTCGTCTAACGCAAAATCGTTTCCGCCAAGAGTCGTATTCTGATTGACCACACAAATAGTTGCCGAGGTGTTGCTTCCGGAGTTCCACGTTTCAAAAAACTGAACCCAACTATTAATGTTAAACGGTGCGCTAAATGGCGAACCGAGAACTTGACCGTTTATTGAGAATTGCAAAATAGCTGGATTGTTTGCCACAACAGTGCTAACCCACGCCCCAAAGAAATAATCGGTGTTAGGACTAACAGATACCGTCTGACACCAAACATTTTGATTAGGACTTCCAGCTCCGTTGACGACCATAAAACTATCCACTGGAATATTTCCTGTATGACCCGTTCCTTGAAATGCGCCATGTACAGAATTGGCGTTGGTTACAATGCTATATCTCGCTTCGCCCATATTGCCAGGACTAATAGGGAAAAAGGTGTAATCGCTATTAAACCCTATGTTTCCTTCGGAGAAATTGCCGTTGTAAACAAGGTTTCCTGATGGTTGACCAACGGTTACTGTGTAAGTAGTTGTACTAAGTGGTGTTGCCGCTGGATTTGGAACGCTCGGATTATTCAATCCCGCAGTTGGCAACCACGAATACGTTTGACCTCCTGACGAGATTAATTGGACTGTTTCGCCAGCACAAATGGTTGTATCTGGTCCGGCTTGTGCATTTGGCAATGGCTCTTGCCAAACCATTACAACATCCGAGCTTGTGCAACCAATCAAATCAGTGACGGTTACTGTATACGTCACGGTATCTGTCGAAAATGTGACAACAGGATTCGGAATATTCGGGTTGCTCAACCCTGAGGCTGGCGACCAAGAATAAAGGACGCCACCAGTGGCGTTTAACTGAGCATTGCTTCCGGCACAAACGCTTTGGTCATATCCAGCAAAAGCTGTAGGTAGTGGGCTTATTACAACCGTTACCGTGTCACTTGCCAAACAGCCGGTGCCATCATCACCAATAACCGTATAAACCGTGGTTGCAGTAGGGTTTGCTGTTGGAAATTGAGCGTTCGGGTCTGACAAACCTGTTGTTGGAGTCCAAGTCCAACTAATTCCTCCAATTACACCAATTTGTGCCTGATCTCCGAAGCAAATAATGGTATCGCCAATAGCATCTACCGTGAATACATCTACCAAGACCGTGTCTGAATTAATGCAACCATTGGCATCCGTTCCTTCAACCACATATTCTGTCGGAACGGTTGGCTCTGCAATTGGATTGGAGATATTCGAGGCGCTTAGGCCTGTTGTCGGTGTCCAAACGTAAGCATCGGCACCTGTGGCGGTCAATTGAACGGTTTGACCGAGACAGAGGGTAGCATCTGCTCCTGCATTTACCGTTGGTAATGGATTGACGGTAATTGTTACTGTATCGATATTCGAACAACCTACACCAACAGCTCCAAAAAAGATATCATCTACAGCGAAATCATTTCCAGAACCCACGGTTTGAACATCTTCAATACATATGTCAGCAGTCGTGCTTGCTCCTGAAAACCAACTAGATGAAAACAGTTCCCATTGATTATTTGGCCATGGAGCATCTTGATCAGTACCGATAGGAACTCCGTTCACAGTAAATCTTAACGTTGCAACTTGCGAATTTGGATTTACAAAAACTGTTGCAAACCATGCTGAAAAGTCATACCACGTATTTGGTTGAACTGAGACTGTCTGACACCAAAAACTCTGTCCAAGAGTTGTCGCCCCGTCAGCAACCATAAAATAGCCTGTTCCTGAGGTATGATCGCCAAGACCAGACCAAGAAATTTGGATATCTGCTAAGTCATCCGTAATCACGTACTCTCCCCAGGTTATGTTTGGCGGAGGTGGCGGATTTGGAACAAAGAGGTTATAATCAGTGGTGAAACCAGTATTCCCTTGCTCAAAATCTCCGTTTGTTATAAGGTTCTGCCCTCCTCCTTGTAAGTTTGATGTTACAGTCACAACATAGGTAGTTGTCACTGTTGGACATGCAGTGGGATTTCCAATGTTGGCATCGGACAATCCATTTGTCGGAAACCACGAGTAAGTATCCCCTCCAGTGGCCGTCAAATTGATGCAATCTCCAACACATATAGAAGTGTCCTCCCCAGCATCAACCAATGGCAAAGGCTGAACAGAAACTAAAATTGAATCAACAGCATCACATGAATTTTGATCTACACCGTTGACGTAATATATCGTTGACACACTAGGCCATACCTGCGGATTAGAGATGTTCGGATTGCTAATATTCTGAACTGGACTCCAAGAATAAGAGATTAAACCACTTGCCTGAATCTGAATTGTGTCACCAAAACAAATGGTCACATCCCCCGAAACCTGCATCGTTGGTTCATTCAAAATCACGTTTACGGTATCATAACCAATACAGCCATCGAAGTTGGTCACCTGCACAATATAGGACGCGGTAGTCTGAGGATTAACGTTCGGGTTCTGAATGTTTATGTCATCTATAAACTGATTTGGGCTCCACAAATAATCAACACCACCCGTGGCTTGCAGCTGAGTAGTTGCTCCGGGACAAATTTGCACATCTGGTCCAGCGTTGGCTGCGGCATTCGCAAGCAAACTCACCGTAACAGCATCAGAACCAGAGCAACCAACAGCATCTATAGCTGTAAGTGTATATGTAATCTGCTGCGTGATACTAGCTGTTGGTTGCGCTATATTTGGATTATTCAACCCAGTGGTTGGCGACCACTGATAGCTCCATCCTTGAACGGCAGGAGTTCCAATCTGAACCGAAATTCCGGGACAAGTTGACACATCAGGCCCTGCATCAGGAATGACCGTATCCTGAACAGTTACCTGCTGAATAACCGTATCGGTACAGAGCGGATCGTTAGGATTTGTAGGATTGAACACGATGAGTGTCAAATCATAAGTTCCTGGACCAGGATAAGTCCACGATGGTGACTGTAGGTTAGATTGATCTAAGGTGGTTGTCGGATCGCCAAAATCCCACATGATATTAAATCCCGAAGAATTGGAGGCATTGAATTCTACAAATTCAGTACAGTTGATAAATGAATTTGGGAGAATTTCATTCAAATCGTCTGGAAAAGCAACTGGCGATTGACAGTTAACCACGTTTACTTGAATACCGCGTGCAGTTTCTCCCAGCAAAACTCCATTGCGATATTCCCTCACGCATAGTCCAATTACGTAAGTTCCCTGAGCATTGGGAGTTGCATTAATCTGTCCAGTAGTTGGGTTGATAGTTAATGGAACGGTACCGCCCATCATATTGGTTGGGCCATAAGGTGGCTCCCACAAAATAGGAACGTACGGTGGTGTACTTGGAGGTGAAGGCTGTGGTGCTGTTGTGCTTGCTCCTTGATAGGGTGTACAAAGCGAGTAGACCAACGAATCACCATCAGCATCAAAAGCCGAATGGTTAAACTGCCAAGGAAGATTGGCACACACATAAAGCGGTGGCAAATTATTCCAAAAGGGGCTGCTGTTGTTTGGGCTCGATTCGCTTCCGGGAATGGTTGCAACATAAGTAGCACCTACATCACCCGGTGTTTGAATGTTTTGAATAACTGCATTTCGACAGCATCGTTGATAGGAAAGTGTGTATCCGCCAACCACAGGAGGTAGCGTAACGATATTGGTATAATAACCAGCTTCTGTACATACATTATTTGGTGCTGTAACGCAGGTAGAATTAATAGTCGATTGAAGCGTAACGACTGAATCGAGCGAGAAACTCAGCGTTTGCACGAGAGTGCCGTTCGACCTAAACACCCCAATGGAAGCTGGATTATCAAATGCAGCTTGTCCGCTCAGACAATCTCGGTAAATAATTAGGGTTACGGCATATTGATTACCGCCAAGATGCTGATAGACCAATTCTCCACCTACGATATGAGTGGCCGAAGTTTGTTTAATCGCCCCAAAGGCGATTAGAATAAGAACAAAAAGTAGTTTTTTCACAGAGGCTTGCGGATTAATTTGCAAGCACTAAAGAAACGGAAAATTGCCAATTTCAGGCGAACCGCTTATTCGTTAGGAATGGGGTTCTTTTCTTCCCTCTCCAAATTACCATCCACGGTCCAATATTTCCACGGTCCGATTTTCTGTTCTCCTTTAAAGCTTCCTTGACTTTTCATCTGGCCGTTGTCATGCCATTCTGTCCAAACACCCTTGCGATTGCCATCAAAAAACTCTCCTTCCTTTGATTTTCGGCCACTGTCAAACCAATAATCCCATCGACCATGAGGTATGCCCGCGAAATAAACTCCTCGCGATTTCAACTTTCCGTTTTGGTACCATTCTTCCCATTGGCCCACACGCGTATTCATCTTGTACTCGCCTTTATCCTCCTTGCTTCCGTCTTCATAATATGTAGTCCAAATTCCCACCTTCATGCCGTCTTTGAGAGTGCCCTCTGATCTCGCTTTCCCATCATTGTACCAAGTATAGAAAGCTCCATTAGGAATTCCGGCAGTCATATTTCCTTCCTCTACCTTGGCACCATTCATGTCGTAATCTGAATAAAGCCCGTGAGGAACTCCATTTTCGAAGTGCATAAGGCTCCACATTTTACCGTTCTCATACCACTCTTCCCACTTACCTTGCTTCTCCCCGTTCTTGTACTTACCCTCGCTTTTCTTGCTCCCGTTCTCGTACCATTCGGTGTAGACACCCTCACGCTTTCCATTCACTTCAGTAGCAATGGATTTCAATCTCTTAGAAGGATAAAAATCCTTCACCTTTTCTTGACTGAGCCCAACAAAAGGCAATAGGATAATAAGTAGCAATACAATTCTCATGCGTTCAAATATTTAGTTGAAGTCTTTCCCTTCAATGAGCTTGCCAACTTTATATATTTCCTCTCGTTTCAAATTTCCATCAATGTACCAATAGGTCCATTTTCCTTCAGCAACGTCATTTTGATACGTGCGTTGTTCCTCCATTTGCACTTCATCGTACCAAGTAGTCCAAACACCATCTTTCTTACCATTACTAAGCTGACCTTCAAATACAAGAACGCCCTCTTTGTCGAACTTCTTGAACGGACCATTCTGAGTACCATTATCAAAGGTGGAAATTTCTTTAAGCAGATTTTTCGGGAAATAGGTTGTGACTTCACCATGAACAGCTCCTTTCTTCATGTGCGTAACCGAAAGCGTGTCTTGATTTGGATAGAATCGAATCTCTTTAACAAGATTAACTGGCATTTGGCTACCTGCGTAAATAAGCTCCACATTTCCATTTGGGTCTTCCACCAGCACCGTCATCAATTTCTTGCTGCATGAACTAGTTGAAATCAGAATTGCAAGAACAAAGAAGGAATGAAGAATTCGTTTGGATAACAAGGATTGTGTATTTGGATTGCAAATGTAAATAAAGTGCTTTTTCTGAAGTATAGAAAACAAAAAAGGAAGCGAAACGCTTCCTTTTTTGTTCTGTGACCATGTAGGGATTCGAACCCCAAACCTCCTCATCCGTAGTGAGGTGCTCTATCCAGTTGAGCTACATAGCCATCCCTTATTTTGGGGGTGCAAATATAATAAGATCATTCCTCAAACGAACGAACAAAATTTCTTCTTTGAATTGCTGTTGAAAGTACATAGGTAATGTTTGGCTTGCCCTTCTCGCCTTTCTGGGTGCGCTTGTCGTCTTTTGTGTCACGAATTTGAGCGTTGAAATCATCATGAGAAGAGATAGCACCAAGCATACCGCGCTTGTAATTAAAGTAGAACCAACTATCGTCACTTGGCTCAAAATAGATAGAAAGCTCATCGCCATTACGCATCTTTTTCAATTCAATAAGACCAAACAGCATTTTATTGGTTTGATACTTACCTATGCTCGCCACTCCAAAGAAACCTTTGTATCGATATGACCCTGTAGCTGCATTCCAAACCAATTTTACGTCAGTAAGAAATAGCGTTTTTTCTAATTCTTTCGGCAATTTCTTGAAGCTACCATAAAGGTTAAGCTCCTGAATTAGCTTAGTTGTTTGTTCTTTTCCTACAAGTTCAATGAGTGATTTTTCATACTCTGTTCCGTAAAAAACTGCGTCCAACGGTGGAAAGTGATTAGAGACCTTGTCTGCAGCTATTCTCAAACATTCTTCGTTGAAGAAGAAATTCACACCGAGAAACAGATTGAATTTGGTGGAGTCATTGTTCATGTTGTGCTCTACAGTGCCAAGCGGTGTTAAATCGACCTGACCAAAGTCCATTCCCATGTTTAGTAATCCTTGACCACGAGCAATACACTCGTTGCTCAAACTCACATAATTTCCTCCAACAACTGAACCTTGTAGCTTGTCCTTGTTTGAGATTCGATACTCTTGGCTTTCATTGTCAAAATGAAGAAATCCGGTTGCCGCAACGATGTCTATATCATTCGGTTTAATCTTCTTTGAGAGGAAGGTTGGATAAACCGTTGTGGAATCTTTGCTAATAACTACGCCAGACGACATGGGTTTACCTGATGCATCTTTCGGGTCTTCTGGAATTGGAATGTAAATATTCACTGGGTCTATATCGGCTTTAAACGCAAGCCAATCTCTCGTGATTCCTGGACAATCGTGCTTAATTCTTGTACTTCCTTCGTAAGTCAAGTTTTGCTGACTGGCAAAGAGATTAGCTGTACCCTTGTAATCGAAGTTTGGGCTGAGCGTAAACGCTGCTTCTGCGTTTATTTCGCCTTTTCCGAATGTTTGCCCGGCCGAGTCGATTCCGATGGTTGCAAATTGAATAAGTTGCTTGGCTCCAGTTACGTCTTCATAATCGTACTTACCCGTGGCATTGTATTTCCATTTGCCTAATACGTTTACGTTAGATTGATAAAACTTATGGAACTTGGTAATCCTGTTTGCTACAATTTCAGCATTATCTAATGGATCCATGGCCGCTTGAGCTCGGATGGTTACGTTTCCGCTATCTGGATAAATAATGGCATCAGCCACATCAATATGATCGACTTTTTTGGCTTCTATAATAAAGTTATCTAGGTCGAATTTGGCCAATGGAGAACGGAAATCTAATGAATCTTGACCTGGCCTAGTAGATACATATCTAGATCCCTCGCCATCAGAAACTACATCTATCTGTTTTTGATCGATATTCCACTTAAACTCATCAATGTAGCAGATGTATTGGTTGACGGGAAAATCAACGAAATCACCTCCTGTGTTTGATTTAAAATCGCCAACACGTTTGTCCAAATCAATATCCATTTGAACATTATTGGTCTTAAATGCAAACGATTCTTCTGATGCCCCTTTTAGCTTGAAGCCTGCTGTATCAGCATGGAATTTCCTGTAGGCGAAGTTGAATTCTTTTGAGTTCATGTAGCTATCTGCGAAGTCAAGGTTTCCGAAGCCATCTAAACCTTTGGGAGTTAAATCTAATCCTCCATGGTGCCTCACCTCGCCTTCATACATATCAAAGGCATCTGCAATCTTTCGTGTATATAAATGGTCTACTTTGGGCTCCCAATGTAAGCGCACGTCCTTACCCTTGACAGGTGGATATTCAACCGGAGATTTCTGCTTTGCAATAACAAAATCTTGGGCAACTCCATTAACCGAATCTGGGAAAAAGATAAAGTCATTTGACTTTGAAATGGAAGTCAAATACTCCAAATCGCCATCTCCTCTCAAACCTTCATGACTTAGCTTGATGGTGGCTTTGTACTTTCCTTTCCCTCCAAACATCGCAAGTCCTTCTGCAGGAGTTTCGCGCACAAAACCAAGTGAAAAATCGGGCTGTAGCCGCAAGGTTTCGTCAAATGCAGGAAAAATGCCTGCCGACACGAAGTTTCCATCAAAAGCCAACCCTTCTTTGGTAAAATTCTCCAAACTATCAATCGTAAATGGCTTGAGTTTCATATAGAAATCCTCTTTCTTGTAGGCGCCATCTTGTATGGTTCGTTTATCGTAATAGACAAATGATTCGTCTGTGCTATTGAAGAGTGGATAACGCGGGTGATTGACTACACCAGACTTATTATCGGGTCGATCAACTAAAAGTTCGCCTTTTAAATCTCGAAGCACGGTCTTAACTGCTTTTAGCTTTTGTCTGCCACTATCATCTGGTTCACCATCTGGCACTTTCAATCTGCAGGAATCAATTTGAGCCATGTTGATTTTGAAATCATCGTAGCTGAAATAGAAATCGCTTCCGAAGAAATCGAGCCTTCCTCCTACTACCTTTCCATTGAAAAGAAAATCGCGGTTCTTTTTTAAGGTCAGTTCTTGTTCGTAAGGATAAACCACAACATCCTGAGAATCAGAAAGAAATACTCGCCCTACTCCGTTTAAATCTAAATCCCAATTTAAAAGATTGAGCTTGGCATTAGGCAGTCCACCTACGGTCGACTCGAACTGAAGAATGTCGTAATCGGTCTTTTTAGAACGGGACAAAACATAATGATTCAATCTCGGCTTCAGCTTTACCATCTGCTTGTCGTAATCATAGGTCATAAAGCCCGAATTTGAAAGATTAATCATAAACACTTTCGTTTCGCTGATGTCTGACTTAAACAGCCGTGCCATCTGCTCCACCGTTAATTCGTCTGTATTCAACTCTTTGGCGTAATTCCTAATTTTCCAAAGAGGATGAGTGTCTGCCATTCCTCTGATGCGATCATACCGATATTCATCATAATATGCTTCAGATTCAAACATTGCACTACTTTCCGAACCACCTGTGGTGTTCTCCAAATCCATTGATTGCTCGCTCATGTTCCAACTAATTTGATCCACATGCATATCTACTTGGTGATAAGTGTCATAGAACGGGCTTCTACCCGAACCTTCTTGCTCTTTGGTAAACACAACCTGATGCTTCTCAACGTTATAATTTATCCTTAAACCAGGATGAAAGATAGAATCTCCCTCGTAATAGAATACAACCTCTGCCCGTTCGGAAACAACTTTCTCTGGACGAATTACGAATGACTTTGAACGTGCCTCAATGAAATTTTCGTTCTTCTTGGTAATGTGATTCATCTTTTTGAAAATCAGAGTGGCATCTTTCTCCGAATCACCAGACCCTATAAACTTTATGCCGTGCTGCGAAAAACCACCCGAATAATCAATATCCTTATACATATCCTTTATGAGGATTCGTTTATTGTAAGAATCAAAACGTGGATAGGATGCACTTTCTTCTTCCACATCCGCCAGTATTTTCTCGGTCAAAATTCCAACATGTGGTTCTGGCAAATAATCTGGATGATGAAAAGTTACCGAATCAATAGAATATTGAGATTTGGTAGTATTGATTTGATAATTACCAATATCTGCGTAGGTTTTATTGGAATCAAACCCAGCCCTACTCCAATCAATTTTACCTCCTTTACCTACCCATGTGGTGATGGTTGGGTAGTAAACGCCTTGCGTTCCGAAAATAATTGAACTGTCTCGCTTCGAATAAGCTCTTAAGTCAAGCTTTCCGAATACAATTTTTGGTAATGAATCAAATTCAATTTTGTAAGCATCATAGTTGGCTACCCATTTTACAGCTTGCGATTCGTAAAGGATGTGGTCGGTAAAAAGCCATTTACAAACCTCCAAATAATCGGTGAACTGTTTGCGCGAAAGCCTTGTAATTGTCTTTTCTAATCCATCGTGAAATGCATCAAAATCCGAAGCTGGTTTCATACTTGTAGCGAAGCTCATTAAGGCATACATGTAATTCTCAAAGTCAACCGCTTTTTTCCGCTCCTTTAACATCAAGTCAGAGATTACGTAAACCCGTTCCTTTTGCTGAGGACTGTAATGACCGCTATTCCAGACAGGAAGAAATACTTCTTGCACCAGCTTTTTAGCCGCTTTGGGATCACCCATGGCAAAAAAACCTTCCAGTTCAACTATAAACTTGTCGTTGTCGTGGGTAAATGATTTTAGCTGTTGCGCGCTTGAAAACTGAGCAAACCCGAATGTGAATGCTGCGAAGAGTAAGAAAAATTGCTTCATATTATTGTTTGATGAACCGAGCCGAGACCCAATTATTTTGTGTCAGATTTCCGTTAAAGATAAAGCCTGAGCGGACTGCTACTTCCAGTATCATTGGCAAGTCTTCAACATAAAATCCACTAACAAAAAGCTGTCCGTTTTTATTGAGAACGCTTGCATAAATTGGAATATCCTCCAATAAAACGTTGCGATTGATATTTGCCAAAACCGTATTGAATTTCTTCTTTCCCAGCAAACTTGCATCTCCCTGCAGGATCACAATATCATCGATATTATTCAGCTCACAATTGTCTGGCGCATTTTCAAAAGCCCAATCATCAATATCGATGGCGGTTACGTCTTCTACTCCTAGTTTTCTAGCAAGAATGGCAAGAACGGCTGTGCCAGAACCCATATCTAACAGTGGACCTTCTGTCTTTACAGTCATCAGATTTTCAACCATCATGGATGTGGTGGCGTGATGCCCTGTTCCGAAAGACATCTTAGGCATAATGAGGATTTCCTTCTTAAAACCAGCTTTCGAGTCATGAAAAGGCGCCCGAATTCTGCAAAGGTCTTTGATTTCAACAGGATCAAAATTCTTTTCCCATTCCTCGTTCCAGTTTTTTTCTTCAGCAACCGAATAGGTACACGAAACCTCAAATTCTGCTTCGCGCATCTGATTAAAAACCTCCTCAACTTTTTTCATGTCAAGTTCAGATTCCTCGATGTAGGCATCCACTCCTTCTTCGGTTTCAAGGAAACCTTCAAAATCGATATCTGAAAGATCTGAGATTAGAATTTCTCGTCCTGGCTCGATAGGACGAACTTTAATTAAAAGCACCGCGTGGGCCATATTAGAAGGAGTGAATGATTGATAAAAACTGGTTTGCATTAAGAGATGCACCGCCAATAAGGCCGCCATCAATGTCTTTTTGGGAGAATAGTTCTTTGGCGTTTTCAGGTTTCACGCTGCCACCGTAGAGTATGGAAATTTCTTCGGCCTCATCGCCTAATACCTGCGATAACTTTTGGCGAATGAACGCATGCATTTCTTGTGCCTGTTCGGGAGTAGCTGTTTTTCCGGTTCCAATAGCCCACACGGGTTCGTAGGCGACAACTACATTAAGCAATTCTTGTTTCTTAAATCCTTGAAAAGCAGATTGAATTTGCGCTGCAACCACTTCAAAATGCTTTTCAGATTCGCGCTCTTCTAACGATTCTCCGCAGCAATAAATCGGCTTTATACTGTTCTCCAATAAGCGTTGAATTTTTTGATTGATGAGTTTGTCATCCTCGCCAAAATATTCTCGCCTTTCTGAGTGGCCCACTATACAATAAGTGCAATCGTAAGATGCCAACATCTCGGCAGAAACAGCACCTGTAAAAGCTCCATTTTTTTCTTGATGGCAATTTTGTGCCGAAAGAAAAAGTAACGTTTCAGGGTTTATCCAATCCCTCATTTCGAACAGAAACGGAAATGGTGGTGCAACAACCACCTTCACATCCGTAGTGTCATCAAGGTTCAGTCCGCGATAAATTTCATCTACCAACGACAAGCCTGCTTGGCGTGTCAGATTCATTTTCCAGTTACCGGCTACAATTTTGTCTCTCATTGATGTGGATTAAATGAAAAGGGAACTGGAAAAACATAACGGAAAAAGATTGAATCACCTCCGCATTTTTCAATTCACTTCAAACTTACTCTTGGGTCAAATATACCGTAGAGCACATCAACCAACATATTTATGACCACAAAAATGACCGCCACGAGTATGATGCAACCCATTACAACTGGAAGGTCGTAAGTATTTAAAGCGTTCAGCATTATGAGTCCTAAACCTTTCCAACCAAATACAATCTCCACAAAAACGGCACCCGCAAGTAAAGAAGCTAACCAACCAGAAATGGCGGTTATTACGGGATTAAGAGCATTTCGCAAAGCGTGCTTTAACACCACCATTCGGAACGAAAGTCCTTTAGCAGTTGCGGTGCGCACATAATCCATGGAAAGCACATCGAGCATGGAATTCCTAGTGAGTTGCATGAACACAGCCAACGGTCGCACACCCAACGTAATGGAAGGAAGAATCAGGTTTTTAAGCACCAATTTTCTTCCTTCAAATTCATCAATTTCATAGAGGCTACCAGTTACTTGCAATCCTGTAATATCTCCCAACAAATAGGCAAAAAACCACATAATGAGTATGGCTGCTACAAAAGATGGCAAGCTCATTCCGAAAATTGAGAAAACCATTAGCAGTTTATCTAACCATTGTCCTTTGAATAATGCTCCAAAAATTCCAAACGTAATTCCGAGAAACGTGGCAATGAGAATAGACGTAATGGCCAATACGGCTGTTCCGGGAAGTGCTTCCAATACTATATCAACCACTGTTTGCTGAGATTGATATGAACGCCTTAAATAGGGAGGTTTTAGCACAAAAACCGAATGTTTTGAAGACCAAATAGCCTTCGAATTAACATGCTCTGATGGTTCGAAAAAGTAAGGGCTTTCAGCATTATCCAAACTGTAAAACGCGAAAGGAGAAAGGTCGTTGAGATAAACCAAATACTGCGTTGAAAGTGAAAGATCTAACCCTAAATCCTTGCGAATCATCTCCACTTCAGATTGATCGGCACGTTGACCGAGCATCAGTCGAGCCGGATCGCCAGGTAAGGCGGTAAACAGCAAAAAGACAACCGTCACAATTCCGAACAGCACGGAGAGGCTGTAGAAGAACTTGCGTGTGACGAATCCGACCAATTACGGCTTATTCAAGTATTCCATCTCCAAAACTTGCAATTCTGGAAGGTCGTTGTAATGCCATTTTCCGTAAACCTTGCCATCTTTAAGCAACAACAAACCTGGATTAGAACGGATGATTGTTTTTAGCACAATCTGATCACAAAACAAATAACTAAACGGATTACTATTTGCTTGCGCAAACGCAACCGCATCTCGCGGTGCACTAGATGTTAAACCAACGAACCGATATCCTTTTTCCTGAAGCGATTTGGCAAGAGCATTAATTCGTTCTTGTGGCTGAAGCGTGGCAAGATTCAAATCATAGGCAATTAGCAGGAATGTAAAGTTCTCGCTTTGCAAAAAATCTTCAGTTAGATCTTCTCCATCTGCCGCTGAGATAGAAAAATCCATAATCTTAGGTTCAATCCCCTTCTCAATCACCTCGGTTCGAGAATCTACATACTCATATTTTTCCTCATATTTTTCTGGGAATTTCTCGAATTCCTGCTCCTTGCCAGTGGCCTTATCGCGCAAGATGTAGTAGTATTTTAATTTGTCTGGCACACCTTCCATTTGCTCGGAAATGCTTTTTCCAGTTGCATACGCACGAAAATCCTTCACCGGCAAGTAGCTGTAGGTGTAGAATGTGAAGAAGACCATAGCCATTGTAGCCAAAACAGTTGTAATCCAAGGTGCTTTGCGATGCTCTACTAACCGAACTAGGAAGAAAACAGTGAATGTTGAAACCGTGAACCAAAATGGGAAAAACCATTCAAGGTCGTAAGATAATTTCAGCATGGCCAACGAACCAATGGCAGCCAAAACAAAATCGTTCTTATCCGTCTCTGATATACTTATTTGCTTCTGGCGAATAAAAATGATGAGAATAAATACACTCAAAACCACATCCTTGTAGAAGCTTTCCCAAGCTGTTAGAGGAATAGCATCTCCAAAACATCCACAGGTTTTTACAATTTCAAAATAAGCCGAAGCGAAGGTCAAAACTGTAAAAAACGCTATAAGCAATAAGAGTAAAAACGCAGTCAATCTAGTTTTGAATCTCACCAAGATGGCAACACCCAAAACCACTTCGAGAATCACAATAAATATGGCTTGCGGCAATGCGTACTGATAACAGAAGTGGAAGAAGGGTTCTAAGAAACCGATGTACTCGCCTAGTTTGGCGAATTCCTCGAAATACTCTTCTAACTTGTAGCTAAACCCCAGCGGGTCATTCGCTTTTACAATTCCTGAAAAGATGAAAAGAATGCCTACAAAGTAGCGGGCGATGTCGGTAATTAGTTTCATTGTTAATGATAGGGTTTGAACAGCAAATTTAGTCTTCGGAAAGAACTGACAATGTCAGACAGATGTCTTGGACTCTCCAAGTTTAATCAACGCGAAAATCGAATAGTTGATCATATCGTACAGATTAGCATCAATTCCTTCGGAAAGTTCGCTCTTTCCTTGGTTATCTTCCATCTCTTTGATGCGAAGAATTTTAACAAGAATTAGATCTGTCAATGATTTCACACGCATGTCACGCCACGCCTCTCCATAATCATGGTTTTTGCGTTCCATTAACGATTTTGCCTCTGCTGCGTATTGATCGTACCAAGTAATAGCTCTTTCTGTATTCAGATCAGGCTCATCCGCATGGCTGTGCTCCAATTGAATAATCTCCATAATGGAATAATTCACTAAGCCAATGTATTCAGGATAAATGCCCTCTCCTACTTTGCTCACACCTTTCTCTTCCAAACTGCGGATTCTGTTGGCCTTAATGAAGAGTTGATCGGTAATGGAACTCGGACGAAAAATGCGCCACGAAGCACCGTAATCCTTCATCTTGCCAACGAAAACTTCGCGGCATTCGGCAAGTGCCTTATCGTATTGTGCGTTGGTATCTGCCATCGATATTGAACCATTAACTTCGGCTCGGAGATGAGCGGCAAAAATAAACTTTTGAATAAGAGCAGAACGCTGAATTGCAAAGGAAGATTGGTTGTAATTGAACGTCCGCTTGTGATGGGCATACTCAACCTTACACCAGATAGTTTTTTCGATGGTGGCAGATTCAATTCGGTAGAAGCGGCACTTAATCGTGCCGAAGAAATGCTGAATGAAGGCGCAGACATCCTAGACCTTGGAGCCTACAGCAGTCGCCCAGGTGCTGAAGAAATTTCTGAGATGGAAGAATTGAAACGGATTATTCCAGCCTTGGAAGCCATTGCAAAACGCTTTCCCGATGCGTTAATTTCCATCGACACCTTCCGTTCTGGTGTAGCCAAAAAAGGGTTGGAAGCTGGCGCACACATCATTAACGATATTTCTGGAGGAAACTTAGACGAGGCGTTACCATTGGTTGCAGCCAAATTAAATGCACCTTATATATGTATGCACATGAAAGGTACTCCGCAAACTATGCAGCAGAATATTGTAGAGACGCCATGCATGACGTCTCTACTGTCATTCTTCGCCTATCGTGTTCCGGAATTGGCAAAACAAGGCGTGAAAGATGTAATAATTGACCCTGGTTTTGGCTTCGGAAAAACGTTGGAACAGAACTACGAAATAGTGGATCACCTATCTGATTTTGCCATCCTCGGAAAACCAATTTTGGTAGGCGTGTCACGCAAAAGCATGATTCGTTTGAAGTATGGAGAAACTGCCGAACAAACTTTGCTAGGAACGATTGAAGTGAATCGCCAACTGCTGCAAAATGGAGCAGATATTCTGAGGGTTCATGATGTGATGGAAGCTGTAGAATTAATAAAATGAACAACTATCAATCTACCAACCGAGATGCATGGAACAAGCGTGTTGCAACTCATTTAACTTCTGATTTCTACGATTTAGAAGGTTGGAAAGCTGGCAAAACCAGTTTGAATGCTATTGAACTAGAATTGTTGGGAGATGTAAACGGCAAATTCATTCTGCATTTGCAATGTCACTTCGGACAAGATTCGCTTTCGCTAGCGCGGATAGGTGCTCAAGTTGTGGGCGTTGACCTATCGGATGAGGCCATAAATGCAGCACGCAGCCTGAACGAGGAACTCGGATTAGATGTCGAATTTGTGGTAAGCGATGTATTAGAACTCATCGGTAAGATTGGCCAGAAATTCGACATCGTTTATACCTCCTATGGCACCATTGGCTGGCTACCCGACCTTAACCAATGGGCAGAAACCATCGCACATTACCTAAAACCCAACGGCAAACTAGTTTTTGTAGAGTTCCATCCAGTGGTGTGGATGTTTGACAACGATTTTGAGAAAATAGAATACAGCTACTTTAAAGACGAAGCCATTGTAGAAACCTCCACTGGAACGTATGCCGACTCCAATGCTTCGTTCGAAAAAACAGAGATTTCTTGGAATCACGGTTTGGCTGAAGTATTCCATGCACTTGAGGAAAACGGCCTTGTTTTGAAAAGCTTTGATGAATTCGATTATTCGCCTTACAACTGTTTTTTAGGAATGAAACAACTGGAAGAACGAAAATTCATTATCGAAAAACACGGACACAAATTACCGTTGGTTTATTCTTTAACCGCAACAAAAAAATGAAGTCCATTTTCTCCTTTTTCGTTTTTTCATTTTTCGTTTTTTCTACCATAGCTCAAACGGTCATTCCCGGCCACGCACACAACGATTACTTAAACAAAGAGCCTCTGTTTGAAGCATTAAAAAGCGGCTTTGTTTCGGTAGAAGCTGATGTGCATTTGATGAAAGGCGAACTGATTGTTGCTCATGTTCGCCCACTTGGGAGAAACAAAAAACGCTCGTTAGAAAACCTCTACCTCAAGCCACTTTTTGAGCAGGTTCAGAAACATGGCGGAAAGGTTTATCCGAATTATGATGGACCTTTCTATTTAATGATTGATTTCAAAGGTGGCGGAATGGAAACCTTTAACCGACTGACAGAACTTTTAGAGAATTACCGTTCCATGCTATCGATAATGGAAGATGGAGAATTGAAGCTTGGAGCGGTAACTGTTTTCCTTTCGGGAGGACGACCGACCGATGCGGTTCTGAATGCTGAACCCAAACTGGCGTTTTTGGATGGGCGACCGAGCGACATTGGACAACAGATTCCTGCCGAAGTAATGCCTGTTATTAGTGATAACTACCACAATCATCTTTCGTGGAACGGAAAAGGGAAAATGCCCGAAGACCAAGAACACAAGCTCAGAAAAATGGTTTCCAAGGTTCATGCAGAAGGAAAGAAACTGCGCCTTTGGGCATCGCCAGACAATGCAAATGCGTGGGAAACTTTTCAGAAAATCGGTACTGACCTGATTAACACGAACACTCCGAAAAAATTCGCTGAGGAATTCGATAAATCAGAGAAGTAACTGTCCGTTCTAGAAAATCTTTCCCAAAATCGGAATTCGCCTTTTTGAAAGTCTGTCCAATTCCTTTTGCATAATCCGCAAAAGGTCATCGTTAATGTGCTTCACAATTTCCGGATTCTCGGCATCTTCTGAACTGTATTCGCTTATGGAATAAGGCTTTAAAATGCTAATGGTCATTTGAGATGGCAATGGCAGCTCCAAATGCGGAAAATGCCCCCAATGAAAGCCAAATGGAAATGACCAATAAAGCGGCCATGTGTGAATCTTAGCAAACCGCTTCAACCCTGTCAGTTCAGCAAATTTTTCACCCGAATTGACCACGAAAAGTGTTTCTCCACCTCCACATCCAACTATCGGAAGAATGGGAACTTGTGCCTTGAGGGCAGTCTTCACATACCCTAAATGGTCAAAAAAATTGATTTGATTCCTGTCCGAAAACGGACGTGCCACATCTCTATCTCCACCTGGATAGACAGTTACGGCAAATCCGGCATTTAAGGCTTCAAGCGCATGCTGACGGTTTGCTTCTAATAATCCCAATTCGTGCACAGGAAACTTGAGCATACTTGCCAACCGATGTGTTATATGATGGATCAGCGTCAGCATTGGAACTGGTCTTTCTTCAAATTGGTATTTCCCAACCCACAACACCGACTCAGGCATGAAATGCATACCGGTATGATTGCCTGCGCCCAAAAAAACCTCATCCGGAATATTCTCCAATCCCAACCATTTCACACGGTGATACAATTCCGCAATAGGCAGAACCATCTTCGCAACCTTCCGAGCTTTCTCGGGGTCAAATAATTTCAGATAATCTTCCTCCAAGGCCATTAATACGAAATAAGCTCTTCAATTGGATTTGCAAATGACTTTTGACAGGAGTACAACGTATTACGCTAAATTTGACCATCACCTAGTTGTAAAACATACGGCCGTTTTTAATGATGCTTGACATTCTTTTGGGGTTTATCACATTCCGTTGGCTCGATGCTTTGGACATCCTCATTGTCGCCTTGCTGTTGTATCAACTTTACAATCTGGTTAGAGGAACAGCGGCTGTCAACATTTTTCTAGGAATTCTTTCGCTTTACCTACTTTGGATGTTGGTTCGCGCTCTCAATATGCAGCTTTTGGATTCCATCCTTGGGCAATTTATAGGCGTTGGTGTTTTGGCGCTTATTGTGGTTTTTCAGCAGGAAGTAAGACGCTTTCTCCTTCTGATTGGTACGTCAGGATTTATGAACGGAAGACGTTCTCCATTCCGTTGGCTCAACTTTGGCAAAAGCCTCCGAAACCGCGATTCGCTAAACATTGGCGCCATTGTTTCTGCTTGTTTAAACATGGCGCAAACCAGCACGGGAGCCATCATGGTGCTTAGCCGCGAGAACAGTTTGCAGTTTTATATCAACACAGGAGAAGACATTGATGCAGCCGTTTCTACCAAAATTCTTGAGTCTATTTTCTACAAAAACAGTCCGCTGCACGATGGTGCAGTAATCATTTCTGGTAACAGAATCGTAGCTGCGCGCTGTGTTCTTCCTGTTACGGATGATGATAATTTTCCAGCACATTTAGGCATGCGTCACCGAGCTGCAGTTGGGCTCTCCGAGAGTTCGGATGCAGTTGTGATTGTTGTTTCTGAGCAATCTGGTGGCATTTCCATCACCCACGATGGAGAGTTGGAATACGACATTTCTCCCAAGCGATTGCGGGATGTGTTGGAGAAGGCGTTTGGGGGTTAGGAGAACCGTATCGCCTTCAGCGGTTGTATCCTCGAAACCACCATAGAAGGCACCAGTAACATCAAAAAACAAAAGAAAAGTGTTCCCGAGTTGAGAAGGAGAATATGAATCAGTTCGAGGTTGATTGGCACCACTTTGACATAATAACTCTCTTCTGGTAGCGTGATTATTCCAAAATGCTGTTGAATGAGGCAGAGCGATATTCCCACGAGATTTCCCCAAAAAAGACCAACGCCCGTCAGGTACAAAGCCTGATAAATGAAGATGCTTTGAATTTTGCCATCGTTCATTCCCAACGATTTCAAGGTTCCAATCATGTAAACACGTTCAATAATCATGATGAGTAAGGCTGAAATCATGTTAAAACCAGCCACAATAAGCATAAGAATAATGATGACCCGTACGTTCATGTCTTGCAAATCAAGCCAGTCGAACATCTGAGGTTGGAGTTCTTTTACTGTTGCCGAAAAAAGTTCCGTTCCGATGGAGTAATAAACAACGTCAGAAAGCTCTTCCAACCGACTAAAATCATCCACAAAAACCTCAAATCCTGCCACTTGGTCATCATCCCAGCCATTCAAACGTTGAATATGTGTGAGATCAGTAATTACATAACGTTCGTCATACTCGGCCAAACCTGTTTTATAGATTCCCGTCACATCAAAAATCCGAGCACGCTGCTTTTCGTCCTGAATAAAAAACACCTCCATCCTATCTCCTACTCCAAGCTTCAACTTTTTAGAAATAATCTCTGAAATGAGAATATTCTTGCTTCGCGATGAATCGCTTGTCGTGAATATTTCGCCTTGAATCAAATGCTTCTTGAAGAAACTCCAATCGAAATCGCCACCAACTCCTTTCACTACCACACCTTCAATTTCTTCATCGGTTTTAATGATTCCAGCTTTGGTGGCAAATACCTGAATGTGGCGGATACCTTCTATTTCCGTCAAACTCGGATAGAAATCTTGTGCCTTGGAAACGGGCTGCGGCTCTATGGCATTAAGATTGGAATACTCGGTAATAACGATATCCGAACCAAAATTGACCACCTTGTCTGTTATCTCCTTCTGAAAACCGGTGACAATGGCCATGGAAATAATCATCACAGCCAAACCCAAGGCAATGCCGGCAATGGCAATCTGCACTATCGGACGCGTACCCGAAATAGTATTACTTTCGGCCTGCCCGCCAGCACGGATGAGGCGTTTTGCAATAAAAAAGGAAGTGTTCAATTGCTTGCTCTGAAAGGAATTTCTGTGAGAAGGATAATGGCTAAAACTATCAAATATTTACTTGTTCTCCTGTGGTTTTCTGCTTGTGCTCAACCTGCACCTGCCCTCATTGCCACAGCTGTGGAAACCAACACCAAAGAAGTCAGAAACCAACTTCGTTTGGGTGCTGAAAGAATGGAAGTGTATTTTCCATTTCTGAAAGGAAAATCGGTCGGAATTGTAGCCAATCAAACTTCTGTTGTTGGACAAATACATCTTATAGACACGCTTCTTTCTCTTGGCGTGAAAGTGAATTGTGCTTTTGCTCCAGAGCACGGTTTTAGGGGAAATGCAGGCGCTGGCGAAAAGATAACTGATAGCAAAGACCCGAAGACAGGCCTTCCAATCGTTTCTCTCTACGGAAGCAATTACAAGCCATCTGCCAAACAATTGGAAGGATTGGATGTGGTGATTTTTGACGTTCAGGATGTGGGTACGCGGTTCTACACCTACATCAGCACCATGAGTTACATGATGGAAGCCTGCGCTGAGAACAATATTGAAATAATTATTCTGGATCGTCCAAATCCAAATGGGCATTACGTGGATGGCCCAGTTCTAAAAAAGGAGTTTTCATCGTTTGTTGGGCTGCACGAAATTCCCGCAGTGCATGGAATGACAGTTGGCGAATATGCAAAAATGGTGAACGGTGAAGGTTGGTTGAAAGATGGTGTGAAATGTAAACTGACTGTGATTGAATTGGATAATTATTCTCGTAAAACGCCTTACGATTTACCGATTGCACCATCGCCAAATCTTCCAAATCAGAAAGCAATCTACCTCTACCCTAGCCTTTGCTATTTTGAAGGAACCGTAGTTAGCGAAGGACGCGGAACAGATAAACCTTTTCAGCAATTCGGATATCCGAACATGCCGAATGGGAACACCAAATTTACCCCAAAAGACATCAAAGACGTGGCCTCAAACCCAAAGTTCAAGAATAAAGCATGTTCAGGAATTGACCTATCTCATTTACCTGAAGACAGCCTGATGAATTTGGCGAAACTGAACTTAGATTGGCTTATAGCAACCTATCAGAACTACTTGGAAAAGGACAAGTTTTTCGATGCCAGGTTTTTTGACCTACTGGCTGGTTCATCCGAATTAAGAGAACAGATAATTGCTGGAAAAACGGCAGAAGAAATTCGTTCAACTTGGGCCGAAGATTTGCAACAGTTTAAAATGATTCGGAAGAAATATTTGCTTTATCCTTAAGCGGATTTGACTTCAACACTTCCACTTTTCAACTGTTAAAACTCCATTTTTGTACTTGAAAAGAATTGGAACTTCTTCAAGTGTGCACTTCGGTTCAATTACGAATATGAGCTTACCACCAATCTCGAAATCATCTTCTGTGTGAAGCTGTAAAGAATGGTCGTAACGCGTGTTTTTCGTTACCCAATTAACGGGTCCATGAACAAACTGATGCGGATCAATAACGGTTTCGCTGTGAGGTGTTTCCACGAAAGAAGATCCAATACTCAAATTGTTGTTTGGTGCAATTTCGATAGTAAATCGCCCTTTAAAGTTCATGGTTGAGTGAGGTGAAACATAAAAACTCCCTCCAAAAAGTTGCATTATTGTAACCAATTTGTACTGTCCACCAGAGGTTTTCTCAATCTTAAAATCGACATCATAAGGATGGTTCTTGGCTATTTCGTGGTCAATAAGTGGCGACTCATACATACTCGTTTTCAATACGCGTGGATTACTGCACGTAGTCTTATCCAATTTTGGATATTGCTGAACGCGCAACTCTCCATTTATGTAGAAAATATCAAATGGAATTTCTTCAAACGTACAGGTGGGTTCAATCGTAAAACTCACAACTCCAGACACTTTAAAGTCTTGCTCAGATTTGAGCTTGAGTTTTTTCTTATAAGTGGTTTTTTCATTGACCCAACTAACCAAATTTCCGAAAAGGTCAATTTTCTCTACAGAACGTGGAATTTCTTCTATTGAATCGTCTGTTGTTAGATTATCATTATGGTGAAAGGTTACTTTAAATGCTCCAGTAAAATTATTATTCGAAAGAGGTGATGCCGTATACGCTCCATTATGGAAGTCTATTACACTCGCCAATTTGTATTCGCCATTTCCAGCGTCTTCAATAGAAAGCGTTAGGTCATACTCATGATTATATGCAAGGTCAGGATTGATTAAAATTGACCTGCACAATTCAGCGTTTGGTGCTGAATCGGTAATGGATTCCTCTGTGCAACTATTTGCAACTGAAAGTAAGAGTGAAGCGAGAATGTATTTCATGGCGTTTTTGTTTGACCCAAATGTAGATTAGGTCAACTCATTCGTTCGTAAAACGAATGTAAATTAGTGTAAAAGGAATGTAGATCATTTTAAACAGCCAATTGAACGGGTAGCTTTGCGGAATGATGAATCGACTCATTTTTGGTCTTCTTTCAGTTCTGGTTTTCGCGCATGCAGCTTTTGCTGAGGATAAAATGGCTCAAGAGGAAGAAGAACAGCACATCGAAGTTTCGATGCGGATGATTGGGCATCAGGTACTTCTCCGTTTGGGAGATAGCGCTTCGCGCGTTCTTCCGATTGGAAAAAATGAAAATTCCTATACAATTTCATTTGCAACCGAATTCGGTTTCAATCCGGATGATTTGGCGTCTGTCATTGATAGTGTAATTGCAGCTACTGGAATTGCTAAAAGCTACATCGTGGAGTTCAAATCTTGCGATTCAAATTTAGTGGTTCACAGCTATGAAGTTGGAATTTCAGAGCACGAAAACGTACTTGCTTGCAGAGAAAGAGATCAGCCAAAAGCGTGTTATAATCTGGTGGTCACGATTCTGAAACCAGCTGTTAAAACTTCTGACACTGAACTGATTGCAAACACAGACTATGGTCAAACAGACAGGTACATCGTTCTAGCACTCATGCTAATCTGTGTGCTCCTACCTATGGTTGTTGTTCAATTCCTGATGAAGAAGAAACCAGTCGCTAAGCCTGAAGTTGACCTAAACATTATTCCAATTGGCGAATACAAATTCAACAAACGGAAGATGGAGCTGTGGTTTAAAGACGAACGAATTGAACTTACAAGTAAAGAATGTGACCTGCTTCAGTTATTGTGCGATTCCACCAACAACACCGTTGAACGCGAAACCATTCTGAAAATGGTCTGGGGTGATGAGGGAGATTATGTAGGTAGAACGTTGGATGTGTTTATCTCCAAACTGCGAAAGAAACTAGAAGGTGATTCTAACATAAAGATTACCAACGTTAGGGGAATTGGCTACAGATTGGTGGTTGACACCCAATAAATTCAGGAAATCCGTCCGGGATAAGCCTTCAAACCTTCCTCAATAATCTTGATGGATCGCATCAAATCTTCCTCCTTCAATACATAGGCAATACGAACCTGCTTTTCTCCGAATGCCCGAGTTGAGTAGAATCCACTACCTGGCGCCATCATCACAGTTTCGCCTTCGTAATTGAATTCCTCCAACATCCATTGGCAAAAATCATCACCACTTTTAACTGGAAGTTCTGCCATAGCATAAAATGCACCTGCAGGTTTAGGACAGGTTACGCCTTCAATGGCATTCAAACCGTCAACCAATGTATTCCGTCTTTGAACGTATTCTTCCTTCACACGTTCGAAATATTCAGGTGGCGTATTCAAAGCTGCTTCGCCAGCAATTTGTCCCAAGGTTGGCGGGCTCAATCGGGCTTGTGCAAATTTGAGAGCGTTTGTCATCAGTTCCTTGTTTCGAGAAACCAAAGCTCCAACTCGTGCACCACACATGCTGTAGCGTTTGCTCACGCTATCAATCATCACCACGTTATTCTCAATTCCCTGCAAATTCATACAGGAAAACGGAATGGCGCTATCGTAACAGAACTCTCGATAAACCTCATCAGTAAATAGGAACAAATCGTATTTCTTGACCAATTTGGCCAATGCTTCCAAGCTTTCTTTCCCATACAAGGTTCCTGTTGGGTTTCCAGGATTGCAGATGAGAATGGCACGTGTATTCTCCGTAATTCTTCGTTCGAATTCTGAGATTGGAGGAAGCGAAAAACCGTCTTCCAACTTGGCTGTGATTGGCTTCACATTCAACCCTGCCATGGTGGCAAAACCGTTGTAATTGGCATAGAATGGCTCAGGAATAATAATCTCATCGCCTGGATCCAAACAAGTCATGAAGCCAAAAATTAATGCTTCAGAGCCTCCTGTTGTAACCATAATATCAGAATCCTCCACATCAACCCCAACACTTTTGTAATACTTGGCAAGACCAGCACGATAACTTGCATAGCCTTCCGAATTGCTGTATTCAATCACCTTTCGGTCGAGATTCTTCACCGCATTTAACGCCACTTCTGGCGTTTCAATATCGGGCTGACCAATGTTCAAATGATACACCTTCACTCCTCTTGCCTTGGCAGCTGTTGCGTATGGAACCAACTTGCGGATAGGCGATTCGGGCATCTGTAGCCCTTTCAACGATAATCTTGGCATTTCTAATTTTTGCGCATAAAAAAAAGTCCCGACAAGTATCGGGACTTTTCATTCAAGTAAAACGTCTTTTCTTATTCAGAAACTGGAGTTGCTCCTTCAATCGTTTCCATTTCTGGAGAACCGCTTTCAGTAGCTACCGCGTTCACACTTCCTTTGATTTTCAAAAGAGCAGTGCTGTTATCAACAGAGTTTGAAGTAATGGTTACAGACTTGCTAATTGGTCCAACACGCTTTGTGTCATACTTTACTTTAATTGAAGACTTTGCACCTGGTGCAATCGGCTCTTTTGGCCATTCAGGAACAGTACATCCACAAGATCCTTTTGCTTTAGAAATAATCAAAGGCTCAGTACCCGTATTGGTAAATACGAACTCAGTTGCGCCATTAGCACCTTGATCGATAGTACCATAATCGTGCTCAAGTCTTTGGAATTCAATTTGTGGTCCAGCTACTTGTGCAGAAACATAAGCGAACGATCCTACGACCATTGCCATCAACAACATTACTTTTTTCATGATGATTTATTTAAGGTTAATTAATTGCGTTCCGACATTCTCAAAATGCGTTCCGAAGGTAGATATCGCTTCTAAAATAGCCTGTTAATGAAATGTTAAAGACGAAATTTAAGTTCAAAAATGACGGTTTTGATTGAGCGATTTTGATTTCCCAACACCAATTGACCGTTAACTTTGAGCCATGCCAGCAAACAAATACGCCCTACTCCGCTACCGCATCATTGACGATTGCCTTACCAACAAAAGCCGCAAATTCCCAACCAAGGAAGACATGCAGTACGCCTGCGAACAAGCACTTTATGGCAGTTCGGGAGAACGAATTTCGATTTCTACGATTGAGAAAGATATGTGGGCAATGAAGAACGAAGGCGAATTGGGCTACTATGCGCCCATCGCTTATTCCAAGTTAGAGAAAGGATATTATTACGAGAATCCAGAATACACGATTAAAGAAATTTCGCTGAGCGAAGAGGACAAAGAAGCCATCCGGTTTGCGGCAAATACGCTTTTCCAATTTAAAGATCTGGCAATTTTCGATCAATTCGGATCCGCTATTCAGAAAATAATGGATCGATTGAGCATTTCGCCAGAAATCCAGGATGAAGCAGTTGACCGTTTTGTGCAGTTTGAAAACACGCCCATGGCAAAGGGAACAGAATTGTTGCCCATTCTTTTGCAAGCCATAAAGGAGACGCGCGAGGTGCGTTTCCGCTATACTTCGTTTGCTGATGAGCACGAAAGCGAACGTCAACTTCATCCTTACTTATTAAAGGAATACCGCAACCGTTGGTACGTAATCGGGAAAGACGTGGATAGCGGAAAAGTAAAAACCTTTGGGCTTGACCGTATTTCTAACCTTTCTATTCGTGAGAATTATTTCACGGTCGATAAGAGTTTCGACCCCGAAGTCTTGTTCAAATACAGTTTTGGCATTACTGCAGGAGGAAAACCAGAAAAAGTTATACTCAAATTTGCGCCACAAGAAGGACGATACGTAAAAGCACAGCCGCTACATCCAACTCAGAAAATTGTCAAAGACAACGCGGATGGATTGACAATAGAATTGAAGGTAATTCCAAGCTATGAGCTTAAAGCCACAATAAGGTCGTTTGGAAAATTCGTAGCTGTAATTGAACCATTTGGACTTTTAAACTGACCGATAATTTGGCTTTACAGGTATTCTTTTTCAATGCTCAATTTCACAGGTTCAGCTATTTTTGGCGCTACAACAATCTACATGGAAAACTCTATTCTCTGTTCTTACCTGCGTACTCATCTCAGGCCAATCATTTGCTCAATTTCCATTAGCGCAAGCAAAACCAGTTGATTCTGAAACTTGGGGCTAAATCAATCCTAAAGGCGAATTTGTCCTAAAAGCAGAATACACCGATTGTCATGCTTTTTCGGCAGACGGTTTTGCTCCGATTTATGATAAGAAGGCCAAGACATTCTATTTCATCAAACCAAATGGCGATAAATTGAATTCGGAAGTTGCATCCTTCAAACTCAGAAACATCTTTGGTTTCGGCACAAAAGGTTTTGAAAATGGAATGGCCACGGTTCAGGTTGTAAAAACTTGGGGTTTTATGAGTGCAGACGGGAAACTGGCAATCGCTGCCAAATACGAAGATGCCAATGATTTCAATGGAGGATTTGCAACAGTAAAAACAGGTGGAAAATGGTAGGTAATTGACAAGTCTGGAACGGAAATACTGATTTCTGGAGCAACAGACGCCAAATCTTTTTCAGAAGGTTTGGTACCTGTTCGCGTGAGTGATTTATTCGGATTTGCTGACACAAAAGGTGGGATTGCAATTGAAGCTAAATTTAAAAGTGTTGGTTATTTCAGCAATGGACTAGCTTGGGCGAAAACCGAAGTTGGTCAAGTAGGGTTTATCGACAAAAATGGAGCTTGGGTAATCGATGCTAAATACGAAGCAGCCAAGGAGTTTTCTGATGGACTTGCTCGTGTAAAATCTGGCTGTTGGACATTTATTGACGTAAAAGGGAATCAGATAAGCGCTCCGTCAGCAGATTCATTTGGAGATTTCTCGGATGGACTAGCCTATGCCAAATCTGGAGACAAGGTTGGCTTCATTAACAAAGAAGGAAAAATGGTAATTGACCAACAATTTGAAAAGGTGCGTGATTTCAAGAATGGTTATGCTGCTGTTCTTCAAGATGGAAAGTGGGGCTTCCTTAACACCAGCGGAAAAATGGTTATTGAACCCCAATTTGATTCTGTTAAGGATTTCGAAAAAACAGGTAAATAATAAAGCCACATTTGGTTTATTATCTTTGCGGTCTAACAATTAAAATAACTACAAGTAGTACATGGGTAGGTCTCAAGAAACATTCGGCAAAAAAGAACGCGAAAAGAAAAAAGCAAAGAAGCGTAAAGAGAAGGAAGAAGCTAAGCTCGCTAGAAAAGAAGAAGGCAAGAGTAGCTGGGATGATATGATTGCCTACGTGGATGAGAACGGAATGATTGTTGACACTCCACCAGACCCAACAGCCAAGAAGAAAATTAAAGCGGAGGATATTGTTTTGGGAATTCCTCAGAAGGATGAATCAGATGAAGACCCAATAAGAACTGGAACGGTTTCATTCTTTAACCATGATAAAGGTTACGGATTTATCAAAGACGCAGACAATGGCGACAGCATGTTTGTACACATAAATAACGTTTTAGAAGAAATTGCTGAGGGAAACAAGGTCACTTTTGAAGTTCAACCAGGCCTTAAAGGACCAGAAGCAGCTAAAGTAAAAGTGGTGAGATAACTCATCAATTAAAACATAAAGAGGGGCGATTCTGAATTCAGAATCGCCCCTCTTCGTTTTCCTCATACTTGCTTGGGATTAGGCTTTCGCAGTCTCCTCTTCTCTCAAAGCTCTTCTCAAAATCTTGCCTACTGGTGTTTTTGGTAAATCATCACGGAAAGCAATGTGCTTTGGTTTTTTGTACCCAGTCATATTCTCTTCACAGAAATCTCGAATCTCCTTTTCTGTAAGACTTGGGTCTTTCTTAACGATAAAGACTTTTACTGCTTCTGTCGATTTTTCGTCTGGAACTCCGATAGCAGCAACCTCCAACACTTTCGGATGCATGGCAATTACGTCTTCCACTTCATTAGGATAAACGTTAAATCCTGACACAATAATCATGTCTTTAATACGATCAACTATAGTAAAGAAACCATCTTCTGCCATTACGGCCACATCACCCGTACGCAACCATCCGTCTTTAAGAACATTAGCAGTTTCCTCTGGTCGATTGTAATAGCCTTGCATTACTTGTGGTCCTTTGATGTTAATCTCACCACGTTCGCCAACAGGAACTTCATTCCCATTCTCATCGCACAATTTCATTTCGGTTGATGGAACTGGAACACCGATAGTTCCAATCCGAGCACGTCCATCAATAGGATTTGCAGACGCAACAGGAGAACTTTCGGTTAGTCCGTAGCCTTCAACAAGAAGGTTTCCTGTTACGTCTCTCCATCTCTCAGCTACAGCTCTCTGAATAGCCATGGCACCCCCAATAACCAATTTCACAGAACTGAAATCAAGCTTCTTGAATTCTTCATTGTTCAATAAACCATTGAAAAGAGTGTTTACACCAGTCATTACTGTCCACGGATGCTTCTGCAATTCCTTAACGAAGGCAGGCATATCTCGTGGATTGGTAATGAGGATGTTTTTGCCCCCCATGCAGATGAACGCCAAACAGTTTACCGTTAACGAGAAGATGTGATACATTGGAAGTGGCGTAATGATAATTTCCTCTCCTTCTACAATAACATTTCCCATCAACCCACGCATTTGCTCCATGTTTGCAATTACGTTTCGGTGCGTAAGAACAGCGCCTTTCGATACGCCTGTGGTTCCTCCTGTGTATTGAAGGAAGGCTGTATCGGTATTACTAATGGAAACTGGCTTCGGCTTCAAACCTCTGTCCTTAACCACATCTCTAAAATCAATAGTATTAGGAATACTGAACTTAGGAACCATCTTCTTTACGTGATTCAGCACCAAGTTGACGATGAATTGCTTTGGCTGCGGAAACAAGTCAGGAATGCGTGTAACGATTACGTGTTTAATCCCTGTTTTAGAAAGACATTCTTCCAACTCGTTACAGAAGTTAGCTACAATTACAACTGCTTTCGCGCCCGAATCGTTAAACTGATGCTCCATCTCTCGTGAGGTGTAGAGCGGATTCACATTCACAACCACCATTCCTGCCAAGAGCGAACCGTAGATACAGATTGGATACTGCAGCAGGTTTGGCATTTGAATGGCAATCTTATCTCCAGGAACCAACGTGGTATTATTCTGCAACCAAGCCGCAAAATTGTGCGAACGTTGCTTCAATTCGTTGAAGGTCATAGGCACGCCCATGTTCTCAAACGCCACCTTGTCGCCATACTTGTCGCAGCTTTCTTCAAAAGCTGCAACTATAGATGGGTAACTATCCGGATTTATTTCCTTCGGAACTCCTTCGCCATAATGCTGGTACCAAACGTAATCTGCCATAATGCTTTGTGTTTAAATGATAAGAGAAGCAAATCTAATGTTTGTGTTGGTTTATGAAAGCAATACATTAAGACATAACCTTAGTGCTAAGAAAGTGCGAATCATATCAACGATTGTGAATAAGTTTTCTATCATCGGCACTCCTAAATACTACCTTTGAAATCCGCTAAAAAAGTATGGATAACTACATCGTTTCAGCACGAAAGTACCGCCCCATAACGTTTGATGACGTTGTGGGTCAGCACTCTATAACGTCTACGCTAGAGAAGGCCATTAAGAACAACCATTTGGCGCAAGCCCTTTTGTTCTGCGGACCAAGAGGTGTTGGAAAAACTACCTGTGCGCGAATTCTTGCCAAGGCTATCAATCAAGATACATTTGAAGGAGAACTAGATCCGAATGAAGATTTCGCGTTCAACATCTTTGAGCTGGATGCGGCATCAAACAACTCTGTAGATGATATCCGTAACCTGATTGACCAGGTTCGGTTTTCTCCTCAACAAGGAAAGTTTAAGGTCTATATTATTGATGAGGTTCACATGTTGAGCCAAGCGGCATTCAACGCGTTTCTTAAAACGTTGGAAGAACCCCCTGCGCACGCCATCTTTATTCTTGCAACAACCGAGAAGCACAAGATTATTCCAACCATACTTTCCCGTTGTCAGATTTTTGATTTTAGAAGGATTCAGGTAAGCGATATGGTTTCGCATTTGCAGAATATTGCCTCAAAGGAAGGTGTGACTGCAGAAGAAGAAGCCTTGCACGTGGTGGCAGAAAAGGCTGATGGTGCGCTACGAGACGCTCTGTCCATCTTTGATAGGCTTGTTACTTTTTGCGGTAACAACCTTACTTACAAGGATGCGATTGAGAACCTCAACATACTTGATTACACATACTACTTTAAGGCTACCGACCTGATTTTGGAAGGAGACATGGCTGGCTCTATGCTTCTATTTAATGATGTATTGGATTCTGGCTTTAACGGACACGAGTTCATCAACGGTTTGGCGTCTCACTTCCGCAATTTGCTGATGTGTAAGGATGCATCAACCGTTAAGTTGTTGGAGGTATCGGAGAAAATTCAGCAGAAATACTTGGAGCAGACGCAGAAATGTTCTGCCATCAATTTATTGAAAGGTTTGCGCTACATGAACGAGTGCGATGTTCAGTATAAGGCGAGTAAGAACCAGCGGCTAACGGTGGAACTTTCGATTATGAAAATGTGTGCGCTGCACAAAGCACCAGACGGTACTGCACCTGCAGCGCCTCAAAAAAAAAAATCCCTAGCTGACATAGCTGCACCTGTTGCATCTCAACCAAAACCAGTTGAGCCTTCACCTGCGCCCAATGCTGAGGCTGCGGTTAGCACATCTTCTCAAAAAGAAGCTGCTTCGGTGGCTATTTCTCAGCCCGAAGGAAGAACAGACTCGGTTTCATCTCCGCAAGAACCTACGCCTGCGCCAGCGCAATCACCTACTACAGGCACGGTAATTCCTTTACCGACTGCAAGACGCTTTGTAAGAGGCAACCGCGTAAAGATTAGCGAAGCACATCTTCCTATAGAGGAGGAAGTGGTTGATTTAGACAGTCTGCCAAAGGACGCGTTTAGCGAGGAACACATGCAAACTATTTGGAATACCCGTGTGAACTTGCTATTTGGCGAGAAACCTGGCATTTTGAGCTCGCTGACCAAACATCCACCGATATTAAAAGCGGCACATACCATTGAGCTAAAGCTAGATGGCAAGCATCAATTAGAACAACTGCAAGAGAACCGCGGCCTATTGATTGAAGCCATTCGAAAGGACCTAAACAACTTCTCCGTTCAGCTTGAAACACCTGTGGAGGAAATTATTACGGTAAAAAAGGCTTACACGCCCAAAGAAATTTACCAAAGTTTGCTGGAGCAAAACCCCGAGCTTGAGAATTTGAGGAAGACCTTCGACCTCGACTTGGATTATTAAGGGGACGAATAAGGGGAAAGGGGAAACGGAAAAAGGAAAAACGTTCTGCTACCTATTTTCTAATGTAGCCCTCCTTACACTTCTTCATTATCCAATTTTACACATGACTTGCGTGCCTTTGACCTTATTCATATATGTATAAATTTACGCCCATTGAAAAACAAAATTTACCATGGCAGGAAATAAGATTACAGTAAACAACGGGGTACTAAACGTACCTAACGACCCAATCATTCCCTTCATAGAAGGAGATGGAATTGGGCCAGATATTTGGGCAGCATCGAGCAAAGTATTGCAAGCGGCTGTCCAGAAGGCATACAACGGCAAACGACAACTGGTTTGGAAGGAAGTTTTGGCCGGAGAGAAGGCGTTCAACCAAACTGGAGAGTGGCTTCCGAACGAAACGTTGGAAGTGATTAAAGAATATCTAATCGCTATTAAAGGACCGTTGACAACACCTGTGGGTGGAGGGATTCGTTCGCTGAATGTGGCGCTGAGACAACAGCTTGATTTATATACATGTGTGCGTCCGGTGCGTTGGTTTGAAGGGGTTCCATCGCCAATGCGTCATCCGGAGTACGTGGACATGGTAATCTTCAGGGAAAATACAGAAGATATCTACGCAGGCATTGAATGGGAAGCTGGAACCGATAATGCCAAGAAGGTTATCAAGTTCTTGAAGGAAGAAATGGGTGTGAAGTCGATTCGATTTCCAGAAACGTCTTCAATTGGCATTAAACCCATCTCCATCGAAGGCACAGAGCGCTTGGTAAGGGCATCTCTTGAGTACTGCATTAAGCACAAAAAGCCGAGTTTGACCTTGGTACACAAGGGAAACATCATGAAGTTTACCGAAGGCGGTTTTAAGAAGTGGGGATACGCTTTGGCCGAAAGAGAATTTGGTGATAAGGTATTCACATGGGCTCAGTACGATCGTTTGGTCTCTGAGCAAGGAGCCGATGCTGCCGATAAGGCACAAAATGCTGCTATTGCTGCAGGCAAAATCATTGTAAAAGAAAGTATTGCTGATGCGTTCTTACAACAAATTCAATTGCGACCAAAAGAGTATGATGTAATTGCTACCATGAACCTTAATGGTGATTACGTGTCCGATGCCTTGGCCGCTTCTGTAGGTGGTATTGGTATTGCACCGGGTGCAAACATCAACTACGTAACTGGTCATGCTATTTTTGAAGCTACGCACGGTACCGCACCTAAGTATGCTGGCCTAGATAAGGTAAATCCGAGCTCAGTAATCCTTTCTGGTTGCATGATGCTTGAGCACTTGGGCTGGATTGAGGCTTCTGACCTTATCTATAAAGGTATTGAGAGTAGCATTGCTAAAAAACGTGTAACGTATGACTTTGAGCGCCTTATGGAAGGAGCTACTCTTTTGAGTTGTTCTGGTTTCGGAGACGAAATCATCGCTAATATGTAATTATAAGCCCACGCTGTGGGATACGGACTCCGTCATTGCCTTGTGCAATGGCGGAGTTTTTTGTTGTAATGAATTTATTTTGAGGAATGAGACTATTAGACATCTGCCCACTGTGCTTCTCCCCCACCATGAGTTGGCATGATAGTGTCAAACACAAATCGACAGTTTAAAGCCATTCGGCACGCACCAAATGGCGTTATTCTACAGTTTCTGGCTATTCCGTATTCACCGAACAGCATTGTACAACAGCTTTTGTATATTGGGTGAATGACGCCTAGAGCAATACTCCAGCATTTATTCAGGGGATGACATGGTAAGTGATGGATGGGATAGGATGCATTTGTTGCGTATCCACTGAATAGACATTTTTATATGGAATTAGCATATTTCGCAAACAGCTAATGTGTTACTTCTAAAGCATTTATTGCATGCTGAAGCCCAACTTTACCTTACCGCGCTTGTAAGGGAAGAAATCTACCAACTGCCCTAGCTTATGCTGCTCCTGCATGCCTTTCCAGAATTTGGCGGTGAATAAATCGGCATGATGTTCCATAAATGCGTCCTTTAATGGGCCTCTTGGCACCATAAAAGCTGCAAATTCTTCTGGGAAAACGTCATTTTCTTCGGCCGAATACCATGCCTCGCCAGAGTACATCTGCTCTGGATTGCGTGGAGGCGGTATGGTTCGGAAGTTAATCTGATCGAGAAAGCAGAGTTCGTCATAGTCGTAAAACACAACCCGCCCATGCCGCGTAACTCCAAAGTTCTTTAGTAGCAAATCGCCCGGAAAGATGTTTGCAGCAGCTAATTCACGCACGGCATTGCCATAATCTATTACCACTTCCCTTCCCTTTTCTTCGTCAACTGTTTCCAAATAAAGGTTTAACGGGGTTAGTTTCCGTTCGGTAAATAAATGCTTAACAATAACCTTATCTCCTTCCACAAAACATGTTTCTGAGCATTCTACAAGCAGTTCGTGTAGTGTTTCCTCGGATATACGATTCTTCTCAAATGCAAGATATTCGTACTCCATGGCATCAGCCAAGCGTCCAACCCTATCATGCATAAATACTAGTCGATAACAGTCAATTACATGCTGTCTGCCAAAGTTTTTGGTAGGCCCAAACCGATCGCGAATTACTTTAAAAACCACATTAAAGTTGGTGAGTGTAAATACAACCATCACCATTCCCTTAATGCCGGGCGCAGCCACAATTTTATCATCAGAAACGTTGAGATGACGGTACAATTCCTTAAGAAAAACCGTTTTGGAGTGGCGGTTATAGCCAATGCTGGCGTAAAGTTCTGATAGGTTCTTGTGCTTCATCAGTGGCCGCAAGAAATGGATAAGGTCCACCGGGCTCTCGGCATCTACCAAAAAGTAACTACGGGTAAAACTGAACACAATGGAGATGTCATTCTTGGAAAAAAGCACTCCATCTATGATTACACCATCCTCAAAATGCACCAGGGGCAATACAATCGGAATCTGAATGTTCCCCTTGGTAATCTTTCCTACCAAATACGCCCCCTTGTTGCGATAAAACACCGACCGAATCATATCCATCTGATCCACTTCCTCCAATCGGCCAAACCGTTCGACTACTTGCGTTCGGATAGCATTGGCAATCCGCTCCACATCTCCTTCTAGATCTTTAAACTTGAATCTAAATCCGTAGGAACGTAGAATGCGCGACCAAATAGTCTCCAAATTGTCGCTCCCAAGGTAAAACCGTTGGTAAATAGGCTCTTTGGGGTTGGTTTGCAGCACTTTTCGCTCAAAATTGATAAACTCAATCTCCTCATCTAGCCCTTCATTTATAAACAGCTTGCGCAAAACCGAGTTGAAATACGTTTCCACAATTGGACCATCACGCCTATCAGATACCAATTCTGCAAACTTTAGTTTGAGAATGCGCCAGGTGGCCCTATCAGCAAACTTTGCCTTAAGGATAGTCTTTACACGCTCCTCGGTACGCGCTACATATGGCAAATAAAGGTTCAGCCGCGTTACCGAAAGCTCCTGTCCTTCCACCCAATCGCGCCTAGCAAAAATATCGCCCGCCTTGCGCGTCATTGCTTTGAACTCAATGTGGAATTCATCAAAATCATCGCGCATTACTTCGGCCGCGCGCTGTATAGATTGGTCAGATTTTGTCAACGTGTATAATGTATATCAATGCTTGTGATGCTGTCCGAATGTACAACAGTATTGATTAACTGTCCAATCGTACTTAGCTCTTCGAGCGATGAGCCACTGGCCGCAATGAGGGTGTTTCTATCTACATCAAAACAAACATTTTGATAGACAATGCCGCTTCTCATCAGATTCAAATAGTTGGGAGAATAGGTATAAGCATAAAGTCCGTTCTCGTGAGAAATTGCAAATGAGAGACCATCCATTTTAACCGCACTAAGTAGCATTCCGGTCGGCAATTGACGCGGTTCCCAATACTCATTATTGCCCATATCGTAGTGCAAAACCTTGGCATTGCCACCTTCATTGCCAAACAAAAGCACCTCGTCATCTTGCAACTCACAGATGGCAACTACATCCATCGGAACATCTAACGTCCACAGCAATGCATGCGTTGATGCATGATAAACGAACAGAAAGTGGTCGTTATCACCCACCAATTCCATCTCAACAACAAAATAATTGTCATCCACATAGATTGTTTCTGGGCGATAAATGCCTGTGGGCTCATTGAAATTCAATCCACCCGAGAGATTGTATTTCCTAATCTCGCGGTCATAAATTGCAGTAAAAACATCACGCTTGTAGCTGGCTACATCCATGTACCGTTGCGTTTGCGCCACCGGAAATACATCGTCAGACCAGACCACTGCTCCAGTTTTGATGTCATAGGTCTTCAACCCGGTAGAATAATTTCCAATCAAGGTCAATCTATCGTCCAAAGAATTGATACAAATCTTCTTCACATCCTGATTAAGCTGTACCCAGAGTAACGATGCCTGAAACAGAGAGTCTAGTTTGTACACTGCACCCATCCCATTACCGCTTGAAGCAGAAAAGTAGATAGCCCTCCGTTCTTTCGGCAAGCCAATGATGCGAATCTTGCGAAACTCACGTTGCTCATTCGCACCATCAAAAGCAGTTACCAGCACGTAATAGTATGCCGTTTCAATCAATTTATCATCAATCACCAACTCAGCCGCTCCTGTGTTTGTGGTGGCATTTATGTTCACCACGCTCTGAGCACCATTCGGAATAAAATTGGCATCCACCAACTTGGCAGTAACCGAAACCAACTCTGTTTCATCTACAGCCGTAATGGAAACAAAAACGGTATCGTATACAAAATATACAGCGCCCTCCAAAGGCTGTAGGATAGCAACGCTAGGTGAAACGGTGTCCTTCTTTTGGCAAGAAACCACGCTCAACACCAAAACCACAAAGCAGAGATGAAGGTAAAATCGCATCTTGTAAAGTTATCCACTAAGTATCAACACAAAAACGTAGTAAGTTGAGGATTGACAACCGACCCTAAAAGCGTTAATTTGTAAAGAGCAAAATGAGCGCACATTCTGAAGAAGATAAAAGCCTAAATGGCACAGGCGGGTCTCCCTCAAAAGAACGCGTAAAACAGAAAATTCGTATCAAATACAAGGAGCGCGTTAGAATAAAAAAGCGCCCCGAAGGAAACAAAGTCACTCGTTATTGGAAAAAGAACAAGAAGAACATTATTACCACAACAATAGTGTTATCGCTTCTTCTTTACACCATTTTCATGATATTGAAAGTGGCTAAGCATAAAATTGATATGAATAAATACGATAAGGACATAAAGCAGGAAATGCCTCAATAATGACACAGGAAGTAAAACCACGTAGAACCAAACCATCAACATACACCCAGCCCAAGCAAGGATTGGAGCACGGAAAAGTACCACCTAATGCTACTGATCTCGAAGAAGCTGTTCTTGGAGCCTTAATGCTCGAGAGCGATGCCCTTAATGATGTAGTAGAAATTCTCAGACCAGAGAGTTTCTACCGAATGGAGCATCAGAAAATATTTGAAGCTATTACCGATTTGTTCAGCAAAAGTGAGCCAATTGACATTCTCACCGTTACAAGTTGGTTAAAGAAAGAAGGCCAGTTAGATTTCGTGGGCGGCCCATACTTTGTGAGTCAATTAACAGACCGCGTTGCCTCCTCTGCAAATGCAGAGTTTCATGCCAGAATTATTGCTCAGAAGTATATTCAACGTGAGCTGATTCGTGTTTCTGGAGACATTTACCACGAAGCTTTCGAAGACACTACGGATGTCCTCGACCTTCTAGACAAAGCAGAAGGAAACCTTTTTGCCGTAGCCGAGGGCAACCTTCGAAAGAGCTACGACTCCATGAGTGTTCTGGTGAAGAAAGCCCTGGCTGAAGTAGAAGAAGCAGCAAGTAAAGATGGTGGTATTACCGGTGTTCCAACTGGTTTCACCGAGCTTGACAAAATGACCAATGGTTGGCAAAAATCTGACTTGTTGATTATTGCCGCTCGTCCAGCAATGGGTAAAACAGCTTTCGTGCTTTCTATGGCACGCAACATGGCTGTTGATTTTAAACGACCAATCGCCTTTTTCTCACTGGAAATGGCATCCGTTCAATTAGTCAACCGACTCATCTCTAGCGAATCTGGCATTCCGGGCGATAAGTTGAAGAAAGGTCAATTAGACAAATCCGATTGGGAACACATGCACGCATCCTTAAAGCAATTGGGCGAAGCTCCAATCTTCATTGACGATACCGCAGCCCTTTCCGTTTTTGAGCTTCGCGCCAAATGTAGAAGACTCAAAGCCCAGCACGATATTCAACTGATTGTCATAGATTATCTTCAGTTGATGACCGCTGGAGGAAACCAAAAAGGCGGTAACCGAGAGCAGGAAATCAGTACCATTTCACGATCACTAAAGAGTTTGGCAAAGGAGCTTGAAGTTCCAGTAATAGCTCTCTCGCAGTTAAGCCGTGCCGTTGAAACTCGCGGTGGCACCAAGCGCCCAATGCTTTCTGACCTTCGTGAATCTGGAGCAATCGAGCAGGATGCCGACATGGTAATGTTCCTCTACCGCCCAGAGTATTACGGGATCGAAGTCTCTGAAGAAACCAACCTCCCCACAGAAGGCCTCACCGAGCTTATCGTTGCAAAACACCGAAGTGGTGCAACAGGAACAGTTCCACTGCGTTTCGTTAACAACTTGGCCAAATTCACCAACTATGACGATCCCGAATTCAGCATCGCAGGTGGCTCAACCATCATGAAACCGTCTGCCGAATTTGACAGTCCTAATGTGATGACGAAAATGTCAAGGATGGACGATTTTACAGATTTGGAAGATGACGATGACTCAGTTTTTTAAAACCCTTTTTCTAACACTTCTCTTCATAGGAATGAGCAGCCAGTTAATGGCCGCTTACATTCTCATTCCAATGGATGCCACGCAAAAGAACCACCTCAAATCCTACGGAATCGCCTATTGGATTCTGCAAGCAGAGGTAGAAGTCGACTGGCTACTCAATTATCGTGGCGGCAGCTTCATGTGCAAATACGCCAAACAAATCGAAACCGAATGCACCATCCGTGGAGTCAGCTACGAGATTATTGCAGACGCACAATCAACCGCCATCCTACAACAAATTGCCGACCCCGAAGTAAATATGGATGTAGCAAGGTTGGAAAAAGTACCCAAAATCGCGGTTTACAGCCCCAAAAACAAACTCCCTTGGGACGATGCCGTCACTCTCGTCCTCACCTATGCCGAAGTACCCTATGATGTCATCTATGATGATGAAGTGCTAGACGGAAAACTCCTGCTCTACGATTGGCTTCATCTCCACCACGAAGATTTCACAGGTCAGTACGGTCGCTTTTGGAATCAGTACCGCAGCGCACCGTGGTACTTAGAACAAGTGCGCTATTCAGAGGAAATCGCCCGAAGAAACGGCTTCAATAAAGTCTCAGAACTTAAACTAGCCGTCACAAACAGAATCAAAGAATACACTGCTGGTGGCGGATTTCTATTCGCAATGTGTTCAGGAACCGATTCGTACGACATCGCCCTATCAGCCCACAAACTCGACATCTGCGAACCCATGTTCGATGGCGATGGCTCCACCCCTAATTACAACAACCAGCTCGATTTCGACAATACAGTCGCCTTCCACGACTTCAAATTAATCACCGACCCAACGCGCTACGAATTTTCAAACATCGATGCAACCGAATCACGCGCAAACAAAGTCACACAGAAAAACGACTTCTTTTCGCTCTTCGAATTCTCCGCCAAGTGGGATGCCGTCCCCACTATGTTGTGCCAAAATCACGAACAAATCATCAAAGGATTCATGGGCCAAACCACCTCGTTTCAAAAGCAATTCATCAAATCAGACGTCCTCATAATGGGCGAAAACAAATCCCTCAACGAAGCCCGCTACATCCACGGAACCCTCGGCAAAGGCCAATGGACATTCTATGGCGGCCACGATCCAGAAGACTACCAACACTTTGTCAGCGACCCGCCCACCGACCTCAACCTACACCCCGATTCGCCCGGCTACCGCCTCATCCTCAATAATATCCTCTTCCCAGCGGCACGAAAGAAAAAGCAGAAGACTTAATCATGTCTTTTCCTGAAATAGCTTGACACATTTCGAAGGGTAAAAACTCAAAAAATGGAAAAGAAGAATGACATTCAAGATTCCATGCCACCGAAATCAGTCAAGAAAGACTTCATAAATTCGACATCAATCTGCTCTACAAACTCTGTCAGGCATTCAAATGCACCCTCAACGACCTGTTCGAGTACATTCCTACAAAAGAAGAACAGGCAGAACAACAATCCTTCCTCCACCTCATGTTTCAAGAGCATCCCCCCTTGGATGTCACCAAAAAACTAGAAAGCCTAGACAACGATAAGCGCAAACTTCTAGTCCAATTCCTCGACCGCCTTTAGCCACCTCAAGTTAGCTGCCTCTTAAAAGTCCCAGCAGGACGGCAATATGGTAGCTCCAATAAAACTCCCCAATTCAGCCCCGTTGGGGCGGCACCAATACTTAGCAGAAAACCGTGAGACTCTTTAATCCAAAAACGCCCAGTTCACTCCGAACTTCCACGCAAGATCATTCACAGGATAATGTGGCACATGATAATACGTGTAGCCCAGCCATCCAGCATTCAAATGCTCAACCTTAAAGAACGCACGTAGCTTCTTCACCCTAATATTCACAAACACATCAATGAACGGGTAATTCCCCACCTGCTTCTCATTCTGAACATGAAACTCGGATAAAGCCGGATTGTAGCCATTGGCATAGTACGACATCGCGTAGCTCACCTCAGCCCCTATTTGCAAGCGCAGCTTCTTCTTAAAAAGGTCATTCTGATAATAGAGCATTCCGCGGCCAAGTGCCATCGGAATACGAATATCATCTCCCGTCATTTTCCATTGAAAGGCACCGTCCAAAATCACATGGAACCATCGCATTCTGAAATGTTCCTGCAACCGAAACACCATCAACTGATTCACAGCCTTGCTCTGATACGGCAGTCGATCTGTTCCGTAAGCAACAAGATTATCTAGAATGTGATACGTAAAAGTCCCCTTGAACCTCAGTTTCGATTGCTCATACACCAGCCCTGTCTTTAAATGCTGGGTCTGACCCCAATCATTGTCCCACACAAAATGATTGCTGTAATAGTTGTCCGTGATGTAATCGGGCCTGAACAGCGAATAATTCACGAATGCCGAGAAATGAGATTTCCCAACAGAATAATCAAATTGGCCATCCACCTTAAGATTCCAAATATTGTAGCCGTAAACCATAAAATTACCCGAAGCGTTCCAATCAATCTCCTTAAATAACTTACCGTTCACCTTGGCCAGCACCGAAACGTTATGAATCCCATCAACAAAAACAGAATCATAGGCCACACGATAATAATCATATTGTGCACCTACCGCTAGTCGATTGATTATTCTATCAGAAATTGAATCCGATTTTACCAGTTCAAACCGTAACGCATTAGAAACACTAAACACCGTTGTCGAATCATACGTGGCCGTAGTATCAAAATAGATATTCTCATAGAAATCAGAAGTCGTGTCAGGTATGTTCCGATAAACCATGCTCTGTTGCGCAACTGAAAATGAATGTGAAATCGCAGGTCTCACTGGTCTTACTCCAGTCGAGTTATCCTCCTTCATTAGAAAAAACCTCTGTTCTAAGCCAAGGTCAAAACCCTTCCAATGGTTACTCGATTCATTCAAATTGGTTGGAACAAAACTCCGGTCAGAAGTTCGATTACTTTCAAATACGGTGTCATTTGCAATACCACCATTTTCCATTGCTCTTAAGTTTGAATAATCAAACATCAGAATCGCCTTATATCTGTCATCCTTCGACCTAAAAGTCCCAAAAACCGACATGTCAGTAAAGATATTCCGTTGCTGCGCATAAAAGCCTTCAGAAACATCTCTATTAAAACTGAATCCTAAATTCAATAGTTTACCAAAGCCACGTGTGAAATTTGCGAGCAGATAATTCTCTCTATTGACCCCATTGGAGTACTGAACGTTCGAGAACATCTTCTCTGATAGGAGAAATGTCCGTCTTTCTAGCGGCTTCCAATAACCCTGTCTGGAAGATCTAAAGTGAAATCCGAAAGAACGGTCAAAACTAAAAAGCACTTTATGGTCTGCAGAACCAAGATTCCCCAAATCATTCCTGACTATCGAATTCTGATATAGAGGATGATAATCATGGGTTCCATGAACTTCATTCAGCAAGTATTTCCCTTCTTCTCCATTAACCCAATCATTGAATGAGAATTGTTTAACGTTTAGCGTGTCCGAAACATTCGAAGGAAACAAGGAGTCAATGTGGAACTTTCCGTTCTGCGCCAGTCCATTGCCTGTTGCCAGACAAAATCCGACAATCAAAGGAAATAATAAGGCTATCCGAATGTTGAGTGACAAAACGTTGGAAAGTATAGAAAACAAAAAACCCCGACCATTATTACATGGTCAGGGCTTAAAATAAATTAAGGCAACGACATACTCTCCCACATGTTACTGTAGTACCATCTGCGCTGGTGAGCTTAACTTCTCTGTTCGGAATGGGAAGAGGTGAACCTCACCGCAATAGTCACCTTAAAACTTTATATCAACAAATGTTGATATTGACAATGAGGGAAGAAAATATATTGTAATTCTAAATCGCATTAGATTGTAAAAGCTTACGGGTAATTAGTATTGCTCGGCTTTGACATTACTGCCTTTACACCTGCAACCTATCAACGTCATCGTCTCTAACGACCCTTAAAAGAAATCTAATCTTGAGGTGAGTTTCGTGCTTAGATGCTTTCAGCGCTT
>JAIOYO010000059.1 GCA_021741075.1 Flavobacteriales bacterium | reverse complement strand
TCAATTATTCGCGCCCGAGAAGGATTCGATTGGGTCTTATGTTAAACTTCTGATAGTTTGAATCGAAAAAATTAAAGGTCATGTCAAAACAAGTTAAAGTATTAGTTATTGCAGCGATTATGATTAGCATCGCTAATCTGTCATTCGCGGAGAAGACAAAAGGGCTTGGAGATTCCGGCAACAAAACATCAGGGCCTAAAGACCTTGCTGCAGATTGCGCTCCTCCTGGAACGTCAATCGATCTCGATCTCAATAATGTTCGTACCCGTATTCATACAGGTGGAGACATGTGGGGAAATCTACAGAGTTCAGCAGCCTACGAAGTACCAAAAGATGGTGGCGTTCATGCCATTTTCTCTGGTTCATTGTGGATGGGTGGAGTGGATGTTAATAACCAGTTGAAGGTGGCTGCTATGCAGTTCCGTCAAAGTGGTTATGACTTCTGGCCTGGCCCGTTGAACACAACCACTGCCGAGATTGATCCACAGACGTGTGCTAAGTATGACAAGTTTTTCCAGATTACTAGAACTGAGGTGGATGAATTTGTAGCGTGGTACTTGTGTTCTCAAGATCCAGAGTGTGATGAAGGCATTGATTACGCAGGATATTCAATTCCCGCCTCTATCTTAAACTGGCCAGCTCACGGAGACGTTTTGATGGGTCAGGATTACAACTTGGCGCCTTATTATGATGCAGATGGTAGTGGAAATTATAATCCAGAAGACGGTGGTGATTACCCATATTATGACCTTAATCCAACCGAATTCAACTGTCTGATTGATAGAGAGGTCAAACTTTTCGGTGATGAAACACTTTGGTGGGTGTTCAACGATAAAGGAAACATCCACACTGAGACTAGTGCCAATCCAATTGGTATGGAGATTAGAGGTCAAGCTTTTGCATTCTCTACGAATGACGAAATCAACGACATGACTTTCTATAACTATGAGCTTATCAATAGAGGTTCATTCACACTTACAAACACCTATTTCGCCCAGTGGGTTGATCCAGATTTGGGTTATGCCCAAGATGATTACGTTGGTTGTGATGTTCGTAGAGGTTTAGGATACTGCTACAATGGATTTGCGGTTGATGGAACAGGTGGTCCTCAGCAATATGGAGCTAACCCTCCAGCTGTGGGTATTGACTTCTTTCAAGGACCATATCAGGATAATGATGGAGTTGATAATCCACTTTATACTGGTGGTGAAGTGGCTCAAGCCATAAGTGAAGGCGGTATCGTTTATAGCGGTATTGGTGTTGGATACGGTGACGGAAAAGTGGATAACGAACGTTTCGGCATGAGAAGGTTCGTGTATCACAATAACTCAGGTCAGGGAAACCCAGCAACCCAGGATCCAAATACTGGAGCAGATTATTACAATTACATGAGAGGTATCTGGAAAGATGGTTCTCCAATGTGCTATGGTCAGAATGGTCACCCAAGCGGTGGTTGCGATCAAGGAACTTTGTCTGGCTATATGTTCCCAGGCGACTCCGATCCATACGGATGGGGTACAGGAGGAGTGCCACAGGCGCTTTGGACCGAGCAGTCTGCTGGAACTGTTCCGTATGATAGAAGGTTTATGCAATCAGCTGGTCCGTTTACCTTGGAGCCAGGTGCTGTAAATGACATTACTGTTGGTGTTGTTTGGGCTCGTGCAACAAACGCTTCTGATCCGTTCGAATCAGTTGAAAAGGTTCGTATTGTTGATGATAAGGCACAATCACTTTTCGATAACTGCTTTGTACTTATTGATGGTCCAGATGCTCCAGAGATGAGCATCGTAGAGTTGGATAGAGAGTTGATTTTGACTCTTTTCAATCCTTCATCATCAAACAATAAGAATGAAGATTACGCACAGGTTGATCCATTTATTCCACCTCTTTGGACAGATAATGTGTTCAGGTTTGAAGGTTACCAGATATTCCAATTGAAGGATGAAAGTGTTTCTTCTTCGGAACTTACTAATCCTGATGTGGCTCGTTTGGTCGTTCAATGCGATGTGAAGAATATCGATGCCCTTACAGGTCAGGCAATTGATCAACTTGTAAATTTCACGTTCTCTGAAGAGTTGAATGCAAGTATTCCAGTTGAAATGGTGAATGGTTCGAATGAAGGTCTGAAGCATTCATTCAAAATCACTCAGGATCAGTTTGCAACCAACGACCGACAATTGGTAAACCACAAGAAGTATTACTTCATGGCGGTAGCTTATTCGTACAACAATTACAAAACATACGATCAAAACAATCCACTACAATTGGATGGTCAGAAGAATCCTTATTTGGCTGGACGTAAGAATGCATTTGGAGGTGCGATTGAAGCTGTAGTTGCAATTCCACATAAGACAGAGCCGGAGCAAAGAGGAACGGTTCTTTATGCTGAATATGGTGATGGGCCGATGTTGACACGCGTTGAAGGTCAAGGAAACGGTGGTCGCGATTTGACACTGATTCGTCAAAGCATCCGTGATATTCTTGCAAGCCCTGATGGCCGTGCAAAAGAGATTACCTATGCTAACGGTGCAGGACCAGTTGATATTAAGGTTATCGACCCTAAGAATCTTCCTAATGCTGATTTCGTGTTCAAAATGCACGATTCAATTACTCCTGGAGACCTTGATGACGCGTATTGGTCATTGGAATGTATCGGAGCTGATTGTCCTCCGTTGGTGGCTCAAATGCCAGATTCGTTGAAAGTTTGGGCTGCAAAACCAATCGGACTTTCGAACGGTAACGAACAGTTGATTCCACAGTGGGGTCTATCGGTATTCTTGGAGCAGACTACTGATCCAGGTTGTAACAATAGCGAAGCTTTCCTAAGTGGGAAGGTCAGTTATTCAGGAACAAAATTCTGGTTGACTGGAATTCCTGATCAAGATGGAACTTCTCCGCTCAACTGGATTAGAAGTGGAACGGTAGCTGGTCAAGATTACACCTGTGATGATGAGCAAATCTATGAGAAGGTTCTAAATGGAACATGGGCGCCATACAAGATGGCAAGTCATGCCGATAGTGTCATGTCTCCAACTTGGAGCAAGTTCAAGTCGCTCAATGACCTCGAAAACCTTGCAGGTGTTGATATTGAAATTACTTCAGATCAATCTAAATGGACTCGATGTCCTGTGTTCGAAGTTGGCGATCCAATCGTTCCTACCATTGGAGGAGCACAACGGTTCAACCTTAGAATGAGCCCTTCTGTTGGGAAAGACGGAAAACCAGACGGGTCGGGAACAACTGGAATGAGCTGGTTTCCAGGCTTTGCTATCAACGTTGAAACTGGAGAACGTCTGAATATGGCTTTTGGAGAGAATTCTTGGTTGCAGCAGAGCAATGGTGCAGATATGATTTGGAATCCAACGGATGAGTTTTTCGGCAACTTTAATCAAAACCTTGGTTTCCCAGAACCTATTTTCGGAGGCGGTCATTACATCTACATCTTTGGTCATAATGGCGATAGTCCTAATGATGATGTACCAGCTTATGATGAAGGAGCATTCATTTACAGCAAATTGTCCGAGAACAACTTTGTTCCTGGTGATCCTGCAAAAAGACGAGTGTTCAAGGATGCAATGTGGGTAGGTATTCCTCTACTTGCTCAAAATGGAAGCTTACTTGAGAATATCGTAAATATCAATTTGCGAGTGACTAAACCTTACAAGCAGAATTTCTCACCTGGATGGTCAGTAGCTCAACCTGAGAATAATAACCTGCCGATGTACACCTTCTCAACAGCCGATTTTGCAACTGTTAGAACTGATTTGCCAACTGCAGAAAGTGCGTTGGACATCATCAGAGCAGTTCCTAATCCGTACTATGCACATTCAGGTTACGAGCAAACACAGTTAGACAACGTGGTTAAAATCATCAACCTTCCTGTTGAATGTACCGTCAGTATCTATACTGTGAACGGAATCATGGTAAGGCAGTTCAAGAAAGACTCTCCAATCACATCACTGGATTGGGATCTTAATAACCATCAAAAAATTCCAGTTGCAAGTGGGGTGTATCTAATACACGTTGAAGCTCCAGGTATTGGTGAAAAAGTGATTAAATGGTTTGGAACCATTCGACAACTCGATTTGAACTCGTTCTAAAAGTTTAGTCTGAATTGATTCCATTGAAGAATAAGAATATGAGAAGAATACTAAGAATAAGTTTCATTGCACTGTGTAGCGGGATGTTCGCATTTCCAGCTATTGCAGGCAATTCAGACCGTGCTGGACAGGCCGGAGCTACGGAACTGCTGATTAACCCTTGGGCAAGAAGCTCTGGATTCGCTAGTGCGAACGCAGCTTCAGTACGAGGTTTGGAAGCTCAATATCTGAACGTGGCAGGAATGGCCTTCACCACTAAAACGGAGGTTTTGTTTACGAATACGCAGTGGCTGGTTGGGTCTGGTGTTATGATTAATTCTTTCGGCCTTTCTCAAAAGATAGGCGAAGCTGGAGTCATTGGTCTTAGCGTTATGAACATGAGCTTTGGCGAGATTGACATCACCACAGATTTATTACCTGATGGTGGAAATGGAACATTTACTCCAAACTATTTGAACATTGGAATTTCCTATGCCAAGAGTTTCTCTAATAGCATCAATGGAGGTATAACTGTTCGAGTAATCAATCAGAGCATCTCTAACCTTAATGCTTCAGGCGTTGCCTTCGATGCTGGTATTTCGTATACGACTAGACTAGGAAACAGAGACAAAGAGAAGAACAAGGATAACGTTCAGTTTGGTATTTCTCTTAAGAACGTTGGCCCACCAATGAAATACAAAGGTGACGGACTTTCAGTTCGGGGAACCGTTCCTGGAGGGGACAACAGTCTTACGTTAGAGTATCGTTCTGCGAAGTACGAAATGCCATCATCCTTGAACATCGGAGTTACCTACCATTGGAGAGACAATAAGTTGGTTAATAGAGTAACAGCTGCTGGAACTTTTACATCAAACAGTTTCTCTAAAGACCAATTCAATTTTGGATTGGAGTATTCGTTCAAAGAGATGTTCATGCTTAGAGGGGGATACCAAGCAATTTTCGGTAAGGGCGGGAAAGACATAGCTACTTCTGCGTTGGTTGGCCCAACAGTTGGGGCAACTGTTGAAGTTGGTCTAGGGAAGAAAGGCGCTGACAAAAAGACTAAGTTGGGCATTGACTATTCTTACAGACTCACCAATCCATTTTCTGGAGTTCATGCAATCGGTGTTCGGTTAGCACTCTGAGCATAAAATATTAACTTTATTGAAAGAATCCCGATGTAGTTCGGGATTCTTTTGTTTTATACACCACTAACAGTAGTTGCTATGAGTACCTATTTAACACAGGCTGGGCTTGATAAGCTGAAGAAAGAAATTGATCATTTACGAAGAGTAGAACGCCCTTCTATTTCGCAACAAATTGCGGAGGCTAGAGATAAAGGAGATCTTTCTGAGAATGCTGAATACGATGCTGCCAAAGAAGCACAAGGGCTTTTGGAACTGAAGATTTCCAAAATGGAGGCCACTTTGAGCGATGCTGTTGTTATTGATGAATCTAAGTTGGATACGGACAAAGTTCTTATTCTGAGCAAGGTTAAGCTGAAGAATCAAAGCAACGGAATGGAAGTAGAATACACGCTTGTTCCAGAAACCGAAGCCGATTTGAAAGCCAAAAAGATTTCTGTTGAATCTCCCATTGGTAAAGGATTATTGGGTAAAAAGCTAGGCGAAATTGCTGAAATCCAAGTTCCAAACGGAACCGTGAAGTTTGAGATAATTGCCATCGGAAGATAAAATGGCGAGCATTTTTACCAAGATTATCAATGGTGAAATTCCGTGCTACAAAGTGGCCGAATCGGAAACATGCTTCGCTTTCTTGGACATCAATCCACTTTCAAAAGGGCACACACTTGTAGTTCCCAAAAAAGAGGTTAACTACATTTTTGATGTGGAAGATGAACTCTATGCCGAGTTGATGCTATTTGCGAAAAAGGTCGGAAAGGCAATTGAAAAAGTGGTGCCTTGCGAGCGAATTGGCGTAACGATTATTGGATTGGAAGTGCCACATGCACACGTACATCTGATTCCGATAAATAGCATCAGTGATATGAATTTTGCTAAGCCTAAATTGAACTTTACCAAAGGTGAATTGGCCGAATTGGCTGAGAAAATTGCAGCCGAATTCCGCTAGGCTTTCCTATCTGGGTTTTCTTTAATGAAGGATGCCCAACCCGAATAACTTTTCGAACTAGATGACACGCCAGAGCTATTGAAGTGATGACACACGGCAGCCGCTAGACCATCAGTTGCATCAAGTGGAAAGCCTTCCATTTTGGTTTGAAGTAGCGTCTCGAGCATGCCGCTTACTTGCTCTTTACTTGCATTTCCGTTACCAGTTATTGATTGCTTAATTTTCTTCGGAGAATATTCTGAGATAGGAATATTCTGGGATAAAGCAGCGGCAATTGCCACACCTTGTGCCCTTCCAAGTTTTAACATGGATTGAACGTTTTTGCCAAAGAATGGCGCTTCAATTGCCAGTTCGTCAGGATGATATTCGCGGATGATTTCAATCGTTCGATCAAAAATTTTCTTTAGTCGCGTTGGATGATCCTTCATCTTATCCAACTTAATCACACCCATGTTCAACATCTTCATCTGCTTCCCTTGGATGTGAATTAATCCGTAACCCATAATCACTGTTCCGGGGTCGATTCCCAAAATAACTTTGTCGGTTTTCATTTCGGACGAGTTAGCTGTGAGAGTATGATAGATGTGGCGATTCCAGCGTTAAGCGACTCCACTTTTTGCGAGATTTCGTTGTTCGGAATCGTTACCAAGTGGTCACATTTTTCATGAACAGCTTTGCTGATTCCGTGAGATTCGCTACCGATTACTAATGCCGTTTTCGTTGAATTGGAACAGTCATAAACTGACTCACCATTCATTGCAGCACCAATAATGCTAAAATTATTTGACCTGCATTCATCCATCATTATCGAAAGGTCTTCGTACCGAAGGTTAACGTGAAAAAGCGCACCCATCGTACTTTGAACAACTTTGCCATCGTAAGCATCGGCACATTCTGGTGAACAGATGATGGTGTCAACCCCAAACCATTTTGCCGTTCGGATGATGGTGCCCACATTTCCAGGATCGTTAATTCCATCAAGAATTAGAATCAAGTTCTCGTTCCAATTAATCTGTTTTGGTTCTGAGATTTTTGCAACGGCCAAAACTCTGTTTGGGCTTCTTAATCCCGAAATACGCTCTAATTCGTTTTGCTTGATGAAGTGAACGAGCGAATCATCTACGTCATTCAGAAAATCAAGCATTTCCGTGGTGTAGATGCCGATGATTTCTACGTTTGATTCAATTAACGCTTCAACCGTTTTCACACCTTCCACTACGAACATGCCTCGTTCCTTGCGAAACTTTTTCTGTTGTAAGGCCCGAATGTCCTTAATGTCTGAAGTGGATATAGGCAAGGCTTGGTGCGGTTTGTGGTAGGTAAGAAAGCTGTTCTAACTTTGCCCCAAAGGTCAGAAATTCAAAACAATTTGACGCTCAAACACCTTTCGTGGTATTTCCTGCTGGCCTTGTCCGTTTTTGCAGTGTCGTGTTCCCCTACGCGAAAACTGTCGGAAGGAGAATATCTGCTCGTTAAAAATGTGGTACAGAACGATAGCAAGGTCGTCTCCAAAGGCGATATGGAAAGTTTCATTCGTCAAAAACCGAATAGGAAGCTTTTCGTTTTAGCGTTTTTCAGATTCCATTTGCAAGTTCACAATTTGGTGAATCGAGAAAAGCTTGAAAAACGAGTGGAAATTCTCGAAGCGCAGAATGAAAAGCGCAATGCCAAGCGAAAATTGAAAGGAAAAAAGCCAAAAGATAGACGTAGATCATTTTGGGAATGGTTGGCGGATGTTGGTGAAGAGCCAGTTATTTACGACCCACTTATCACGCAAAAATCAGCAGAGCAGATTGAAATCTACCTGAGGGGAAAGGGGCATTTCAACGCAGTTGTAAACGATTCGGTTGCATTCAATGACAAGCGTAAAAAGGCAAAGGTTTACTACTCGGTTAATAGTGGAGTGCCTTACGTGGTTAGGAACGTGAAGTATGAAATTACCGATTCACGATTGGCACGGCTGAGTAGGCCTACCCGAGGGCGTGACCGCGTTCTTAAGAATGGGATGGGCTACGATGTAGAAAAGTTTCAGGAGGAACGTGAGCGTATTGATCGTAACCTAAAGAGTAATGGTTACTACGCTTTTTCTGATGATTATGTCCGTTTTAAGGTTGATTCAAATTTGGGTTCTAATCAGGTTGATATCGAATTATCAATTGCTGACCCAGAAAGAAAAGACACGATACGTGTTAAGGAGGCTGGTCATCATACTTACAATATCAGGCATATTTACGTTCAAACGGATTATAATGCAAAAGGCGGAAATGCTACGGATTCGGACACGCTGATTTACAATGGAGTTCATTTTATCTATAAGGGAAAGTTTCGACATCGTCCAGAAATGCTTCTTGACAAGATTTTCTTCAAAACAGGCGATTTGTATCGAGTCAAACGCGGTGAGTTGACCTATAGCTATCTGTCTAGTTTGCGTGCCTACAAATTCATCAATATTTCCTACGTGGAAGATATGGAGGAAGATGGACAACACGTGTTGGATTGTCATGTAAATCTTACACCAGGCATGAGGCAGTCATATGCTGTGGAGATACAAGGAACGAACACAGAAGGAAATCTAGGGGTTTCGGGCTCTTTTATTTACAAGAACAAGAATCTATTCAGAGGAGCAGAAATTCTTCAGTTTAAGTTTTCGGGAGGTTTGGAAACGCAAGTCGTGGCTAGCAATATTGAGAACAGTAAAATCGGAGGAGTTTTCAATACAATTGAACTGAATCCTGAGATAAGTCTCGTGTTTCCTAAGTTGTTGGTTCCATTTAAACCGCAACGTGTTGTCCGTTTTGGAGACCCAAAGTCTATTGTGTCAGTGGCTTACAATTATCAGCAACGTCCCGATTACACGCGCTCCATTTTTACAGGGAAATTTGGGTATCAATGGATGCAAAGTCAATTCGCTCGGCATTACTTGAATCCCATCGAAATCAACTTCGTCAATATCTACAATGAGTCCGATTCATTCCTTGTCAGAATAAGTAACCTAGGCGATAAGTTGCTGAAAAACACCTTCAGTTCCCACATTACCACAACCACTAATTACACATATATCTTTTCCAATCAACAGTTAAACAAGAAAGGGAATTTTAGCTATTTCAAAATAAGGCTGGAGAGCTCAGGTAACATTTTAAGAGGCATTATGGCCGCAGCGCAAGCACCAAAGGATACCAATAATAGCTATCGGATTCTGAATATTCCGTTTGCGCAGTATCTTAAATACGAGGTAGATTACCGTAAATATTTGCAGGTCACCAACTTCAGTACGTTGGTGTTTCGAGTCAATCAAGGAATTGGATTGCCACTGCTCAATCTTGGAGTACTGCCGTTTGAAAGTGCCTTTTTTGGTGGCGGTGCTAACGGAATCAGAGCTTGGTCTGCTCGATCTCTAGGACCTGGTTCGTTGCCAGATTCGCTCAATCTTCTCGATCAGTTTGGAGACATTAAACTTGAGTTGAATATTGAATATCGATTTGACATCTATCGCTGGTTCAAAGGCGCTCTTTTTGCAGATGCGGGCAACGTTTGGCTCATCAAAAATGATAATGATCGCCCCGGAGGATTGTTCGAACTCAAAAAATTCTACAAGGAATTTGCCTTGGGAGCTGGCGTTGGTATTCGTCTGGATTTTAGCTTCTTTATCATCCGTTTTGACGTGGCCACGCCATTCCATGATCCAGGACGGCCAGAAAACGACCGTTGGGCCATCCAATATTTTCAATGGAAGGATGTGAATCTCAATTTGGGAATCGGTTATCCGTTCTAGACATGCTGTCGCGAGCGTATTCGACTGCTTTCGCGAGCGTCCTCGCTCGTGACAATTTTTTTGGAGCGGCCTCCCTACTGCTAAGCTAAAATCACGGTTGTAGAAATTCTTAGATTTGCAGCCCAAAATTTATTTAGAATGGCATACGATAAGATTGTAGAATTACTAGGAACAAACGCAGATTCGCTGCTCAATCACAAATGCACAACTATCCCAAAAGAGATGTTTACGCTTCCAAGCGGAGATTTCGTTGGTCGCGTGTTTTCTGATACAAACAGAAGCAATCAGGTTTTGGGTAGTATGCAATCTATTTACGGTCATGGCCGTTTAGGTGGAACGGGTTATGTTTCTATTCTTCCAGTGGATCAAGGAATTGAGCATTCTGCTGCGGCTAGTTTTGCTCCAAACCCAATCTATTTCGATCCAGAGAATATTGTGAAGTTGGCGATTGAAGGAGGCTGTAACGCTGTTGCTTCCACTTTCGGAGTTTTGGCCGCGTGTTCAAGAAAGTACGCGCATCAAATTCCATTCATTGTAAAAATCAATCATAATGAGTTGATGACGTATCCAAATACGTTCAATCAGATTATGTTCGGTGACATCAAAAGCGCTTGGAACATGGGAGCCAAAGCAGTTGGCGCTACCATTTATTTCGGTTCAGAAGAAAGCGAACGTCAGATTCAGGAAGTAGCAGAAGCTTTTGAGTACGCTCACGAATTGGGAATGACTACGGTATTGTGGTGCTATTTGAGAAACAATGGGTTCAAGAAAGATGGTGTGGATTACCACGCTGCGGCTGACCTTACAGGACAAGCAAACCATATTGGTGTGACGATTCAAGCGGATATCATCAAGCAGAAATTGCCAACCAATAATGGGGGTTTCAATGCGATTGGATTCGGTAAAACGCATCCAGATGTATACAGTAAATTGAGTTCAGATAATCCAATTGATCTTTGCCGTTACCAAGCTGCTAACTGCTATATGGGCAAGATTGGCCTAATCAATTCAGGAGGAGAATCTAAAGGAGCAAGCGATCTTGCAGAAGCGGTTGAAACAGCTGTTATCAATAAGAGAGCTGGTGGTCATGGTTTGATTTCTGGTAGAAAAGCGTTCCAAAAGCCAATGAATGTTGGCGTTGACTTGCTTAACGCCATCCAAGATGTTTACTTGGAGAAGAAAATCACCATCGCTTAGTAGGGGTTTGATGCATCAAACCCTAACAAAATGAGCTGGTTTAAACGCATAAAGGGAGGAATTACCACTTCAACCAAAGAGAAAAAGGAAACTCCTGAAGGTCTTTGGATTAAGTGTCCTGGAAAGGATTGCGGAGCTGTTATTCCAACTGCGGAGAACGAAGAGCATTTGTGGGTTTGCAAGAGTTGCAACCATCACCAGAAAATAGGTTCGAGAGAATATTTCCATATTCTGTTTGACGAAGGTCATTTTGAGATTTTCAACGAGCAATTGACTTCAGCAGATCCGCTACACTTTACGGATAGCAAGCCGTACGTCAAGCGACTGAAGGAAACCACAGAAAAGACCAAACTCAATGACGCCATCAGAACCGCCATCGGAAAGATGGAAGGCGAAAGGATTGTAGTTGCTTGTATGGATTTCACCTTTATTGGTGGATCAATGGGTTCTGTGGTTGGAGAGAAGATAGCCCGTGCAGTAGATAAATGTCTGGAGGAAAAAGTTCCGTTGCTGATTATTTCTAAGTCAGGTGGAGCTCGTATGATGGAGGCCGCATTCAGCCTCATGCAATTGGCAAAAACCTCTGCAAAACTGGCGCAATTGTCCAATGCCAAGATTCCGTACATCTCTTTGCTTACCAATCCAACAACAGGAGGAGTGACTGCTTCTTATGCCATGCTTGGCGATTTGAACATTGCCGAACCTGGTGCGCTCATCGGTTTTGCAGGGCCGCGCGTTATTAAAGAAACCATCGGAAAAGAGTTGCCAGAAGGTTTTCAAACCTCAGAATTCGTGCTTGAACACGGTTTCTTAGACTTGATTATTGAACGAAAGGAGTTGAAAGCGATGCTGGCGCAGCTACTACAGCTGCTGCGGGATTGACCCAAGCGTGTCATTGCGTCCGCTAAGACAGATTTCTAAAATTTTGAGCAATCGGTAGCAGGTTAAAAAACTCTTTGAAAAACTTGCTTTCGCGAGGATTGCATAACTCAAACCAATTTCTATCTTTGCGCCTCGAATTTTTGACGACTAATAAAGAAGCAGATGTATTTAACATCAGAAGTAAAGAAAGAGATTTTCAAGCAGCACGGTGGTTCTGAGACGAACACTGGCAGCACAGAAGGACAAATTGCATTGTTCTCTCACCGAATCAATCACCTTACAGGTCACCTGAAAAACAACCGAAAGGATTTTGGTACACAAAAGGCTCTTCTTGACCTTGTAGGTAAAAGAAGAAGTTTGCTTACCTACCTTAAGAATCAGGATATTGAAAAATATCGTGCTCTTATCAAGGAACTCGACCTCAGAAAGTAATCATATCGTTAAGGATAAGTTGAAAAGGCAATTATTAGATTGCCTTTTCGCGTATTTAGACGTTTGGTTTGGGTCAAGCACAGATGACAGAAAACAGATAGAAAAGAAAAATAAATAGACGTAAATAAAGAGGAAAAATGAAAGCACCAGAAGCAATAAAAACAACAATTGATGTAGGTAATGGCGTACCCGTTACCATTGAAACAGGTCGTTTGGCCAAGCAGGCCGATGGCGCTGTGATACTAAGAGCAGGAAACTGCATGTTAATGGCAACCGTTGTATCCAACGTAGGGGCCAAAGAAGGAACTGACTTCCTACCGTTGTCGGTTGATTACCAAGAAAAATATTACGCTGCAGGAAAATTCCCAGGCGGATTCTTTAAAAGAGAAGCAAGACCATCTACTGCAGAGATTTTGATTTGCAGATTGGTTGACCGTGCGTTACGCCCGATGTTCCCATCAGATTATCACTCAGAAGTTCAGGTTATCATCAACCTCATCTCTCACGATGAGAACGTGATGCCAGATGCCTTGGCTGGATTGGCTGCAAGTGCTGCATTGGCTATTTCTGATATTCCATTCGGAGGCCCTATCTCAGAAGTGAGAGTGGCGCTTATCGATGGCAAATTCGTTGTAAACCCATCAAAATCTGCGTTGGCAACTGCCGATATGGACATGATGATCGCTGGTACAGCTGCCGACATCACCATGGTTGAAGGCGAAATGAACGAATGTTCAGAGGATCAAATGCTTGAGGCTATCCGTGTTGGACACGCAGCTATCAAAATCCAAATTGAAGGTCAAGTTGCTTTGGCTAATCAAGTTGAGAAGTCAAAAGTGAAGCGTGAGTATTCTCACGAGAAGAACGATGAGGCTTTCAAGCAAAAAGTATATGATTTCTGCTATCCATTGGTTTATGAAATGGCAAAATCAGGTTCTGCAAAGCAGCAGCGTTCTGACAAATTGAGCGAAATCAAAGCTGCATTCGTAGCTACGCTTTCTGAAGAAGAGCAAGCATTGCTTCCGTTGTTGGGAGGATATTTCAAGTATGCTCAGAAAAAAGCTGTTCGTGCTTGTGTTCTTACAGAAAGAGTTCGATTGGACGGTCGTAAAACAAATGAAGTTCGAGGTATTTGGTCAGAAGTTGATTACGTGCCATCAGCGCACGGATCAGCGGTTTTCACAAGAGGTGAAACACAATCATTGACCACCGTTACTTTGGGTGGGAAACTGGATGAGCAACGCGTTGATAGCGTAACTCACGAAGGATTCGACAACTTCTACCTACACTACAACTTCCCTCCATTTTCAACTGGAGAGGCACGTTTCCTACGTGGAGTTGGTCGTAGAGAAGTAGGACACGGAAACTTGGCAGAAAGAGCTTTGAAAAAAGCACTTCCTAAAGATAACGCTTACACAGTTCGTGTTGTTTCTGAGATTCTTGAATCAAACGGTTCGTCTTCTATGGCAACAGTTTGCGCAGGTTCACTTGCGTTGATGGACGCTGGTGTGAAAATCAAAGGTGGCGTTTCAGGTATCGCCATGGGACTTATCTACGATGAAGGAAAATATGCCATCCTTTCTGACATTCTTGGTGACGAGGATTTCTTGGGAGACATGGACTTCAAAGTAGCTGGAACCAAAGATGGTATCACAGCTGTTCAAATGGACATGAAAGTGGATGGACTTCCGTACGAAGTTCTTGCCGAAGCATTGAACCAAGCAAAAGAAGGTCGTCTTCACATCTTAAATGAGATGAACAAAACGATTGATGCTGCTAAGTCTGACTTCAAACCACACGCGCCACGTATCGTTGCAATGATTATCCCTAAGGATATGATTGGAGCGGTTATTGGACCTGGAGGAAAAATCATCCAAGAGATGCAAGCCGTAACTGGTGCAACCATCAACATCGAAGAAGTAGATGGAATGGGACACATCCAGATTATGGGAACAAACAAGGAATCCGTTGAAGCCGCAGTTGCTAGAATCAAAGCGATTACTGCAGTTCCAGAAATTGGCGAAGTGTACAAAGGCCGTGTGAAGAACATCATGCCGTTTGGAGCATTCGTTGAAGTAATGCCAGGAAAAGATGGTCTACTTCACATCTCTGAAATTGAGCACAGAAGATTGGAAAAAGTAGAAGATGCTTTGAAAGAAGGAGATATCATCGAAGTGAAATTGATCGCTGTTGATGAGAAGACTGGAAAACTGAAGCTTTCACGTAAAGTGCTTCTTCCTAAGCCAGAAAAGAACGAAGCGTAATTCACGTTTCTGTTGAGAATAAAAGCCCCGTTTACTTCAAGTAGACGGGGCTTTTTGTTTCCAATTTCTCGAATCACCACTTCTTATCCAACTTGCAATAAACCTTATCTTTGGATAGTTCAAGATTGAAAATAGCGACATGAGCAAAACTGTTCACATAGAACGAAATCCCAACGTGATGTTGGGTAAACCCATTATTAAAGGCACACGGATTACCGTGGAATTGGTCATGCGCAAATTAGCGAGCGGTTTTTCGATTGAAGACCTATTGGAAGGCTACCCGAATCTGACCAAAGAGCAGGTATTGGCAGCATTTTCTTACGCTGCGGATATCATTGCTAACGAAGAGATTATCGAGGCAGCTTGATTATTGCCGATGAGAATATCGACCAAGCACTAATCAGTTTCTTGCGTCAAAAAGAGTATGAAGTTCTGTCTGTTCGCGAAAATCACGCTGGAATTTCAGACAATCAAGTTGTCGAACTAGTAAAGTCACACAAAGGTGTTCTCATTACCGAAGACAAAGATTTTGGCGAATTGGTATTTGCGCATGGAATTTCTGGAGTGGCGGTTGTTTTTCTGAGATACAATAAATCTGAGCTTGAAGAAATAGAGAGAAGACTGATGGTGGTCTTGACTGACCATTATCCAAA
>JAIOYO010000058.1 GCA_021741075.1 Flavobacteriales bacterium | reverse complement strand
ATGGTTCTGGTTTTGATATGGCAAAGCAACGCACCGGTTTGGGCACAAAAAACATGCGTTTGCGAACAGAACAGGTGGGTGGCGAGTTCAGTATATCATCGGCAGTTGATGATGGAACAAGCATTATGGTCACGGTTCCACTCAGCTAAAAAGTCAGCATTACATTTGCGCCACAAAATGGAAGGTATGAGCACAGAAAGATCAGAGCAGTTATTTGAGAAAGCCAAAACGCTTTTTCCAGGTGGAGTGAACAGTCCGGTTCGGGCGTTTGGAAGCGTAGGCGGAACACCTCGTTTCATCACCAAAGGAAAAGGAAGTCGGGTTTGGGATGTGGATGGAAACGAATACATTGATTTCTGTGCTTCGTGGGGGCCACTTATTCTTGGTCACGCCAATCAAAAAGTTGAGGAAGCAATCATTGCTGCTGTGAAGGAAGGAACGTCTTTTGGCGCTCCAACCGTTCAGGAAAATGAGTTGGCCGATTTGATTTTATCGAATCACCGATATGTTGAACGCATCCGATTTGTGAGTTCTGGAACGGAAGCCGTTATGAGCGCCATTCGTTTGGCACGCGGTTATACAGGAAGAAACAAGATAATCAAGTTTGAAGGTTGCTACCACGGTCACGTAGATTCACTTTTAGTGAAAGCGGGTTCGGGATTGGTGACCTTCGGTAATTCCAGTTCTGCGGGTGTGCCCGAAAGTTTTGTGAACGAGACAATCGTTGTTCCGCTGAATGATGAGGCAGCATTGAGAGATGCTTTCGAGCAATTTAAGGACGAGATCGCAGCGGTGATTATCGAACCGATTCCTGCTAACAACGGCTTGCTTCTACAGGATGGGAAATTCCTTCGGGCTTTGCGAGAAATTTGTTCGGAGGAAAATTCGCTGCTCATTTTTGATGAAGTGATCAGTGGTTTTCGTGTTGGTTTTGAAGGAGCGACTGGTCTGTACGACATCAAGCCTGACATCATCACATTGGGAAAAATCATCGGTGGCGGAATGCCCGTTGGAGCCTTTGCTTCTAGCGAGAAGATCATGAACTCTATTGCACCTCTGGGTCCTGTTTATCAGGCGGGGACGCTATCCGGAAACCCAGTTGCCATGGCTGCTGGGAAAGCAGCCGTTGCTCAGCTTCTTGAACCGGGATTTTATGCAGAGCTTGAAAGGAAGACGAAAAAGTTGGTGGCTGCTGTTGTAGAGCATATCGAAGAGCAAGCCTACAAAGTGAGAATGTTCTCAGTTGGTTCTATTTATTGGATTGCATTTACAGACCGCCCGAGTATTCGAAGTTCTGCAGAGATTGATCCAGAAAGCATGCTGATCTATCGAAAATTCTACCACGCGTTGCTTGATAATGGGTTCTATATCGGACCTTCGGGCTACGAGGTCGGTTTTGTGAGTGCCGCCCATACCAATGAGGAAATTGCTAAAGCAGCCAACATCATCAATAAAGCGTTGGATATAGCGCTCCAATCATGAGGTTATTTGGTTTTCTGCTAATCGCTCTCTTTGGTTTTTTTCATTCGGAGCTCAGTTTTGCGCAATCGGCAGAGGTTGGTCGGAGTGCACACATTCGATCAGCTCCAAATAAATCAAGCATTTCGCTGAAAAACGTTGAGAAAGGCTCTATTCTTAAGGTCTTTCTAACCACAGATACGCTTGGATATTATGCTGTGGTTGCGGAAACTGGCGAATCCGGATATATCTACCGAAATCTGGTGAAGATATCTGGTGCGGATCCTCGTTGGTGGGGAGCGCCAGTACAAACTTCCGAGCCTGCCAATCTCAACATTTGTTCGTTCAATATTAAATGGCTTGGTTCATCTAAAAGCAAGGAAAACCTCAAGTTGGTGGAGTTGATGTTACCCTATGATTTGGTCATTGTTCAGGAGTTGGTTGCACCACCATTCGATGGAGTTTATCCTAACGGAGAGAAATATGAGGGAGACGCAGAGTCTGCATTGTTTTTCAACATCATGCGTGACAACGGCTTCAGTGCTTTTCTTTCCAATGAGGATACTGGTAAGAACAAGAATCACAGCGGTTCATCACAGTCTGAGTGGTTCGTTGTGTTCTACCGCGATGGCGTGCTGCGCGTTGATTCGAGCCGCTGCGAGTTCATCTCAGCACCGTTGGTTTCAAATGCAACCTTTGACCGTGTTCCCTACCGTTTTCAGTTCAGCACCCTTGACAAGACCTTGGATTTTGGCATCATCAACGTGCATCTGGCCTCGGACGAAGGAGCGGTTGCGCAACGCAAAAAGGAATTGGAAACCATTGTGGCCTACGCCCATTCGGAATGGGATAATGAAAAGGATTTTCTGATTGTGGGCGATATGAATATTCAAAGCAGCGGTGAATTAACTATGGTGATTCCCCCAAAGTGGCTATCGTTGAATGATGAATGCAGGGCTACTAATGTGGCCTCGGCTAAACGACCAGATAGTTCAAAACCATTTGATCATGTGATGTATTTCCCTGAATACACCGCACGCGATCTTGATCTCTTTTACGATTTTCAACTTGTGGATCTCTTCACCGCTTGCTATCCGAAATGGGCATTAGAGAATGAAAGTTCCGCAGCCAGCAGTTCGTGGGTCAACTCCTTCGGTTCGGTATTCTCAGACCATTATCCCGTAACCTTTAATATGGTGTATGGCGTGGCTGATGATGATTAAGTTTAGCTCAATTCTTCAAAATCCGAGTGTGAGAGTTTCCAACGGTAAGAAAATAAACTCCAGAAGGAAGTTCGGAAAGGTCAATTTGTTTCGTTCCAAGGCTCAATTCTAGAATAGTTTTTCCCGAGAGGGTAGTTAAATAACCAAGCTCCAAACTTGGTGTTTTTAGGAAAATTATACCCGTTGTTGGGTTAGGATAAGCAATGGATTCATCGAACGAAATTTCGTCAATTCCTACTGCTCCGCTTACTGTAAACTGAAACTGGTCATTATCATCTGGGACAAAACCTGGGCTGCATCCAGGACCACCAAAACCGCTCGAAAGTGTAAAATCGAAAGTATAAGTTCCAGCTGGTAACTGCCCAATTTCAAACACATCGGTAGTGTTGCAAATGGCGGTTAGCATTCCAATGCAATGTAGTGCGCTGGCGCTAATGCTGGTTCCATTTACGATATGGTCTTGATTGTCTGGTTGGCAGTCTGAACTTGAAAACTGAAGGTCAACATGTATTTCTATGTTATCAGCAACGGTCGGATTGACTGGCGAAATTGAAATAGAACTAATCATTCCCTGACCGAATACGAGTTGCGAGAAAAACGAGAAAAGGAGAAATGAAAAAAGTGGTTTCATGGTTTAGAGGTTTTGTAAAAGACGTTAGGTAAAGGATAGGGTTGTTAAGCAAAGGAGAACTGCACCAAGCTGTAGTATCATGGTTCCTTCAACCCAAAATGAGCAGTAGTAATCGCTCCGTTTGGGCGTAGCAACAGAAACACAGGTGAAAGTGAGGATGCTGCTGATGAAATAAGCGTAGAAAAATGGATGGTCAGTTCCTATACGAAGCCAGATCAAAATCATGAATACAGCTAATAGTAACTGAGAAAGCACTACAGAACGCTTCCATCCTATAGTCGATGGAATGGTTCGTATCTCTTTTTTGGCATCATTCACCAAATCACGAATATCAAACGGAATGGTGATGGCAAGTATGAAAATCCCTCTTTCAAGCGCCAATTCCCAACTGAAAATTTCGATGATTTGTTCAAAACCGTAAAGATGAACTGAGGGGAGAATAACGGTCATTCCAACCCAAACGATAGCAATTATGAAGATTTTCCACAGGCCAATTTCCCGTAGTCGAATTTTCTGTGCGTTTCTTCGAACTATTGGAACAGTGTAAGCCAAGGCCACAATTCCTAATGGAATCATCAACCACCAAACGACAACGTTTAAGAACCATATTGATATGAAAGTCAAAACGAGACCCAATCCCAACGTGAATTTCATCAATCGTTCGTTATTTATACACCAGTGGTGGCGTTCGGATTCGGTTCCTTTTACTCGAAGTTCTGCTAGTCCGCTAATCATATTAAGGTTGTAAATGACCAAGGTTGAACCGAGAAGGAAAACGAAAAGAGGAGCGTTCCACCAAGTTCCGGTTAATTCAAGCCAAGAAAGAAGTCCCATTGCAGAGGCGCATAGAGAAACCCACCAACTGCCAAAAACGAAATAGGAAAACGCACCTTTCATTAGGAAGGTGAAGTTACGCGATGTCGAACTGAATGAAAAAGAAAACTACTCTGTAGATTTTTGCAATATCGGATTGGTAAGCACACCAACCGTAATGCCAACGGCAAGACCCCCTGTGGCTCCCATCGCAAAAGCGAAAATCTTGCGGCCTTTAGCCGAACGATGATAACCGTCCATATAAGCGTCAGAGGTTAGGAAGTTCTGGGTCAGTTCTAGTTTAGAACTTGGTTTTACTTTTCTCAGTCCGGCCATTACCGCAATACAAATGGCAGGCGGAATAGGAGCATAAAATGCATCCCACGTATAGGTGAGAAGCAAGGCAGAAGCAAGTCCAACGCCCGCGCCAATGTACACATCATGGAAACTGTGCTTGCGGCCGTCCTGTCTTCCTTTGATGTACATGCGCATATCCTCTACGCCATATTCAACTTCTGCTTCGCCATCGGCAAAATAACCCAAGGTGTCTGCGTTGTAAACAATCTCTTCAGGAGCATCGGTTCTGAGAATGGAAAATACTTGATTGCGCGAAACGCTTTTCGTAAAACGTCTTCGGTGGAAGGCTTCCATTTTCTCGGCATCAAGTTCTTCCGATTGTTCTTTCAGTTTGTTTGCCAATTCACGTTGAAGCTCAACTTTTTTGATGGCCACTAATTCTTTATTCTTCCATTTTTCGAAATCGGCAGGAGAAAGCGTTTCCAATTTGTATTTCACATCGGCTTCAAAATCCTTGCGGAGAGCGTCCAATTTAGTCTTCTGCTTTTCTTCCTTTATGCGAAGTTTTTCTGCCTCTTTTTCTTTGGCTCGTTGCCACTTTTCGGTTGTTCGTGCTGCCGCCTGCTCTTCCGCCCGCTTAGCGCTATCGACTAGCATTTTGGTGTGCTGCTGCTGGTTTTGATAAAAGATGTCGTTGTAATCATAAGCAACTACTTTACCTTTCAGGTTCTTTATTTTTCCATTGTTCATCAGAAGCTTGTCTTGCGCCTGAGAAATAGTGAACATCGAACAGATGAACACGGAAATGATGAGCAGAAGAATTGACTTGTTCATGCGAGATTTCAAATATATCCAAATGGCAAGTGTGCTGCCTTTCGGACCGCTGCAATTTATACAGTTAACTGTGCATAAAATGAACAAAAACGACTGTTTGGATTTAAATGCTGTGGTAAATTTGCGCGACCTCACGAAAAACACTCATGAATCAAGATACATTTGTCAATCGCCATATTGGCCCCAGAGAAGAAGATCTTCAAGAAATGCTTGCAACAATTGGTGTTGCAAGTTTGGAGGAACTAATCAGTAAAACCGTTCCTGCATCTATCAGAATGAACAGAGAATTAGACTTGCCGGAAGCGATGACGGAGGTTGAATACGCTGAGCATATCAAAGCAATTGGCGCAAAGAACAAATTATTTAAAACCTACATCGGACTTGGGTATTACGATACCGTTGTTCCGAACGTGATTAAACGAAATATTTTAGAAAATCCAGGTTGGTATACGGCATATACGCCTTATCAGGCAGAAATTGCCCAAGGTAGATTAGAGGCATTGCTCAATTTTCAAACGATGGTCTGTGATCTTACTGGGTTGGAATTGGCAAATGCTTCTCTTCTTGATGAGGCAACAGCTGCTGCCGAGGCAATGATTATGCTTTACAATTCACGTTCGCGTGAGGCGACCAAAAAAGGCGTGAGCAAATTCTTTGTTTCTGCCGATTGTTTTCCTCAAACCATTGATTTATTGCATACGCGGTCAGCACCGTTGGGCATTGAGTTGATTATTGGCGATTACAATGACGTTCATCTTTCGGATGAATTCTTTGGAGCTTTGCTTCAATATCCTGCTGTTAATGGCGAGGTAAACGACCTTAGCAAGTTTGTAGAAAAAGCGCATGGAGTTGGTGCTGCAGTTGCAGTAGCAGCTGATTTGATGAGTTTGGTTCTTTTAAAAAGCCCAGGTTCGTGGGGGGCGGATGTAGTGGTAGGAAACACGCAACGATTTGGCGTTCCGTTAGGATATGGAGGCCCGCACGCAGCTTACTTTGCAACGAGAGAAGAGTTTAAACGCAACATTCCAGGAAGAATAATTGGAGTTTCTGTTGATTCTCAGGGAAATCCAGCATTGAGAATGGCGCTCCAAACACGCGAGCAGCACATTAAACGTGATAAAGCAACTTCAAATATTTGCACTGCTCAGGCACTTCTAGCCATTATGGCAAGTATGTATGCCGTGTATCATGGACCGAAAGGTTTGAAAAACATCGCTACAAACATCCACCAAAAAACGGCCGTTCTAGCTTCAAAATTGAAGTCGATTGGATACGAGGTGAAGTCAAACAACTACTTCGATACTATTCAAGTTGTTCCGCCATCAGGTGTAAACGTTACAGAGATTAAAGAACTGGCCGAAGCCGAGCAAATCAATTTCCGTTATATCGATAATCGCTCATTGGGAATTTCCTTGGATGAAACAACCAACCTTGGTCAGCTACAGAAGATTTTAGAGGTTTTTTCTAGCATTGCAAAGACAGAGCCTGTGTATGTGAAACGTGAGGAATTAAGCGCAAACACTACCTCAATTGCAGCTTCATTCCTGCGTGCAGACAATTTCCTCACGCATCCAACCTTCAATTCTTATCATTCCGAAACGGAGATGATGCGCTACATCAAGCGATTGGAGAACAAGGACATTTCTTTAGTGCACTCAATGATTTCGCTTGGATCATGTACCATGAAATTGAATGCGGCAAGTGAGTTGTATCCAATTAGCATGGCCGAATTTGCGAACATTCATCCATTTGTTCCATTGTATCAAACCAAAGGCTACCAAATCGTTTTTAACGAATTGGAAAAATCCCTATGCGAAATCACTGGATTTGAAGCAGTTTCGTTCCAGCCAAATTCAGGAGCGCAAGGCGAATATGCTGGTTTGATGGTCATTGATCAATACCATAAGAGTAGAGGAGATGCACACAGAAATGTGGCTTTAATTCCTTCTTCGGCACACGGAACAAATCCGGCAAGTGCGGTTATGGCTGGAATGAAAGTGGTTGTTACAAAGTGCGATGAAAGCGGCAACATTGATGTTGAAGATTTGAGGGCCAGAGCTGAAGAATATGCTGAAACGTTGTCTTGTTTGATGGTTACTTATCCATCCACTCACGGTGTTTTTGAAGAATCGATTCAGGAAGTGACCAAGATAATCCACGATAATGGCGGGCAGGTATACATGGACGGTGCTAATATGAACGCACAAGTTGGCCTCACCAATCCTGGATTGATTGGCGCTGACGTTTGCCATCTGAATCTACACAAGACATTTGCCATTCCACATGGTGGTGGCGGTCCAGGCATGGGGCCAATTGGTGTTGCCAAGCATTTGGCTCCATTTCTTCCTGGGCATTCGGTAGTTCCTATGGGCGGAAGTCAGCCAATTTCTGCCGTTTCTGCAGCTCCTTGGGGTAGCTCACTTATTCTTTTGATTTCTTACGGATACATTAAAATGTTGGGAGCATCTGGCGTCAAGAAAAGCACCCAATATGCCATTCTAAATGCTAATTATCTCAAGACAAAACTGGCAGGAACGTACACTATTTTGTACTCAGGAAAGCACAACACGGTTGCGCACGAAATGATACTCGACTGCCGAGATTTTAAGAAGAATTCGGGAGTTGAGGCCGGTGACATCGCCAAGCGATTGATGGATTATGGTTATCACGCACCAACGGTTTCCTTCCCAGTTGCCGGAACCTTAATGGTGGAGCCAACCGAAAGCGAATCAAAAGCGGAGTTGGATAAATTCATTTCGGCTATGATTTCTATTCGTAAAGAAATCAGCGAAGTCGAAAATGGCGTTGCTGATTTGACGGATAACGTGTTGCATAATGCTCCGCATACAGCTAAAATGGTAGTTAACGATGCTTGGAGCCATGCTTATTCTAGAGAAAAGGCTGCGTTTCCGCTGTCATGGGTTTCAGAAGCTAAGGTTTGGCCATCTGTTGGGCGAGTTGATAATGCACAAGGCGACCGAAACTTAATTTGCACTTGTCCAAGCGTTGAAGAATACGCTTCGGAAGCATCGATTGCTTAATTAGTCAGTTGCAATAATTTTATGTCTTCAGGATTTCATTACTCAATGAAGTCTTGAACATTTTATATACATAATCAGGTTTTTTAATCAGATTCGAATAACCAAACCAAACTCAAATGAAAAAATCTTACCTACTCGCCTTACTAACTCAGTTTATTATAAACTCGGCCATTGCACAGAACGATACATTGCTTTGGGAGAATTTTGAAGCTGAAACCATTGACTACATACTGGTTGAATATCCCGAAGGAGACCCACCAAATCTCTATCCGAACTGGCTTAATTTTGACATCGATGGTATTGTTGACGGAAGCGGCTCTGCAACTGCTCGGCCAGACGAGTGGTTTCTTTCTTTCGGTTTTGCCGATGTAGATAGTTCAAACACAGTTCTTGCTAGTAATTCTTGGCTGCAAAATGAGTCTGATTTTGCTGACAACTGGCTCATCACACCTAGAATCCATATTCAAGATGATTTGGCCAATTTGTATTGGAAATCCGCACCATTTCAATTGCCAAGATATATGGATGGATATCAGGTGCTAGTTTCAACTACCAATAATTTGGAAACGAGTTTTACGGATACACTCGCTGTTTTTGCCGAATTTAACGGTACACTTACTACGGATATAGAGGATACGGCCACCTATGTGTTTACCCAAGGCATTATGCATACAGAGCTTGAGTATGACTCTGTAGACGTAACCCGTCATGGAGGAATACTGCAACAGTGGCAAGCATCATTGGCTGATTATCAAGGAGAAAATATTTTCATTGCGTTTCGCCACAATAGCGTTGATGACAACTTGATTTCAATAGACGACATTCTTGTTTTAGGAACAGGTTCTGTAGGAATTGAAGAACGAAGTGATGCTTTTAGCTTCAGAATGTATCCGAATCCTGTAGCCAGAACTGGAGAGATTACATTGGAATATGAGTTGCTAGATCGCGCATCAGTTTCATACTCAATTTTAAGCATTGAAGGAAAAGTGCTGCTTCAGAAGAACGGCCACACCCAGTTGGCGGGCTCGCACAAATCACAAATAAACGTGGCTTCATTCAGTGCAGGAACCTATATCGTGAGTGTTCGATTGAACGACAGAATATATTCTGAAAGAATAACATTGATGGACTGATAGAAATCAGTAGGAATTGTCTTTTAGAATCAAGTTGATTTTGTGGTAATCTGTATCTTAGCCGTTCGTCAATTGACGAATAAATTCAAATTTTTTTTTAATCAATTAAACATAAAATGAAAAAAATCTACGCTTCAATGCTAGCTTTTGGTGTTGTGTTTGGCGCAAGTGCACAAGTTGCCATGCAGTCGGTTCAGCAAATTAAAATGCAAGCAAATCACAACACGGTTACATTAGAGCAGCCAACTGTAACACATTCAGTTGCTGCAACTGGAGATACCATCAATGGGCTTTATTACGATTTTTCTAACGCTGCTAACTGGACTTTTGGAAACTCAAGTGCTCCATCTGCAGATTGGGAAATTACAACTACAGGACCTTACGGAGACTTTTCTGAAAGTTATGGTGCTTTGGAATCCTCGACTGCTGCTAATGGTTGGGCTATGTTTGACAGTGATGGGCTAGGAAATGGTTCATCTGTACATAACTCATGGATTCAATTGGCTAACTCGGTTGACCTAACAGGTTTTAATTCGGTTGCAGTTGCCTTTCAACATTATAATGTACGATTTCAAAACTCCATCTTCCTTGAAGTAAGTACGGATGGATCAATTTGGAATTCATATGAAGTTGATGCAGGACAAGCGTTGAATTCATCTGGCGATAATCCAGATAACGGATTAGTAAATATTTCTGGAGCAATTATCGCTAATCCGGCTACTGTATGGATTAGATTTCGTTTTGAGGGAACTTGGGATTATGTATGGCAACTTGATGACGTTGCATTCGTTGAAGCTGCCGGAAACGATCTTGAACTTACTAAGGTTTGGCATGGCGACATCTTAGGTGCTTTTGAATATCAGCAAATTCCTTTGGCACAGGCTCAAGAAGTTGTGATTGGAGCAACATGTACCAACATGGGCGGAAACGCACAATCAAATGCAACATATACTTATGATATCTCTGATGGTTCTTCTTCAGTTGCGTCAGGATCATTTGCAGCCAACAACACTGCCATTGCATCTGTATCTGCCGATACAACTTGGTATGCAACTGGCTTTACGCCAAGCGCTACCGGAACGTACACGGTGACGGTTTCTGTTGATTCAGATGAATCTGATGAGGTGCCAGGAAACAATGAGGCTACTTCAACTTTCATGATTACAGATAATATCTACGCTCATGATGACGAAGACAATATTGAATTTCAGATTAATGGTGGAGACGCCACTGGTACTACTGCTGCAAATGAATATAAAGCAGCATTGTACTACGAAGTATTTGCTGACGCCATGCTGACTGCAGTTCAGGTTGCATTTGGTGCAAACACTACAACGGCATCTTGCATTATTGAGGTTTACGATGCGGTTAATGATCAAACTCTTTCTAATCCAATTGCTACTGAGGTTTATGACTTGGGAGCTGGAGATGTTTCAAGTGGAGCTAACATTAATCTTGTAAATATTCTCATTGATGGAGGTGATGGAGTGCTATTGGAAGCAGGAGGTACATACCTAATTAGCATTGGAAATACAGGCGAAGGCGAGGATCTTTGGATTCTTGCTAGTGATGGCGATGATGACCGTGGTCAATTGCGTTACGGTCCGTTTGGAGCCGGAGGTGCAATTGATTGGTACACAGGATACACTACATCACCAATGATTCGTGCAAACTTTGATCCTAGTGTAGGAATAGTTGAAAACGAAGATGTTGCTTCTGTAAGTATCTATCCTAACCCAACAAGTGATAATGTAAACATCAATTTCGTTTCAAAAGAGGATCAAGACGTAACAATTAACGTAATTAGCGTTGATGGTTCATTGGTGTTCGCTAAGAAATTGAACACAAAAGTTGGCCAGGCCTCAAGAACATCTGTTGATGTTTCAAACTTGTCTGCTGGAATCTACATGGTTCAGTTGATGGGAGAAAAGTCTTCTCTTACACAAAGAATCGTAGTTCAGTAATTGATTCATAGAATAATGCGAAGGCCAGTTCCGTAATGGAGCTGGCCTTTTTCTTTGGCAAATATTAGGATAACATTGCCAGCAAAAAGATTAAATTCGTCTTACCATTTAATATTTAAAACATGAAGAAATCTTACCTACTTGCACTTGGTTTTTTGACCGTTGCCACCACTGTAATCGGTCAGCAAAAACTTTTAACCGTTCCCAATCATGTCGGATTGGAACAAAAAGAACTGATTCAGTCGAGTTCAGAAACTCCTGATTCGGAAGCTAAAATGTATCGTTCAATAATTCAGGCATTGCCTAACAGAGGTGGGGTCCCAACGTTGTGGCAAGAAGATTTTGGCGGTGGATTTCCTAATGGTTGGGCAGTTGACGATGTGTCAGGAATCAATCCATGGAAGTGGTCAATGGATGGCTCACATGGCAATTTCAACTCCGTCAATGGTGCTGGCTATGATGATCCGATTAATTCAACAACAGCCGGAAACGGATTCCTAATCAATGACCCAGACTCTGCAAACCATTTTACCTATGGTCAGCCTTCTGGAACAACTTACCAATATCTCGAATCATATTTCGCCACAACTGAAATTGATTTGGGAGCTTCTTATCCAAGTCTATTGTTGGAGTTTGAGCAAAGTTTCAGATTCAATAATGGCGTTGACATGGTAGTTCAAGTAAGTACAGATTCAACAAACTGGACGGATTATACCGTACAAGGAAATACTGCTAATAACGCAGCTTCTGCAGATCCAGCCTTAGTAAGTATTAACATATCTGGAACTGTAGGGACTTCACAAACACTTTTCTTAAGAATTGGTTGGTCTGCTCGTGTTTATTTTTGGATGATTGATGACATGCGTATTGTAGAAGGTTTGGGAAATGACTTAGCAATGACGGATGTGTGGCACGGAGATTTTATCGGAGATTGGGAATACCAACAGATTCCACTTGCGCAGTCACAAGAGATTGTAATTGGAGCAGCTTGTTTGAATCAAGGTGGAACAGCTCAGACGAATGCCATTTATTCATATGACATTTCAAACGGTGGTACTTCTTTAGCTTCAGGAACTTTTCCTGCAGAAACAAACAGTATTGGTTCGACCGGTAGAGACACAACTTGGTACGCAACAGGATTTACTCCAAGTGATTTGGGTGATTACACAGTTACAGTATCTGTTGAGGCTGACGCAACTGATGAACTTATGTCAAATAACGAAGGAGAGTCTCTTTTCAAAATGACAAATAATATTTATGCTCATGATGATGAGGATAATGTGGAGTTTCAAGTTTCAGGTGGTGACAACGCAAGTGGGGTGGCCAATGAATATAAAATTGCTCTCTACTACTCAACAGTTGCTTCCGGAACATTAACTGCTGTACAGGTCGCATTCGCAGCAAATACTACAACTGAATCTTGCATTGTGGAAGTGTTTGACGCAATCAACGACCAATCCCTTAGTAATCCGATTGTTACCGAAGTATATGATTTGGTTTCTGGAGATATTAGCGCTGGAGCAGTTCCAACGTTTGTCAATATTTTGATTGATGGTGGAGATGGGGTTCAGCTGGATGCCGATGGTTTATACCTCATCAGTATTGGAAATACAGGGGAGGGTGAAGACCTTTGGTTCTTGGCTAGTGATGGGGATGAGGATCGTGCCCAATTGCGTTTTGGTCCATTCGGAGTTGGAAATGCAATTGATTGGTACACAGGTTACACAACCTCTCCAATGATACGTGCCAATTTTGATCCGTCAGTTGATGTTTCTGAGGCAGCTTTGGCTGAAAAAGGATTTGGTATTTATCCAAATCCTACAACCGACAACTTTACCTTAGTTTTGGATAAGAATTCGAATGTGCAATCGGTTTCCTTGCTTAGTCTCGAAGGAAAACTAATTATGGATCTTACAAATATGATTACTGCCGGAAATCAAAAGGTAGAGATTGGTACAGCAAATCTGGCACCAGGAGTTTATCTTGTATCTGTGATAAGTGCAGATGGAATTGGGACTCAAAAGATTGTTGTTCAATAATAAATAGCACATAATTAAGTTAGGGCTTCCAATTCGGAAGCCCTTTTCTTTTGTCTTAACTACATTTGCCGTATGAAGAGAGGATTGATTACTGGACTGTTGATGGCGGTCGCTCAATTAGGAATTGCACAGGTTACCGATACATTAGGTTATTCTGATTTCTTAACGGGCACACAAGTGCTGTATGACTCGCCTAACGGTGGGTATGCGTTTGGAAATAACGGCTATGGCGACAAGGCAAAAGCACAGTCATATTATCATGACCAGTCTTTCGTTTTAAGAAAAGTTCTCCTTCTTTTCGGAGAGGTGAAGTTCGAATCTACCGACTCAAATTCAGTTGTAAGAGTGAATGTGTATAACAATTACGGAACAGGTGTTACTTCATTGGGTCAGTCAGATTCCATAGCGCCAGATAGCGTTTTGGGTTTTGTGGATATTCCTGTTTACCAGCTCATTAATGGAGGAAGTTTCACCGAAGCAAGCTTTGCGCACGACACGATTGTTATTAGAGACAGATTTTCGGTTGGCATCGATTTAACCATGATGAGTCAAGGAGATACCGTTGGTCTCATGTCAACTACTGATGGAGACGCTATGGGCACTTTCAATTCGTGGGAGCTGACCTCTAACGATGATTGGTTTACGGTTGAACATCCTGTTTATTCATGGGGGCTTGACGTAAGCTTAGCTATTTTTCCAGTCATTGATGCAGACGATCCAGCTGGAATTCACCAATTCGAGAAAAGATCACTTTCCGTCTACCCGAATCCATGTGTTGATCAATTGATGATTTCTAATACAGAGTTAAAATTTGGTCAAGTGAATATCTACGATGCTCAAGGTCGTGAAGTGATGAACATGTCTAATACAAACGAAATTCGTTCTATTAACGTGTCGGATTTGCAATCTGGAATTTACAGCATTACTATCACCAATGATCAGACTCAATGGTCAAGCAAATTCGTTAAAACCTACTAAGAATTGAGGTACATCGAGTCTCTAATAGAACTTGATAATAATCTCTTTTTATGGGTTAATCAGCTATCTGGGAATCCCGTATTGGATGCAATCATGTTGGGCTTTAGTTCCAAGTGGATTTGGTTGCCACTTTATGGCTTTTTAGCCCATTCATTATACCGACATCATCAGAAAAACAATTTGCAATGGATTGCACTAGCCGTTGGAATTATGATTGTTATTACCGACCAAGGCTCAGTTAATTTGTTCAAAGAAGTATCTCAGCGATTGAGACCGTGTCATGAAGACGGGCTGAAAGATTTCGTCAATTTAGTTTCAGGTAGTTGCGGTGGGAAGTTTGGGTTCGTGTCTTCTCATGCTGCCAATGTTTTTGGATTAGCGACTTTTTCCAACCTAGCTATTCCTCATTTTGGAACAAAAGGGTTGTTTTTATTCGGGTGGGCGGCCATAGTGTCCATTAGTCGAGTGTATCTTGGTGTACACTACCCATTAGACATCATTATAGGTGCGGTATTCGGTGGCATTATTGGTTTGTCAACAGCCAAACTCACTATGAGATCGATGATAAAATGACATATCTTCTCGTGTTTCTGGGTGGAGGTTTAGGCTGCTTATGTCGCTATGTCATTTCCCTTCTTATAAGTAGGTTTTATATTGGTGTATTACCCTTGGGGACACTTATAAGCAACATACTCAGTTGTTTGGTGCTTGTTGGTGTGGTGTGGTTGTTTGGCCGATTTGATTTGGAGAATAAACTTATTCAGACTGGGTTGCTAATAGGTTTCTGCGGTGGCTTTAGCACCTTTTCCACATTTAGTTTCGAAACAGTTCAGCTAATAAAAAGCGGCAGCCATTTGGCTGCCGCTGGAAACGTAATCTTAAGTGTCGGTGTTTGCCTGATTCTAATTTACAAGCTGACCAAGTAAGAATCAGGTGTGGAATACCTCGATGGTAATTTTTCTGGTTTCACCCCCATAAGCGAT
>JAIOYO010000006.1 GCA_021741075.1 Flavobacteriales bacterium | reverse complement strand
GAGCCACGTGAATGGCTCGGCTTTTTTGTGCTCAAAAAGTTAGGTTTTCAACATTCAATTTTCATCTCATTTTAATTCTGTTCATATAACAGCACTCTACTTTTGTAGCAACAATTAATGTTTTAACCTTAAAATGAAAAAAGTACTAGTGTTCAGTGTATTAGCCCTCTTGTTGAGCAGCTGTGTTTCTAACAAAAAATTCACCAAACAAGGTGATGAGCTTTCAGCTCTCAAAGATTTACACGGTAAAAACCTTTCGGATTTGGCACATGCACAACGAGAATTAATAGCTTGTCAATCTGCTCTTAAAACTGCCGAAGGTTCGTTGGATTATCTACGCTCTCAGAACGATCAGCTCATCAACAACATTGGCGATATGACCATGCTATCGGCTAAAGGAGCCGCCAACTTGGAGAAATCGTTGGAGAAAATCAACGAGCAAGATTTGCGCATCAAAACCTTGAATCAGGCAATGAACCGTAAAGATTCGGTTACTATTGCGCTTGTTACAAGCATTAAAGGCGCCCTCGGAAATCTTTATGACGATGACATCACTGTGAAGGTGGAAAAAGGTGTTGTATTCGTGTCTATTTCAGATAAGTTCCTTTTCAAAAGCGGTAGCTACGCAATCAATGCTAATGCAAAGTCGGTTCTTGGGAAGGTTGCAACTATCCTATCATCAAAACCATGGTTAGATGTAATGGTAGAAGGTCACACAGACAACGTTCCATTCAATAGAGGTGAATTGATAGACAACTGGGATTTAAGCGTAAAGCGTTCAACTTCTTTGGTGAGGATTCTTCAGAACGATTTCAAAATCGCACCCGAGCGAATTACGGCAGCTGGCCGTGCGGAATATGTTCCAGTTTTGGACAACAGTTCTAAAGATGGTCGCGCTGCAAACCGCAGAACCCGTATAGTGATTATGCCAAAGCTGGATCAGTTCTTCGGAATGATTGAAGATGAGCTGAAAAAGAAATAATTGGAGTGGTTGGTTTGAGGTGAGAGCGGATCCGAAAGGGTTCGCTCTTTTTTTGTCTTGATTGAAGCAACGAATTCGAGTATGTACGGTTTCGATTCAATGCCCACCTTTGCGGCTATTAACCATTCATGACCAAACAGCTCACCTATCTTCTTGCGTTTATCAAGTTTACTCATATCATGGATTACATGATTATGATGCCACTCGGACCGCAGTTAGAGCGTATTTGGGGCATTTCTCCGCAGGATTTTGGGGTATTAGTGGCAGCTTATACGTTTAGCGCTGGAATAGTTGGATTGTTCGGTTCTTTCTTCATGGATCGCTTTGACCGCAAACATTCGCTCATCTTCATCTATTCTGGGTTTCTTCTTGGAACCTTCGCTTGCGCCCTTTCGGATTCTTACGAAATGTTGCTTTTTGCCCGCTGTGCCACCGGTTCGTTCGGAGGTCTGCTTGGCGCAACTGTGCTCTCCATTGTCGGAGACCTGACTCCGTTGGACAGGCGTTCCGAAACCATGGGTACCATGATGGCCGCTTTTTCTGCCGCATCTGTTTTTGGTGTTCCGTTTGGGTTGTTCCTGGCCAATCAATTCGGCTGGCAAGCACCGTTTCTGTTCTTGGGAGTGGCGGGGCTACCCATTCTCGCTTTCAACGTAAAAATGGTTCCGAATGTGAAGGAACATTTGAAGCATGGAATCGAGAATCCAATCACCATTCTTAGGGTTATGTTTGCGGATCGAAACCAATTTACAGCTCACTTTTTCATTGTACTTCTGATGTTGGGTCAGTTCAGCGTCATCACATTCATTGCGCCTTACATGGTTTCAAATGTTGGATTTACCGAGGGCGAATTATCTTACATCTATTTGGTTGGAGGCTTCTGCACGCTTTTTTCGGCTCCGCTATTTGGCAAATGGGCCGACAAGTATGGCCAGCTCAAGTTCTTTTCGGTTGTGACCCTTTTGTCACTCATTCCACTATGGATAATCACCCATCTACCGCAAATGAATCTTTACGCGGTGCTGGTAATTACGAGCATTATGTTCATTCTCATTTCGGGACGAATCATTCCAGCCATGACCATGATCACTTCTTCGGTAAGACCAGAAAGACGAGGCGGATTTATGAGCGTGAATTCGGCCATACAGCAACTTGGTGCAGGTGTGGCTAGTTATGTTGCTGGAATAATTATGATTAAAACGGCTTCAGGAAGTTATCAAAACTACGACCTCGTTGGTTATTTGGCCATTGCTTCTTCCCTCCTTGCCATTCTCATTGCACGCAGAATAAGAGTGGTTTCCTGATTTCAGACATATCGCAAATCCACCGAGAATTTCTCAGGATGCTTGGGTCCAATGACTTTGTAAAACGACATTATCTTGCGCAAATCAGCGTCCATATCTCCGCTTGGATGGATGATTGGTCCCACGCCAGCATGTTTCCGTTTGTAATCCAAATAGCCCAATGCAATAGGAACACCAGCACCCACCGCCACGTGGTAAAAGCCCATTTTCCACTCTGTACGCAAGGCGCGCGTTCCTTCGGGCGTGACCATCATGGCCAAGGATTGATGCTCTTTAAAAAGGTCGCTCATGGCCTCGGTCATGCTTTTGCGTTCTGCCCCTTGTTGTTTCGGAGTTCTGTCAATTGCCAATCCGCCCATAGCCTTTGTGAGCCACCCAAAAGGAGGTCTAAACCATTCCTTTTTAATGGTGAACCGAAGTGGAATTCCCATTAGGTAAAAAGCCGCACGTGCATGAACCAAATCCCAATTGCTCGTGTGTGGTGCAGCGATAATTACGCAGCGCTGAACGTCAGTTGGAATGTCCTTATCCATTGTCCAACCGCTGAAGAAGAATATGATTTTTGAAATGATTGTTCCCATTCGGGTAAATGTAAGAACCCGGTGGAATCATTCATTGACAAGCATAGCTTTTAGGGGGTGATACTCAAGGTTACAAATTCGCTTCGTTGGTCATTGTGAATACGAATAAGGTAATATCCTTGGTTAAGACCTGAAAACTGAAATTCCTGCGGGGTTTGCTGGAAGGATTTCACTAATACAACACGTCCGGAAACATCGAAAATGGATATTTGAGAATTTTCGCCTAAAAAAGCCCCCATCTTCACTTGAAAATTGCCATTATTTGGGTTGGGATAAACGGTTATGGCGGTGTTTTCTTCTGTGGGTTGTTCGATGTTTAAGGCAGTGCATGTAGAAATAAAAGTTCCCTCCAAATTCACACATAAATCCAACTGATCGTATAGCAAATCACCAGCGTCAATTGAAATTTGGTGAGTCTGATTCATGGGAAGTCCTGGAATGTTAACATAAAGCGAGTAAAGCGTGTCGCTCACTTCCATCAAATTAAATTCAAATTCTCCATTAATATCTGTAGTTGCTTTTGCTTGGGCGCTTCCTGGCGGAGTTTTTTCCACCACCACGTCAATCAATGGAATCGGGTCTTCTTCGGTTTGAGACTTGCCCGGAACTAATTGATAAAGTGCTCCTCTTAAGGTGCATTGACCGTTATGTGCAACTGCTGCTGGCAAATCGATGTTCTTTTGCGAAGTTGTACCGCAACCCGAATTGAGCGAAGTGGCCTGTTCCCATAAATGAGTTGGGGTTGATCCGGTATAATATCCTTGCAACACATTTGGATGGAACGCATCATCAGGGTCTGCCATCAATCGAAAATCCATCATCCCCGGAACAGTTCCGAAAACATAGTTTCCAGAGCCATTTGTAACCCCTGTAAAGAGGCGAGTCCATTCGTTTGCCTCTGGCTTAAAAAATGCCACTTCGCAATTTGCGCAGGGGCTGCCTGCAATAGAAATAACTCCTTCTACTTGGCTTGTGCTAGGAAGCAATTGCACGTTTGAACTTGTAGTACAGCCTCTATCATCAGTAATATTTGCTGTATAAACCTGAAATAAATTACTGGCGCTAGGCGTCAGCAATGTAATTGACTGAAAAACGTCTGAAATACCCGCAGCTGGGCTCCAAAGCACGCTATAAGCACCATTGGCGTTAGGCGTGCCGCCAAAAACTCCAACATTGAGAGTAATGTCTGGATCTCCTTCACAACCCAAAACGGTGGCGCCATTAGAGATGTTTGAGGTAAGCGGATCTGGTTCAATAACCTGGCCTACAACTGGGGCAACAGTTGACGAGCAACCGAAATTATCAGAAATGGTAGCTATGTAATTACCTGCACATAGACCTGTTAATGGTTCAGTACCTCCTATAGACCATGTTGCTGTATATGCTGCAGCATTTGGACTTTCGTAAAGTACATTAGCTGTTCCATCGCACTCTCCGTGACAAGAAATATCCACGACCTCGATGTTTGGACTTGGGTTTCCCAAGACCACAATATTCACTGAGTCTTGGCTTGAACAAGTTAACTGCGAGTCATACATCACCAGAAGAATAGAGTATATTCCTTCCTCCAGAGGCTGGAAAGTGGCCAATCCTCCAGCGCCTGGAAGCTGGTTTCCACCTGTAGACCATTCCCATGCGCCAACTCCATTTGGCGCTGTCGACTGATCTGTAAGAAAAACAGTAGCATTGATACATACTGTATCTTGTCCTCCGTAGTCGAATACGGCATCGCATTGTGCCACGGCTTTATTGCTGAAAAAGATTAGCGATATGAATACGAAACAGGTAGAAATTTGAAGAGTTAGAGATCGTTGGTTCATTTAATTTGCTTTTAATGACATTACTTACGGCATGTGCAGCAACAAGGTTATCTACAGATATTTGTAACTGGCAGACAGTGGTTTAAGTATCAAGCCAATATTTAAGTTGAAAGTAAGCATCTCAAGATATTTGTTGAAAACAATCATTGTTTTAATGACGTGTTTGGTTGTGATTTTATCACCATCAAAGGCTCAAACTTATGATTTTCAAAAATTTACCGTTGAAAATGGTCTTTCGCAATCGCAGATTTTATGCTTGTTCCAAAGCAGCACGGGCGAACTCTGGATGGGAACCAATCAAGGTGGCATCAACAAATTTGATGGCTCAGAATTTAGCTATATCACCAAGGAACACGGGCTTTCTGATAACGTTGTCTATACCATTGTTCAAGATCAGTTTGGGCGAATGCTGGTTGGAACAAACAACGGACTTAATATCATCCTAGGAAATAGGATTGACTCCTTAAACATCGAAAAAGGCTTACCTCACAAAGGAGTTGTGAGCATTCTCATTGCAAAAGATCAAACGGTTTGGTTAGGAACTGGAAAAGGTGTTGCTCGATTGGTGGGCGATTCCATTGTTCCACTTACCAAAGATTCCCTTTTATCTGAATCAACCATTCTAAACATTCGAGAAGGAATAGATGGGTCGCTTTGGTTTTGCACCGTACAGAACGGACTTTTTCGTTGGAATGGCGAGTCCATGTTAAACATTACGACAAATGACGGGCTAGATCACAACTATGTATTTGATGTAATGCCACTTGGTAAATACGATGCATGGGTATTCGGCTACAAAGGTCTTTATCATCTAATGAACAGTAAGGTTGAGCCTATTCCTCTTCCGAAAGGAATTCCTCCGCACACACGATTTTACGGTTACCAGCGCGATCAAGCCAAGAATATTTGGATTGGCACAACAGCAGGTGTGTTGAAGTACCGGGATGGCGAATTCAAGCAGCTAACCATGAAAAACGGCCTGGTTGACAACAATATTTGGAAGATTATACAAGACCGAGAAGGAAACCTTTGGTTCGGTTCAAAATCAAACGGAGTTTCAAAATTGAACAGTGAGCGATTCAAGATTTATAAGTCTGATGAAGACCTTCCTTACCCAGCGGTAAACGCAGTTTTTAGAGATTCAAAAAATAGAGCTTGGCTTGGAACAAGGGGCGGTTTAGCCATTTGGGAAGGGTCAAAGCGCCAATTTGTAAAAGAAAAAGACGGGTTGAGTTCGGAAGTAATCAGCGATTTTGACGAGGACGCCAACGGCACCATCTACATAGGGACCGACTACGGAGTTACCACCTATAGCAATGGAAAATTCACACAATATATTGCCGATAAAACGGATTTGAACGATTGCCGCGATGTATTTGTTGACGGCTCCACCGTATGGCTCGGAACCAAAAATGGTCCAGCAGTTTTTGAGAAAGGTCAACTATCACAACCATTCAACGCCATGGCTTTCCCGCAGTATGTGTTTGATGCTGTGCGAAAAGGAAAAGATATTTGGTTTGGTTATGATGATGGTGTGCTCAAATTTGATGGCGAAAGGTTCGTTCAACTTACCGCCAAGGATGGCTTTTTTGACGGAAGAACAAGAAGTGTTCTGATTGGACCTGATGGCAACCTATGGTTCGGAACAAACAACGGGGTTTACCGCTACAATGGTAAATCCTGCAAAAATTTTAATGTGGCAGACGGGCTTTTGTCCGATGCTGTTTACTCGCTCGGATTCGATACGGATGGTTCGCTTTGGGTTGGTCAGGCCAAAGGTGTTTCTCGCTTACTGTTCGATCAAGGAGAACTGGAAGACGTGATTAGATACGGGAAAGAACAGGGTTTTCTGGGGCTCGAATGCAGCACAAACTCCATGCTCATGGATGGTGATGGAAAGATTTGGATTGGCACCACCAACGGCCTTGTAGAATATGACCCATCGCAAGACAAAGGCGCATTTTTTAAGCCACTTACTCGTATAACGGACATCAAACTTTATTCACAATCTGTGGATTGGACCGAATATTCTGATTCAATAAATCAAGATGGAATTCCATTCAATCTCATTTTACCTTACGACAAAAATCATCTGACGTTCGAATTCTCGGGCGTCAGCCTCACCTCGCCAGCTTCCATGAATTACAGCTACATTCTTGAGGGAATGGATGAGGATTGGCAGCCAATTACGAACAACAACTCTGCAAAGTATTCCAACATTCCTCCCGGAACCTACACCTTTAAAGTAAGGGCTGGTTTTGGTGATGAGCTTTGGAAGAACATTCCAGTATCATTCAAATTTACCATCAAACCACCATTCTATAGAACAACTTGGTTTTATCTTTTGTGTATCGCTATAGTCTTAGGTATCGCTTATTCATATTACGCTATTCGAAAAGCAAACGTCCAGATTACACTTCAAAAACAGAAGATTGAATCTCAAAAAGATGTTATCGAAAAGAAAAACCAAGAAATGGTTGATAGCATCAACTATGCTCGAACCATTCAATCTGCAACACTACCAGCAAACGAATTATGGCATAAATTACTACCTAATTCGTTCGTGCTTTTCAAACCTAAAGACATTGTAAGTGGCGATTTTTATTGGTTGGCTAATAATGGAGAAGATGTTTTTTTCTCGGCAGTAGATTGCACCGGACATGGTGTTCCGGGTGCGCTGATGAGTATTGTCGGTTACAATGGATTAAACCAAGCTGTTAACGAGCACAAAATATCTGAGCCTGCCACAATCTTAAAACACTTAAGCCAAAGCGTTAACGAATCGCTACGAAAATCGGAGCATGACGATTACGTGAGAGATGGAATGGACATTGCTCTTTGCAAATTGAATTTCCGTACCATGAATCTGGAGTTCGCAGGAGCGTTCAATCCGCTGCTAATAATCCGTAATGGTGAAGAATTACTGGTGAAAGGAGACCGAATTGCCATAGGCAGTATGGACACAGCTGATCGACCTTTTCAGAATCATGAAATTCAACTGCAACCAGGGGATTGCATTTATATTTATTCTGATGGTTATGCCGATCAATTTGGGGGCGAACTCGGCAAAAAGATGAAAACCACTGTAATGCGGAAGCAAATTTTAGATATAAGTGCACGCTCCATGCCCGAGCAGCAAGCCGAATTAGAAAAGTACTTTACAGAATGGCAAGGCGACCACGAGCAGGTCGATGACATCTGCGTAATTGGAGTACGGGTTTAGTTCCTTACTCAATCAAAAGTTTGGTTACAAAACGATCCGTTTCCTCCACAAATTCTTGATAATATCGCCCTGTTCCAGGACCCGAAAATCCTGTGTGAATTTGCCTAACAATTCCATTTTTGTCGATGAAAATGCTTGTTGGAAAAGACAAAACATGATTGAGCATTGGCAGTTTTTCGGCTGCCTCTTTCTTACTTGCTTTTCCAGCCAACAAAATTTCGTACGGAACATTAAAATGCTCTTTTAATCGATTGAGCGAATGAATGTTCGTCTCCTCATTATCGCTTTTTTCAAAAGCCAGCGATATCACTTCTAATCCTTGTTGATGAAATTTACTGTGAAGAGAAACTAAATAAGCCGTTTCGTCCATGCAGTTCGGACACCAACTTCCCATTATCTGAACCACCACTACTTTGTTTTGATAACGTGCGTCATTCAGACTAACTTCTTTGCCTTCTAGGTTAGAGAAAGAGAAATTAAGTTTACTATAGCCCGGTTTCAAAAAGGTCAATGATTTTGGGTCGGGTAATTCATACGATTCATCCCTAACTCCAGTCCAATTTTCATTCCAATGCGTTCCAGACCAGAAAACTCCAGTAACCTTATCGCCTTCCACTTTTGCCTTAAAGAGGAATACATGAGAACCATCAAAACATGAAAGAAGCAGGCTGTCGCTCGATACGTTTCCTTCGAGGAAACGGTAATCACCAGTTTCAGTTAAGAATGTTCCGAATGCTTTGTTGCCTTTCTGTTCAAAAACGCCCAAAGCCGCATATTCATTGTCGCCTCCTGGGCTAAATTCCACTTTCCATTTACCAGCTAGGTTTACAAGAGATGTATCTTGAATTGGAAATCGGGTTACAAAATTTTTAGCCGCTTCAAATGGAATTCGATAATTACCTTCTCTAGAATAATCGAAGTAGTTACCAACGATTGACTCGCCTTCAATTTTTCCTATAAGAGCGGTGTTGAAAATGGGCATTCGAACAAAAACGCTATCATCCTTTACATCAAACCTATCTGCTCGAATACGCTCTTGGCCATTAATCACATAAAACTGAAGTTGACCCTGTTCTTCAACCATTTCTGCCTGAAATGGTAGCTTTTCGGGACCAAGATTAAAAGTGAAAAGCCATGTTCCCAGTAAGTTTGAAGGCTGCTGTTGTTCTTTGCAACTCATCAATATCATCAAACAAAAAACTATTGGAACGAGCCGATTAGCTTTCAATAAACTCGCTCTCTATGGAATATTCGGAATCAAAGAGATAGCTAACGGATAGCTTGCCTTTCATCATGTACCCTTCGCCAGTAGTAAAAAACAGGCTTTGGTCGGAGCTGTAAAGGAAATTTTTGGTGCTTTTATCTACTGTTACCTGAAGGCATTGACGGGTGTCTTTATCAATTGTTACCACTACATTTTTGACCGGAATCTCTTCATTATCAGTTTTGTAAGTGATGACAAAAACTCGCTCAAGTGAGATGCTATCAATCTTAAACTCTCCTCGCCAAGCCGGACGGTTAATGTCCGCTTCCTTAAAAGCATCTAATTCTTCGTTCCAGTCTATATTTCCGTGTTCAATAATATGGCTGTGGCCATCTTTTGTAACATGTTTTCGCACTCGCTGATCTCGACTTTGAAGTGTCTCAACCTGCTTTACCATAAATGCTGGAATGTCGTAGTAATTCCGTTGGTCTTCAAAGTAAACCTCGGCTGGGTCCTTGGTACAAGAACTCAGCAATACAATGAATGCTATGAACAGCGGACGATTCAAATCAACTATTAGAGGTCAAATTTAATTCCTTGTGCCAATGGCAATTCGGTACTGTAATTAATGGTGTTGGTCTGTCTTCTCATATAAACTTTCCAAGCATCAGAACCCGATTCGCGGCCTCCGCCCGTTTCCTTTTCTCCTCCAAATGCCCCTCCAATTTCGGCTCCCGAAGTGCCAATATTCACATTCGCAATTCCACAATCAGAACCAGCATAACTCAAGAACAACTCTGCCTGACGCAAATTCGTGGTCATTATTGCAGAAGAAAGTCCTTGCGCAACGCCATTTTGCAACGCAATTGCCTCGTCAATATCGCGATACTTAAGCAAATACAATATCGGTGCAAAAGTTTCCTGTTGAACAATCTCGAAATGATTTTTTGCTTCTGCAATTGCTGGTTTCACATAGCAGCCGCTTTCATAGCCTTCGCCCTGAAGAACACCACCTTCTACTACAATGTTTCCGCCTTCGGCTTTTACTTTTTCTAGTGCGTTGAGATATGCTTCAACGGCTTGCTTATCGATAAGCGGTCCAACATGGTTATTCTGATCCAATGGATTACCAATTCGAAGTTGTCCGTATGCTTTCACCAAACTGTTCTTCACCTCATCATAAACACTTTCGTGAATGATGAGTCTGCGAGTGCTTGTACAGCGCTGTCCGCAAGTTCCCACCGCTCCGAATAGAGCGCCAACGATTGAAATTTTCAGGTCGGCATTTTCGGTGATAATCACTGCATTGTTCCCCCCCAATTCTAGGAGTGTGTTTCCTAAACGTGAGCCGACTGCCATTGCCACTTTCTTGCCCATTCTTATTGACCCGGTAGCAGAAACAAGCGGAACGCGCTTATCGTTGGTCATCATTTCACCAACAGTGTAATCGCCTTGCACTAAACAACTAACGCCTTCCGGAACCCGATTTTTTTCGAATACCTCCTTAATAATGTTTTGACATGCAACTCCTGAAATAGGGGCTTTTTCAGATGGTTTCCAAACACAGACATCGCCACAGACCCAAGCAAGCATTGTGTTCCAGCTCCAAACGGCAACTGGGAAATTGAATGCAGATATGATTCCAACAATTCCTAATGGATGATATTGCTCGTACATTCTGTGAAGTGGTCGCTCTGAATGCATGGTCAATCCGTAAAGCTGGCGCGAAAGACCGACTGCAAAATCGCAGATATCAATCATTTCTTGCACCTCGCCTAAACCTTCTTGAAGACTTTTTCCCATTTCGTAAGAAACCAATTTCCCAAGAGGTTCTTTCTTCTGTCGAAGGGCATCACCAATCTGTCTTACAATCTCACCTCGCTTGGGAGATGGCCACGTTCGCCATTCAACAAATGCTTGTTGAGCTTTCTTAATGACCACTTCATAATCTTCTGCAGTACAAGTACCAACAGAAGCAATCATGCTTCCATCAACTGGCGAGTACGAGCTAATCGTCTTGCCTCCTCCCTTGAAATCAACCAATCCTGTAGAAGCAGCCGGATTTGTCTTGCTGATATGCAGTGTCTTCAAAACTTCCGTTATCTCCGTTCCCATCTCAATCATCACCTCTGACATTTATATAAAATTATGCGTTTTGGCAAAGGTAACAAATAAGGATGCGGGAGTTTGGACAAACAAATGCCCCCACCTAATCAGCCGAAGCGTCATGCGATGGGGGCGAAACCAGGAATTGGAACTGTACACCAAAGTTAAAACATCAAACGGACATATTAGCATAAACAATCAAAAAAAAATCGATGAATAGCTTGTTTTATATGTTAAAAGCTTGATTGTCTGTTGTTTGTAAAATAACTTTTTTCTGTATTACAACCGCAACTTATAGTGAATTACTGATTTTAGCAGCAGTAGAAGAGTGGCCAAGAGGCAAAGAAGCCTCCACGTTCAAATACTTCACAATATCGTGTTGAAAACATAAGAAATCAATATCCATTTTGGTGAACGGGAGGGCATTCAAACTGGTAACTTACCATCCAAGTAATCTGAAATATTCATGGCAAAAAAGACCGAGGAGAGAAAGATTTTTGTGTTAGACACTTCTGTAATCATTTACGATCACAGCGCAATCACCCAGTTTGACGAGCATGATGTAGCCATTCCGATAACGGTTTTGGAGGAGCTCGATAATTTTAAGAAGGGGAACGACAGCAAGAATTTTGCGGCCCGCGAGTTTATTCGGGAATTAGATGTGCTTGCCGGTTCAAAGACTTTACAACAGTGGATTCCAATCAATGGATCTAAAAAGGGCTCATTTAAAGTTGTGATGACTGGTGGAAAAACCGATGTGGATGCAAATAAGGTATTTGGTGAGCACAAAGCCGACCATAAAATCCTGAACGCAGCACTTGCGCTTCAGTTAGAATTTCCTGCTAGAAAAGTGATTTTGGTAAGCAAGGATATCAACCTTAGGTTAAAGGCTAAAGCGCTAAACATCAATGCCGAAGACTACGAAACCGGCAAAATCAAAGATGTTAGCTCTATGTATAAAGGAGAAACAACTGTTGAAGGAATTGAGTCTTCAGTTATTAATGATCTTTATCAGGATGGAACGTGCCAGCCAAGCACCGTGGGATTGGAAAACGCGCCACACAATCATTATTATATCCTAAAAAACGGAAAAAAGTCGGCCTTGGTGCACAATAATCCCGAAACGGGACTACTGCATCGCATTGAAAAAACAACGGCTTATGGAATTCGTCCGTTAAACGCAGAACAAGTTTTTGCCTTACACGCCATCCTCGACCCCAATATTAAACTAGTGACATTACAAGGGGTGGCAGGAACAGGAAAAACGCTTTTAGCCTTGGCAGGGGCAATGGAGCAGAAACGGGACTACCGCCAAATTTATCTCGCACGACCAATTGTCCCGTTGAGTAATAGAGACATCGGTTTTCTACCTGGCGATATTAAAAGCAAGATTAACCCGTACATGGAGCCCCTTTGGGATAACTTGAAGTTCATTCAAAGTCAGTTTCCAGAAAAAGGGAAGGAGGCCAAGCAGATTCAGATGATGGTGGAGCAAGAGAAATTGATGATTACTCCACTTGCCTACATACGAGGTAGAAGCTTGAGCAACATCTTCTTCATTATTGATGAGGCTCAGAATCTTACTCCTCACGAAGTGAAAACCATTATTACGAGGGCTGGTGAGAACACCAAAATCATTTTCACGGGAGATATTTTCCAAATTGACACACCTTATTTGGACACACAGAGTAACGGTCTTTCTTATCTTATTGAGAAGGTTAAAGGCAATTCACTTTGTGCTCATGTTACCTTAGAGAAAGGCGAGCGTTCTGAGTTGGCCAATTTGGCGAACGAGCTTTTATAGCCTACCGCCTAATACTGTGCTTAGTTTATACGTCTTCGCTTCTCCACTGACACTGAATGCTTCGAACAAAACGATATAAATGCCAATCCGTGCTTTTTCACGTTTATCCGTTGTACCATCCCAAGTAAATGTTCCTGCTGTTTCCAGTAACTCATTTGTTATTAATGATCGAACTGGCCTTCCGTTGGCATCGTAGATTCTAATTGTTCCTACAAAACCGGGCTCCGTAAAACTGTAATTGATATTCAACACATCATTGTAACCATCTTCATCATAAGGAGAGAAAATCTCCGGATCCATGCTAACATCGCCAACCGCACCTGATGTTGGATAGTATTGCGAATTCTCCAATCCAGGCGTACCGAAGCCAACCGTTTGTGCTGCCGAATGCCAGTTTCCCTTGTCATTAACAGGTCGGTTTACATCCAATCTTTCTAAAGAAACGCCATCCACGATACTCAAGAGAGGAAAATGCATGTCGTCTGAATAAGAGAAATACTCCATCAGGATGGAATCATTTCTCAAAAGATAAACAGTACCCGAATCGTTGTTGTAAGTAGGCATATCGGCCTCAATGAAATTGTTGATTCCGTGCTGAACGTAGTTCATCATCACGTTAGCCGTGTCCTCTGCAATGAGAACGTAGCCTCCAGCCGGAACCGCATAATTTTCCTGCGTAATTACTCGCAGACTACTTACGCCATCGTCTTCGTCATAAGCAGCCAGCAACCATCCTTTAAGATTAAGGGGACGAGCAGTGACATTCACTAATTCTACGTAATCCGAACCTCCTGTGAATGGGTCGAAAAGCACTTCGTTGATGACAAAATCACCTGAATCGGCATCAAATGGAAGTATGAATGTTCGCACAGAATCTAATTGCTGAAGGTTTCCCTCGCAATCGGTAATTCCCGTGATAGTAACGGTATAAACAATACCCGAATCTATTGGTGCTGTAAAATTGACTGATATTGAATTGTTGGACGGTGCATTCGCATTGGCGGAAGCAACGGTAAGAACTGGTTCAATTGAGATATTAGAAGCTGAAATACCTCCAACATTCAAAGCTTCGTTCAGGTTTAATTGAATTGTTTGGGGTCCTAGAACCACAACAGTTGTTAGAGCCGGACCCATTGTATCTGGAGTGTTATCGAAAAGAGAATTTTGACTTGTTGGTGTTCCTCCAAGGGGATGCTCGGATGCTCGCCAATTTCCGGGATTACTACAAGCCGCGAATGGATTGATTTGTTCCAATGAATAACCACCATCTTCCTTTGCCTCGTCTTGATACCAACTCAGATCGTACCTCAACTGGTCAATCGTTTCTTCGTTCGCATCCTGAAGAATGATATCATCTCCCGCGTTATTCAAGGACGGAAAGGAAGTAACTGTCACCACGTTTGGATAGAACGCAAACAGAGGTGCACTCCCTGTTGCAATTAGAAGCGCAAATTCTCCTGGAGCTATGATGTGCGCGCCAACCGTACCGAAAGATGCTGCATCTCCCAACTTCCAACCTGTAAGGTCGATATAGCTGTCACTGGCGTTATAAACCTCTACATATTCAGCATCTGCCAATCCAACTACCGGACTTGGGTCTGGCATAAATTCATTGATTACTATATCCCTAAACCCAGATGGCGATGGAACAACATATATAAATGGTCTTGTATCAGTAAGCATCGTATTTCCAGCTAAATCTTGCACATTGGAAGTCGTCAGTTGATAGGTCGTTCCGTTGGTAAAGGAGGCAACATAGGTGAGATGAACAAGGCGTGGATTATTTCCGTCTACAATTGCCGTTGAAGGGCTACCTAATCCATTATCTGCTACATAATTAGACACGTTTTCTGCCGTGGGTGGACTAACGGTTTCATTGAAAAGCAAATCCACCGCTGAATTAGAAATCACGCTAAGAGCTTCTACCGTAGGTAATTCACTGTCTATGAACACATTTCCGGTAACATTGAAGTCATCGAAATAAAATTTATCCGAACGTGTACTTGTGTACTTACACCAAACTCCAGAATATAGGCTTTGCGTAAAGGTTGTATCATTAACTGAGCCCAAAGATTGGAATGATGTTCCGCCAGCGACATCTGCCAACAATTCCCAGTCAGAATTGGCACTTCTTGTGACTCGAATCCTAGTGGTCACCGGATCGGAATTCACCAATCCATCGGTAGAGGCAATTATCTGCGTAGTTGTAGTTCCGCTTTGTTTATATAAACTGATTCGGTCTTCAGTTTCGCCACCAATTCTCACGAAATAACCATTGAGGCTGCCTCTTAGGTTAGTGTTGTTAGATACAAGATAGACTCTAGCAAAATTGCTTGAAGAAGGATTGAAATCGAACTGAACAAAAAACTCCCAAGTGGCATCGTCAATTGCCTGACAATCAACGGATAGATAAGAAGTGTCAGTTTGCGGAGGCGCAGTTAATCTTAGGCGTTGAGCATCCACCGTAAACTCTGCATTTTCGCCACTCCAAGTCGGATTATTGGTAAAATCTCCATCCGAAAAATCATCCGAAAATTGTGCGGTGGCCGAAGCCGAAACCAATAGAAACAAACAAGTATATAATCGGTTAAATAAAGACAGCATGGAGTACGTTTTTGCCCGAAGGCAGGATGGTAAATATAGTACTTTTGGTACCCTTAGAAGTTTAACCTTTCGTTAGAAAATTATGAGAATTGCAGTTGTTGGCGCTACAGGATTGGTTGGTAGAGAAATGCTAACCGTTTTGGAGGAGCGAGATGTGAAAGTAACCGAGTTGTATCCGGTTGCATCAGAAGCTTCGGTTGGAAAAACCATCCGATTTAACGGAAACGAAGTTCGCGTAATTAGTATGGAGCAGGCAATTTCACTTACACCAGACTTTGCACTTTTTTCTGCTGGCGGGAGCACATCGCTCGAATGGGCCCCGAAATTTGCCGAGGTCGGCACCATCGTCATTGATAATTCTTCTGCTTGGAGAATGGAGTCGAATATTCCATTGGTTGTTCCAGAAGTGAACCTAGAAACAACCGAAAGCGGTTCCAAGATTATTGCCAATCCTAATTGCTCAACCATTCAATTGGTTGTGGCTTTGGCCCCTTTGCACAAGGCCTTTGGGCTGAAACGAGTGGTGGTAAGCACCTATCAATCGGTGAGCGGTACTGGAAAAGCAGCCATGCTTCAATTGGAAGAAGAGGAAAACGGACATGCGGCCAGCAAACCTGCTTACAAGTATCCAATTCACCGCAATTGCATTCCGCACTGCGATGTTTTCCTGGAAAACGGTTACACCAAAGAAGAGATGAAATTGGTGAACGAAAGCCGTAAAATATTAGGAATTCCGAACTTAAAGTTGACTGCAACAGCCGTGAGAGTACCAGTGAATGGTGGCCACTCTGAAGCGGTAAATGTGACTTTTGAAAAACCAGCAACTGTAGAAGATGTTCGTTGGATTCTATCTAAGGCGGATGGAGTTATTCTACAAGATGATCCTGAAACCAACCTTTACCCAATGCCGCTTCTAGCGCACAGGCGAGATGAGGTTTTTGTTGGGAGAATTCGAAAGGATGAAAGCGAAGAAAATGCTTTCAACCTTTGGATAGTAGCCGATAATCTGAGAAAAGGGGCGGCTACAAATGCAGTTCAAATTCTAGAAAAACTAACCCAGAAAGCGGCATCGAAATAATGATGCGTTTCCTCGTTGCTTCTCTTCTTTTTTTGTCCATCTCGGCATCAGCCCAAGACAAATTCTGGTATCCTGATAATTTGAGATGGTCTACTGAGGCAGACCTCGGCATTTATCCATGCATGGATACGATGAAGGTCTTTGGTTTCAAGCATGTGGCCGATATCAGCCTCATTCTTCCTTCTTGGCGTCCGGTTGTAAGTCACGATACGGTGGTTGTGCTCGAAGGTCAGATCATGCCAATTGAGGGTCACGAAGGCTACAAGTTTGGTGTACCGCACGTGAGTTTTGAAGACCTTCCTCTCTATCATTACACGCACGATTTTTCCTTTAACGTGTTTCCTGATAAGGAATACCGGAATCTATTGGCTCGATACATCAAACTATCAAAGGACGAAAAGGGAAAAGAAAGGCGAGACACGGTGGTTCGCGATTGGGTGCACTGCGAATGGGAAAGCGGACTGGCTGCTAGTAATAAAGGAAACAAATACACCAAGGCCTGTGAAATTGGCGGAACGGCCGGCTTCGCAACCGTGGGCCACCAACGTGGTGATATCATCTGGAATTGGCCTACCGCAGGTGATTGGGTTCATGTGGAAGGCCTGTGGATCTGGGACCGTGGTCATCCACCTGCCAAAACAGAGATCCATCCCATGCGCATGATGGCCACAAGGCGAAACCTTCCGGCTAAGATCCGTTCCGAGAAAGGAGATAGTCTTTTTGCCACACGCGTAGATCTTTTTGCACACGGAGATGGAAGCGCATTCTACAACAATCGGGATACGAATAGCTGGGCGCATCCTGTGAAAATGAGTTCAAAAGATTACGCTTTTAAGGTGAAGCATACGCTTCCGCGACCTTCTCCTACTGCTGAACTCAGATATCAACTTGTATTGCAGAAAGGCAATTCATACAGCGGCAAGGTCACGGTGGATGCATCAGCCGATTCTTCTCTTGTCTCCATCCTCATTCCTTGGAAAACCGAAGGCATTACTGACACCTCCGTTCTTGCACAAACGCTTTATCTCTATTGGGATGAGGGCAATGGTGTGGCTGCGGATTACGAGATTCATACATACAGAGTTTCCTTCAATTCGTTCAAGGTTAGAAGGCTTTCTGAACCCGTTTTAGGTAGGGCAGAACTTCGTGTTTTCATGGAAGTTGGTGGTCAGTATATTTTCTTCAACGAGTTTGCCACGGAGAAAAAGAACATCCTTAAAAATGGTGTAGGAAAGACCTACAGGCGCAAGTGGAAAATCGACAACTCATTTATAGTGCATGTACCTGAAGACCGCCAGTTCCGTGTTTATGTTGGAGGCTGGGAAGCTGATGGTGCTGAAAAGATTATGGGACACATCATCGACCAATATTCGGAATGTACGACCGAGCTCAAAAACAGAATAAACGATAAGATGCTTGACCCAACGCCCATGGGATATGCCGGATGCGAGGACGACAATTTTGGGGAAGCGATCATGTTCCATTCGCCCGAGCAATTGATAAACGCAAGAGCGTTTCTGATAAAGGGAGACGGAACGCCTTACAAGGAAAATTGCCCCTTCGGAAAGGTGAATCCGGTTGATTTTCATCGTTTGGAATACAGCATCACGGAAAAATAGCATGGAAAGCGTTACCACCGGTCATTGGATATTTGCAGGGGTCTTTGCTGCCGCTTTTGTGATCGGAATCATCTACGCTTACAAGGATGACATCAAGCGAAGACCCGACCTTTTCAATGGCTCTTCTAAGTTTCTGCTTTCTGTAATTCTAATAGTTATGATACTGCTGGTCATTAAGATGATAAGCCGTTTAGGTTCATAATTCCTTGACCTTATGAACATTGCACGTTAACAAGTCTTTTGTCGAGTGCTTCGGGCGTGTCTTGTTGTTTGCTAATCTTACGTCAAGAAAATCAGGAACATGATCATCACAAGCATCTTATTTGTGGCTGTACTGCTCACGTACATCTACTTTATGCGACAGGAAGAGGTCGTTTAGGCCTTCGCCCAACAGATGGCCTTTTTATAGGGCGTTACTCCTTAAGAAACTTCTTTTGGAACAGGATGACCAGCGCCATTCCTACCGTGATGGCCGAGTCGGCAATATTGAAAATGGCATTGAAAAACAGGAAGTGTTTATCTCCCCAAATGGGCAGCCAAGATGGGAATGTGCCTTCAAACAAAGGGAAGTAAAGCATATCAACCACGCGGCCGTGAAGCAAGCTTGAATAGCCGCCTTCTTCTGGAAAAAGTGTTGCTACGTGACCGTAGCTATCATTGAAGATGATTCCGTAGAAGGTACTGTCGATGATGTTTCCGAGCGCACCAGCAAAGACAAGTGAAATGGCCACGATAACGATGTTCTCCGCTCCTTTTTTAGTGATGTTGAATAGATACCAACCAATGGCGATCACAGCAATTATCCTAAAAAGACTTAGTGCCAATTTGCCCATTTCGCCACCGAACTCCATACCAAAGGCCATTCCCACGTTCTCTGTAAAGTGGATGATGAACCAATCGGTGATGTGAAATTCCTGACCAAGGGTCATAGTGGTCTTAATCCAGATCTTAGAAATCTGATCGAGAGCCAAAACGGATAAAATGATAGCGAGAGCTTTCTTCAATTGTTGTCAAAATAAAAGAGGCCAAGAAATCGGCCTCTTATTATTGTCCTTTTCAACAAAAATTATCCTTGAGCGTTCTTCGCCTCAATGCTTAGTGTAGCATGAGGAACGATTCGCAAACGCTCTTTAGGAATAAGTTTGCCTGTTGCACGGCAAATGCCGTAAGTACCATTTTTGATTCTGATTAACGCGTTCTCCAAGCTTTGAACAAACTTTTGCTGACGCGCAGCCAATTGGTTAATCTCTTCCTTTGAAAGTACATCCGAACCTTCATCCATCAACTTGAATGTTGGCGATGTATCTTCTGTTCCGTGGTCGTCTTTGTGCGACAATTGATCAACCAAAAGCGTGAGGTCTTCACGTGCTTTCTCCAACTTTTCGGTGATAATTCCCTGAAACTCCTTCAGTTCATCTGCTGAGTATTTGTTCTTCTCTGACATAGCTGTCTTATTTAATTCAATGTACTAATACTAATCTGCGTTTTAAGGTCTCCAATTAGGTCAACAACAACCGAATTATCAGCGCTTAACACAGGCACTAATTCTAACGTTCCCGCTAGTGTTTCCGCGCAAATATATTTAAGATTGTTTGTTACCGCGTCTTTAATTGGTTGAGCATCCAAAATAGACAGAGAAATGCGGTCTGTGACCTCAAAACCCTTCTCTTTCCTCAAATTCTGGATACGGTTGACAAGCTCTCTCGCCAATCCTTCCTGCTCCAATGCTGCTGTGATGGTAAGGTCAAGTGCCACGGTAATCCCACCTTCCGAAGCAACTGCCCATCCCGGAATGTCTTTGGAAATGATCTCAGCGTCTTCCAATGAGATTGAAAGCGGGCTTCCATCAATGGTAAGCTCGAACGTTCCTGCCGCTTCAAATGCAGAAATATCCGTCTGATTCATTTGAGCGATTGCGCCAGCAATTTGCTTCATCTGCTTGCCGTATTTAGGGCCAAGCGTTTTAAAGTTTGCCTTGATGGTTTTCTCAATCACACCAGCGGTTTCCTTGAGATACTCCAGCTCCTTCACATTCACTTCTGAAAGAATAAGATCCTCAACTGCCCTTAGCTGACGCTCGAATTTCTCGTTAAGAATCGGGATCATCACCTTTGCCAACGGCTGTCTGACCCGATGGCTTTCCTTTTTTCGGATGCTCAGAATCAATGACGTGGTCTTCTGGGCAATGGCCATTCGCTCTTCAAGATCAAGGTCAATGGCATTTTTATCTGCGGACGGCATTTCAGAAAGATGAATTGACTCCGATTTGTCTCTTCCCGTAACTGCATTTAGGTCCAAGAACAATCGGTCGGCATAGAATGGCGCAATCGGACTCATCAGTTTGGCAACCGTTTCCAAACAGGTGTAAAGCGTTTGATATGCAGAAGATTTATCGATTGATGCTTCGCCTTTCCAGAACCTTCTTCGGCACAAACGAACGTACCAATTGCTTAGGTTTTCGTTCACGAATTCCTGAATGGCACGTCCAGCCTTTTTCGGCTCAAACGCCATGTAATGTTCGTCAACCTCCGCAACCAACGAATTCAGTTTCGACATCACCCAACGGTCAATCTCGGGGCGCTGATCCAACGGAACTTCCGCTTCGCTGAAATCATATCCATCGATATTCGCATAAAGCGCGTAGAAACCGTAGGTGTTGTAAAGCGTTCCGAAGAATTTACGCTGCACTTCACCAATTCCTTCGATGTCAAATTTGAGGTTGTCCCAAGGCTCCGCATTGGTGATCATGTACCAGCGCGTAGCATCAGGACCATATTTCTTCAGCGTTTCAAACGGGTCAACCGCATTGCCCAATCGTTTGGACATCTTCTGCCCGTTCTTGTCGAGAACCAGACCATTTGAAACCACATTCTTATACGCCACAGAATCGAAACACATCGTTCCAATAGCGTGAAGCGTAAAGAACCAGCCACGTGTTTGATCCACGCCTTCTGCAATGAAATCGGCAGGGAAATAACTCTTGCCATCAATAAGTTCCTTATTCTCAAACGGGTAATGCAATTGCGCATACGGCATCGCGCCCGAATCGAACCACACATCAATCAGATCCGCTTCGCGATTCATCGGTTGTCCGCTTTCGGAAACCAGAACCACATCGTCCATGTACGGACGATGCAGGTCAAACACACCGTAGTTCGATGCGTCCATGTTTCCTGCTTGAAAATCGACCATCGGATTGGTTTTCATCAAGCCAGCAGCAACCGCTTTATCGCATTCGGCTTTCAGCTCTTCTACCGAACCAATGCACTTGCGTTCCTTCTTGTCTTCTGTTGACCAAATTGGCAATGGAATTCCCCAAAAACGCGAACGGGAAAGGTTCCAATCCTGCAAGTTCTCCAACCAGTTTCCGAAACGCCCCGTTCCTGTGCTTTCAGGTTTCCAATTGATGGTCTTATTGAGCTCAATCAAACGGTCTTTGGCAGCGGTTGTCTTAATGAACCACGAATCCAAAGGATAGTAAAGAATCGGCTTATCCGTTCTCCAGCAATGTGGGTAACTGTGCTCGTATTTCTCCACACGGAAAGCCTTGTTTTCCTCTTTCAGTTTGATGGCAATTCGCTCATCAACCGAAAGATAATTGTCTCGGCCTTGCTTCTTGGTTTCGGCTTCTATCTCGGCATCCGAGTAGTATTCCGCTTTCACGTATTCCCCAGCAAAATCAGTTACTTCTGGTCGAAAACGACCTTGCAAATCCACCAACGGAACTTGATTTCCTTCGCCATCATCAACCAGCATGGCTCCCATTCCAGCGATCTTGGCAACGCGCGCATCATCCGCTCCAAAAGTTGGTGCAATATGTACGATTCCTGTGCCGTCTTCGGTAGAAACGAAATCGCCAGCAATTACTTTGAATCCTTCGCCATCTGGCTGAGCGTATGGCATCAATTGTTCGTAGGCAGTTCCCACCAGATCGGAGCCTTTGAACTCAGCTACAATTTCGTACGGAATCTTCTTGTCGCCTGCGTTGTATTCCTCAAAAGACAACTCGGCATTTTCCTCCTTGAACCATTTTCCGACCAAATCTTTGGCCATAATCACAATCGTTGGTTCGAATGTGTATTGATTGAACGACTTTACAGCCACATAATCAATCTTTTCCCCAACAGCCAAAGCCGTGTTTGAAGGAAGTGTCCAAGGTGTGGTTGTCCAAGCTAGAATGTAAACCCCACCCCGACCCTCCCCCATGGGGAGGGAGTCCGCAGCATCCCGCAGCGTCTCCAAAATCTTCGGATTTCCCCCTCCTTTGGAGGGGGTCAGGGGGAGGTAGAACTGCGCCACCACAGTTGTGTCTTTCACATCGCGGTAGGTTCCGGGTTGGTTCAATTCGTGCGAACTCAAACCCGTTCCCGCCTTAGGTGAATAGGGTTGAATGGTGTAGCCTTTATACAGAAGGTCCTTTTCATAAAGGTTCTTCAGCAACCACCAGACTGACTCAATGTACTTGTTATCGTAGGTCACATACGGGTGTTCCATATCCACCCAATACCCGATCTTGCGGGTGAGGTCGTTCCAAACGTCCGTGTATTTCATCACCGCCTTGCGGCAAGCATCGTTGTAGTCGGCAATCGTGATGGTCTTGCCGATGTCTTCCTTCGTGATTCCGAGCTCCTTCTCCACTCCCAATTCAATCGGAAGTCCGTGCGTGTCCCAGCCAGCCTTACGCTTCACCTGATAGCCTTTCAGCGTGCGGTAACGGCAGAAAATATCTTTGATGGTACGCGCCATCACGTGGTGAATGCCAGGCATGCCATTGGCTGATGGCGGTCCTTCGTAAAACACAAAAGGCTCTTGACCTTCGCGCGTTTCAATACTCTTCTTGAAGATGTCGTTCTCCTCCCAAAACGCAAGTATTTCGTCTGCCACCTCGGGCAGGTTCAATTGCTTGTATTCCGTGTACTTCTTTGCCATCGTTTTTTCCAAAAGGAGCGCGAAGATACAAAACGGGGGTTGTTCCTAAGACCTAAGCCCAGGACATTGGAATTGTTTGTGAAATGTTTGCTTTTTAAAGCTGATTCCTAGAGCACTTGCTTAGGTAGGAATAGGAAAAGATCGTCTCGGAATTTCAACTCCTTCGCGTCCTTTTTCGACATTGGAACCGAGGTCCAATCCTGATTGGTCACCAGAATTCTTTTCTCCACTCCATCCGACCCCACAAATACCGCTGGCATTCTGAAGCCTTCGGCTTCCGCCTTCCAACGGAATTCTAGCGCTTTCTTCACAATCCGATATTCAAGAACCGGGACATCCGAAAACTTCAAATATTGATTAAAAAACGGAGTGTGATCGTACTTGGCTCGGGTATTTATGTAAGTGATGATCTCTTCGCCATCCACCGTTCTGTGCTTAAATTCTTCGGCAATTCCTTTCAGAATGGAACGGAATAGCGAATCATTATTCAACACGTTCCTGAATGTATGGATCATCCAGGATCCCTTGTAATACATATCACCACCATTGCCCTCCTGATTCAGTCCATAAATGCCATAGATCGGAGTTTTGTTATTGATGAAATTCCGTTGATACAACAGGTAATCAAGCATCTTATCGTACCCGTATTTACACTCCACAAAAACAGCCTCTGAATACGTGCAGAAGCTCTCATGTATCCACATGTCAGCAGCATCTTTCATGCTCACGCTATTGCCCCACCATTCGTGCCCCGTTTCGTGAATGATGATGTAATCGAAATTAATTCCTTCAGGATGGCGCCCCATGTAGCCAGGCATGTACTTGTTTCCGTAAGCAATGGCTCCTTGATGCTCCATCCCCAAATAGGAGGTTTCTACTAGTGCGTAACCATCTTTATAGAAAGGATACGGGCCGAAGGCTTCCTCAAAGCAGGCCATCATTTCTGGCACTTGCTTGAATTGCTCTTTGGCTTTTTCAAGATTCTCCTTCAAAACGTAGTAATCCAACTTGAGATTATCGTGTGAAGCGTTTTCGTAATTCTCTGTAAAATGCGCGTAATCGGCAATGTTCAAGGTGACGTTGTAATTATTAATCGGATAGGAAATCTTCCAATTCCAAGCCGTTTTTCCACCTTCGGAAATGTTGCTTTCCAATTCACCATTTGAAACACACATCAAGCCATCAGGAATCTTGCATGAGATGCGCATACTGTCTGGTTCGTCTGACAAATGATCTTTATTCGGCCACCAAAGACTGGCGCCCGTTCCTTCACAGGCAACACCGACAAACGGCCTTCCGTTTCCATCTTCCTTCCAAACAAAACCGCCATCCCAAGGAGCATTTTTGGCCGCAATTGGTGTTCCGTGGTAATAGACTGAAAGCACCCCAGTTTCACCTTTTTTCATCCTAGTAGGAAACGAAACAAAAATCGCGTTGAACATTCTTGAATAGCGTAGCTGTTTTCCCTTGAAAAGGATACTATCAATCAGCATATTGTCAAACAGGTCGATTTGAAGGCTGTCAAAATCATCTTCGTTCTGGAAATGAATGTGATTAACTCCGCTGATTGATTTGTTCTCAATATCCACATCCATTTTGAGGTCATAGTAAGTGACATCAAAACAGGAACGAATTGGAGAAAGTGTTCCGCGCAGCGTGTCTGCCAAGGTGAATTTCTGTGCTTGGGCAAGACCTGAAACGGCAAGAATCAGAAAAAGAAAAGTATATCGCATGGAAATCAAAGAAAACAAAAACGCTGCCTTCAGCATTAAACCGAAGGCAGCGTTACTATAAATTGTGAATGTATTTTACTTCATAAACCCTTTTACTCGGGCTTCTTTAACGGCAGCATCAACTCCTTTTTTGTTGATGTTTCTTAAGCCAGAAGCTGAAACCTTCAATGAAATCCATTCTCCTGTTTCAACCAAAAAGAATTTCTTCTTAAAAAGATTTGGTAGGAACGTTCTTTTGGTTTTTCTCTTCGAGTGAGAAACGTTGTTTCCAACCATCACCTTCTTTCCTGTAATATCGCAGACCTTAGACATATGCTTTGTACTTAGTGTGTTCTAAATTTCGGGGCTGCAAATGTAGAACTAAATATTTACGCAGCAAACAAGTTTAACAACAGGATTTTTTCAACCAACTTTTCAAATCAATCTTTTACACAACGGCAAGAAAAACCGCTACGCTTGTAGATATATGTGCGGTATGAAGCAGCACTATTGTAGGTAAGCGTGAGGTAAAATGCCAACGATTCACTTTCACGTCTTGAAGACCAGAAAAGGCCGTTTTTGCCCATGTGGTCGAACTGACCTTCCTGAAAACGCATTCCTGCTGGCAGACCAGTAAACCCACTACTGTTAGATGCTGCTTCGTTTGGAGCTTCCCAGTGTTCAGTTCCGGCTTCTTTCAACCTTCCGCCTGCGACATCATCAGCAGAGCCTAAGTATTTTGTGAGTACTGCATATTCTGCATCAGATGGCACGTGCCAACCGGCAGGGCAAAGTCCGCGTGGGTCTTCAATTGTAAACCAGTTGTACAATTTCCCATAAGTGTCGTTGTTGGAGTTGTCGTTATTGTAATAGCAGAAAGCAGGAGAGGATAGGTTTTTCCATTGCTCGCCATCAGTAACTTGAGGAATTTGAGAGCCATCTCTGAACTTCGAAGTTTTCAGGTTCTCTCCCATCCAGCATTGAGAACCGATGGTAACGACTGAATAGTTATTTCCATCAATATCCGTAACGCTGGTTGTTCCCTCGCATCCACCCGGAAGTTGAGTAACTACAATGTATCCTTGTTTGGTTTCGGTTGCATCGCCTTGAGCCGTACCAATCTTTAGAGTAACGTCAAACTCGCCTGCAGCGGTGTAAAGAATTCCTTCAGGATCTTTTTCGGTTGAGGTGGCAGGATCGCCTCCTTCAAAAGTCCAGAGGTAACTGGTTGCACCGATAGAATTATCTTCAAAATTTACTGCTTGACCGATGCCAATTTGCGTTTGCTCTGCTTCAAAATCGGCACCGTAGTCCTTTTTCTCCTCTTCGCATCCAATAAAAATGATGGTTGCAATGGCCAGCAACACAGGGAATAATCGTTTAGTCATCTTAGTTTGTTTAGGGTTGAATCCAAATGTATAAATGTTACTCAATAATTAATCAATTTAGGATTAACTGTTTGCGAAGCATGTTTAAAGCCGTGTTGGCACTTATCTCAATATTGCGCTCGCGGTTCTGACCGAATAGATACTTTTTGGCGATTGTTCCGTTGGGGCCAGCAATGGCAATCCACACGGTTCCTACAGGTTTTTCCTCTGTGCCACCTGTTGGGCCAGCAATGCCAGATGTGGCGATGGCGAAGTCGGTTTGCATTTTTGCTTTAACGGCCTCTGCCATGCGAGTGACAACGGCTTCGCTAACAGCGCCATGCGTTTGGATGTCCGACTCGGGGACTTCGAGGGAGGAAATCTTTACTTGGTTGGCGTAGGAAACAATGGAACCTATATAAAAGTCTGATGAGCCCGAGATGGAAGTGAGTTTGTGCGCAATCATACCACCTGTGCAGCTCTCGGCAGTGCTTACGGTTTGGCATTTTGCCTTTAGGAGCTGGCCAACAACAGCTTCAATCGTATCATCATCGTATCCGTAGATAAGCTCTGGGATAAGCTGTGTGATTTTGGCTACTTCGGTGGCGAGGGAATGGGATAAAACAGCAGCATCAGTCCCGAAAGCGGAAAGCCGAAGCCGCACTCTTCCGGGAGAAGGAAGGTAGGCGAGCTTTATATGATTAGGTAAAGCGTCCTCCCAAGAAGCGATGCGCTCCGAAAGCCAACTTTCTCCCATTCCCATTGTAAGGATGGTTCGATGAAGAATAGTAGGCAACGCATAGGTCGATTTTATGCGTGGCAGTACGTGGTCGTTCATCAAACCCTTCATCTCGTAAGGCACGCCAGGCATGGAAACAAAGATTGTATTGTTTTGGGTGAACCACATACCAGGCGCGGTTCCCTGGTTGTTCTGTAATGGCTCGCAAGCGGAGGGTAATTCTGCTTGCAAACTATTTAGCTTGCTCATCTCCTTGCCAAAACGTGCAAATAACCTTGCTATGTGGGCTTCTATATCAGTATGGAACTTGAAACCACAATTGAAGTACTGCGCCAAGGCCTTTTTAGTAACGTCATCCTTTGTGGGGCCGAGGCCGCCTGTGATTAATACCACATCGGCACGCTTTTCGGCCTCGGATAAAACAGTTGTTATTTCCTCCAAAGCATCTGAGATGGTGACGATGCGTTCCACTTTAACGCCAATATCGTTAAGCTGCTGCGCCATCCATGCTGAATTTGTATCAACGATCTGTCCGATGAGAATCTCATCTCCTATTGTAATAATCTCGGCCTTCATGGTGCGCAAAGAAACCACATTCGCGTGGCAATTGTTTACTTTGACGTGAATGCGCAAGGGACTTACTATATCATTAGTAATTGTAGTAGTGGTACTACTGGCTTTGGGCGTTTGGTTTGCCAAATTGCTATGGCTAAAACCCTTTAGTATTGATAATTTCTTTGAGCGGGTGTACATCGAATTCCTTTGGAATGACCCTGAAGCCCTAACGCAGACCAAGGTGTTGAGTCCTTTTGGGATTTCGAGCTATGAGCGCGAGCTGACAAACGTTTCTCCTACAGCAACAAGACGTTTGGCGGAGGTAGGAAGGAAGAATCTTGCTATTTTGGAAGATTATGACTGCGAGAATCTGTCTAAATCGCAGCAAGTGTCTTATGATGTGTTTCATTGGTTCCTTAAGACGGGGGTTGAGGCCGAACCGTTCTTATTTCATGACTTTCCGATAACGCATATATCTGGTGCACACATAGAATTACCACAATTTCTAACCTCATTACCTTTTGAGCAGGAAGCAGATGTAGAAAATTACCTGCAGCGGCTAAATGTGGTAGACGAGAAGTTCGGTTCGGTGATAGATGCATTGGAAGAGCGAAGGAAACTTGGAGTTATTCCGCCTACACATATCCTATTAAAGGCAATGAATTTTTGTGATGCGTTCTATGAATCTCCATTGGACGAGAACATACTCTATACTTCGTTTGTGAAACGGCTTGACGGAATGGGGAACCTTTCGCAGCGAAAGAAACAAGACTTTTTGGACCGCTGCACCATCTCTATACAAGAAAAAGTATTCCCTGCGTATAAGCGACTATCAGGTTTTCTGCTGCAACTGGAGCGAAACTCGCTGAGCATTGCGGGAGTTTGGCAGCTGCCCGATGGTGATGCTTATTACCGATCGTGTCTTTTGCAGCAGACCACCTTAAGGCTCGACCCAGATAGCCTGTATGAATTCGGGAAGCTGGAAATGGCGCGGCTACAAGGAGAAATCCTTATCCTTAAGAACCTTTCGGGGGCGGTAAGTGAGCCTACGTTCAAGACAGACTCCATTGGGCGGCTGGCAACAGTGGCTTATTTCGCCAAAGTGTCTGATGAGATGATGCTTAAACTACCTGCGTACTTTAATAAGCTGCCTACCGTGCCGCTAAGTGTGCTTGAAGTGCCAGAATACCGTTCTCAGAACTCAACATTTGCCTTTTACATATCGCCACGGGGCGAACCATTGGCAAACGGAAAGCTTTACGTGAACACATGGAAGGCCGACCACCTGACCAAACCGCTTGCCAAGACGTATGCCTACCATGAGGGCATACCCGGACACCATTTGCAAAAGGGAATACAGGCTGGGTTGACAACCTTACCTACCTTCAGGCGGTTTTTGCCTTTTACGGCTTACACCGAAGGATGGGCGATGTATGCAGAGCGCCTTGGGCACGAAATGAATGAATCTCTCAATCCTCAAGATCGCATTGCCGTGCTACAATCAGACCTTTTTAGAACCGCTAGGATGATGACCGACATAGGCATACACCATAAGATGTGGCTTAGGGAGCAAGCCATTGACTTTATGGTAGATAATGCGGGGCTTAGCGAGCTTGAGGCGGAAGACGAAGTAGATAGATACATCGTTTGGCCCGGACAAGGCTGCGCCTATAAGGTTGGGCAGCTCAAATTTATTGAACTACGGGAACGGGCAGAGTCGGAGCTGGGAAATAACTTCGATACACGGGAGTTTCATGACGTTTTGATAGGCCAAGGAGCCATGCCACTAGAAATATTAGAGAAACAAGTGCTCGAATATATTGAAGAGCGAAAGCCGAAAGGCTAATTTCTCAACTTATCCAATATTAGGTTGAGGGTAGTTGCCTCTTCTTCGGTGATGGAGCTGAAAAGTTGGCCCATGTCATTAATGGGAGCGTCTATTTTCCTCAATAGTTCGAGACCGGATTTGGTAATGTGCACATCTACCAACCTTTTGTCGGCAGCGCATGTCTTTTTTTCGAGCCATCCTTTCTTATGAAGGCGATCAACTATTCGTGAAGCATCTGACATCTTATCTAACATGCGATCACGTATACATGAGGTGCTTAATGCCTTGGGACTACTGCCACGTAATATCCTTAATACGTTGTATTGTTGGCTTGTGAGGTCAAAAGGTTTGAGGGTTTCGCTCATTCGGTTGCGTAGCCAGCCCTCCGTATAGATGATATTGACCAATGCCTTGTGGCGTTCGCTTATGAATCCTTTCTCCTGCTTTATATCTTCTTCCAGTGACATACAATTATGCTTTATGCTTGCCGATAATCAACTCAAATATAAAAGCAATGTTCATTGATCCCTTTATAGACGTATTTGTTGTCTACCTAATCGACCAATGGTATAGAAATGATGAATGAATTGAAGATCTGAGAGGCGTATAGCTTATGATTATATATAAGGCCAGTGCTGGCAGCGCTCATTACTGTACCATTATCGAGGTAGAGCGTGTCTAATTGGTGTGTTTCTAAGTCCATGGAATAAACGATGCAGGGCGTAGGTGCTTCTGCATCTTTTACATGCTTTAGGAACTTTAGGAAATCGAGATGTGCAGTGGTTACAAGCTTATTGCCTTGGAAAGTAATGTTGTCGTTTCCTTTCATGGCAGGATATTGCTGTAGGTCGGAGAATGTTCCATCATCATTTATCTTGTAGCTGAAGATGTTTTTCTCTTGAGCTCCTGTTATATAGATGCGGCCGTCTGCCACTCCCACTCCATTTGCATACCGAAGCTTTTCGCCTACCTGCGTCCAAACTTCTCCATTAAAATGAAGCACATAGCTGCGCTTGAGTGCCATTAGTTTTTCCCATTTACTATTAATCTTGCCGCTGTCAATGCTTACGAAGATGCCACCGGCCTTATCGGAACACACATCATTAGGAGATACAATAAGCGGATGAGTAAGCTGCTGAACAAACACCACTTCTTCTGCCCTCAACTCAAATACAAGAATGCTTTGACGGCCTGCTGGCGGAAAATCTGCTGCGTTCTTCTCGTGGTTAACGACATAGAGCGTTTTTACGCCCTTTACTAGGGCAATGTCGATACCATGTGGCCGTAATTGGATGGATGTGGGCAAGCCCGTAACAACTAACTGTGTGAGTTTTTGGCTTTGTATGTCAAGCGAATAGAACCCATTTCGGCTATAGTCCTCTGTGCGCCTCTCCGAACAAGATGCTATAATGCGTTCCATCCCTTGGAGGGTATCGAGGGCAATATCTTCTGGGCCAGGAGCGGTTTCGATGCGCGTGTAATCCCCTTTAAATACAGGATAGTGCTTGCAGGCAGAGAAAGAAATAAGGAAAAGTGAAAAAAGTATAAATGTGGCGGGGTCGGAAATTCTCAATGCTGTGATTTTCATCTATATATGTAGTAATTCAATCTAAAAAGTTGATAGCTTGCTTGTTTGGGCGGTGCTTGGCATAGGCTATTGGATAATTTTGCAAGTTAACATCCGTTAGGAGTAGAACGAAACTATGGTAAAGAAAGGTCTTCATACACTGATACTCGTGCTTTTTGCAACATGGAACGTTTGTATCGGTCAGGATACCACTAAAACCAGGATTTTAAAGGACAACCCCATCTTTGCAGCCCTCGATAGCATGGCCGTGCACAAGGCGTTGCGCGCCAGCAAGTTTACTGCCGATATAAAGAAGCTTAACAAGCACAAGTACAAAGAAGATGAGGTTCCAACGTTTGATAAGGCGCACTATGTAGCAGCTTTGAAGGAGCTAGATAAGGCTAGCCCGTTCGACTTGGTTTACAATGAATCGGTTAAAGCCTATATCGATGCCTACGTGGTAAGAAACAGAGATAAAGTAGGACGTTTGTTGGGACTGGCAGAGCTGTATTATCCGTTATTTGAAGAAACCCTAGACCGCTATAAGCTCCCTTTAGAACTAAAACATCTTGCGGTTATCGAATCAGCATTAAACCCAAACGCTGTATCTAAGTCAGGTGCCACCGGATTGTGGCAATTTATGTACAGAACTGGTAAGATTTACGACCTCAACAGTACATCGTATGTTGATGATAGATGTGATCCATACCAAAGCACCGTGGCAGCTTGTGAATACTTTAAGTTCCTCTACGGAATGTTTGGAGACTGGCAAATGGTGCTTGCTGCTTACAACGGTGGGCCCGGAACATTACTGAAAGCCATTAGACGTGCCGGAGGTAAACGCACCTACTGGGAAGTAAGGCCTTATTTACCCCAAGAAACCCAAGGATACGTGCCCGCATTTATTGCTGTTAACTACATGATGAAGCACGCGGCCGACCACAACATATATCCTGTAAAGCCAGACTTCTTTGCCTTTGAAATAGACACCGTAATGGTGCGCAGACAAACCAATTTAAGCACCGTGGCAGCATTGCTGCAGATGCCAAAAGAGCAATTGGTGTTCCTTAATCCTATTTATAAGCACGACATCATTCCAGAGAACACCAAAGGCCTTCCGCTTACATTGCCAAAGAAGAAAATAGGCGTGTACCTCTCTAATCTCGAAGACTTTTATGAGATAGCAGAAACAAAAGTGGTTGAGCCCGTTGCAAGCCAAGTAGAAATAATGAAGGAGGTAAGGAAGACGCACAGGGTTAAGTCGGGCGAGACTCTCAGTGGCATTGCAGCCCGCTACCGTGTAAGCGTTTCAGACCTAAGAACCTGGAACAAGATTCGGGGTAGCGTGATAAATGTAGGACAAAACCTTGTGGTTTACGCCCAAACGGCTGCACCAAGCAGCTCCACTTCATCTTCTAGCATATCAGAAAAGCCAAAAGGAGAAGCCGTCTATTACGTGGTAAAAGCGGGCGATACTTTATGGGACATTGCCAAAAAGAACGGCATGAGTGTAGACCAGTTGAAAGAGCTAAATAATATTACCGGCAGCTATCAGTTAAAAATTGGCGACAAACTCAAAATTGGCTAGCATGAAATACGCTTACCTTCTACTTGCAGTCCTTTTCTTATCTGCATGCGATGCCCCCGAAATGCCATTGCCAGGCATTACAGGCAAGGCAGGCGAGTTGGTTCTAGTAATGGACGATGCCTTTTGGAATGGACCAGCTGGAGACACAACTTTTAACGTTTTGTCGCAGCACATATATGGTTTACCTCAAGCAGAACCCATGTTTAACGTGGTACATGTAAAGTCTTCTGCTTTTACCAAGATATTCCAGAGCCACCGTAACATCGTTACGGTGAATATAGCCCCTGAGGCAACCACCACAATTCAGTTAAAGACAGACAAATGGGCTACACCACAAGTGGTAGTAGAAATTACAGCACCAACAGTTGATGCGTACTTGGAAATCTTTGCTTCTAACGCAGCACGTATCATTGGGCACGTGCTAAAGAAGGAAGAAGAACGGATATTAAAAAGTTACCGCGCGCAAGAAGATGCCGAGGTAATAAAGCCAGTAGAAGTTGGCTTTGGCGTTAGGCTTTCCGTGCCAAAAGGGTACCATCTTGTGCGGCAAGAAGAGAACTTTTGTTGGATACGCTACGAAACCAAAGACGTAACCCAGAGCATTCTTATCTACAAGGAACCTTACACCAAAACCAACACCTTTTCTGTTGAAGGAATGATAGAGGGGATGGACACCTTCTCGAAGGAATTTGTCCCTGGGCCAGATGCCGGAACCTACATGAGCACCGTTACCGAATATCCGCCACGTATTTCGGAGACCTCCATCAACGGAAAATACGCCAGCAAGCTTGTAGGGCTGTGGCACATAGAACACGCGCTTATGGGAGGCCCGTTTGTAAGCTACTCAATGCTTGATGCAAGCGAAAAAAACGTGCTGCACCTGCACGGCTTTGTATTTGCACCAGGCAAAACCAAACGCAACTACTTGCGACAAGTAGATGCGATTATCAATAGCGCGCAACTTCAGTAACTACACTTTTCATTTTGTGTTATAGCCGTGATGGTTCTACGTAATCAACGTCTATATTTGGTCTTTATAACCAAACCTTTACACACATATCATGAAAAAACATCTACTTATTATTCTATCCTTGTTCGGCTCGGTTGGTGCCATGGCGCAAAGCTGTACCATCGACCCACAATTTGCCACGCAATCACCGGGGCTTTATCCGCAGGGGCCATTAGGACCTTCTTGCGAACTCCTAGCCGCTAAGACGATTGTCAGCCTTACCGATACCTTAATAGATACAGGTATTTTGGGTGTGGTAACGGCTTATATCGACCAATTAAAAGTTGACTCGGTATACGGATTGCCTGCTGGTTTGCAATTGCACACCAACATAGAGACGGCACCTCCTCCTTACAATTGGGGAACCTATTTGAATACCGGCACAGTTCCTAACCAGACATCAGCAACAGGTTGCGCATACATCTCTGGAATGCAAAGCGCTTGGGATGCTGCTATTGATGGTGGCACAGGTCCGAATGGCGTTTATCCACTTGTTTTTGTGATTGATGCACGTATTCATTCTACAACAAACCCAACTGCGAATGCGGTTATTGGCACTCCTGCTTGGGTAAGTAGCATTAGCCCCAACTTCGGAGGTGGACGTTTCTATATTTTAGACACCTTGGTGGTGGCCTCTGATTATCTTGCTTTGGACGCAACCATTTCTGGCACAAGCAATGTTGATCCTGCTACGCAATACAACTATAGCGTAACCGCAGTACCAGGTGCTACTTATAGCTGGACTGTTACCAACGGAACAGTAATGTCTGGAGCTGGAACAGCATCTGTTATGGTGCAGTTTAACGGTAGCGGAAGCGTAGAAGTGGCCGTTACAGACAACAGTTGCTCTGGCAATGATGTAATGGCGGTTACTGCAAACCCAACTGGAATAGACGAAGCTGCAGGAATCAATGTTTCTATCTACCCTAACCCAAGCAATGGCATCTTCACACTCCAATTAGAGGGCACAGATGCTTTGAATATCCGCATCATGGATGTTTCGGGCAAAGTAGTACGAGCTGAGCGTTTGGCAGGTGCTAATCTTTACACCATTGACATGACTGCTGCTGAAGCAGGAGTATATGTAATGGAAATTGAAACCGCCCAAGGCAGAACATTTAAGCGTTTGGTGAGAAACTAATCTTCACAGATTGGTACAAATGATAAAAGGCTGTCCACTTGGGCAGCCTTTTTTTTTTGGTAGATAGAAAGGTAATGTGATTCCATACTTGATGGCAAACGCTTTTATTTTCAATTATCCAATTCGGACAAGATTCTGGAAATAATATCCCGCCTTTTTTGGTGGTGAGGAAGAGAAATACCACAGTCTATTCCAACCGTTTTTTGTCCGTCTTTGTAAACTGAATATTCTAATGGCCGCTGCTGAAGTACGCAATGAACGTAAGCATAAAAGTAATCTGCGAAATATTCCAAGTCATTAACCGAGCTATACATGGTTGGAAAAGGTGAATTGCGTAAGGAGCTTAGTCGCTTGATGTATTCATCCGTGCTTAGTTGTTGATTGCGGTAATAATGGAGGCCTGCAAAGCCTTTTTGATTTTCGCTGGTCATTTCCATGGAGACGTTGACAACCTGAAACACTCCCTCTAAAAGTGAGTTCTGATTAATGTTTAGCCAACTGGCATCAAACTTCCGTGTTTGTTTGGTGGTGATGCCGATACAATGGGCCACTTCGTGTATGAGGAGCGTTTCGAGTGTGAATTCTGGGCGGTTGTTTGAATCGGCCTCCATTCTGTGGTTAATGGTGTAACCAGAAGTAAGATTAACGGCTGTTCGTTCCTTATTGGTAAACCAATCGTTTGGCAGGCTTTCCATGGCATCGCGGTCAATGAGAATGGTGAAGGAAGAATCGTTCTGTTGTAGCGCATAAGCAGATGAGCCTAGCAGACTTACCACATAAACGTGAGAAACATATTTCTCGCAATACGTTCTCAATCCTTGAGGCCACTGCTCAAAGAGTGGAAGGAATCTATTCCAAGTATCCAATTTTGTTTCTGTCTTAATTGTCTTTGTTTTTCTATCTCGTTTTAGATTAAAGTAGTGGAGGAGCAACGCATCATCACACTCAGAAAAACGGTTTCGGAAATAGAGGCTTGATGACGCGTTGGAATTGGTTTGCTCAGCCCACTCAACTCGTGCCAACTCAACCTGCGCTGCGTGATGTTTCCGCAATGCTCTTCGAAGCGTACGCACCCCATATACTATAGTGGCACCAAGGAAAATCGCCAGAAACACATACAACAATGGCTTTTTCAGACTCTGCATCCACGCAAAAATAAGCTCACGGATGCAACCCTGTTTTTAGAAAATAGAAAGGGCAGCCAATTGGCTGCCCTTTCCGACCGAACAAGAATCGAAACCCATTAATCGACTCTCATGAATTTTCGTGTTACACTGAAATTTCCGTCAACGTCCTGAATATTTAGGAAGTAATATCCGTCCTTCAACTGGCCTGTGCTGATGCTCACAGCGTTCTCACCACCAGCAACCGAAACTGTGTGCGTAGTGATCATGCGCCCAGCAAGGTCAAGGATTGAAATGTCAACCATCACTTCCTTTTCGAGGTTGAAACGGATAGAAGCATCAATCCCGACAGGGTTAGGATACACATCGCTGATAGCACCATCGAAATCAAATTCTTCAATTCCCGTTGAGATTAACGACTCAGAAACCAAGATTTGAACGTTATCTACGGAAGGCTCATTTTCTCCAATGGTTACAATAGCTGGAATCGTTTGCACACCAAGCGCTTCTACATACACCTGATAGGTTCCGTAGGCCAAGTTGCTGAACCCGAATTCTCCATTGCCATCCGTATAAGTGTAAGCGATGGCATTACCCGACAGGTCGAACAGCATAACCAGAATTCCGCTCAAGGGGTCTCCTAGGTCGGTTTTGTTTGCTCCCTGAGTTACATCACCACCAATGAAGCCCGGTCCGCCAGGGTTATTGGCTGCAATCAACGTCACATCTGTGGTTACTTGTGTGTTTACTTGACCAATAGAAACGGTTTGAGCAAATCCCCAGAAAGGTGAGTTTCCGTAGTATGTTGGAATATGACCGTTATAGTACTGACTACCTAAAGTGGCTGCTGCTTTAATCAGGTAATCTCCGCAAGCCAATGGACCGAAGAAGAAGAAATTGCTTGAATCAATTGGCAAACTATCGATGGCTGTAAGTGTGTTTGTCAACGAATCAAAGAGAATCAAGTACACCATTCCTTCATCTAAAGGCTGGTTGTTGCTTCCGGCATAAACTTCACCAGAAATGTATCCGTAGCAGTTGTTGCTACCAACAGTGATTGTTTGGCATTGCTGATCAAAACAATTATTCAACGAATCAACAATCGTGAGACAAATTGTATGAACACCGTTTGTAAACCCTGGAGAATAAGCTTCGTAGCCATCGCCAACATATTGGTTATCAATACTCCATTGGTAATAGAAGTTTGGATTCTGAACGTTTGCCGAGAAGGTATAGCCAATTGGGGTTGGACCCGAGTTGGTGAAGGAAGCATCGCAGTTTCCGTTGTTGTTACCCACATACACATCTACACAATACGTGTCTTGACACGAAGAATCGGCAGAAGAAATGGTTAAGCATACGTAATACGTTCCTGTTCCATTGTAAAGGTGAACTGGGTTTTGGTCTGTAGAAAATGTATTGTCACCAAAATCCCAGAAATAGAAGGCTCCGCCTTGCGATGCATCTGTAAACCACACTCCGGGAAGTGGAGCTCCAAGAATAGAATCTGGTTCCGAAACAAAGTAAGCTTGGCAGCCAGTAGTATTTGCTGGAACCGCTAGAATAGTTTCACAATAAGAATCAGAACATCCTGAAATCGAATCACTAACAGTAACACAGATTTGAACCATCATTCCATTTAATGGAAGCAGCGTTGGAGGAATTTGGAAAACTGGGTTCATTCCAGTTGCAGAAAATGATAATCCACCACCAGAAATGGTCCAATCGTATGTGCTGAAATTGCTCGCTACACCATCAAAAAACAATTGAACCGAGCTACCTACCTCCAGATTTCCAGCAGGGTTTGAAGGATAGGTAAATCCAGCTTCGCAGTCGTTTGGGTTCAAAGGAAGAAGTGTGTCGCAAGCTGAAACCGTACATCCGTTGACATCTGTAACCGTTACACAGTAAGCGCCAGGCAATTCGGCCATTATGCTTTGCGTGGTATGGCCAGTTGACCAACTGTAGGCATACGGTGCGGTTCCCAACAAAGGAATGGCGCTGAATGTATAGACAAGACTACCGCCAGCAGAATCAACTGTGGTCTCCATGTCTATCTCAAGGTCGCATCCGCCACCATTTCCACAGAAAACAAAATTAACCGTTGCAGTATCTATCGTTCCCTGCCCATTCATAACTGTTTCCTGCAACAATAGCCAGTTACACGTATCGTTGACATGTAGTGTGTACGTAACATTTGGCCCAGTGACAGAGCCATTCACGATATCGAGGAAATAATATCCGTTTGCATTTGTGAATGTGCAAAGCGAATCTGTTGGTGACACAGGATTATTGGTGTTCCAATAAACGCATACCTGATGGTTTGCGATTGCGCCTCCGTTATTGTCCGACACATATCCTGATATGAACATGTTGTCGGGATTTATCTGTGCCATAGCGCCTGTGGCCATTAGGAGCAGAAGTCCGAGTGTTTTTAACGTTTTCATGATGATTGTTTTTAGTTCTACGGTACAAATGTGCAGAGCGGAAGCGAAGGTAAGAATGTAATTATGGTTATTTCTTACGCAGCCAGAACACATATTACCGTATATTTTGCCTCATTTGTGTTTAACAAAACAACTTGTTTCTTACGCGTGCATTTTCTTGATTTAACCTTTGATGCGTGCAACTAGCACCGCGTGAGGGATTGCAGCGGAAAGCCCACAGCGAGGAACGAGCGAGGACTTGAAGCAAAAAGCCCGACCCACGCTTTTGGGCGTGGGGCACGCCCAATGAACAACCCGATTTTCATATCTGATGGGTAGCTTTACCTTTGGGGTGCATTTAAAACGGAAACCATGCTTGACAATAAGATTGAAAAATTGCTAAATCATCAGATTGAACTCGAATTCGAATCGTCTCAATATTACCTTTCCATGGCTTCATGGGCCGAAAAATCTGGACTAAATGGAATTAGCGCGTTCCTGTACACGCAGGCAGACGAGGAACGTGTGCATATGCTAAAGCTATTTCATTACATAAACGACCGTGGCGGACATGCGTTAGTGCCTACCATTGGTGCGCCTCCAAAGGAATACAAGGATGCACGTGAGGTGTTTACCAAAGTTTTGCAGCACGAGCAAATTGTAACCAAAGAGATTAATGATTTGGTGGACACCTGTCTAAAAGTGAAGGATTACACGACCCATAATTTCTTACAATGGTATGTTGCTGAACAAATTGAGGAAGAGCGATTGGCACAAACGCTAATTGATAAATTAGATTTAATCGGAACAGACAAAGGCGGAATGTATTTGTTTGATCGCGATATGGAGTCCTTTATACCGAAGGATGCAAGCGCAAAATAATTTCACAGTTTCTTTCTTTCAATGGTAAACTCAAATTCAATGAGTGTGATTTTTCAATTGATAGTATCGATTGCCTTGTTTTCGTGTGGTGGGAATGCTACAGAAACTTCTGGCGAAAATGAGGCCGCTGAATTTGTGGCCGATGGCAACTTCAACATGGAAGTGGTAATGAAGGGTGCTCCTAACGAACAGCTGAAAATGCTTGGTGCTTTTGGAAATCAGAATTTTATTGTGGATTCGGCCAAAAGCGATGCTAACGGAAGGTTCGTTTTTGAGGCTGATTCGTTGCTACCAACGGGTTTCTATTATTTGATGCTGAATTCGGACAACAGTTACTTTCAGTTGCTGCTTGACAAGGATCAGCAGTTTAAACTAGCGGCCACCAAAGGAGATTTTGTGAACTCCATGAAGGTGGATGGCTGCTTGGACAATGAGTTGCTTTACAAGAATCTGAAGTTTGAAGCTGAGTTCGGGACGCGCCTTCAGCCCATAAATGACCAATTGGCCAAACTGACGGAAGGAACCGCTGAATACACTGCCGTGAAAGCAAAACAGGATGCGCTGATAAAGGAACGCACAGACCATGTGCAATGGTTCTCAGACAATCATCCGAACTCGTTTTTCACCAAGTTCAAATTATCGGGACAAAACCCAGAGTTGACCACTCCGAAACTGCCGAATGGCGAGTTGGACCAAGTGGCACAGGTCTATCATTATAGAAGATCGTTTTTCGACAACGTTGATTTGAATGCTGAATGGACGATGCGTACGCCTGTGTTTGCAAATAAGCTTCGCAAATACATCAAGGAGCTCACGCCTCAGAATGCTGATTCATTGATTCGTTATTCGGACGAGCTTATCAGTAAAACGAAGGGAAACAAGGAGCTTTTCAAGTTTATTGTGAATTGGATTGCGCTTGAATACAAAACGCCTAAGACGATGGGAACAGAGGCGCTGTACGTGCATATGATTGATACGTATTGGACTCCCGAATTGGCATTTTGGTCAAATCCTGAGGAAATAAAAGGTCTGCGCGGTGAGGTGAGCCTGATGAAGCCGAGCCTTATCGGAAAAACGGCTCAGGACGTTCAGGCAACAAACGAGAAAGGTGAAACGGTTTCTATCTACGGAATGAAATCACCCATCAAAGTGGTGTTTATCTATTCTTACGACTGCGAGCATTGCCAAAAAGAAGCGCCAGAAATGGCAAAGGTTTACAATCAATGGAAAAACCAAGGGTTGGATGTGTTTGCGCTATGTACCGATAAGGATGAAACAAAGTGGAAGGAGTTTGTTCGTAAGAACAACATGACATTCCACAACGCTATTGACCCAGAACGCAAAAGTCGCTACGACCGCAAATATCATATCGACATTACACCTGAGCTTTACGTGCTCGACAAGAACAACAAGATTATAGCAAGCAACCTGAGTCCAGAGCAACTACCCGAGTTCTTGCAGGCTGAGAGAGGAAGGAATCCGTGGTAATCCTATTCGATAATCCTGAAATCAGGAAATTCAACAGATTCTGTCGTGCTCAATTTAACGTCCGATACGTTTGAAAGCGGGGAACCTTGCCAGCACCATTTTACCAATGCCGAAATTTGTTGTTTAGTTCCTGAAACGTAAATGAGAACGTCTCCATTTTGGAGGTTTTGTACGGTTCCTAAAAGACCTATTTCTATTGCTTCATCGCATGTGTACTTACGAAACCAAACGCCTTGAACTTTTCCTGAAACCTGAATTTTGACGGAAGGCATTACAACCTCACGCCCATCATTAGCATATCGTCTAGCTGCTTGTGATCGCCCATCCATTGATTCATTTCAGCTTCAAAGGACGTTTTCACATCTGCCATCGATTGGGAAGAATTGTTTTCGAGATGGGTTCTGATTTTTTTAAATCCGAATTTCTTTTGGCCATCAGCAGAAAACTGATCAGTAATACCATCTGAGAACATGGAAATCATGTCGCCATCCTTATAGCTGAACGAATGCGCGCTGTAATCGCCTCGCTTGCGATACTGCGTTCCGCCAATGCTCCAGTAATCTGCCTTATACTCGGTAATTTCAGCTTCGTTTAGGTGATAAACTGGGTTTCCAGCACCAGAATACATTACTTCTTTTTTAACCGTGTCTATACGGCAAAGTGCCAAATCCATTCCATCGTGCACATCCGAATCATCACTTTGGTTCAGCACTTTCACAACTTCTTTGTGTAGTTCGGTTAGAATTTCATCTGTGTTCGAAACCCCTTTTTCTTTCACTATTCTGTTCAAAAGAAAATACCCAATGAGCGACATAAACGCGCCCGGAACGCCATGTCCGGTACAATCAACCGCTGCTAAATAATGGTAATCGCCTTTCTTTAAATACCAAGGAAAATCGCCACTAACCACGTCTCTCGGTCTAAACATGACAAACGAGTCTGGAAAAGCCGACTCCAGCTCATTTGTGTTTGAAACAATAGCATCTTGAATACGCTGCGCGTAATTGATACTCTGCGAAATACGGGTTAAACTGTCTTCTAATTCATCCTGAATGGTACGGAGCTCTTCGTTTTGTTCATGAAGCATTTCGGTGCGCTGTTCTACTTTGCGCTCCAAGCTTTCGTTCATCTCAATCACATCTTGCTGCTTAATTCCAGCAAGACACGAGAAAATTCCTAGAAAGAGTGGTGCCGTGTCAATAATCCAATGAAGTGGCTGCGTTTTTTGGGCTTCAATAAGCCCATTTATGCCGAGGCCAAGGTTGCGCATGTACGCATCAAACATGGTAGCAATAACAGGGAACGCCAAACCAAACAGGGCGCCATAGAGCGCATACTGCATCCTCACGTCTTTAACAGGGCCTCTCACCATAAGTGTTAAATCATTTTCATTTCAAAAGGCACTTCCAATATGCTTTCCAACTCTTCGCCTTTGGCTTCAATCATATCATCATCTTTCCGATAGTTCCAGATAATTTTGGCGTCCTTTCCTGCATCAATCAAATCTTCCAAACTCATTAGAATATTGAAAATGTAACGTGTGGATGCTGAGTTGAAATAATCAACCGACATTTCCATAGTGGTCATGTCAAGCGGGTCTTCTACATAGGCTTTTAACCAGTCTTCAATAGGCTTGTAAAACACAAGCGCATCTTCTGGCAACGATCGCCCACTCACCTTGAATATTCCAGTTGTTGTATCGAAATCTACCAACGGGGTATCTTCGGTGGCCGCTAATCTTAAAGATTCAATCATTATTTAAAATTTGACATTAAATGTGAAGAAATAGTTTCCATTGTCAAGCTCATCAAAGCTGTAATTCAACTTTTCTGAACTCTTACGTGCAATTTCAATCAGTCCCAATCCTGCTCCTCCTTTATCGCTGAATGATCCTTCTCTTAAGGTTTGTTTGTATGCTTGTTTCAATCCCATCTCATCCATGGCGTTAAGTCCATCAATGCGGTTGATCAACAAGGCCTTTGTATCGGCATCAACTACGTTACCAACAGAAGTCCAATACGTTCCATTTTTGTCTTCAGTAATCATGAAAATACCATCTTTACTGATGTTATTTAGATTATGACGTGATACGTTTTGAAGTAATTCCACCAAAATCAGGAAGAATCCTTTTGAGCTGGTTAATTCATTATCTGATTTTACTTTCTCTTCAATAATTTGAATAATCGGCATGATGGAATCCTTTCCAAAATCGCCTTTATAAATCATAAGTACGTCCGAGTTTTTAATCTTCTCGTCAAACGATTTGGTAAAACGAAGAGCTTCTCCTGGCTCAGATTGACCATCACTAGTCAATTTTAGCGATAGATAAAAATTAGAAAGATGATCACTGATATCCTGAAAATCGAATGAGATTGGCTGACCTGCTTTTCTGGCCAATTGAATTAACCCAAGCCCTGCGCCTCCCTTGGAAGACAATTCTTGGTTATTTAACACTTCTAAATACAGTGCTTTTAGCTTATCCTTTTCTATTGAGTTTAGTTGATTCAGCTTTTCGCGTAGCAACTCAACCTCATCTAAATCAATCAAATTGATGGAGCTGACATAGTTGGCCTCGCCCATCAATCTGGCCGCAAAAAGTCCACCTGCTTTTTCTTTTTCCGAACCTTGTTCTGATTTCAATCCATGACGAACCACGTTTTGAAAACACTCAACCATAATGAATGAAATTCGTTTGCTAAGACTTGCTAACGCTTCGAAATTGTTGACATTGAACTCTGTAATACGGATAATACCATCCGTAATATCATCACTTACGTCTCCATTGAAGATGAAGCTAAGGCGGTCTTTTTCCAGTTCCTTGTAGTACTCAAATAAATTTTCCAATCCTGAAATTTGATGTTGGTTCTGGTGGGTAAAACGACAAACGACCACTATAGTTACAGTCAACAGCTATATTTAATTTGTTCGTGATTACAACAAAATGATTTCGACAAACGACAGGTTTATGTTGAATCAATTATTGACCCTCCAACAAGCAAGATAAGCACGCACTACAGCTGAAAACTACTGCAATTCCTTGCTCAACCTGAACCAATCAAGGTAACGCATTTGACTACATTTGAGAAATGATGCGCCTAGGTCTTGCTTGCTGTTTTTTGCTCCTTACACAGCTTACGTTTTCTCAAACTGAGAACGGCAAAGACGCTTACTCTATTGGTGTTAAAGGAATCAAACTTATAGATGAAGGCCAGTTTGAAGAAGGTATAAAACTGCTTAAACAAGCACGAAATCTCGAACCTCATGATTACGATTATGCCTTTGAGATTGGGAAAGCTTACCTCAAAAGCGGAAACCCCAAAAAGGCTGAGAAATACCTTTTCGAACTTCAGTATAACAAGAATTCACAGGCTGACTTATACATCGCCTTAGCCAACTGTTATCTGGAGTTAGAGGAAGTGAAAAAAACGCCCGATTCTGAGCGAAAAAAAGAACTGGACGCGCTTCGATATGGTATCCTAAAGCTTCCCTCTGAGGGCATTCTATATTTAGAATTAGGAAAAAGAAAACTGACAATGGAAGAGTCTGTTGATGCGCTTGCCGTGTTTGAAACAGGTATTCAGAAAGCCCCCAATTTTGCTGAGAATTACTTTTGGGCAGCCAAGCTAATGAAAGCCACTGGCAATCAGCTTTGGGCGTGGTTTTATGCAGAATTGTGTTACAATATGACAGATGATTTAGACCTGTTGAGGTCGTCTGCAATGCTAATTTCTGCGAGCTCAAATGCGGTCTTTGAATTAGAATGGAACGGCAATCCGGAGAAGCTAGATCAAAGTTTGAATATTGTTTTTTCAGAGAAGTGTTCGAATTCAGCTAACGAATCAGACCTTCAATTAGAAAAACGAAAATGCCTCCTAGAAAATTGGAATTACACAGGCTTCAGCATTTCGCCACTATTCCAACGATTGGTGGAATTAAAAAACCTTGGGTTTTTGGAAGCTTATTTGGCCACCATTCTCCAAGAGAACGATAAGGATGCATTCTTAAAATGGCTACCTCCTCATGTTAAAACGTTCGAGGAATACAGAACTTGGCGATATTGGAATCCGATGCGGACCGCAAAGGCAGTGAGTCGCTTAAACATTTATTGAAAGAAATTATGGCAACACGAAAAGAACTATTGGAAGCGTTTGACAAAATGGAAAACGAGCGCCAACAATTGCTCAAGCGATTGGAGCAGTATTCGGAGGAAACGCTCACCAAAAAACCTGCTGCAGATTCATGGTCCGTGACCGAAACCATTTACCATCTGAAAGTTGCAGAGCTTGGTGCCTTTAAATACATGACGAAAAAGCTAGAGGTGGGCGGACATCAAAAGGCTACGTTTGGCGCTGCTGTAAAGCAGAAGCTACTGAATTTGGCGGTTTCGCTTCCAATCAAGTACAAGGCTCCACCGGTGGCTCAAATTCCTGAAGGAATGAACATTCCTTACGCACAAGCTTTGGCAGAATGGAATGAAGTACGTTCTTCACTAAGAAAGCAGTATGAAACTGTGGATGAAAACATCATTGATAATGAGCTTTTCAAGCACCCTGCAGCAGGGAAATTGAGCATGCTGCAAAGTGTGAAATTTATGCGTCAGCACGTCATTCGTCACATTGGTCAGATTGATAGAATTCTGAAAACAGTGGCCTAAGGCACAACAAATTTCAAAGAGGCAAGTGTTCCATTTCGGTTTGCCCTAAAGACGTAATGACCAGTCGGTAAAAACGAAAGGTCGATTTTACCCTCGTTTACAATGCCGTTGGCAACGGTTTGTCCTAGCGTATTTACAACCGTCCAATTGCCGAGGTCGGTGCAGGAAATCTGCATGATTTTTTGCCCGTAATTGTAGGTGAGGCATTCAGGTTTCAATACGTTCTCATATTCATCAGGAATCGAGAGTATGTCACTCATTCTTGCCAAGAAACAATCGCCATTATCTGCGTTGCCAATGGTGATTTGATCAAAATCTGCAAAGAAAAAATAGTACCCCGTTATGTATAGACTTTGATCGGGTCCTAAACAGATTCCCGTTCCGAAATCGGAACTTGCCGCGCCTGCATTTCTTCCATATTTGATGGAGCCATCAGGATTAAAATTTAGGACGAAAATATCGTATCCATTGCCTACAAACGACACGTTTTGGGTAAACATTTCTTCCTCGAAAAAACCAGTGAGGTAGGTTGATCCATCCCAAGCTACTGCCATTCCTAAGCAATTATCGAGGCCCCAACTACCAGCAGAACTCAACCACTCGCAGTTACCATCACTATCAAATTTTGAGACGAAAACATCATTGTAGCTCAAGGCAGAAGCTGAGAAATTGTCGAAATGCGTAGTGCCTTGAAAATACCCAGAAACGAACACTTTTCCGTTTAAATCGGTTCCTACAGATGTGCCTACATCCACAGTGGTTCCTCCATTGGTACGAACCCATTCCAAGTTTCCATTTTCGGTAAACTTGGCCAAGTACATATCCGAACTACCCATGGCTTGAAGCTGAGAAGAGCCGAATGCAGCCTGATCGTAAAAATCGCCTACGATGTAGACGGACTCGTCATTACCAACCGCCACCGAAGCTGCAACATCATGCTCGAGTCCACCACCATTCCTAATCCAATGCGCGTTACCACTCATATCCATTTTCATCAGAAAGGCATCAGAAAGGCCGTTTGAAAGGATTGTAGCGCTGCCAAAACTGGCTCTGTTTTCAAATCCTCCGCTTATGTAGAGTTTTCCGCTCCATCTATATTGATCAATGTCGGTTGCGGTATCGTCTCCCGAACCTCCTCCTGTAAGTTTCCAAACCAAATGACCATTGGGTGCATATTTAACCACAAAAACATCTTGTCCGCCAGCTGATTTTGCCGCAATATTTCCTGCGGACGAAGTGGAAAAGGTTACCGTATCCGTGAAATGCCCAACCACGTATGCGTTTCCTTCATAATCCGTCACTACGCCTCTTGCCATGTCCTCTAATGGACCAGAAATGACCCGTGCCCAAAGGAAATTCCCTTCCGAAGTGAACTTAGCAACAAACGCTTCCATCGAACCATAACCCGTAAGGAATGTATCGGCAATGTGCGTTCCGCCTGTAAAGTTCCCAACCACAAACACGTTACCTTCTTGATCCGTGGCAACGGCTCTACCAACATCCAGCCCCAAACCGCCTATGCTTTCGGCCCAATCGAAATGCTGCGCTTTGGATTGAATAAAAATGAGGCACAAAAAAAGCGACCAAAGAACCGATCGCTTTAAGAGAATTTGTTTGAGTGACATTAATATTAAGCTACTGCCCAAGCACGAATTTTATCAACCAGCACATAGACTTTTTCCATTTTCGCTGCATCAACGGTAGCTTCTTCTCCTTCGCCAATTCGAATTTCGCTGGCTACTAAAACCTGCGATAATTCCTCCAATTTTGCGGCAAATTCTGCCACCAACGGATCGTCATCTACCATTTTCATGGCTAGTACAATTTTGCCTAGCACTTTTTCTTGCTCTAAAATTCGCAAAGAAATAATGTCTTCTGGTCGGCCTCCATTTGCGCCTAGGTTAGCAGCCAAATACATAGATTCTATCCAACCTCCGCCAATCATCAGCACAGATGTGTTCATTCGGTTGTTTTCCTTCAAATACTGATTTGCTACATCGTAAGATGCACTGAGGATTTGAAGCAATGAATCGCGATTCTCAATGTTTGACTCTACGCGATCAAACATGGTTTGACCGAATGCATCTGAAAGACCAATGTCATCAGAAAGTTTGCGCACATTATTGAGGTAAAAAACCGTTTCCTGTGTTTGCTTGTAAAGCGAAGTATAACCGACATCCGAGCTGTAAATTCCCATGTTTATGGTCTTTTTTCCTTGCGTTACGTACGAATCAATCTTCTTAACATCGTTGAGCAATTTAGCGTTGTATTCGCCACCAGCGTGTTTCACCAAAATTGCCATTTCGATGGGAGATGGCATGTTCTGAATCATTTCGTCTGCTTGAGCCAAATCTTCGGCTGTCATTTCCGAAGTTGAATCATCAACAACTTCTTCAGCAACAGGTTTTTGTTCGGACCCGCATGAAGCGAGAATGAGAGTGGCAAACGTCACTCCTAGTAGGGTTTTAAATAACTTGTTCATGTTCCTAAGTTCCAATGTTAGAACAAAAATAGAATTTCGTTTGAGGTATGCGAATGGTGGCTTACGGTTAGATGAGCTAAGGGTTGCAAACTTTTTAAATCACTAGAAAATTGGGTTAGGTCAGTGCGCTTCCAACCAGTTCTTTCCAACACCCATATCCACTACCATAGGAACTTCGAGGTTTACGGCACTAACCATTTTGTCGTTGACAAGGGCTTTTAGTTCGTCCAATTCGTCTTTGTGCGCATCAAAAACAAGTTCGTCATGCACCTGAAGAAGCAATTTCGATTTCATTTTTTGCTTGTTCATTTCTTCATGAACGTTAATCATGGCCACTTTGATAATGTCGGCAGCCGAGCCTTGAATAGGTGCGTTAATCGCGTTTCGCTCTGCAAAACCTCTGACGGTTTGATTGTTTGAATTGATGTCGCGCAAATAGCGTCTTCGGCCCATGATGGTTTCCACATATCCATGCTCTTTGGCAAACTGAATGTTACTGTCCATATAGGCACGGATGGTCGGAAATTGCTTGAAGTATTCGTCAATAATATCCCTTGCTTCAGTTCTCGAAATACCCAGATTATCGGCTAAACCGAATGCCGATTGACCGTACATCAATCCAAAGTTGACTGCCTTGGCCTTGCTTCGCATCTCACGGTCCACCTCTTCCAATTTCACCCCAAAAACTTTGGCTGCTGTGGCAGCGTGAATGTCTTGACCTTGCTTGAAAGCCTCGATCATCGGTCCGTCTTTGCTCAAAGCAGCAATGATGCGAAGTTCCACTTGAGAATAATCCGCGGCTAAAAGCACATATTCTTCGCTTCGCGGAATGAATGCTTTTCTAATCTCGCGACCGCGCTCCGTTCTAATCGGAATGTTCTGAAGATTGGGATTATCGGAACTCAATCGGCCCGTGGCTGCCACCGCCTGATTGTAAGAAGTATGGATTTTTCCAGTTTTCGGATTGACCAACTCAGGAAGCGTATCCACATAAGTTGATTTCAGCTTCTGAACAGAACGGTAATCCAAAATTTTCGGAACAATTGGATGCTTTCCAACCAGTTTGCTCAGCACTTCTTCGCCTGTTTTGTACTGTCCGGTCTTACCCGTTCGTTTCGCGTTCGTGTCAATTTTGAGATGGTCGAACAGAATTTCGCCCAATTGCTTTGGCGATTGAATGTTGAAGTCGTCCACACCAGCCAATTGCTTGATCTCATCCTGAAGTCGAATCAAGTCTGTATTGAGTTCAATCGACATGGTTTTCAGCGCCTCCACATCCAGTCTGATTCCCTCCATTTCCATGGCGCCAAGCACGGGTATGAGTGGCATCTCCACTTCATTGAAGAGTTTGCGTACCTCCACTTCATCCAACAGCGGACTGAATTTCTCATAAAGCTGAAAGGTGATGTCGGCATCTTCGGCTGCATATTCTTTCACTTCTTCCAACGGAACATCTTTCATTGTTCCTTGGTTTTTGCCGCGTTTTCCAATCAATTCGGTGATGGATTGTGGTTGATAACCGAGGTAAGTTTCAGCCAACAGATCCATTCCATGCCGCATGTCGGGATTAATGAGATAATGTGCCAACATGGTATCAAAGGTCTTGGCCGAAATGCTCACACCATAACGAAGCAAAATGCACAAATCGTACTTCAAATTCTGCGCAATCAAGATTTTCTTTCGGTCCGAAAAAATGGATTGAAATTCTGAACAAACCTTCTTAGCTGCATCTTCCTTATCAGGAATGGACACATAAAAACCTTTCCCTTTTTCGATGGAAAAGGCGATGCCTAGCAATTCAGCCGTAAGCGTATCCAAGCCCGTGGTTTCCGTATCAAAACAGATGGTTTCGGATTTTGAAAGTGTCGCAATGAGTTGCTTACGCTTTTCTGCTGTATCGATAAGTTGATAGTCGTGTTCCGTGTCTGAGATGGTCTTATAACCAGAGCCATCGGCCGTTTCCACTGCAGCGCCAGCTGCGGCAAACATATCCATCTGTACAGGAGCTACTTGCTTTTTCGGCACTACGGAAGGAGGTGCGGTTACCGCCACCTCTTGTCCCAATACCTTTTTGGCTATCGTTCTAAACTCCAATTCCGCAAACAATTCGGCCAATGCTTCTTTGTTCGGCTCCTCCATAATGAGGTCTTCCTCATCAAAATCAATCGGCACATCGAGAATAATAGTGGCCAGCATTTTGGACATGATGGCCTTTTCGCGGTTGTTCTCCACGTTCTCCTTCATCTTTCCCTTCAGGTCATCGAGGTGCTCGTAAAGTCCTTCCATCGAGCCATATTCTTGAATGAACTTGATGGCGGTCTTCTCTCCCACCCCAGGAATTCCAGGGATGTTATCGACCGAATCGCCCCACATTCCAAGCACATCGATAAGTTGCTCTGGCCGCTCCAATCCGTATTTCTCACAGATCTCTTTTGGTCCCAACACGTCAATATCGTTCCCCATTCTGGCCGGTTTGTACATGAAGATCTTGTCGGAAACAAGTTGACCGTAGTCCTTGTCGGGCGTTACCATATACGTGGTATAACCGTGCTTCTCGGCTTTTTTGGCAAGCGTTCCAATCACATCGTCCGCTTCGTATCCTTCCACGCCCAAAACGGGAATTCTGAACCCCCGAATAAGATCTTGGATGTAGGAAATGCTATCGCGAAGATCATCAGGCATGGCTTGTCGGTTGGCCTTGTATTCGGTGAATTCCACCTCGCGATGGGTAGTACCGGGCATGTCGAACACCACGGCAATGTGCGATGGCTTTTCCTTCTCCAACAGCTCCAAAAGCGTGTTGGTAAAACCGAAAATGGCCGATGTGTTCTGACCTTTGGAGTTGACCATGGTGTAGCCGCTGGAGCGATTGCCATGCTTGTCCACGCGATTGCCCGCGAAGGCGAAATACGCACGGTAAATGAGCGCGAAAGCATCAAGTAGAAATAATCTTTTGTCTTCTGAAGGGTCTTGTTTTGTCATGTTAATAGAACGCTGATGCCGCAGAAAGCGCGGAAAAAACGCAGATTTTACTTGCGGTTGTTAGAAAATACTTTGCGTTTATATTCTGGCTTTTTGCCGAAATTAATGAGCAAACCTACTTCAATATTGGTAGCTCTTAAATAATTGATCAGTTGTGCTTCGTGCTCATCTCGAATGGCTTCTACTGCCTTTAATTCAACGATTACTTTGTTCTCGACAAGGATATCTGCGAAGTACTCGCCCACATTTTTGCCTTTGTAGAAAACTGAAATCGGTTGTTGTGAGCGACAAACCAAGCCAAGTTCATCCAGTTCTACGAGCATCGCATTTTCATATACTTTTTCCAGAAAGCCATAACCCATTTCGTGATAAACATTGAAGAATGCTTCAAGGATTTTTCCAGTGATTTCAGTATGAAGTAGATTTCCCATTCTTTCCGTGTCTTTCAGCGCTTTCCGCGGCATCCGCGTTCCATTAAAACCCTGCGCCAGCTTTAATTTCATCAACCACCCCTGGGTCGAGCAAGGTAGAAGTATCGCCCAAGTTTGAAACATCTCCTTCGGCTACTTTTCTCAAAATTCGTCTCATAATCTTGCCAGAACGTGTTTTCGGAAGGCCGCTTACCACTTGCACCTTATCTGGTTTGGCGATTGGCCCGATGATCTCGATCACCACTTTGTCAATCTCTTTTCTGAAAGCCCCAAGGTCTTTGGGTGGGGTATTGCAAATAACATAGGCATAAATTCCCTGCCCTTTGATGTCGTGGGGATAACCGACCACGGCCGTTTCTACCACATTCTCGTGTTCGTCAATGGCTGCTTCAATCTCCGCTGTTCCGAATCGGTGGCCCGAAACGTTGATCACATCATCAACCCGCCCAGTAATACGGTAATAGCCATCCTTGTCTCTTCGGCAGCCATCGCCCGTAAAATATTTGCCTTTGTAGGCCGAGAAATACACTTGTTGGCAACGTTCGTGGTCACCGTAAGTGGTGCGTAACATACTCGGCCAAGGGAACTTGATGCAAAGGTTTCCCTGCACATCATTTCCTTCAATTTCATTTCCGTCCGCATCTACCAAACAAGGCTGAATTCCAGGTAACGGGAGCGTAGCAAAACTTGGTTTGAGCGGAGTGATGTTCGCCAATGGCGAGATCATGATGCCTCCAGTTTCGGTCTGCCACCAAGTATCTACGATTGGACATTTTCCTTTGCCGATATGTTCATCATACCAATGCCATGCTTCTTCATTTATTGGTTCGCCCACCGAACCGAGAACACGCAAACTATCAAGCTTGTAGGGTTTTACGTAATCCAATCCATAAGCCTCCAACGCACGGATGGCCGTTGGCGCGGTATAGAAAATGTTCACCTGATGTTTGTCGCACACCTCCCAAAAGCGGCCAGCATCGGGGTAGGTTGGAACGCCTTCGAACATCACCGTTGTGGCACCCGCCAAAAGCGGTCCGTAAACAATGTAGGTGTGACCTGTGATCCAACCGATATCGGCCGTGCACCAATAGATGTCGCCTTCTTCGTACTGGAACACATTGCGGAAGCTGTATTCGGCATAAACCATATAGCCTCCACAGGTATGAACCACGCCTTTTGGCTTGCCCGTTGAGCCCGATGTGTAAAGTACAAAAAGCATGTCTTCGCTGTCCATTTCCGTGCCTGGACAAACGTCATTCACCTGCTTCAACTCATCTTCCAACCACACATCGCGCCCAGCTTGCATTGTAACTGCTTCGCCCGTTCGTTTCTGAACGATGCATTTCTTGATTGACGGACATGTTTCCAAGGCTTTGTCCACAATGCCTTTCAAATCGATGGTTTTTGCTCCGCGAAAAGCACCATCGCCCGTAACGATAATATTGCAAGTGGCATCTTGAATTCGGTCTTCCAACGATCGGGCTGAAAAGCCAGCAAATACCACTGAATGAATGGCTCCAATTCGAGCACAGGCCAATGTGGCAATCGCCAATTCGGGTGTCATTGGCATGTATAGACAAATGCGGTCGCCTTTTTTGGCTCCGTTGCGTTTCAACACATTTGCGAAGGCGCAAACGCGACTGTGTAACTGCTTGTAAGTGATCTTCTCGGCTTTCTCTTTTGGGTCATTTGGTTCAAAAAGAATGGCTACTTGGTCGCCTCGCAATTTCAAATGCCTGTCCAGACAATTCTCAGTTATGTTGAGTTTTCCGCCCAAAAACCATTTTACATCTGGTGTAGAGAATTCCCATTCGAGGGTTTTATCCCATTTCTTCTTCCACAGAAAAGTTTCCGCCTTTTCGCTCCAAAAGCGTTCTGGGTTGGAAATACTAAGCGCGTATTGTTCGTGGTATTCTTCGAGGGAATTTATCTTCTTCATGCTACCCAATTTTTTGAGTGGGTATCAAATATAGAAAATGAAGGAGGGTATGCTCGAAGTTGTCTTACTTCTTTGATTGGCGCCCGGTATAATAAAAACCATCGGCAATGGTGCACTTCAGCGAAACTTCTAATCCACCTTGAAAACCAGTGGCTTTATTGAGCCTAGATATGTTTACATCATAACTCACTCCCAATCTCAAAAACAGGTATTCTACAGCCACAATTGGTGTAATGGCATCGCCCCAGCGGTAGGTTGCTCCAAGGCTTAACGCTCCGCCCTTCACAAATCCTGTGACCTGTGCAGCCTCCTTAAGCATGAAACGGTACAATGCCCCGAAAACCGCTTCGGTTGAGCGGCCCTGCAATTGGAAAAGGAACATGGGAACGATGTAGCTTCTTCCGTTGCCAAGGCCCATCATTGCATCTGCGTGTAGTGTCCAGCGCATGTTTAGTCGGTCTCCTTGTCCCAAATTGAATTTCTGCTCGGGTCGGTTGAGGTGAAAAAGACCTGTTCCAGCTCGCACTTGCAAATCGCGGAATGGGCCTATGCCAAGTGGCTGATTGTAATTCCACGAAAATCCCAGCGACACATCGGGCGAAATGAAGGAATTGAAGTTGCTAACCTCGCCAGAGGAAACGGTCGGGTCATAATTATCGCCATCATATTGGCTTCCCCAAATGGCGTTGGTCATATCTACGCCACGGTACAAAACTCCGCCTTGAATTCCAGCCGTGACGGACTGCTCACGCGTAAGATGCAATGTACTCGCCAAACTGATTACACCCGAAGTTGTGTGAAGGCCGAGGTCTCCAGCATCGTCTCTAAAAGCAGCAACGCCAACTGCCAAACTTGCCTTTTTCTTCAGCTTTTTTGGGGTGATGCGATGATCGTAATTGAAGCCAAACGTGCGGTAAGGCGCATCAACAGTCGCCCATTGATCACGGTAGTTTACAATTACCCGCATCTTAGCCTCAAAAACGCCCGTCAACCCGGGGTTGATGAGCTGCGGTGTTTCGGTGAACTGCACAAAATGGATGTCCTGAGCCATCACACACGTTGAGCCGAGTAGCAGCAAGTATGTGAGCACATGTCTCATCTTAGCAGGGTCACGTTTCCTTTAGAAATCACCTCGCCTGCGGAAAGGATGTAATAGACGAAGACTGCGCTGTTCATTGGAACACCTTTGAAGGTGCCGTCCCAGCCTTTTGCCAGTTCCTTTGTTTCAAACACACAGTTTCCCCAACGGTCGTAAATGCGCATTTCGTAGTCAAAAGGTTCTGTTCCGCGCGGTTTGAAGATGTCGTTAGCTCCATCATCGTTTGGAGAGAATACGTTCGGGACAAAAATTTCAGGAGCAAACGCTGCCAAGGCAATTTCTGGCGAGCCAAAATCCCAATCGGGTGTTTTGTAAGACATCAATTCTGGCCCGCTTCCTAGCAAGGGGCCTTCAATCGTTCCTAGGTTTTCTGTCCAAATGGATGATTCCTGATGTGCCAATGTTTCAAATTTTCCGTCTGATACCTCCTCATAAAAAATGCCTATGGCTGCTGGTGCATCGCCATTCGTTCGGGTCATGTGATGATAGAAAATCGGGTTGACGTAATAGAGTTCCGAACTTCGTTGGATGGAATTTGGAGTTGGTCCAGGGGCGTATCTCACCTTGTAAGTAGCACCCGCTCTATTCGGTGTAATTGTTACTGGTCGAATTTTAAAATTGTTTTGCATACTGCCGACTGGAAAGAAATAATCCTGCGTAGAGTTAGTAGCGCGCGAAAGTCCGCCACCGGCATCTGCACTCACAAAACCTTGATCATGAACCGCAAGAACCGTAGCAGGAGTTGCGTTGATATGGAAAACGGTATTGGAGGTTGCTCTAAGTTCTCTGTCGGTCAAATCGAGCGTTCCTGCTGTTTCAATATTTTGCAGCATATACTTTACGCCTCCTCCAATTAACGTGAGGTCATAGAAGTTCAATTGTTGTGAACCACGTAGAAACTGGTTATCGCCATAAAGTTCAAACAGGCTTTGGCCAGGCTGCATCTGTCCGTTGTTCTCAATATCATTCAGTATCCTAAAAATCCCAGAGGATGCTCCTCCCGCAAGTAGCCCACTGTTTAGAATGTTACCCTCCACTATCACTTCGCCAGCATTAGAAAATTGTCCAGCTTCATTCTGAATTCCTCCTTCAGCAAAAATGACCTGACAACCTTGATTGATGCGGATGTCCGTTCCTTTGTTAATGACAAATTCTGTTTGCCCGATGGAAACCAACGGAAGTAAAAGCCACAGGATATGAAGGAATCGGGTCATTAGTTTGTTCTTCTCCAAAAAATGACAGCCACATTATCTGGGCGGGTTTCTGTGGCTGTTGTTCCTGTTATGGCTCCTATTACCGTAACGGTTACAGAGTGACTATGGTCGGGGAGCGTGTGCGAATGAGCGGCCGCGTTCGTAGTGGCCCTTGCCTTTATCCAGTGACGGTGTGCATAGAAGTTATTCGTGTGGGAATGGCTTCCATCGGCAGTAATCGTATGGTTGTGATTCATGCAATTATCGCCCAGTCTACCCAAAAAGTTGCCCACTGTCTCATTACCGTTGAAAGAACTTCCACATTGAGAACTGCTATTGCCAACTGAAATATTTTGCGCGTTACCGTTGAGATTATCATCATGAGGAATCCAAATATTTCCAGAATAAGGATTGGCACCAGAGGTATTACCACCGTGGGCATGGTTTCCAATGGTGCTGGATGTCCGAGAAGTGTAAGCGTTGGTAGTACCATTTGTTCCTCCCCACCAGAAGTCCCCGTCCGAAATGGTATTGCCCGCACCGTTTCCTTCTGCTCCGGTATATTGGCGCGAATCATCGTTGCTCCAGTTCCCTCCCCAATCGTGCGTGTGTGCCCCTTCTGCGGAGGTGTTGAGCGTTCCAGCACCAAGTGCGGTTCCACCAGCCGCATGGGTATGATCTTCAAAAGCATCTGTTTGTGGGATTCCGGTAAGGGCTGCAATAGCAGCCACATTGGCACCACCACCTCTCGCTCGAATAAAACTACCGTTGGTAATATCAGAACTTACCCAAACTGTGTTCGGATAAATGGCGTTTGGATCGGCTGCATTAGCCCATTGAATGTATGTTGAACCGATAGGTGGTGTATGAATGTTGATCCAAGCAGTACCTGTGTAAACCTCCATTGCACCCAAGGTTGTATTGTAACGCATTGCTCCGGTTGGAACAACCCCTCCAGGTCGCTGTGCCGTAGTTCCAGCTGGAACTCCAATAGCATCTGTGTCGGCAATTTGGAGAGAAAGTGTTGCAGTGGTTGTTCCAATTCCAATGTTATTCGTGGTCGGGTCGTGAAAAAGGTTGCTGGTGGCTGTCCAGCCCGTTCCATCATGATGAATGGTTTGTCCTAATGTTCCGCCCACGAAAGTGCCCATAGGTCCGGTGGCTCCAGTTGGGCCAGTAGGACCGTCAATACCTTGCGCACCAGTTGGGCCATCGATTCCTTGAATTCCCTGCGCACCTGTGGGACCATCAATTCCTTGTGCTCCAGTGGGTCCCACAGCGCCATCTGGACCAGTTGGGCCAATCAATCCTTGGGGGCCAGTAGGCCCATCTACGCCTTGGATTCCTTGCAATCCGGTTGGGCCGGTGAGACCCGTGCTTCCTTGCGCACCTGTAGGGCCATCAATTCCTGTTGGTCCAATCAAACCTTGTGGGCCTGTTGCGCCAACAACTCCTGGAATTCCCTGAGGCCCGTCATTTCCTTGTAATCCCTGTGCTCCAGTTGGTCCAGTCGGGCCGGTTGGGCCCTGAACCCCAACACCTGTAGCACCATCTGCACCTGTTGGTCCCGTTACGCCAATTGAGCCTTGTAGGCCGGTTGCGCCAGTTGGTCCATCAATTCCAGTAGGTCCAGCAGGGCCGGTTGGGCCTATCAAGCCTTGCGGCCCAGTGACTCCGTCTATTCCGTCATTTCCTGCAATTCCTTGCGGACCTGTTGAACCTGTTGGACCTGGATTTCCTTGCGGACCTGTTAATCCAATTGAACCCGTTGGGCCAGTTGGACCTGTTACGCCTGCAATTCCTTGAATCCCAGTAGCGCCCGTAGGACCTGTTGGGCCAGTAACTCCTTGAACACCATTAACCCCGGCTGGCCCTTGCAAGCCCTGTAATCCTAGCGCCCCAGCTGGACCCGTTGGACCTGTTGGGCCGGTAGCCCCATCAACGCCAATGGTTCCTGCAACTCCCTGTGGTCCTTGAGGTCCTTGCGGACCCTGCGGACCCTGCAGACCCTGCGGACCAATGGCTTCAACCCAAACTGTTCCATCAAAATACCAAAACGATTGCGTATCAAAATCATATACCAAGAGACCTGTGGCTGGGTTGGCAATCGCTAACTTTTGTGCAGTGGTCATTCTTGTAATAAGAAAGCCCATATCATTTGCCTGAAGTTCAAGTAACGCGGAAGGGTCTGGATTCATCGTGCCAATGCCCATGTTAGGTTGCTGCGCACTGGTTTGTGTTCCGATTAGAATCAGGACTAAGACCGCTATTTGTACCTTTATTCTCATGCTAGAATCCCGTTCCTCCTCCTTGAGCCGAAGCTGGTCGCTGGTCGTCTGCCATTTCTAATTTCACAAACATGACATCAACGCTCCAGTCCTCTGAGCTCGCACCTTCGTTATCTCCTTTGAACCACCACGTTCCACCACTGCTGTACATACGAGCGCGAGTAGATTCTGAGTCTTCATTAGCTGTTGGATAAAAACCTGCTACCCACGCCACATAATCTGCGGTGGAAACTCCTGTGTTTCTATTGGGGTCATCGCAGCCATTGCAATTAAATCTCCGCAACAGAAATGGTTTGCTGCCATCTACCCAAACTTCTCCATTTGCAAGTGCACGCATTCGTTCGGTTCCCGAAGTGGCGATGTTCAACGCTTGAACATCTGTGGTTCCGATGAAATTATTGGCAGGGTTGGTTACTGCGTTGCCCAACGTTAACCAAGCTGCCTGCTGCGAATAAAGGGTTGATTGGGGGTCGGTCACTTCTAGTAATCCGTTGGTACCAATAGCAATTGCCGTGTTAAAACTTGGAGGACCCATAGGTCCGGTTGGGCCAGAAGCTCCTGCAATTCCTTGTGGTCCGATGCTCCCTGCAATTCCTGCTATTCCTTGAGGGCCTGTATTTCCAATTAGTCCTTGCACCCCAACAATTCCTTGTGGCCCCTGTGGGCCGGTGGCTCCTACTGGACCTTGATTACCAGTAACGCCCATGATTCCGTCAGAGCCAACCGTTCCTTGAACTCCAGTTGGACCAGCCGAGCCTTGCAGGCCTTGTGCCCCTGTAATTCCATCAACTCCAATAGGACCAACAACCGTTGAAGGCTGCCCTATTGGACCTTGAGGTCCTGTTGCGCCATCAATTCCAACTATGCCCAAAGGGCCTTGTGGTCCTATTGGGCCAAAAGGTTGAACCCATTGAACGCCATCGAAATACCAAAAACCAACTGTAGTGATATCGAAAACTAAAAGGCCATTCGTTGGATTCGGAATCATCTGTCGTTGTGCACTCGACATTCTAGGAATAAGCACTCCTTTGCTTGAAGAAGCTAATTCCAATTGCGCAGTTGCATCGGGATTCAACGTTCCAACCCCAACTCGCTGCTGTGCCAACAGTGACAAGCTGCTAATAACCAAAGATAATATGAGGGGAAGCCGTTTCATTAAAATCCCGTTCCTCCTCCTGTTGAAGATGCCGGACGTTGGTCATCAACCAATTCAAGTTTTATGAAAACGACATCAACACTCCAACTCTCATTACTTGGTCCTTGGGTATCTCCTTTAAACCACCATGTTCCTCCGCTTGAATACATTCGAGCTCGCGTGCTTTCTGCGTCACTATTGGCTGTGGGATAAAATCCACCAATGAAGGCGACATAGTCTGCGGTTGAAACCCCAGTGTTTCTATTAGGATTGTCACATCCGCTACAATTAAACCTTCTCACCAAAACGGGTTTGGAGCCATCAACCCAAATATCTCCATTGGCCAACACGCGCATTTTTTCGGTGTTATTTGTTCTAACAACCAATGGTTGACCGTCTGTTGTTCCAATGAAATTGGTGGCAGGATTGGTGCCAGAATTTCCTGTTGTAAGCCAAGCCCCTGCTGTAGTTGTTAAAGTTCCGCCATCATCGGTCAAACTGTACGTTCCGTTAGGGTTTGAACTGAGGGTAAGATTGTAACTCGCAGAACCTGCGGGGCCTGTTGGACCTTGAATTCCTTGTGTGCCTGTTGGACCCGTTGGACCTTGAACGCCCTGTGGACCAGTTGGACCATCTACTCCTTGCGGCCCTGTTGGTCCTTGAATTCCTTGCGGACCCGTTGGACCATCAATACCTTGAACTCCTTGTGGACCCTGTGGACCTTGCAATCCTTGCGGACCCGTTGGACCTACGGGACCCGTTGGGCCATCAATACCTTGAACTCCTTGTAGGCCTTGCAACCCTTGTGGACCTTGCGGGCCTGGAATGCTTGAATCTGCCCCAGGAGGACCAGTAGGACCCTGAATCCCTTGCGGGCCTTGCAAACCTTGTGGGCCTGCTGGACCAATTGGGCCTAGAGCTTCTACCCATTGTGTTCCATCGAAATACCAAAACGATTCGGTGGTTATGTCAAAAATGAAAAGACCTTGCGCAGGGTTGACAATTCCGTTTTTCTGTGCAGAGGTCAAACGCGGAAGCAGAACTCCCTTATTTGTACTGGAAACCTCTAAGATGGCGGATGGATCGGGCGCGAGCGTACCAATTCCCATGTTGTCCTGTCCGAAGGCAGAAACGGAAACAATCAACCAAATAAAGGTGAGCCGTAAAGTTTTCTTCATATCTCGGGGTTGAGAAGGCATGAAGGTAATAGATTGTAGAGAGATTTTACTTGAGGTCAGACGTAAAATCTCATACTCGGCAGCTTACCAATCAAGCAGCCATGCAAAAATGAGTGGAGCAACAATCGTTGCATCACTTTCTACAATGAATTTCGGAGTGGTGATGTCCAGTTTTCCCCATGTAATCTTTTCGTTGGGAACAGCGCCCGAATAGGAGCCATAGCTGGTTGTACTATCCGAAATTTGGCAGAAGTAACTCCAGAAAGGAATGTCTGTCATCTCCAAATCTTGATACAACATTGGAACTACACAGATTGGGAAATCGCCAGCAATTCCACCGCCAATTTGGAAGAAACCTACTCCTTTTCCTTCTGAATTCTTAATGTACCAATCAGAAAGCCACATCATGTATTCGATTCCCGACTTCATGGTCGATGGGTTCAGTTCGCCCTTGTAGCAATAAGAAGCAAAGATGTTTCCCATGGTACTGTCTTCCCATCCTGGGCAAATGATAGGCAAGTTGCGTTCAGCAGCCGCTAGCATCCACGAATTCTTTGGGTCTATCTGATAGTATTGTTCCAAATCTCCATTTAAGAGAATCTTGTACATGTATTCGTGAGGTAGGAAACGTTCGCCAGCATCTTGTGCGTCTTTCCAAACCTTGAAAATGTGCTTTTGCAATCTTCTAAAGGCTTCTTCTTCTGGAATGCAGGTGTCGGTAACGCGATTGAAGCCGTTTTCCAACAAATCCCATTCTTCTTGTGGCGAAAGGTCTCTGTAATTTGGAACTCGCTTGTAGTGATCGTGTGCTACGAGGTTCATCAAATCCTCTTCCAAGTTTGCGCCTGTGCAAGAGATGATGTCCACTTTTCCTTGACGGATGATTTCGGCTAAGGATCGTCCCAACTCGGCAGTGCTCATGGCGCCAGCTAGCGTTATCATCATTTTTCCGCCTTCGGCCAAATGGGTCTCATAGCCTTTGGCAGCATCCATTAAAGCGGCCGCGTTGAAATGGCGAAAATGTTCTTCTGCAAATTTTGAGATGGGTCCTTTCATTACTGATACGATTTACAAATTTGGGCGCGAATATACAGCCCCACCCGACCTTCCCAAAGAGGAGGGGTAATTGAATACAAACATATTCCGAGTTTTCCGAACACGACCTAGTCTTTGGCGATATTTGCAGTGTGTCAACATTAACATTCCTTCTGGTGCTTTCGAGCGCATTGCTTCATGCCTCATGGAATTTTGTGGCCAAGAAGTTTGCAGGAAACTACAGCGTCATTTACTTATCCTTTCTGTTTAGTTCTGTGGTTACAGGACTAATGTCTATTCCTTATCTCGATGATGTTCGATTAACAACGGAGTTGATTATACTGCTTCTTGCAACCGGAGGGTTTCATGCGGTTTACGGGTTTGTGTTGACGTTTACCTATAAGAATGGGGATATCAGCACGCTGTATCCAATTGTGAGGGGAAGCGGAATTGCTGGAGCTATCTTGCTTTCTATGATTGTATTGCGTGAACAACTGAGCTTGGTTTCGGGCATTGGTGTGATTACCGTGATTTCGGGTATTGGGATTCTCTCTTATCGAAGAAATCGTGAAGCCACATCTCCCAAAGGTATTTTTCTGGCTTTGGTTTGCGGTGCGCTGATTATGAGCTATACCATTTTCGATAAGCTTCTTGTTGCAGACATTCATCCGATTCCTGTTATGGCTGCATCGCAGATTATTTCGGTAGTGATGTTTTTGCCCTATGTTTTGATCCAACGAAAATCCGAAATGCGGCTAACGCTGAAAACGCTGCTGAAACCAGTCGTTCTCATCAGCATTATTGCCACTAGTAGTTATCTCATTATCTTGTATGTGATGCAAATTGCGCCTGTCAGCCGCATTGTGGCTGTTCGCGAAGCTTCGGTTGTTTTTGGAGCGATGGCGGGTTATATTCTTCTTAAGGAGGATTTTAGTAAGACGCGTTTAATCGGTGTCGTTTTTGTGATGATTGGAATAATTTTGGTGAAACTTTGAATCCTCCATAATGCGATACCTTTTTCTTTTCCCCTTTTTTCTTTTTACGCTTAAAATAAACGCCCAAAATTGCATTGGCCCAATAGGTCCGCGAGCGTTTCAGATGGAGTTGCAACAATTACGCTCGAATCCCAACGATGTAGCCCGACTTCGGATGGCGATGCAGGTGTTTTTGCCGTATTGCTTGAACAGCGGACAGGTGTTTCAGGTTTGTCGCGCTTTTGGAAGTGACCCTTTTCGGGTTGATTTTGCGTATGCGGCCTACCCGAACGTGATTGACCCAACAAATTTTTATGATGTGTATGATGCGCTGGATTTGAAAAGCAGTGCATTCCGATTGCACGACATGATTTTGGGAGAATTGGTAATTGTGCCCGTTCCTATTGAACCTGCTCCTGTGCCGAATCCACCTGTTCCGCTTTGTGAGGTGAGCTCGGCTGACGTGGAGGAAATCAAATCTTTGGTGAGGGCTGCTTCATTTAAAGATTCCATGGAGAAACAGGCCAAGATGATGGTGAAATCGAAGCATTGTTTCCGTGTGGATCAGATTATTGACCTACTTAGTGTGTTCAGCTATGACGATTCGAAGCTGTTGGTGGCCAAGTTTGCCTACGATTATTGCGTTGACACGCAGAACTATTACCGCGTGGTAAATTCTTTCTCTTTTAAAAGTTACCAGGACGACTTGACAAGGTTTATTGGGGAGAGGAATTAAGTGTTGGCCTGTATATAATCAGCCATCGTCTTAATAGAATAGAACACATTCTTACCTTCTTCTGGGTCGGCAACTTGTATGTTGTATTCCTTATTCATCAATACAATCAATTCTAATGCATCGATTGAATCTAGTCCGATTCCATCATCGCCAAAAAGAGGGTCGTTTGCGTTTATGTCTGCAGGAGTCAAATCCTCCAAATTCAGGGTTTCAATGATTTGAACTTTTAGCTTTTCAATCAACTCTTCTACCATGACGTGTCTTTTATTGCGGTTCGAATTTGTTTAAATCTTTGGACTTACGCGTTTTGCGTTTGATTTTCTTGGCTCAAGAATATTTTCATTTCGCAGGTTGCAATCACGTTTTTACCGCAAACAACATTGGCCTCTACCACCTGCATCCCCATCACTTCATAAGTTGTCGTAACCGTAGTTTTTAGAACCGAACCAACCGATGGAAGGTCAGATACCGCGAAGTTTTTAAGCGCTCCAATAAACCCGATGGGCGGTTCTTTCATCCCTCCTCCATCCTGCATTTGCTGCGCGAAATGATAACCTGAACGCAAAGCAGATGTCTGAGCAATGTTTTCCATCAATCCTGACGGAAGCAATTTGCCATTGCGAACAAAAAGATGTCCTTCTTCTACATGAAACTCGGAAACGGATGCGTTTTCTGAATGCGAAATAAGCCCGTGAACAACCACAATTGGTTGTCTCTGTGGAATGAACTTCAGCACTTCTTCGCGATTTACGAGCATGTCACCAAAATCTCAGCAAACAATTAGCAGTGCATAAGCATAAGAGAATCGCGCACTTTCGGGTACCATCAAAAGCAACTTCTGTCCCTTTTTCAGTTTGCCGGAATTGAAAAGTTCTTCGAGCATAATGTAAATGGAGGCAGAACCTACGTTGCCCACCTCTACCAAATTAGTGAACCACTTATCTTCGGTAATCTCCATGCCATCTGCTTTCAGTTGGTCGTAAACCTGCTGGCGAAAGAAGTTTGACGAAAGATGCGGCATGAAATAATCTACAGAAGAGACATCAAACTTTCTGCGCTTCGCAATTTCTGTGAGGTATTTACCGCCTAACGGAACAATGGTGCTACTTAGGAGTTTTACGTCTTGCTTCATGGCAAAAACCGAATGGTCGAGCCATTGAGTTGGTTCAAACTCTTTCCAGCTCTTAATAGAACCGTCTTTGTTCTTATCGGCAGCCGAATACATGCACGTTTCGTACTCATTTGCGTACGAACGGCTTTCTATCCATTCAATCTTGAGAGACACTCCGTTTTCATTTGGCTTGTCTTGCATTAAAGCGGCACCCGCTCCATCAGACAACATCCAACGAAGAAAATCTTTCTCGAAACCAACAAAAGGATTGCTTTCCAACTCAGATTCTGAACGAGATTCTGATTCGAAATTACGAGCCATCATCATTGGCGAAATCAATTCAGAACCGGCCGTTACGGCATTGATGGTTTCTCCAGATTTGATGCTCAAATAACCAAACTTCATGGCATGAATTCCAGAGCAACAAGCTCCTGATGGCGAAATAATCTCCATAGGCGAATTGAGCAATCCGTGAACCATGGCGGTATGCGAAGGCAAGGTTTGGTCGGTGGCAGATGTTCCGCACGATAGCAGTTCAATTTCTTTGGAAGAAATACCCAAACCTTTAACGGCCTCCAAAACCATTTGAGCATTGGAGTGACTGAGCGTTCCGTCTTTCAGCAAGGAGTAGTAACGGGTTTTGATTCCGTTGTTGCGCAATACGATTCTTCTTGCTCGAGAAGGCTTTCCGCCAATCATACCCAAAAGACCTTCCATTTCATCATTTGAAACAGGTTTGTTGGGTAAAAACTTCGATAGAGCGGTAATATAAACTTCCTTCAACTTTGCAATTTGTTATGGGCGACTCTCAGCCGCGCAAAGGTACACTCGGTGACCGGTAAATTCAAATAAGTAGATTCTCGTAAAAATGTTCACTCTTTAAGCGAATTCTGTTTGAAATAGCGAATATCAGCCTCAAGCTCCTTTCTCTTTATGACAGAAATCAAGAAAGAAGAAATTGTTGTGATAGGCGAAAGGATGAACGCGCCAATTGGCAACAAATAGGAAAGTAAGCTTACACGTGCTAAACGGTCTTTATTGAAAAAGTCTCCTTTCTTGCTGAGGAAGCCTGCATACATACCAAACAATTTAGTAGCTCGTTTTTCGAGAATTAGGAGAGAGGGGTTGATGTCAACTGCACCCAATTTATTGAGTTCTTCCTGCATGTCTGTCAGTTTGTTCACTTTCAATCGTTTCAATATAACTTCTCCAAACCGCATGCTATTTTCGATATCTTCTTGAATGATTCCTGCTCTGGGAAATCCCCAAAACGGGCTTTTTTTGCCGTAGAACATCCATCGTATAATGGTAATGATGCTGACAAGATTCTTGTTCCTATCAATAAGAACGATGTTCCCAATCAAATCGGCTTCCAATCTTTTCAAGTGGTGCTTCACTTTTTCTTGAGCCAACACCCACATATTTCTAGAGCCAAGAAGCGTAACCACTTTCTTGCCCTTGAAAATGTGTTGGGCATTTGGGTGCTGCAGCAAGCTAGAAATCGGAATACTCGGATTTAGGTACCAAACAGTATAGGCTAAAACGATGAGGTCATAATTCTTGGAATAATCCACCTCAATTGGTTTCAACTTGAATGGTGTTCCATAAACCGATTCGGGAAACGCATTAAAAAATGTAAGCCGTGTCCAAGGGAAAGGAAACTGATGCTCCGTTTCAACCCTCACAAAATCAACATCGATTGAATTGTCCGTAACAAGAGGGGCAATGCAATTGTCTGCAATTTCCTTTAACTGTCCTGTTTGCGAGTAATAGAGTACGAGAACTTTCATAATTGTAGTTGGCAATGATATTCACTTTTTGTCGGTTGCCGATAAACCTTGTCGTTTACCCGTTAGATGTGGTCGTTTATCGGTATTGAGAAACGTATTGGAACAAGTTCAGTTAAACCACTCAGAACACAATGAAACGCAAGAAAAAAATAGAAGTCATGGAAACAGGAAACATCAAAAGACGTTTGACGGCATCTGAGCAACGATTTGCAAGTGAAATTGCCATTCTAATGAATATGTCACTTACCGAACTGCTTTTGGTAGAAAAAACTAGAATGCCAATTGGAGTTTAGGAATTTTCAGGAATGAGAACTGTAACGAAGCAGGCTGGAATTACTTCCAGCCTGCTTCGTTGTTTAACAAAAGTTGCATGTTCTCAATTTCAAATCGGCAATTACGTTGTGTGGATTCTTATCTTTGTTGCTCACAACAAATTAATTCAACTCCATTTAAAATGAAAAAAACTTTACTTTCTATTAGTGCAATTGTTGGTTTGAGCTTTGGCTCTATGGCACAAACCTTCTCTCCAGCAGCAGGGTCTCCGCTTGCAAATGGCGAAGTCGGAACTGCTTATTCACAAACAATTAACGCGGCAATTCCCGCTACAGTTAACTTAACAGGTCAGCAGCTTTTAGATTTGCTTCCTGCTAGTGTTTCTGGCATTTTAGGTTCATTTATTACTGCATCGCAGAGTTATCCAGTTAGCGTAACATCAACAACTCTATCTGTTGTAGGGCTTGCTGGTGGGCTAAATGAAGATTGTGGTGGTTGTTTAATCAATGCAGGCGCTGCCCGAGATATTGTACTTTCGGGAACACCAACTGCTGCAGGTAGCTTTGTTGTTGACATCACTTCAGAAACCATTGGTAGTGTTTCTATAAGCACACCTCTTGGTGCTCAAACAGTTCCTTTTGGCGGATCATTTCAAGGACAACAAGTTCCTACTCTTCCAGGATTGATGAATGCAGAAGGGTACACAATGAGTGTTGGTTCTTCAGGGATTTCAGAATCAAACAGTGTTTTCTCTCTTGGTCTTTACCCAAACCCAACTGAAGGGATTTCTATGTTGGATGTAAATTCTACTGTTGCTGGAATGGCTACAATTGAAGTTTATTCAATTACCGGTGCCTTAGTTCAAGCTTCATCTAAATCTATTAGAGTTGGCGCAAACCGTTTGAACGTTGACCTTACCTCAATTCCTGCTGGAATTTACATGGTAAAGGCTGTAATCAACGGACGTCAAGCGTTGGTTAGAACTCAAAAAATCTAAGCTGATTCAAATCTGATAATTAAAGGCGATGGAGAGATTCATCGCCTTTTTCATTTCTAATAAGTTCATTTTGTAATTTCGTGGTCTAACAAAAAATTAAGCAAATTCCCCTTTTATTAAAGTCACATGAAAAAAACGCTACTCTCTATTTTCGCTGCTAGCATTGCTGCTTCTGTAGCTTCTGCCCAAATGTATTCTCCCTCCGCCTCTGCTTTGCCTGCAGGTACAATTGGTCAGGCTTATGCTGGACAGGTAATTAATTTCACCGTTCCTACAACATCATCGGTTGATGGAGCAACGGTTGGAAATGCAGTTGCATCGGCATTTCCGCAAGCGGCTTTAGTTACTAGTCTTTTGGCTGGCCAAACTTTTCCGTTGACTGTTTCTTCTACCACGCTTAGTGTTTCAGGTCTTCCTGCTGGGGTAACGGCTACTTGTGATGCCACTCCATGCACATACATTGCTGGAGCATCTGGGTCGATTACTTTGTCAGGAACACCTACACAACCTGGAACCTTTACAATTGATATTGCATCAGTAACCTCTGGAGAGGCTGACCTTTCTGCCTTTGCTGGTGCGTTGTCTGGTTTTGGTATTCCTTCATCATTTGCTATTCCACAACCAATCCCAGGTGCTCTTGATGAAGAAGGGTACACCATGAATGTCTCTGACCCGAATGGAATTAAAGAAAGCAATAGTGTTTTCTCTTTGGGCCTTTATCCAAACCCAACCGAAGGCGTTTCTACATTGGATGTAAACTCAACTGTTGCTGGAACGGCTACTATCGAGGTGTATTCAATTACTGGCGCATTGATTCAGACTTCATCTAAATCAATTCGAATTGGAGCAAACCGTTTGAGTCTTGATTTTTCATCGGTTCCAGCTGGTATCTATTTGGTGAAAGCCGACATCAACGGCCACCAAGCTTTGATTAGAACACAAAAGAAATAAGCTGAATTGATTCAGTTTTGAAAGGCGGTGAAGAAATTCATCGCCTTTTTTATTTCTCCTAATTTGACCCACCACTCTATGTCGAAGTATTATTTTTACCAACGATGACACTCAGAGCAACTTTCATTTTCTCTTTTTTCTTGATGGCAGCAACACAGCTTGTTGCTCAAATCAATTGTCCCCCTCATTTGCCGCTAACCTTATTGGGCAATACAGATTACTGTGTCGGCTCAAACGGTTCTCAGCTAAGCATTAACGAATCGTATGTTGGCTACGAATGGCTACCAACAAGCCAAACAGACCAAAGCGTACTACTGACTGCTGGCAGTTATTCGGTTGTGGTGACTCATTACACGGGTTGCACAGACACCTTGGCTTTTCAAGTCAACCAAGTTGCAAATCCTCCGCAACCGACCATTGATGTTAGTGGCCCAACTCAATTCTGTACTGGAGAAAGTATCGTTCTTTCTGTACCAACTTGGTATCCGTATTACGAGTGGAACACAGGCTCTATAAGTGATGAGATTACTGTTTTTGAAAGTGGAACTTATTTGGTCTCTATCGAAGACTGGATTGGTTGTTCTAGTTCTTCAAACTCCGTACAAATTACGGTAGACCCATTACCAACGGCCGCATTCTCTCCAAACCTCAATATGTTCGACATTGAGTTCAACAACCTTTCGTATGATGCCACAAGCTATGAGTGGAATTTCGGTGACGGAACAACAAGCATCGATTTTGAACCAACGCATACATTCAACACCACCGACACATTGGAGATTTATCTCGTAGCCTTTAATAATTGTGGAAGTGATACTGCTTTCTTAAGTCTTGAAAGTGTTGGGATTGAAGAACGGGCTGAAGTTGCCTATTTCAGTGTTTATCCGAATCCGAACGATGGGGAGTTCTCGATTGAGATGAAGTCTAAAACCAACACTTCAGTGGTCGTATCCATGTATAATAGCTTCGGTCAAGCAGTATTTAATGAGTCACTAGCTTTGGGGCTTGGAATTGCAAAAATTAACGCGATTCACCTGCCAATTGGAATTTATTTAATTGATGTTCGCACTGAAAATGGCTTTTACAGTTCGCTCATCTCCATCAAGAAGTAAGCTCCGCATTTCCGTTATTAATAATCCATAAGTTTAACTTCTATGGGTTGTTGAAGGTTGTTCGAGTTATGCATGTCTCAGGTGAATGGAAAACCATAAACGAATTGAAATTGGTGAAGGCGAAGTCGAGAAAATAATTGAAGCATTGAACCGCTATCATGGAATCGATTTCTCGGGTTACTCGCGCGCTTCTTTCACAAGACGAATACAACGGATTGCCGACAAAGATGCAAACGGAACCTTTGATACTCTCCTCCATCGAGTGTCTGAAAACAAGGATTATTTCTATAAGTTTCTAAAAGAAATCACGGTTAATGTGACAGAAATGTTCCGGGACCCGAGCTTTTTTAACTCTGTTCGAAAAAACGTGCTACCAGAATTAAGCCGGCAACAATCATTACAGATTTGGCATGCTGCCTGCTCAACTGGCGAAGAGGTATATTCTTTGGCTGTTTTGTTGCATGAAGCATCGCTTCTAGAGCGGTCTACAATTCGTGGAACAGACCTAAATCCGGAAGTATTGCTAACAGCCAAACAGGGAGTTTATCCTCATCGAAACTTTCAAGAATACGGCCAGAATTACGAGCGAAGTGGTGGAAAAGTCTCACTTTCGGAGTATTATGAAGCCTCTTATGGAAATTCGATCTTTAAATCCTTTTTAAAAGACAAAATGACTTTTTCTGAGCACAATCTAGTAACTGATGGCTCCTTCAATAAATTCAATCTTATTATGTGTCGGAATGTTCTTATATATTTCCAGAAACCTCTTCAAGCGCATGTGGTGCATTTATTCAAGAACAGTCTTGTTACCGGTGGATTTCTTTGTTTAGGGTCGAAAGAAAGCCTCCTGTTCTCTGATGACCGATTAGCTTTTGAAGTGGTAGATGCAAAGGAAAAAATCTATAGAAAGATTTGAAATTGATTAATTTGAAAGGCATTGAGATTATAGCCATTGGCGGCTCAGTTGGTGGGATTAAGGCAGTGTCTGAAATTTTGAAATCTTTGCCTGCCGATTTCCCTATTCCTGTCGTAATTGTCCTACATCGTTTGAGGAATGTACCAAGCTCACTTCAGAGTGTCCTTCAGCATTCTACCAAATTGCGAGTAAAGGAGGCAGATGAAAAGGAAACAATAGCCGCGCCATTTGCGTACATAGCCCCAGCTAACTATCATTTGTTGATTGAGGCAGATAGAACGTTCGCTTTGGATTATTCTGAAACTGTGAAATACAGCAGACCCAGCATAGACCTCACGTTTGAAAGCATAGCTGAGATTTATGGTAAAGCTGCTATTGGCATTCTTTTGACAGGGGCCAATGACGATGGAGCTAACGGATTGTCGAGTTTACGAAAAACAGGAGCAATGTGCTACGTACAAGATCCGGATACTGCGTTCGCAAAAACAATGCCTCAAGCAGCTATTACGAGTAATTTTGGTTGCCGTGTTATGCCATTAGCAAAAATTGGTCTCGAGCTAAAAAATGCAGTTCATCAAATAAATTAAGAAATGAATGCGGGGTCTGCGTTCCCAGAAAATGGGATTTTTATTCCAACTAATACAATCAAAAGCAGTTTTAGCGGCCCGCTTCTGCCAATAACATTGACTTACGCGCAGCCTCAGTATTCAGCAAATTGGCATAATCTTAAAAATTGTACTTTAACCCCTTGATTTCAACCATGAATCAACCAGGCTTAACATTGACTTTCCTACTTAACTATTCGATATGAAGCGAGCTTTACGCGCCCTACTTTTGACTGGACTTCCGCTTTTGACACTCTTTCTCCTTTCGAGAGAGGCAAAAGCGCAATGTCCGGTAGTCATCGATTCAATCATTGCTACAGACGTTACATGTAATGGTGCCTTAGATGGTAGTATTTGCATCTACGTGTCTGGAGGCTCGCCAAATTACGTTTATCAAATTTTCAATGGCGTCATTTTTCAGTCATCTGGCCCTCAGCCTGGTACTAGTTTTTGCTTCACAGGGCTTGGCTCTGTCACCACGAACTATCAAATAATCGTAGTAGGTCAAAACGGAGGTGGCGGAAGCTGTCCTGGTGTAATTGGTTTTGCAACAATTAATGTTCCTCCTCCTTTTGACGTTACTGTGTCAACGGTTCCAGAAACCTGCCCAGATAGTAATGATGGCGAAGCTTCGGTTTTGGTAACTGGTGGAATTGCGCCTTATACCTATCAATGGCCACCATTTGTAAATAGCGGCAGTTCAATTACTGGATTAGATGGTGGCAATTACAGCGTCATCATAACAGACGACAACGGTTGTCAACAGACTGAGCCTTTTACTATCAATACAACTCCAGATTGGGACGGGTCGTTTACTGGAACCAATCCAATTTGTTTTGGTGGTGCAGATGGCTCCATTAGTTCCTCTGGTGTTTCTGGGGGCACACCTCCTTACACTTTCTCGTGGACTGGAACATCGCAAACCACTGAAAACATAAGCGGTTTGTCCGCTGGCTCTTACACGCTAACTGCAACAGATGCAACCGGCTGTACCCATGTGTTTCCCGCTGTTGTTTTAACGCAACCCGCTCAAATTACTCTGACAGAAACTCACACGGATGTGAGCTGTGATGGACAAGATGATGGGGCGATCAACGTATCGATTTCTGGAGGAGTCGCTCCTTATACATATACTTGGTCGAACGGAGCTTCGACCCAAGATTTAACCGGATTAGCCGCTGGTAATTATTTACTTTCCGTTGAAGATGCGAATGGATGTACTGGAAACCTCTCCATCACTATTCTTAACGGCTCATCACTTTCTTTATCGGTGTTTACCGTGAACGCGGAATGTAACGAAGCCAATGGGTCTATTGACCTAACGGTAAGTGGAGGGTCAGGAAATTATATCTACGAATGGCAACCGGGATTTTTATCCACTCAAGACATAGGTGGACTAGTTGCTGGCATTTACACAGTAGTTGTTACCGACAACACGATTGGTTGCGTGGACACTCTTGATGTCCTTGTCAATAATTTTCCAGGTCACGATTTTACTGGGGTTGTTACTGACGGCACGAATTGCGTGTCTAACGATGGCGAAATTGATATAACTGTCACTGGAGGAAGCGGGGACTTTAGTTATGATTGGTCTCATGGGCCAATTACTGAAGATGTCACTGGTTTGGCCCCAGGAAGTTATACTGTTATTGTTACGGACAATATTGTAGGATGCGTTTCTGTTGCGGCATTTTCGATTCAAGCACAAAACCAGATAATTGTTTCGGCCAATGTTACACAACCAGATTGTGGAAGCATTAACGGCAGCATTGACTTATCTATTAGCGGAGGCTCAGGGCCCTACAACTTTTTGTGGTCAGATGGGTCTTCTAACGAAGATTTAGCAAGTATCCCTTCTGGCTTGTACTCGGTAACTATTACAGACGTAAACGGTTGTATTCTTGACACTACGTTCACGATCAGTAATTCAGGCGCAGCAACAATTGTGGCTGTCATTCAGGACCCTAGCTGCTCTGGTGTAAATGATGGAAGTATTTCATTAACCGTTTCGGGCGGGGTTGGTCCTTTTACATATAATTGGTCGAATGGGGCTACTGGAACCAGCATCAGTGGGTTGTCAGGTGCTACATATTCGGTAATCGTAACAGATCAAGGCACGGGCTGTGTAACGAACGAATCATATACCATTACTTCACCGATTGATTTTGACGTATCCGTCAATATTCAGAATCTTTCTTGCGGTGGTGCCAACGATGGTTTTATTGAGCTTACAATTTCTGGAGGATCTCCCGCGTATTCAGTCGTTTGGAATCCTGGCAATTTAAACACGCAAAACATTTATAACCTCGCAGCTGGTACTTACAATGGGAATATAACAGATGCGAATGGTTGCAGCACAAGTGGGTCCGTCACAATCACTTCAGCTCCTACACTCGTTATTTCTGAAACGCATCAAGACATTACTTGTAATGGCGATAATGATGGTTTTATTGACATTACAGTTGCTGGTGGAACTCCGCCCGTAGATTATTTATGGCAGCCAAATGGCGAAACAACCCAAGACTTAAGCAACTTAGGGCCTGGAACCTATGAGCTATTTGTTTCGGATGCAGCCGGATGCAGCGATTCAATAGAAATCACCATTAGCGAGCCAGCCACACTTGTACTTAATCCTACAAGTACGGACGCTTCATGTAACGGAATTTGCGATGGAACAGCAAGCGTGGCTCCTACTGGAGGAACCATTCCTTATACGTTCAACTGGTCGCCAAATAGCAACAGTGGACCGAGCTCAGTGTCTATTTGCGCAGGCAATTATTCTGTATTGGTTACAGATGCAAACGGTTGCTCAGAAACAGCCAATTTTACAATTGCAGATACTCAAATCCAATATACGCTAACTACCACTGACGTATCTTGTAACGGAAGTTGCGATGGCTCTGCTTCTGTGGTGGTAACTGGAAACAATCCTCCTTTCACAATAGATTGGCAACCTACTGGGGGCACTGGCCCATCTGAAAATGGTCTATGCGGAGGAAACTATTCTGTATCCATTACAGACGCAACTGGATGTGTGGTTACCGAAACGTTCACCATCATAGAACCCGACCCAATCGTCATCACGTTAGCGGTAACGGACGTTACTTGCGAAGGTGGTTCAGACGGAGCAATTGACCTGACCGTGAGCGGAGGAGCCGCACCTTACACGTATCAGTGGTATCCACTTGGACAAACAACAGAAGACATCAATAATCTACCTGCGGGTGATTACTCGGTAGTAGTTACAGATGCAAATGGTTGCACATCAAGTGCAATTACGCTTGGAGGGTCTTTCAATGGAGGTACTCTTGCACTACCTGATGGAACCGGATCTTCCTACACTACTACCATTCCAGTGAACGGATTCCCTTCTAGTTCCACTGTACAAAGCGGACAGGATATTCAAGAACTCTGCGTAAACATGGAGCATTCCTATTTGGGCGATCTTGATATTCAATTAACTTGCCCTAATGGAACGGTGATTGACTTGGTTCAATCGATTGGAGTTGGCACTGCTGGGTCTACTTTCCTTGGTGACGCAGCAGATAGTGAGGCAGATGGGATTCCAGGTATTGGATGGGATTATTGCTGGTCAAACAATCCGACCTACGGAACAATGGGAGCTGAAGCAACCGCAGGAAATACTGTTACCGTAACCGATGGTGTTGCTCTTCCGTCTGGCAGCTACACTCCAGTGCAACCTTTTAGTAACCTGATTGGATGCCCATTAAATGGAAATTGGACTATTACTGTTACAGATAACTTTGCCATTGACGATGGCTTCATTTTCGATTGGCAAATTGGGTTTAGCGGTTCGGGAAGTAATGATTCATTAGCCACGGTAAATGAGCCAGGACCAATCACAATTTCTTCTAATATAACGGATGCAGATTGTGGTTCTTGCAACGGAGCAATTACCGTAACACCTCTAACTGGTAACGCGCCATACACCTATTTATGGAACACCGGAGCTACGGCTGCAACCATTACTAGTCTTTGCGCTGGTGTATATAACGTGGAAGTAACAGATGCCAATGGTTGTACTCAAAACTTCTTCGTACCTGTAAGTCACACAGATGGCCCAACAGGAAGTAACACTTTAATCACGGATGCATCATGCTTTGGTTCTTGCGATGGAGAGGCTACGGTAGCCGGAATTGGCGGAACCGCTCCTTACACATACCAGTGGGTACCGGGCGGATTTACCACGGCAAATGTTACGGGCCTTTGTGCAGGAACTTATTACGTACAAATACAAGATGCTGATAATTGTATCTACACCGAAGAGGTAGTCATTGCGGAGCCAGCACAAATAAATGTTGGACAAACAATTATCAACTCTCTTTGTGGACAGTGTACAGGTGCAATTAATCTAACTCCTATTACTGGCGTTGCTCCATACACCTATGTTTGGACACAGCCTGGTCTTTCTGGAACAAACCCAACAGGTCTTTGCGCTGGGGTTTATACCGTTACTGTAACCGATGCGACTGGTTGTTCGAGAGTAATTACTTCGTTGATTAACGACATTCCTTCTGCCACACTTTTTATGACAGGAATCGACCCATTATGTAATGATTCTTGTAACGGGCAAGCAATTGCGACTCCCGTTGGTGGAACACCTCCATTCACCTATTTATGGGACGACCCGGCAGGACAGACTACGGCTACCGCAATAGATTTGTGCGAAGGATTGTACACGGTTACGTTGACGGATGATAATGGGTGCGTTGCTGTAAATCAGGTAAGTCTTTCTCAACCTGCTCCAATTGGCCTTTCGCTGCTTATTATAGATAATGGAACCTGTGCAGGCAACTGCGATGGGGCCATTACGGTTATCCCATCAGGAGGGTCCATTCCTTTTACATATTTATGGAATGATCCGTTAAACCAAACCACGGCAACTGCCATCGACCTTTGTGCTGGAACGTATTCTGTGGAAGTGACCGATGCCAATGGCTGCACCGACATAACCACCGGAACCGTAAACAATCCAGTGGGTCTTACTGCCACCGCAACCTCCACTGACGCTAGTTGTAATGGCGTGTGTGATGGTTCGGCATTTGTGACCGTTATAGGTGGAACTGCTCCATTTACTTATCTATGGGACGACCCAACAGGACAAGTAACAGATACTGCTGTTGGTCTGTGTGCTGGTTCTTACACAGTGACCGTAACTGATGTCAATAGTTGTGATTTCGTTGTACCCGTCACTATTGCGGAACCTATGCCTATAAGCATTACCATGTCTGGAATTGTTAATCTTCAATGTGATGGAATTTGCATTGGTGAAGCTACTGCGAGTGCTACCGGAGGAACTGGTCCATACACGTATTTATGGGATGATGCTCTAGCACAGACGACTGAAACTGCAGTCGGTTTGTGTGCAAGTACGTATACCGTTACTGTCACAGATGCAAACGGGTGCGTAGACACAGAAACGGTCACAATTACAGGTCCAAATGGGCTCACTTCATCTATCGGAGCTCAAACAAATGTTACGTGCAACGGCATTTGCGATGGAACCGCAACGGTTACAGCATCAGGAGGCACAGCCCCTTACACTTATCAGTGGAACGACCCCGCTAGTCAGACAACCCAAACTGCAGCCGGACTTTGCGCTGGAATTTACAGTGTAACTGTTACAGATGACAATGGATGCGTATCTGTTACAACAGTTACCATAACCCAACCCGCAGTTCTAACTGCCACCACTACTGCAAACGATGTTACTTGTTTTGGTCAGTGTAATGCTACAGCTAGCGTATTCGTGACTGGAGGTACAGCGCCTTACACTTATCAGTGGAATGATCCAAACAACCAAACAACCATCACAGCCACTGGTCTTTGTGCTGGAACTTACACGGTTACCGTAACTGGAACGAATGGTTGTACGACTACGGCTACTGAAACTATTTTCCAACCACCAACTGGAATCTCAATTGACACGGTGATTACCGATGCTACTTGTGGCGTTTGTAATGGAGAAATAGATGTTATCCCTAACGGTGGTGTTCCTCCATATACCTACCTATGGGGAAGTGGACAAACTACATCTAGTATAACCGGACTTTGCCCGGGTGTTCACACGGTTGATGTTACCGATGGCGCTGGATGTACTCAAAACTTTGATATTGCCGTAAGCAATACAGGAGGTCCAACGGGGGCTACACTTGTAGTTGTTGATGCAAGCTGCTTCGGGGTTTGCGATGGCGAAGCTAGCGTTACTCCAATTGGTGGAACGCCTCCTTACACTTATAATTGGGTGCCAGGTGGACAAACAACTTCGTCTGTAACTGGGCTTTGCGCAGGAAATTACAACGTTCAAATTAGTGATTCGATTGGATGCATCTACACACAGCTTGTAACCATTACCGAACCAGCTCAGATTGTATCTAACGCTACTTCGACTCAAGCTACTTGCGGACAATGCAATGGAGAAATCGTTCTTGCTCCTTCGGGAGGTGATGGTGGTCCATACTCTTACGCTTGGGCTCCAAACGTATCTTCAACAGAAACGGCTTCTGCTCTTTGCGCTGGAGTTTACACGGCAACTATAACGGATGCAAGTGGTTGCGAAACCATCGAGGTGTTTGCGCTAAGCAACATTGACGGACCGGTTGTTACCTCAAGTTCTACCGATGCGCTTTGCAACGGAAGTTGTGATGGTACAGCAAGTATCATCATTACTGGCGGCACGCCACCATTCACAATTCTTTGGGATGACCCGGCTGCAACAACTACGACTACTGTAAACGGTCTTTGCGCTGGAATCTACAATGCAACCATTACTGATGACAATGGCTGTCTCTTTGTTGCACAGGTAACAATCGGAGAGCCTGATGCGATTTCACTAAGTCAAATTCTGACAACAGCTGCAACGTGCTCAGGTACGTGCGATGGAACTGCTACGGTAATTCCTTCGGGAGGCACACTTCCTTACACGTATCTCTGGTCTTCTGGCGGAACGTCTGCCACAGAAACAGGCCTATGTGCTGGAACATATAACGTAACTGTAACGGACGCAAACGGATGTACACAGCAAGCAACCGCAACCATTTCTGAGCCTGCTGCAATCACATTCGCAACAACTACTGTTGATGCTTCGTGCTACGAAGTGTGCGATGGTCAAGCAACGGTTGTCGCTTCTGGTGGAACGGGTGCTTTCACATATCTGTGGAATGACCCTGCAGTTACGGCAAACGACACCGTGGTTGCTCTTTGCGCTGGAACCTACACCGTTGTAGCTACCGATGCTGCTGGTTGTATGGATTCGACAACTGTAACCATCAACGAGCCAGATTCTATCAGCATTGCCATTACGCCTACGGCAGTAAGCTGCTTCGGAGACTGCGATGGTAGTGCCATTGCCGTTGCTACAGGGGGAAGCGGACCATACACGTATCAATGGAACGACCCTGCATCGACTGTTAACGACACGGTGATTGATTTATGCCCTGGTATTTATGGATTGGTTGTAACCGATTCTCTTGGTTGTACTGCTACCGCCTCAACAGTCATTGCAGAACCACTCGCACTTGCTTTACTTGATTCAGGTATAAACATTACCTGCGGTGGTCAATGCGATGGAATTGCAGGGGTGCTTGTTCAAGGTGGTACTGGCCCGTACACCTATCTGTGGGATGATGCAAACAACTCAACAATTCCGTTCATCACAGGATTGTGTGCAGGAACTTATCAGGTTATTGTAACGGATGCCAATGGTTGTTCAGATTCAACAAGTGTTACCATCATCGAGCCGGCTGTTCTTGTTGCTGATATGACTACCGTAATCAACCCATCATGTGGTGGTGTTTGCGATGGTGAGTTAACGGTTACACCTACCGGTGGAACCCCAAACTATACCATTCTGTGGTTGCCAGGATTGGAAACCACGCCTACCATATCCAATCTTTGTGCTGGATCATACACAGTAATTGTTGTGGATGCTTCTGGTTGTGCCGACACTACGACTGTTAACCTAACGGAGCCACCAATCTTAACAGCAGCCATCACTTCAGTTACCCAAGTTCTTTGCTCAGGTGATTGCAGCGGAGAAGCTACGGTTACAGCAGCCGGTGGTACTCCTCCGTTCACGTACTCGTGGAACACTTCACCGGTACAAACAGGTAGCACCGCTACAGGTCTATGCGTTGGAGCTTGGACAGTCACCATTACCGATGATATCGGTTGTACAACTACCGCATCTACGACAATCAACGAAGACAACGCCTTGAGTGCTACTGTTCCGATTTTCACCAACGTGTCGTGTAATGGTGCAGGTGATGGAACGGCTACAGCATTTACCAATGGTGGTGTTGGACCATACACCTATTCTTGGAATGATCCAAACTTCCAAAACACACAAACTGCAACTGGACTCGTTCCTGGAAACTACACGGTAACGGTAACTGATTCTCAGTCTCCCGCTTGTGTTACGCAGGCCTCAGTAACCATCACAGAACCAGCCACACTTACCCTTTCTGCAACAGCAACAGGTGTTACCTGCGGAACCGACTGCGATGGTGTTGGAACAGCAATACCAGTTGGAGGAACTGCCCCTTACGTGATTACGTGGAACGACCCTTCTGGACAGGGAACCAACCTCTGTGTTGGAACATACACTGCCACAGTAACAGATGCCAACGGATGTACCGCCCAGGCAAGTACCACAGTTAATGGTCCTTCGGCTATTGTGTCTAATGCAACAAGTGTTGCTTCTACGTGTAGCAATATCGCTAACGGCTCCATTGACCTTTCGGTTGTTGGTGGAACTCCTGGTTATTCTTACAACTGGTCTCCTGGTGGAGCTCAAACGCAAGACCTAACAGGTGTTCTCTTTGGAACCTACACGGTTGTGATTACAGATGCTATTGGTTGTTCTATTACTGCTTCTTATAGCATTGGAACGTTGGTAAGCATTGATGCAGAAGCAGGATTGGGAGATACGGTTTGTATTGGCTCACCAATTTTGTTGGATGGTTCTGGAGGCGGAAACTACCTCTGGTCTCCTGCCGCTACCTTGAGCGATTCTGCTGTTGCAGACCCAATTGCTACTCCGTTTGACACAACTACGTATTACTTAACCGTAACTATCGGAAACTGTGTCGATGTTGATTCTGTCACCATTTACACATACAACAATCCTCCAGTTGATGCAGGAAACGACTTGTTGATTCCTACTGGCGGTTCTATCGGGTTGAATGCAAATGGTGTGGTTACAGGTTGGACCTACTCGTGGGAGCCTGCGGAATTCCTCGACAATTCGAGCATCACCAATCCAACGGCTACACCTGACGGAACAACCATGTTCTACGTAACTGTGACGGATCAGAATGGATGTACGAATACAGATTCTGTGCTCGTTGAAGTTACTCCAGGAATCTTATTCCCGGATGGAATTTCGCCAAACGGTGATGGTATTAACGATTCTTGGATTATCGACAACATTCAGTTGTTTGAAGATGCCATTGTTGAAGTTTACAACCGCTGGGGACAAATGCTGTTCCAGTCGGCACCTGGCTACCCTGTACCGTGGGACGGTCGCTTTAAAGGCGAAGACCTCCCTGTTGGAACGTACTACTACGTAATCTACTCCGACAATTTCGCTGAGCCGTTCACTGGACCAATCACTATTATTAGATGATCATGAAGAGAATTCTATACATATCAGCCCTCTTTGTTGGACTCTCGCTGACCTCCTTTGGTCAGCAGATTCCACAATACAGTCAGTATATGCTTAACGACTATATACTGAATCCTGCTACCACCGGGCAGCACGATTATTGGGAAATAAAATCGAACAACCGACTGCAATGGGTGGGGATTACCGATGCGCCAAGGACTTTTATTCTTTCGGCACATGGCCCGTTTAAGAAGCAGAACATGGGAATGGGCGGTTCGGTATTTGCCGACATTACTGGTCCTACAAGCCGCGTGGGCTTCTACCTATCGTATGCCTATCACCTCAAGCTTTCTAAGTCGTTGAAGTTGGGAATGGGATTAAGCTTCGGCCTGTTGCAGTACCGTATCGATGGAACCAAGGTGACGCTCTATGAAAATGGCGACCCTGTGTTCCCAAATCAGGTGATGACAGTTTATACAGCTGATGCCACGTTTGGTCTTAACTTGAAACACAAGAATTTCAACTTTGGTATTTCGCTACCTCAGCTTATTGGTAATGATTTGAAGTTTTTGGAGAATCAAGACAATCCGGAGAGCAAGTTGGCTCGACACTATATGGCCATGGGAGGGTACACCTTCCATGTGGGTAACTTCGGAATTCAACCAAATGTGCTATTGAAGTATGTGTTTCCTGCTCCACCGCAGTTTGATGCTGGATTGAAACTCGATTGGAGAGACCAATTCTGGATTGGCGCTTCGTACCGACACGATGATGCCGTTTCTTTCATGGGTGGATTGGCTTACAAGGACTACTTCGTGTTTGCTTACAGCTACGACATGGCCACTTCTAACCTCAAGAACTACTCTAACGGAACGCACGAATTGATGATAGGCGTTCGGTTTAGGCCTTGGAAAAAGGTAGCTACTGAAAGCCCAGAGGCTGCTCCTGCGGGAGACGGAGAATAACTCCTATCTCAAACTTCCCCTCTCGAGAGCCTGTGCTGAGCGCAGTCGAAGTAGGTTAGGGGTGTGTTCATCTCACGAAGACAACCGAGTAGAGCCAACACATGGAAGAACGAAAAACATCTGTTTCCCCTCTCGAGAGGGGTTAGGGGTGTGTCTTTTCAAAACCACCACCATCTAAAAACAAAAAGGGCCCTTCTCTTTTCACAACAGCACCAGCTACTATGCCTCCACTGGAGTCGGCATCAACGCCATCTCCACGTTATACTCAGTGCGAGGCAACACAGCCACCGTTTTCAGTGCCTGCTCATAACCCACCTTACTTGCAGTCAGATAAACGTTAGCCAAATCGCCAATGGCAGAGCCCGGTAGAGCAACTCGTATTCTTCCGTCTGGCTGCGCAGTGCCTGCGAAAGTCTTATTCAATGACCCCTCTACCGAAGCCAATACATTTACATCCACCAGCGGCATACCACTTTGTGCATCACTCACTGCAACAAAAATCAATACCGAAGGCTTGGTGCTACCTGTGTCAACAATCAAGCGCGCATTAAAATACGCATCGTAGAAAGCCGGAGCCGATGTTTTAAACGCAGGCATCAACGTGTCCATCTCATCCTTCAATAGCGCATCCGTTTCAGACATAATCATCTTCAAAGAACCCGTTGCCCCTTTCTTATCTACGATTGCAACACGCGGAGCCACTAACAAGCCCTCAAATTCCTCAATCCGAGCAATGAGTTCAGCTAGCGTAGAACCCGTTACACCAAAATCAGCCAAATTGGTAATCACCGCCTGCGCCTGATCATGAATCACACGAGCCCGTTCACTAGCCAATGTGTCGCGCACCCGCATCAAGTCAGTGCTCGTAAAATGCACCGCATCTTTCAGCCGCTGATCATTAATAGAAGTCGCATAAGCCGTAACCGCACCGCTCACCAGAAGCGCTACATCCCGCATCGCCTCACGGGCAAGCTCCTTGTTTTTCCGAACACCCGTTATGGGCGTTTCCTGTACCTCCACAATATCCCGTATCAGCAACAGCTTGTCTTTCAAGCGCACTGCAGCGTTGGCAAAGGCTACATTGCCTGCCCAATCAACTTGATACAATTCACATACTTTCTGTACTGCCAGATACATCGACATCTTATTTTCCTGTCTATCGTTCATGACGTTTAGTTTTGAGGGTCAACTGGTCACAGTCCAAGGCCACCCAACCCGTTTTTTTCTTGCAGACTGCACCCCTTAAACGCCACCTCCGTGTCTCTTATTATGCGACCAACAACTCTTTTAACAAATTTTTTCACCCCGTAGGGGCGTGCCGCGGCACGCCCGACATTGCCACATGCACCATTTCCCAAAACCGTACAAACGCACTGCTTGCGTCTCCATTACCTCAACCATCGTCATTACGAGGAACAAAACCAACCGAGCAGAACCAACACATGGAGGAACGAAAACATCTGTTTCCCCTCTCGAGAGAGCCCGTCCCGTTTTTTCGGGAGGTTAGGGGTGTGTTCATCTCACGAATCCAACAGAGCAGAGCCAACACATGGAGGAACCACACACAATCTCCATCCTCCTTATAAAGGAGGTGGGCCAATCCGCAAAGCGGTCGGGTTGGAGGATTCGTTACACAACCAACCCAAGAAACTTGTCACCCTTACGAAGAGCCTGCGCTGAGTGAGTTTACCCTGAGCGAAGCCGAAGGGAAGAAAGAGTCTCCTCTCTGTTTCCCTGACAGCGGAAGGGTCTCAACTCCCCGCTGTCACCCTGAACTTGTTTCAGGGTCTTTTCTCAAATCAAAGGGCGTGGGGGTCCGTTCGAGTAGGCCTTCTTTAGGCCATATCGAGAACGTGAGGGGGCTGCCTCAGGCGGATGCAGCGTCTCTACCTGCTTTTGTCACCCTGACAACGGAAGGGTCTCACCTCCCCGCTGTCACCCTGAACTTGTTTCAGGGTCTTATCTCAAATCAAAGGGCGTGGGGGTCCGTTCGAGTAGGCCTTCTTTAGGATCAAGAACGTGAGGGGCTGCCTCAGGCGGATGCAGCGTCTCTACCTGCTTTTGTCACCCTAGCAACGGAAGGGTCTCAACTCCCCGCTGTCACCCTGAGCTTGTTTCAGGGTCTTACCTCAAATCAAAGGGCGTGGGGGTCAGTTCGAGTAGGCCTTCTTTAGGCCATATCAAGAACGTGAGGGGCTGCCTCAGGCGGATGCAGCGTCTCTACCTGCTTTTGTCACCCTAGCAACGGAAGAGTCTCACCTCCCCGCTGTCTACCTGGGCTTGTTTCAGGGTCTTATCTCAAATCAAAGGGCGTGGGGGTCAGTTCGAGTAGGCCTTCTTTAGGCCATATCGAGAACGAGAGGGGCTGCCTCAGGCTGATGCGCCTCGATACCTTCCAACAGACAAAGGAGGGCAGAGTCGGTTGTTTAATTAGGTTGTTTGGCAGACATCAACTCCCTAAGGTTAACTGACTACTTTCCAGCAGCTTGTGACCTAATTAAGATTGGTAGTCCACGTCCTGCGGGCCTAGACCATCCTTTCGCTCCTCAGTAGTACGATACACTTCGCCAGTTGCCACAACATCTCTTGTTTTGAATATTTCTTGCTGTTTCGCGGCAAACGATGGGTCGTCTATTTTTCCTTCAAGGATAGCTTGATAATGTTGGTAGTGTCGTTTGGATTTCTCGTACACCTCCCCCCATTTGAGAATTTGTAAGTCATCGCGCTCGGTCCATTTCCCCCACGTGGTTGGAGACATGTTCTGAGTTCCTCCGTAAATCAGGACCATACCAATTTCTTTCTCACTTCCTTTTCCAAGTCTCTCCTTGTAGCGCTCCAGACGTTGCAACTCTTCCAATTCCAATGGATGCCCTGCGCGCTTGATTTCTATCACCACGAGTCTCCTTTCATCCGAAAGGCCCAAGAAATCGTATCTCTCTCTATTAGTAGGCTCCTCAATGTCTTCCACATTCCAATCCTTCAATTGAGTTGTGATGGCGGTTTCTTCTCTTAAAACCTGCCAATCTGGGTTGAGAATCCACGGATATGATGCAAGTAAATCATGCATGTTACTTGTTCCTTTGGGGTTTGCGGTTTCAGAAAAATCGTTCACGCTCATCGTATGAAACTTTTGAATAATCTGAAGTCTACCCTTAACTATTTCCAGAATGGCTCGTGACTCCAAAACTTTCCACTGTGAAAGATACTCAAGCATCAAGGACAAGCCATCAGGATTGTTTTCGAACTCTTCGATTTTACTAACTACATCATAAAAGTTCCGGTACTCATAAGCCTTGATTAAGCCGTCTGCAAGATCATACGTTCGTTCTGGGTCCGACTCTGCTTGTCCAAGCACTTTAATTAAATTTCGAATCTTTCTCCCTGTTACTTTGTCTCCATCTAGAACTGTAATTCTCTTATTGAGATCAGGATATGTTTCGAGCAGATTCTCTTCAAATCCCCCTCCCCTGTGTTCCAACCACTCTTTGAATAGTTTTTTTATGAATGCACCACCCCATTCTTTTAAGGGGGTGACTGTTTCATTTTCCCAGTCTATTTCCTGTCTATCAGTAGAAACAATATCAGATTCTCCATCTATTCCATCATCGAGATAGTCCGCAATAATTTCACCGGTCAAATACTTGGTAGCATGCTGTCCGCTAACTTTTCCCTCAACATCAAAAAAGAAATTCGGTGCTTGAGCAGTCTTACCCCGTACGTATATAGTAAACCCGCGTTGTTCGGTGCTTCCAATTGGCTTCTTAGAGAATGCATACCGCACTTCAACTTTGTTGCCATCGGTTAGCATTTCTTCGAAATAATCATTAAGGTCTGCGGGTTTGCTGTAGTCGAGGTCAAACTTAAAGGCCCGTAAAGGTTCTTCATTAATGAAAATCTCCATTTCACCCTTAACGGTTCTACTAAAACGCCTAGCCAATGATTGATGCATTTGCTCAATGTCTATTGGGTTATTATGCTTTAGTTCACTTAACGTAATTCGGGTCCCATTCGCATTTTTGACATCGCCTGGTGTTGATGTGACGGAAGCAACTATTTCGGCTTTTTTCACTGAATTATCGGAACTCTTCAGAATTTCGGAGTTTAGCACAAAGTTGTGCGCAGTTCCTTCGAGCCAAGTAGCTACATGCATCTTTTTTGCCATTCCGAATCCAGCAAGCTTTCCGATTCCTTTGCGCCCCATTACTAGACGATTATGAGCGACACCAGCGTTTTCTTCTCTTTGATTTCTTCCTATAACCAAATATGCGTCTTGTATGGCATTACGATCCATGCCTGACCCGTCATCTTCAATTACGATAGAATCAGTAGTCTTATTGTATTCGGATTCTATTGGCACGGTAATGTAAACCTTATGAGCACCAGCATCCCATGAATTGGCAACCAGTTCAGCGATTGCTGCATTTCTTCTTTTGTACATCTGACTACCCAAATGCTCAAGTGTTCTACCAAGAATCTGTAGTTCGAACGTGGTTGTCTTTTCTGATTGATTCATTTTCTAGATTTCGAATACGTACTAGCCGATTGAGTTCATTTAATAAACCTAATCTGCAAATTCAACTTGAACACCTGCCTTCCTTCCTCCTTAACCAAAGTGCCAAACCCATGCCTAGAACTGCTTGCGGTTTCCAATTTCGTATTGTTCAAGAGGTAGTCTTCGAAAGCATTGCGGTTGTAAATATGATAGCAAAGTACGTCTCCATCTTCCTTCACAACCAAATAACCTCCAGTCGCACTTAGTTCTCCTGTCCAGACCTTTGAAGGCATCATTCCAAGCGCAATATCAGTCAAGAACCGTTTGACCTTATAAGAGTAGTAAGGCTGTGCAGACGAAATGTCAAACCCAAGAGGATTCTCCGTAGTCGTTTCGTTAAGCAGGTCAGCCATCTTCGATGTCTTAGCAGAATAATACCGCAATACAATATCGGCTACAATCTCTGGAAGCTTGCTATCAATCAACACGAGGTTGTTTCCGAACGTTGCATTTTCTGTCTTTACGAAGCTCAGCGTATTACCAACATTTTTAATGGCATTAATACGATCAATGATTTTGCTCCGCGTATCAATCGCATTAATTTTTTCGACCTCCACGTCCGTTAACCCTTTGCCGTGCACTTCATAAATGAAGTTCGTGGTCTTACCAGCATTTAATAAAGTAGAGGCGCCACCTAACTGTGATTTGATACTAAAACCAAGTTCGGGGCTACTTGATGTGCGCACATCATGGATGACAATTCGTATATCGCTTTTTGAAGTAGAACTTGCTTTTATCGAAGTGCATCCAAAAGATTTTAAGAATGCAGCTGTATTTGGAACCTCGAAAGTCGTAGAAGACGAGTTCTTAATTTCTAACAGGAGCTTTACCGCTTGGCTTCTAAATTCATCCAGTCCAATTCGGTACTCTTCTCCGTTGCCAGTAAC
>JAIOYO010000005.1 GCA_021741075.1 Flavobacteriales bacterium | reverse complement strand
CTCGCCATATTCTTTATGGGGTGTTCAACTAAGGAAGACCAGAATCTCGCACCCGAGATTGAAACCACGTTGATTGATGGTTCGCCATTCAGACTTTCTGAATTGAAAGGAAATTATGTTGTCCTCGATTTTTGGGGTTCTTGGTGTGGGCCGTGTATTGCAGATTTTCCTAAGTTGACTGCACTCCACAGTAAGTATGGTCATGAAGTGGTATTTGTAACCGTTGCATTTGAAAAGAATGACGAACGGTGGCGAGTTGTTTCTCAAAAGGCAGGATTCAATTGGAAGTACCAAATAGTAGAGGAAGCAAAAGTACTGTTGGCTTCGTCTATTGCTCGCGATTACGGAGTAATTGATATTCCAGCAAAATTCATCGTTACGCCAGAAGGAAAGCTAATCGCAGGAATGGATTTTGACCAAATGGATGCTTATTTCGAAGCTACACTTTAGGTCTCTGATGATAGAAAGACGATTGGCTCTCAGAATTCTTTATTAGAATGTCATTTTTAAGCATTCTTCTTGCAAAAAGCATGTTTGTTTTTCAAAAAGAAATTTATCTTTGCGCTCCCGTTTTCGGGAAGGTTCTTACAAAGTATGCGGATGTGGTGAAATTGGTAGACACGCCAGACTTAGGATCTGGTGCCGTGAGGTGTGTGGGTTCGAGTCCCTCCATCCGCACTTAAAGAAAAGGGAACTGTTGCAAAGCAGGTCCCTTTTTTTGCAAATAATAGGTTATAAATCAAATTGATGAGTACGATGAATATTACCAAAGAGAGCATTGACGAATTGAATGCAAGGGTAACAATCAAATTACAACCAGCTGATTATCTGCCACAGGTTGATAAGATGCTGAAGCAGCACGCACATAAAGCGAAACTTCCAGGTTTCAGACCAGGAAAAGTTCCTGTAGGAGTTGTGAAAAAAATGTACGGTCCATCTATTCTAGTGGAAGAGGTGAACAAGATGCTTGCCAATAAATTGTACGAGTACATTGGAAACGAGAAGTTGGAAATCTTAGGAAATCCTCTTCCATCTCAAGAAGTGAAATCAGTTGCAGATTTTGAAAATCCAGCTGATATGGTTTTTACCTATGATTTAGGTCTTGCTCCAAAAATTGATTTGGATTTGGGTAAGAATTTCCAATTTGATTTCTTCAAAATTGAAGCAACTGAAAAGGATGTAGAGAGTTCTTTAGAGAACATCTCAAAGCGAAGTGGAGAAATGGTCGAGCACGACACCATCGCTGATGCCGACCTTGTAAAGGTTCAGTGGGTTGAGTTGAATGAAGATGGAAGTATCAAAGCTGGAGGCGTTCTCAATAGCTCTAGCATCGCCATAGACACACTAAAAGATGAATCGAAAACAGCGTTAATCGGAAAGAAACTAGGAGAGAGTCTAACCGTGAATTACCGCGATTATTCGAAGAACGAAACTGATATGGCAGCCATGCTTGCCGTTAAAAAAGACGAATTGGACACTGTGAACGAATCGTTCAAAATTACGATCGAGAAAATCCAACGTTTGGTGCCAGCTCAATTGAATGAGGAGCTTTTCAAGAAAATGTATCCTGATGGTTCGGTTACCACTTTGGACGAAATGAAAGCGAAGATTAAGCAAGATTATGCTGCTTACTTTGAGAAAGAAAGTGAACGAAAACTCAAGAACGACATTGTAGTTGATTTGATTAAGAACACCAAAGTCGAACTTCCAGATGAATTCTTAAAGCGATGGTTGGTAACAGTTAATGAGGAGAAATCAACGAAAGAACAAGTTGAAAAGGAGTACCCGAACTACCGTGATGGTCTGAAATGGCAGTTGATAGAGAATAAGGTAATCCGAGAGAACGATATCAAGGTTACTTCGGAAGAATTGAAAGCTGGTATACGAGAACAGTTGCTTCAGCAATTTGCATACTACGGAATGCAGCAGGCAGATGATGAAATGGTTGATGGAATGGTAGAAAAGTTCTTGAAACAAGAATCTGAGGTTCGGAAAATGAATGACCAACTTTATGATCAGAAGGTGATGGAGCTCTTCAAAAGCAAAGCAAACCTGAATGAAAAGAAAGTGAACAGCGAGAAGTTTTACGAAATGCTATCGAAAGAGAATAATTAAAGAACAATTAACAGTTAAAAACTGTCTTATACTCTGAATGCCGTGTATTGCCATTAATTGCGATATTCGGCATTCTTGGTTTTAAACAACAACAAGTAGTAGAATAAAATGGACGGTAACGAATTTAGAAAGTACGCAATCAAGCACAGAGGAATCAGTAGCACTACCTACGACAGTGTAATTGGCTCAATGACTCCTTATATTATTGAAGAGCGTTCGCTCAATGTAGCGCAAATGGACGTGTTCTCTCGGTTGATGATGGATCGCATCATCTTCCTCGGAACAGGTATTGATGATACAGTTGCAAATATTATTCAGGCACAATTGCTCTTTTTGGAGAGTGCTGATAATAAGAAAGACATTCAAATCTATCTGAACTCACCTGGAGGTTCTGTTTATGCAGGATTAGGTATTTACGATACAATGCAATATATCGCACCAGATGTAAGTACCATCTGTACAGGAATGGCAGCATCCATGGGAGCGGTTCTTTTGTGTGCAGGGGCAACAGGAAAGCGTACTGCCTTAAAGCACTCGCGGGTAATGATTCATCAACCATTAGGTGGTGCATCCGGACAGGCCTCCGATATTGAGATTACAGCACGAGAAATTGCCAAGTTGAAAAAGGAGCTTTACGACATTATCGCTACTCATTCTGGGCAGACTTACGACAAGGTTTGGGAAGATTCTGATCGGGATTATTGGATGACGGCAGACGAAGCAAAAGCCTACGGAATGATTGATGAAGTTCTTGTTAGAACCAAATAAGCAGTAAATTGAAGCCTGAACTGATTCAGGAAGTCAATTCGGTAAAAAAAAAGGAACTGAAACGATATGAAAGCAAGCAAGGAAAAAGAACACATAAAATGTTCGTTTTGCGGACGAGATAAACAGGATACAGCGGTGCTTATTGCTGGCATAAACGGACACATTTGCGATCGATGTATTGCACAAGCCTACCAGATTGTCAACGAGGAATTTGCCAACAAGCAGGACAAGTCGCTCAGTAAATCGCTCAATGTTCTTAAGCCAATAGAGATAAAAAATTTCTTAAATGATTTTGTAATTGGTCAAGACCAGGCTAAAAAAGTGTTGGCCGTTGCGGTTTACAATCATTTCAAACGATTGGTTCAAAAGCCCGACAAGGAAAATGCTGATGTGGAGGTTGAAAAATCAAATATCATTCTTGTAGGAAGAACAGGAACCGGAAAGACGCTTTTGGCACGAACAATTGCCAAAATGCTCAATGTTCCGTTTTGTATTGCCGATGCTACTGTTCTTACCGAAAGTGGCTATGTTGGAGAAGATGTAGAAAGCATTTTGAGTCGATTATTACAAGCAGCCGATTACGATCAAGCCGCAGCCGAAAAAGGAATCGTGTTTATTGATGAAGTGGATAAAATTGCCCGAAAAGGCGATAACGCTTCTATAACGCGAGACGTTTCTGGCGAAGGCGTTCAGCAAGGATTGCTAAAGCTGTTAGAAGGGTCTATTGTGAATGTTCCACCACAAGGAGGAAGAAAGCATCCAGAACAGAAAATGGTTGCAATTGATACCAAGAACATCCTTTTTCTTTGCGGGGGTGCGTTTGATGGTATTGAAAAAATCATTGCTAAGCGAATGAAAAAGCAAACCATAGGCTATGCTTCGCATGTTGGACGACAAGAAATTGATGAGGAAAATCTTCTTCAATACATTTCTGCACAAGACATCAAAAACTTTGGACTTATTCCGGAATTAATTGGTCGTTTACCAGTTGTTACTCATTTAAATCCGTTAGATGCTGATGCATTGAAACGAATATTGACAGAGCCTAAAAACGCGTTAACGAAACAGTATAAGAAGCTGTTCAAAATGGATGGTATTGAGTTGGAAATAGAGGAGGAGGTTCTTGATTTTGTCGTAGAAAAGGCAACAGAATTCAACCTCGGAGCTCGTGGGCTTCGCTCAATCTGCGAAGCCATCTTGATTGACGCCATGTTTGAGCTTCCATCTTCAGGAGAAAAGCAAATCACAATCACCCGAAATTACGCTGAGGAAAAGCTTTCAAATTCGACTATGAGTAAGTTGAAAGCAGCTTAGTTTTTTAAGAGAATTATGAACTAAAAAGGCCGCATAGAGCGGCCTTTTTAGTTAGGATTGAATTCCTTGTTCTTTCCGAAGTTGGTCCGAGGTTTTTCGGCTTCCATCATGGCTCCAGCCAGGTGGCATGAAAATATAACCAAGTTTCGCGCTAAGGTTAGGAGCGCTTTTTACGTCATTCCAAATACTTTGAAACTCATGGAAAGCAATTTTAAAGAGATTGTATGTGTGTATGTTGGTCGTAATTCCATACACTACAGGGTCGGATTCCTCTTCCTTCTGAAATGTGCCAAAAATTCGATCCCAGATGATAAAAATTCCCGCATGGTTTCTATCCAAATACCGCGTGTTACTTGCGTGATGAACTCTGTGATGAGATGGTGTGTTAAGTATCCATTCCAAAGCCCCTAAAGACTTGATGGTTTTTGTGTGAACCCAAAACTGATAAATAAGACTGAATCCCATCATGGTAAATATCATAATAGGTTCGAACCCTATGATTGGAAGCCACAGCCAAAAAATGTATTTGTAGAATAACTCCGTCCAGCTTTGTCGTAGCGCAACTGCTAAATTGTAATTCTCAGAAGAATGATGATTAATGTGTGCCGCCCATAGAACTCGAATATGATGGCTTAATCGATGATGCCAATAAAAGGAAAAATCATCGGCAAAAAGGATAAGAAGCCAAGCCCACCACTCATACCCAATATCGAATATTGCAAATTGATGGAGGAATATAAAGAGTCCGAAACCTAGAAATTTAACTCCAACACCAAGTATCAAAGACCCGATTCCCATCCCAATGCTCGCCACACTGTCTTTAGGTTCGTGAACTTTTATATGCTGCCTGTGGCTGAGGTAAAGTTCAAGAAGTACTAGGACTATAAAACCAGGAATAAAATATACTGTTGGATCTTTTCCTAGGTCTTCGAACCTAAGATTGTGCAGTATTTGAGATAAACTTTGCATGTTTGATTAAAGGTAAACCTAAGATTTACTTTTTTACTGAGAGCGGTCAGTTGGATAAACGGATAATGATATCTTCTCCGTTAGGTACGGTTAAAGCGTAATCGTTATATCCAGACCGCTGTACTATAAGTTTGATGTTGACGCAATCTTTGGAACCTGTAATATCCGAAATCTCAAAATGTCCTTCAGTATCAGAGGTATCTCTTATCAACACATCAAGTTCTTTGTAAACAATAGCATTCGGAATTGGATTACCAGAAGTAGTATCTACAATCGTTCCTTTTAGGTTTTGAAGACAATCGCAACCAGCTAAAACGAAGCATGCAACTACAACTAGAACCAGCCTATTCATCTAAAAATGTTTCATTTTTATCATTCTGAATTGGAGGCAATAGTGGTGTGTAAATTGATTCGCCACCATCAACAGCCAAATTAACTCCAGTTATGAATGATGCAGCTGGAGAGGAAAGAAAGACCACGGCTGAAGCGACTTCGGCTTCGGTGCCTAGCCTGAAATGTTGATTGTTTTTACCGTATCCTCTTACAAAATCTTGAAAATGAGGCGCGTATGTATCTAGTCCACTGGATTCAATGGTTCCGGGCGAGATGCTATTAACGCGAACGCCATATTTGCCCCATTCGTTCGCAAGGCTCATGGTCAGATTCTGAACGCCCGCACGAGCGGCAGCCGAATGCGCCAACATCGGAAAACCATTTCGGTTGTCCATTGTGATATTGATGACGGAACCGCCATGCTTATTCATGGATTGATTGAAAACTTCTTGCGTGAGAAAGAAAGTTCCGGTAAGGTTTGTCTCAATAACTGCATGCCAACCTTTTTTGTTGATGAACTCGGCTGGTGATGGAAACTGTCCTCCACCATTATTTACGAGAATATCAACCTTTCCAAACTCAGAAATGGCCGAACTGATACAGCTTTTGATGCTTTCCTCGTCACGGATGTTGCATTCCAATGCGATTGCTTTTGCACCTTCATCGGTCAGCACTTTCAGTCCTTTTGTGAGTTTTTCAGCGCTTCGGCTCGCAATAATCGCCTTGGCTCCCAGTTGACAGAATTCGCGGGCTATTCGCAGTCCAATTCCTGTTCCGCCCCCCGTAATGAGTACGACTTTATCCTTGAAAAGACCTTCTTTAAATACTGTATTAATCATTTACTGTTGTCGTTCGTAGGCGCCAATGTCGGGATTAGAATCCCGAAAGATGCCAAGAACATCTGTAGAAATTCCAGCATCATTTGTGATTTGTGCATTTCCAGCATTTACTGCAGGCGAGATGGAAGAATCCAATGCGAAGTTGTTTTCTGATGGATCCACAAAAAGTGGGTCTTGATTATAGATCATATCCGAAAATTCATTGTTGTTACTTACGTCAATGGGTTCATCATCATTGAAATTGACCCGCAATATGCAGTTGTCAAACTTAAAATTGAAAAGCGTAGAAATATCTTCATCTAAGCCCAGCTCTGTTTGGTTGTTGCCGTAGATAATGCAATTGCCAAAATAAGCCCGCTGAAGGTTGTATGAGTAAATAGCACCATCAGCTTCAATCCAGTTGTTGAGAAGTAGGGCAGGAGTTTGTCGGTTGCCATTCACCCAATAATTTCCGAAAGTGCAATGGTAAAAATCATACGTGCCACCACGTGTAAGTGCCGCTGAATACTGACCTGCGTTTCCGAACACACAATTGTAGGCCTGTATGGTTCCCTCAATGGAAAGCAAAGAAATACCAGCCATATTTTCAATGATGGTGTTGCTCATGACAAGGTTCGGATTTGAGTTGGCTGCCAACGAATCAACCCTTACACCAATGTTTCCATTCTTGATAAGAGCACCATGAATTTCATTATTCAAGCTACCCGCATATAGCCAAATTGTGTTCCACTCACCAGCTTGATCTTCATAGAAATCATCCAATCGGTCACTAGCGAAGATGACCTGATTCTGAGGCGTTCCGTTCACGATCAGCGTTCCGCCTTCATCCACAATAATTCCTGAGCCTTTGTGAGAATAGATCCGTGTTCCTTCTTCGATGGTGAGCGTGCATCCTTCGGGAACTACCGCCCAACCATAAATTACGTGAGGTTCTGTCGAGGCCCAAGTAATATCACAATCCAAGAATCGATAAGGTCCGATTGGATTATCGAACACGTTCGGATATGTGAAATCCGCATCCCATCCGAAGGCTACGAGATCCACATCTTGAATATTTCCATTCGTATTGAAAATGACGCTGTCGGTAACGATTGCAGGCTCGCTCAGATTGTTCGGATCCAGCGTCACATCCACAAAAACGAAAAGTGAATCTTTTCCAGGTATAGTAATATCGCTGAAAGAGATGCCTGCAATCCCATCCACATTCATCCGATACTTCGATTGCTGGCCTCCGGCAAGCATGATAGAAGAAATATTTATCTCATCACTACTAGGATTGTAAATCTTGAATTGCCGAGTGGCCGAACCGATGGTGGTGAAAACCGTGTCGAAAAGGACGGTATCGACCGAGAAGGTCAGTGCACCATCCGTATTTAGAATGTCTTTTTTGCAACTGGAGCTTAGCAGTGCAACGATTATAAGAACGGGCGTAGCCCAACTAAGAATCTTCATATTGAGGCAAATATACTGAACGCGCTTACTACGTTTTCAAAGAAGTTAAATTGTATGTTTCATAAAAGAAGGTTTTGTTTATCTTTGCGATCCATTCTGAAAAACGAGTAAAAATGAAAGAAGGCATACACCCATCAGATTATAGATTCGTAGTGTTTAAAGACATGTCGAACGACATTACGTTTCGCACGCGTTCTTGCGCTGCAGCAAAAGAAACTATCAAATGGGAAGACGGAGAAGAATACCCGTTGATTAAATTGGAGATTTCAAACACTTCACATCCGTTCTATACTGGAAAAATGAAGTTGGTGGATACTGCTGGACGGGTTGACAAGTTCCGTAGCCGCTACAAAACTCACCGTGCTTCAGCTCCAAGAGCGGAAGAAGGAGAAAGCAACGAAGGATAATTAGTCTTTTGACTTAATTTGAAGCCCTGTTTCGATTTTTCGGAACAGGGCTTTCTAATTTCGCACTTAATCAACACATGAATTACATTCTTTTTGACGACTCGAGGGAGAAACTACTCCCGTTGACTTTCACACGGCCAGTTTGCGATTTGCGTATTGGAATTCTCACCATTCGTGAGAAATGGGAATTCTATTTGAAGAGAACTATAAGCACGCTCACAGAAGATTATTTGAGTGTGAAATTTCCGTTGGTTTTAGCATCAGAGAATACCTTCATTAATGGAAGCGTATGTCCATCAGCAGATTTGGTAGCTGCTATTGGTACTTTGAAAGAAGGAGATAGATTGATAAAAGATGGAAAGTTGCTTGCGGCAAAAGTTGGCAAGGATGTTTCCGATTTTACAAAAGTAACGGTAGGAGGAAAAGAGTTCCGAGGTGAAATTCTGTCAGTGGTAAATCCGTGGGATATTTTCTCCAAGAATGGGGAGGCAATTGAAGCTGATTTTCAATTACTTACGGATGGTCGCACATCAGCAAAGCTTTCTGAAAGCAATACGGTTATCGGAAATGGTATTATTTTCTTGGAGGAAGGAGCGAAGGCAGCAGCCTGCATTTTCAATACTTCTAGTGGTTCCATTTATTTAGGTAAGAATTCGGAGGTGATGGAAGGTTCCATCATTCGAGGACCATTTGCGCTTTGCGAAGGAAGCCAAGTAAAGATGGGTGCTAAGGTTTATGGTCCTACCACAGTTGGCCCAGAAAGTCGAATAGGAGGTGAGGTTAATAATTCGGTCATTATAGGATACTCAAACAAGGGCCACGATGGTTTTCTTGGTAATTCTGTGCTTGGCGAGTGGTGTAATCTTGGTGCTGACACCAACAATTCCAACCTTAAAAACAATTATGACGAAGTTCGAGTTTGGAGCTATGAAACAGAACGTTTCGCTAATACAGGACTTCAATTCTGCGGACTTATAATGGGCGATCATTCAAAGTCGGGAATCAATACCATGTTCAATACAGGAACAGTGGTTGGAGTGAGTTCTAATGTTTTTGGTTCAGGTTTTCCACGAACATTCATTCCATCTTTTCAATGGGGCGGAGCGGCTGGATTCACAGAATACAACTCAGAAAAGGCGTTTGCTACCGCTGATCGCGTGATGCAAAGACGTGGAAAGAAGTTCGATGATACGGAGAAAGCCATCCTTTCGTCAGTCTTTGACCTGACACAGCGTTTCCGAAACTGACCTTTTGACCGAAAAAGGTCAATTTGAAAATTCGGCACATTCGTTGACACTTTCGCCTCAGTTATCAAAGTAATTTTGCCCCAAACCCCTAGTTAAATGAGCGATCCATTTGAAGATATAGTGCAATTTTCTAATCTAATCGAAGAAGATTCGGAGTTTATTCCTTTGCTTTCCCCTGAAGATGAGGAACATATGAATTCGGAAGAAATTCCAGAGTTGGTTGGAATTCTACCACTTCGCAATACTGTCCTTTTTCCAGGAGTTGTTATTCCGATAACTATCGGAAGAGACAAGTCTATTAAATTGGTAAAAGAAGCATACCAAAGCACAAAAGTGATTGGAGTGTTGGCCCAAAAAGACCTAGCTGTTGAGGACCCAGAACCCAAGGATATGAACCGTATAGGCACGGTAGCGCGCATTGTAAAAATGCTACAAATGCCTGATGGCAGTACGACTGTCATTATTCAAGGAAAAAGACGATTTGAAGTTCGTGAATTTGTGGAAGTTAGCCCATATTTCCGTGGTAAAATCACCGCATTTGACGAAATCAAACCGCAACGCAAGAGCAAAGAATTCAACGCCTTGGTTGATTCTTTGAAGGATTTAGCTTTGAACATCATTCGTCAGTCTCCGAACATTCCGTCTGAGAGTGAATTTGCACTCAAAAACATTGAAAGTCCTTCGTTTCTAATCAACTTTATTTCGTCCAATATGGACGCAACAGTTGCTCAAAAGCAAAAAATGCTAGAGGTGGCCGATTTGAAGGATCGCGCTACCATGGTATTGGAGCATCTAACCAAAAATCTTCAAATGTTGGAGCTGAAAAATCAGATTCAATCTAAGGTTAAGGTTGACATTGATAAGCAGCAACGAGATTATTTCCTCAATCAGCAAATGAAGCAGATTCAGGAAGAATTGGGTGGAAACTTAATCGATCAAGAGATAACTGAAATGGAACTCAAAGCGGAGAAAAAGCTTTGGGCAGATAAGGTAAAGGAGCACTTTAATAAAGAGCTAGATAAGCTTAATCGAATCAATCCAAATTCCAGCGAGTATTCGGTTCAAATGAACTATTTAGATGTGTTGCTGGAACTTCCGTGGGGCGAGTTCTCTAAGGATAATTTTGACTTAAAACGAGCTCAAACAATCTTGGATAAAGATCATTTTGGACTTGTGAAAGTGAAGGAGCGAATCTTAGAACACTTGGCTGTTCTCAAACTGAAAGGAGATTTAAAAGCACCGATACTTTGCTTGGTTGGTCCTCCGGGAGTTGGTAAAACAAGTTTGGGTAAGTCTGTTGCAGAGGCAGTTGGTAGAAGCTACGTCCGAGTTTCGTTGGGTGGATTGAAAGACGAATCTGAGATTCGCGGACATCGCAAGACCTACATTGGTGCCATGCCTGGCCGTATTGTTCAGAATATCAAGAAGGCGAAATCTTCCAATCCTGTTTTTGTGTTAGACGAGATAGATAAAGTGGGAACGGATCACCATGGCGACCCGTCTTCAGCTCTGCTCGAAGTTTTGGATCCAGAACAGAATAATGCGTTCTACGATAACTACTTAGAGGTAGAATATGATTTATCTAAAGTGATGTTTATCGCAACGGCAAATAGTTTGAGTACGATTCAGCCTGCACTTCGGGATCGTTTAGAAATAATCGAAGTAAGCGGTTACACGGTTGAAGAGAAATTGGAAATTGCTAAGAGGCATCTCGTTCCAAAGCAAATCACTGAACACGGCCTGAAAAAGTCTCAAGTGAAGCTGAATAAGCAAGCTTTGGAGAAGGTAATTGAAGAATACACACGCGAAAGTGGTGTTCGTGGTCTGGAAAAAACCATCGCCAAGTTGGTTCGTAACCGAGCCAAGTTTGTGGCAATGGAAGAACCTAAAGATCCAATCATCACAATCGAAGATGTCGAAGAAATTCTTGGAGCACCTCGAATGCAACGCGACCGTTATACTGATAACGATTTTGCAGGCGTGGTTACTGGTTTAGCTTGGACCTCATTAGGAGGCGACATTCTTTTTATTGAATCCAGCCTTAGCAAAGGAAAAGGGAAGTTGACCTTAACAGGTAACTTGGGGGATGTAATGAAGGAATCGGCTGTAATTGCACTTGAATTTCTGAAAGCACATGCAGATAAGCTTGGTCTTAAGCCTGAGATATTTGACGAGTGGAATCTTCACATCCACGTGCCGGAAGGAGCAACTCCAAAGGACGGTCCATCAGCAGGTATTACCATTTTCACCGCTTTGGCTTCGCTTTACACGCAACGCAAGGTTCGTGAAAAACTAGCCATGACAGGAGAAATCACGCTTCGCGGAAAGGTTCTTCCAGTAGGAGGAATCAAAGAGAAGATTTTGGCCGCCAAAAGAGCACATATCAAGGAAATCATACTTTCTGTCGAAAACAGAAAAGATATCGAAGAAATTGAAGCAGATTATTTGAAAGGACTGACCTTTCACTACGTCAAAAACATGGACGAAGTGATGGAGCGCGCCTTGCTCAAGGAAAAAGTCAAGAATCCGTTGAAGCTATCTTAACTACACAGACCTTCTAGGTTTTATAAAACCTAGAAGGTTTTGTTGGATAAACTTTTCGCGTAGAAAACAGCCCCAAGAGCAATCATAAACTGTCCAGTTAGGTAAAGCCCCATATTCAGAATAGCGTCATAATCGAAGTCAATAACGAATTTATTGATGGCTATTACCATATCCGAAAGGATAAATAGGATAGCACCAATCAGAATCCAGCAATAGCTCTTTTTATCCACATGTTTGTGGCGAGCAGCAGCCGTAATTCCCATTACGCTAATAACAACCGTATAAGCCAATACAGGAATAAACAAATTTGCCGGCAGCCCATCTTTCATGTAATAAAAGAAAGTACCTGTAATAAGGATAAAGGGTAAGGCCATTAATCCAGCGTTTGGAAGGTTCAATGTAAACTTAGAATCCTTCACATTCCTCAAAAAAGCCGCTGCATAACCCAAGTGGGCAATCAAAAAAGCCCCGAGTCCAACCACAAATAGAAACGGAATCTTCTCATCAAACATCAGCGCGATATCGCCAATCCAAGAAAAGAACAAACCAAACTGAATCGTCTTACTGAAAAAATTAGATAGCCATGAAAGTTGCTTCCAATGAAACACCATCAACACAATCATAAACATCGGCTTTACCGTGTAGTGGAGTAGTGGCAGGTCAAACAGCACCGTGCTCATAAACACAAGCACAAGCGCGTAATATAGAATGGTGAACTTGTTAAACGAGTCGAACATCTCCCTGTTTTCTAATGTGTTTTACTACGCGGCTAAAAAGTATAAAATTAATCAGCGTAAACAGAGCTGCACCGCGCATGATATTCATGAAATCAGGATGTTCCCAAAACAACATCGCAATAAGAAGCGTAGTGAATATCCGTCCATACTCGGCAGGAATCAACCATTTCTTGTTCTCCATCAATCCACCACAAATACCCAGTGTAGCCAACAAATAAAACATGGTGCTATAAAGCGGTATGTTACCAAGACTGTCTTTTAGAATTAAAACTGACGTGCCAAGCACCAGGCAAATGAGGAATACAAAAAAAACATAGATGTGGTCATGCCGCAGGCCATCAGCTTCATACTTGCTATATGAAAGTGTGTCAATCTCGTGCGGAGATTGAAATCCACCCAAATACGCTGGCTGCCAACCTGGAGGTTTAATAAAAACGAGCAACTTATCAAACCCCTTCGATTGCTTGGATAATTCCCACAAATCTTTCCAATAATGGAAATTTGCCCACACAGGATTCCAACTGTTTAGCGGAGAAGTAATGCCGTAAACAACTTCTTCCTCTTCTTTCTGAAACGTACCAAATAGCCTATCCCAAACAATAAGGCTGCCCGCATGGTTCCTGTCAATGTACTTTGGGTTACTACCGTGATGTACCCGATGGTGCGATGGCGTGTTAAAAACCCATTCCAACGGACCCAAGGTTTTAATGGTGGTAGTATGAATCCAAAATTGATACAGCGTATTGAATGAGTTCATGGCGGCAAACATTATTGGGTCAAAACCGATAACCGCTAGCGGTAAATAAAACGCCCATGAAAACCACCCCTGAAACCACGATTGGCGTAACGCCACCGAAAGATTGTAATCTTCACTCTGATGATGCACAATATGTGCTGCCCAAAGCGCATTGATTTCGTGGCTGGCACGATGAAACCAATAATAGAAGAAATCAACCCCAAGAAAAAGAAGTACCCACGCCCACCACGTATTCTCAATCGTAGAAAACCTATGCTCATACAAATAGAGATAAGCCAAAAACAACAGCCCTTTGGTCATAACCCCTACAACTTGTGATCCAATTCCCAAGTTCAGGTTAGTAAGCGCATCATTAAAACGATACAACTTCTTCTTTGTCAGATATCCAAAAAGCAATTCAATTCCTATCAATAGAAAGAAAATGGGAATTGAGTAGGTGATGTAGCTCACTTTCATGCTCTAAAGCTAATACTTGTATGTAGAAATACTGAGTGCTTTTCCTACGCTTCTCCTATGTTATTTAAAGGAATGTATTGCTGATATCAAGGTATTTTTTGATTAGATACTATTGTTAGTGAATCACGGCACAGACTCCATAAGATTGCCCCAATTTAGGCTCTTGTCTGAAGAGAGAAATAAACCTAGTAATCATCGAGTACTTGAAAAACTTTTTGAAACATATCCGAACAAAAAAAAGGGGGTGTCTGGACTTTGAGACACCCTCTTTTCTATTTTACAATAAGTTTTCTGATATTAACTAATTGCTACAAATTACTTCGCAGGAGCCATAATAGCCTCTTTCTCCTTTGCATCTTCAATCGAAATATCTTGATTGTTAAAACGAGCAGTAATGGCTGGGTTCTTAACACCTAAAGAAATTACTTGCTTTTCCAAGGCATCAGCTTCAGCAAACGTCTTGAAAGAACCAATGGTATACACCTTCATGCCTCCTTCGGTTGTTTTCATTTGAACGCCATACTGGGCAATCAGCTTCGAAAGCTTATCAATTTCAATGCGCAATCGATATTCTCTTAATTCAACACCATAGCTCAAAACATCTTTATCTTCCAATGCAAGTGAAGCACGTCTAAGAGCTTGTTGCTCTTGTCCTGATTTAAATCCAATTACTCCAAGATCAACTCCAACATCAGGAATGGCTCCTTCATTAACACCAAAAGCCTCATCAATTCCGCTTTCAATCAACTCATTTTGTTTCTTTTCAGCAGCCTCAAAGTTGTCAAACTTTCCAAGGGTGAAGACAGAGATAGAATCATTCACCTTCGTTTCTACCAAACCTTCCATCTTAGCTAAACGCATTTTAATCTGCGTAGGAATATCATAATTGGTGTATGTTCCAACGTGAACCGTATAGCTTGGATCAGCATTTTTTTGCGAAAACAACCAATCTTGGTCAACACTTTTTCTTGCAAGAGATGCTGTGTCAGAACCATAGTTTTTATAAATATCTTGGTAGCTTACGGCTACGCCATTTGGATCTACAACACTTCCTGCAGGCGTCTTTAGTTGCTTGTCTTTGTAGTCAGCAATACCATCCCGATCCTCATCTGCTGGACATCCATTGTCATCAACCACTAAGCCTTTTGGTGTTCCAGCGCAGCGATCCAAAAGATCCGTTACACCATCACCGTCACTATCATCATTTTCAATTTCGCTCAAATCACCATATTCTGGCCCAGCTACATCTACTTTTGGAGCCTTCTTCTTGAAGGGGTCAAACTTGAAAATTACAGAAAGAGAAGTATAAAGGAATCCATCATTAGAGAAGAATCCTTTGTCGCCACCGGCAACGTTATCAATCATATCGTTGGTGGTAAAGTAGTAGTAAGAACCCAATCGAATGGCAAATTTTCGTGAGGCATTAAAGTCAAAACCAGCTCCAATCGGAATAGTAACCGCACTAATTGGAAATTCATTTAATCGTGTTTCATACTCAAAATCACGACTTAAGGTCTGCACGTCATCTGGGTTAGCAGTTCCTTGAGGAAGGTTGTAAATCAAGCCACGGTTCTCAACGCCATCCCAATAGTTATAATTCCACGTATTTCCGTCTCTGTCGGTACCTTGAAGGTCGGCATACACATCATAATCAGAATAGCTTACTCCTATAGAGATAAATGGAGTAATACCCACAGGATTACGAATTACGTTTTTGAAGTTGTAAACCAATTCAGCACCAACGGTAAAGACCTTTGCTTCAAAGTTTAATGGCGTAACCTTGGTCGATGGATTTTGATTCCATGTGAGTTTGCCCAAAAGCACGTTCACATTTACATCTAAATAATTAGTCACATTGCCACCAATTCCAAAGTTGTAGCCAGGATGGCTACCAACGCGGTGTACAGTAGTTCCAGACTTATCGCGTATGTCTCCAAAGTAGTTCATCAAACCAATTCCACCATGAATGTTGGCCATAAAGTGATAAGGCACCTTTACTTTAGGTGGTTTTGATTTGCTCTCAATCTTTGTCTCTTCCTTACTTGGAGCTTCAGCATTCTCGCTTACAACCTTCGGATTTGCCTTTTCCTTTTTAGGGGCTTCGGTTTTCTCCGTCACAGTTGATGGCTTTGCTTCCGACTTTTCTTTTTCAGCTTTCTCCTGCTTAGCTTCTTTCGTTTTCTTAACAGTTTCCTTCTTTGGAGTTTCGTTTTTTTCCTTTTTCGGTTCCGCCTTTTCTGGGGTAGAAGGAGCATCTTGCGCAAAGGATGGAATGATAAAAGCGCAGATTAGAATAAACAGTATAGGGTACCTCATAATTGGTTGGTTTGACGGTGTAAATTTAACAAGCTGATTTTAATCTTCGAAGAATAGGTCAATGAGTTCATTCATCAGTGCTTTCGAATATGGGGCTTTTCCTTCGTCAAATAGGACAATCATTCGGTTTACTTCATTCGGTGTAAGCTTACCGTCAGTATTAAAGTCTACTTCTTTGAACTTATTGGCAAGAAAGCGCTGCGTATTGCTAATGCCATTGTTCTTATAGTTCTCTAGAATAGTCAATGCGCCATCAATATACACTGCACGCGTACCACCAAAGTCAATCACCTTCGCACCTTCCATGTATTCGTGATAAAAGTCGATAAGGTTGTATAGTTGAGAAACGTTTAATGGCGAAGTTCCTTCAAGTACTTCTTCTATCACCCGCATCACCTCATCAGCAGTGAGAATCCCATCTGTGTTGTAGTCTGCATCGGTAAATTCTGGCGGGATTGATGCTCCAATATTTTCGCCTTTGGAGATTACTAGCGGTTGAGTAGGAGCAAGGCTCTTATCTTCCACCATCTTCTTATACACCTTATCCACACTATTATACACATCTTCAACAGAACTTGCTTGTTCTGGTGTTTTGCTAAATACTTCCTTGCTAATGGCATTCAAAAGTTGATCAAATTCGCCTTTACCTTCTAACTGATTCTGAATGTCCATCATCATAATGGCCAATTTGGTAGAGTCTTCAGAATTGAGCGAATTTTTTCTCGTTAATATACCACTTGGGTAAGTAGCATGCATCACATCGCGATTCAACGCCAACGAATCATATCCGTTCAATATCATTTCGTCCGTGAGTGTCACACCTTTCAAATTCACCATATTTCCAAGAGCAGTTCCTGCTTCTTCATCGCGGTAATCCTCAATCACATCTTGATCCGAATCTAACGGACAACCAGCTCCATCCACCTTCACACCTTCAGGGGTCTTGGCGCATTTGTCTTCAAAGTCGTTTACACCATCTTCATCAGAATCGGCCAAATACATCGCGTAGAAATCAACGTCTTCGTAATACTTGGTCTTCTCGCTCTTAGTCGTTGTCCTTCCAACTCCAATGCTGTAACTCACAGATGCCGAAGTAAAAAGAAACATATCATTACGCGAATCTCCTGCTCTGCTTCCTTCGCCTATATCAGAAATGTTGTCAATTAAATCTGTGAATGTGTAGTGGAAACTAGCACCAATTTTGGCGCTTAGTCTTCTTCCCATTTTAAAATCAATTCCAGCAGATACAGGAAGCGAGAAGGTGAACTGATCATACTTGCCAAGTCCATCCAAGTTTTCGTCTCGTAGGTCCGTTTCGTACACATAATCGCGTTGAAGGGCTTCTCCTGCAAGACTCACAATAGCACCTTGCTCGTCATAGATGTATTCGTTTCCGTTGGCATCGTACTTATCTGTCTTGCTATCGAAGTTGATGAAAGACACCCCAAATCCAATAAATGGCTGTATGATTCCTGGACGCTTGTACAGATGGTTAAAGTTGTAACTAACACCAACACCTCCAATAAACATCTCCGATTTGAAGTTCAAATTACGTTCGCTAGAACGCTCATTTACAGTAATATTTCCATAAATAGCTGTCAAATCAAGGTCGAAATACCTCGAAAGGTTAGCACTCGCAGAAAGTTCAATCCCGTAGGTACTGGTAAAAATGTGCTGATAATTGTTGTCGTTGACATCTCCGAAGTAGGTAAATACACCACCTCCAACACCAACTCTTGGAGCCAAAAGTGCGTCTCGACCTCGATTATCGATGTAGTAAGAATCATTGGCTTCTTGTGCCAAAGAGGCAAATATGCTCGAAACCAAAAGGCAGATGCTCAGTAAAGCTTTATTCATCGATAATTGAATACGATTCGCAGCTAAAAGTAGCCAAAGAATCATTCTTGGTCAAAATAATAATCAATCAGGTTTTGGATGTCTTCTACATTCTTTTCACTGTCGCCCTCAAACAGCGCATCAATGAAATAAAGTACTTCATCTGGCGATATCATTCCGTTCTTATTCACATCTGCCCAATGAAATCCTCCAGAGGCCTTTGGTGGAGCGTTTTTAATGTCCTCTACAGAACGTCTTCCTTTCTGATCAGTTTCTGATGCTGGTTTGCTGGAAGAGGCATTCTTAGATGAAGTGGACTGTCCGTTCTTAGATTCAGAACTTTTTGACCTTTCAGATTCAATTTTATTAGCAGAATCCAAGGTGGCAGTACTTGAATCATCTTTTATTACAGCGTTTTTAGGTTCGTTTGATTTCGAATTGGACGAGGCTATTTTTTGTTCAGTTACAATTGCAGGCACTTTTAAAGCTTCTACCCGTGTCGCAAGTTGTTCAATTTCTGACCGGTCAATAAGCTTATCATAAGAAGAATCCTGTTCCAAAGTTTTGAGTTCAGCCAATGCCGCATCCATCGTTTTTATCTTGTCTACTTCTGACATCGATGAGTTTATACCATCTTTCGAATTCATCTTTTCCATCAATCGAATCTTTGCTCGAATTACATTAAAAGCGTTCAGTTTGTATTCAACTTTCGCGAGTTCTTTCTCCTCTTTTCGTATTTCGGTAAGAGAATATTTTAGTTCTTTCGACAATTGAGCGAGTGTAGAAAGAGCTACTTCTTTGGAAGAGATTTCCTTGTTTGCATCCACTTTCGACTTCACTTTCGTTTTTACAGGTTCAGCATTTGTATTCTCTTCATGATTAGCGGCAATAAATGATTCAACACCTGAAATGGTTGAATTTGCTGTCTGCAATTCTCCTTTCACCTGCTGAATTTGTGCCTTCTTGATCTTTGAATTATTACCGATTTCTTGCTTAATGATGTCTATCTGCCTAAGTTGTTGGTCAATGCTCGCTTTTAACTGATTGATTTCCATCTTCTTTGCCAGCACTTCTGCAAGCTTAATATCAAAAACAGATTGAGTTGGAATAGGAGCGTTCTGCACAACCGATGAGTCAGAAGGAACACTAGTTACGTCTGCGGTGGTTGGTTCATCTGTTAAGCTAGCAAGTTCATTCTTAAATTCAACTTCACTTCTCTCTTTGGATGCTGGTTTGGCTTCCTCAGCCATCAAATTGTCAAATCGTTTCGGTTTTGAAGAATGCTTCGTACGACCTAAAAACACACTCAAACCAACCGAGCCATAAATTTGATTGTCAAATCCCTTTTTACCTTGCCGACTTCCAACACTTTCACTACTTACGTTGTCAATCAAATCCGTAAAGTTGAGGGCATAGGTAAAAGCTGCATTCACGCCTACATTCTTCGAAACCTGAAAGCGAACACCACCATTAATCGGCAATGAAAAGGCCAATTGAGAGTACTTTCTCAATCCATCTAAATTAGCATCTCTTAAATCAGTTTCGTACTCAAAGTCGCGTTCCAATAGAGTCGATTCAGACGGATTGATAGAGCCTTCCGCTTCTGCACGCACCGTTCCATCTGACCAATAGTTGTAAGCAACGCCAGAACTATTTTTTAAATCTCCCTTAGACCGAAAAGATAGCAATCCGACTCCAAACCCAACAAAAGGACGAATAAGTTGTCTTCCGTCATCTTTTGGTTTTAAAAGCGGGTAGAAATTGTATTCAACGCTCAACTGTTGACTAAATAAGGTCGTTCGGAAGTTCACATTTGTTATGCTATCGCGCATCTGTTCTCCACGAACATTGCCGGTGTACAACGACAAGGAAGCATTCAGGAACTTAGTAACTGATTGCGTGATGGTTAGCTGATAACCGAATTGGGTAACAGGAGTGGAGGCAGGCTTATTTAGACTTACGTCTCCCAGAAGATGATTAACACCGAAATTGATGCTAATTGTCGGTAGTTCAAACATCACGTTATCCTTCGCAAGAAGTGTGTCGGACTGCTCTTGAGAAAATGCTACGCATTGACCAAGGAAAACTATTGTAAGAATGGATGTAATCAGTCGCTTCATTCCTCCTAACGGAATGTCAAGGTAAAAAATAACCCGGTTGTAGCCGGGTTATTTTGATTCAATATGGATTGCATGAGATTATTGACCTGCAATATCTAATGCTTCTTTTACATGAATTCGAGTTCCATTGTTGTATGCAGTAACGAATGGACCTGGAACAGCATTGTTGTCTCTCAACTCATTACTAAATGTTTTGGCTGGTCGATACGAACCGAATTCACCTACAACATATTTGTTCAATCCATCATGTGATTCGATAACTACCGCATCAGTGATGCCATATTTTTTCTGGTAGAATGAAGGGTCATCTTGATTAGGTCCAGCTGCAATTTGAACTCGGAAAACAAGTCCAGGCTTGGATTTCATCATAGAATCGTTGTAATCATTTGCTGCCACAATAGGAGCAGGTTCAGCTGCTTTTTGTGCTTTCTTAGCATCATCAGCCTCTTGTTTCTTACGAGCATTTTCGGCATCCTTTGCTTCCTTAGCCTCATTTGCTTTTCTGGTATCCTCTTCTTTTTTAGCAGCGGCAGCTAATTCAGCAGAATTATCAACTACTTCCTCAGCAACCTCTTCAACTTTAGCAGCTGGCTTTGTTTCAGTTACAAATTCAGCTACAACTTCTTCCTTAGCAGCTTCTTCTACTACAGGTGCGGCTTCTTCACGAGCAGCATTGGCTGCATCAATTTTTGCTTTTTGATCAGCAAGAATCTTATCCATGGCCTCTTGTTTAGCTGCATCCACTTGGTCTGTTTGAATAGTGATGATGTCTTTCGGAATGATTAGTTTTTCAGTTTCATTGTCTTTGATGTAGGCAAAAGTTCCGTCAATAATTTGATTACCGCTTAACGAACCATCAACTGCTACTTTATATGACACCTTAAAATCTTCATTAGGCAAAGCCATCCAAAGGAATTTAACCTTTTGGTCCTTGAAGGAGAAAGTTGCATTTGAAGTTTCTCCAGCTTCGGCTGTAAACCCTGGAGGCAATTGCTGCTGAAGTTTTGCAAATCCCGAAATGTCGCTTTTGGCAACATCAATTTCCACAGTAAAACTTCCTCCTGGAACCGCTGTCGCAGGTAATTTGGTTTTTACCGATACTTGCGCCATCAGACTTCCTGAAATCAGAAGTGCTGCTACTGATAAGATGGTCGATCTTTTGATCATGCTGTTTGTTTTTAATTCTATAATGGGTGACTAAGGTATTATTTTTTGTTATTGATCGAAGAAGTAGTCAATAAGTCCTGTCATATAGGATGCATTCACATCTAATTCTCCGTCAAAAAACTTGTCAATAGCAGTATAAACTTCTTCAACACTAATGCTTCCGTTGCCATTTAAATCCACCAAAGCATAAGGAGAGTCGTTCATCACCTCGCTCATCAATTGCTCTTTAGACATTCTTTCGCCTTTCACGGCACCATATACTTCCTCCATATCAGGATAAACGATGAACATTTTAGCGCGAATTGTAGCCAAGGAATCTTGTGCGGCAAGCATATCTTCAGTAAGTCCAACTCCAACTTTGTTTACATTAAGGTTTACATCTGTTCCTGGTTCTTCATCCGTTGAGTCATCTACTCCATCGGCATCTGAATCCAATGGACAACCTTTATCATCAACCATTCCTCCAGATGGAGTATCTGGGCAATAGTCCTTTAGATCAGGAATACCGTCTCCATCAGTATCTGTTTTTTCGTCCATTTCGAAGAATTCCATATTATCAAATTGACTCTTCTTTTCTTTTTTAGGAGTGAAGAAATCAAAGTGATAGGAAATCGATGTAAAGAGGAACATGTCGTTTGCCTTGTTTCCTTTTCTGCCTTCGATACCATCTCTGGTATAATTGTCAATCAAATCTGTAAAAGCATACGAAAAAGTAGAAGAAAGCTGAATAGCCGAACGTGGAGATACTTTAAAATGCAGTCCAAACGTGAACGGCAATGCCAATGCAAACTGCTTGTATGTTCCTAAACTGTCAAGATTGGCTTTTCTAAGGTCAGTTTCGTAAACGTAGTCGGCTCTAAGTATCTCTGCCGAAGGTTCGCTTGATCCATCAACTGGTTGAGCCAAACTCCTGAGTGTGCCATCGCTCCAGTAGTTGTAAGCAACTCCATTTTCGTCTTTAAGATCTCCTTTAGCATCAAAATTAATTGCACCAACTCCGATTGAAATGAACGGATTTAAAAAGCGCTTTGGTGGAAGAATTCCGGCAAAGTTGTAAGTGGCGTGCACATTAAAAGCAACGATGTCGGTACTAAAGTTTCTGTTAGATTCTACAGAACGTTCTCTGGCAGTCATTTTACCATATGCCACATCAAAACGAACTCCAAAGGAAGGACTGAAATTCTTGATGACACTGGCCTGAAATCCGTAGTTGTTGATTAGGGGATTGGTTCTTTCGTTGTTATTTACTTCTCCAAAGTAATTGAACACGCCTGCGCCAAGGCCAATGATGGGTTTGTAGATGGTGTTTTCTTTGTTCCATACCTTGCGAGCTGAACGAACAGAATCTTTAGCAGCAACATTGGATTCTGAATCCGCAACTGAAGAATCGCTTTCTTGAGCGTACCCGAAGAAACCGAAACTGGTTATAACCAGAATATGAACAAGTCTGTTTAGCATCTTATGGCCTATTGGTCAAAGAAGAAATCAATGAGGTCATGAAGTTTCGCGGCAGAGAAGTCGAGTTCTCCTTCAAAGAAAGCATCAATCGCCCATGTTATTTCATCAGCAGAAATGAATCCATCTCCGTTCTGGTCAACTACTGTAAAGTCTCCCATGTCTTTTGATTTCTCTTCAACTTTTGGTTTGTCGAAAGAATAGTAGTTACCAACTCTTGCTAGTTCCATGGTTGGATAGGCTTCGTAGATAATTGCGTGGGCTACAGCATTTGTGTCTGGCAGGACGATGAAATCAGGGTCAATCGTGATTCCGTTTGCATCAACCATGGCAGAATCGGCAGAAGTCTCCTCATCTCTGTAATCAGGGATACCATCATTATCAGAGTCAACAGGGCAACCAGAAGCATCAACTGCACCGCTAGGTGTGTTTGCGCATAAATCTTCAATGTTTTTCACACCATCTCCATCGTCATCCGCTTCATCAAGCGCAAGAAAATCGAAGGTATCGAACTGACTCGAGTCTGGTTTTTGTTTTTTAGCTGCAATGTGGTACGCAAACCCGACTGAAGTGTACAGGAAGTGGTCTGTCTGTTTTCCGTTTTTGTATGCATCCAAATGATCGGTCAAACTCCAGTAGTATGTGGCGCTGATGTCAGCATGAAATTTTCGACCGAACTTGTATCGAAGTCCGATACCCATTGGAAAGGCTAAACCAGTGTTGGTTAATTTACTTCCGTCATATGACTCTTTCAGTTCTGTCTCATATTTGTTATCAATGTCCAATGCAACGGCATTTCCTTGTTCTCCTTGTACAAAAGCACGGTCCATAACCCTTCCGCCTTCGGCCCAATAATAGTAATCCCGACCTTCTGAATCTTGTAAATCTGCTTTTGATGTAGCTTTAAAAATATAACCAACGCCACCAAAAAGGTAAGGAGACCAGTTTGAGGCTCGGTTGATAAATAGGTTATTGTCTAAGTAAACATTGACCTTGAAATCGATGTTCATGAACTCTGTCTGAACATTACGGTTTCCAAGATTCTTGTTTTCCACGGTTGATGTAACTGGACTTCTTTCAGTTTCTCCAAGCCATCCATAAAGGAAGTTCAGCGAGAATCCTACAGCACTAAAGGTTCTATGCTCGATACCGCCATTGATTCCCCATTTCCAATTAGTCGTATTGTAAAGATTTGTTCCACTGGAGATATCATCTCCTAAAAGCGAAAGATTACCGCCTCCAACGTATATATACGGTAGTTTATTGTCGTAGAACGGAGGGCGTGGTTTTTTTACCTTTTCTTCTTTTGGTTCCTTCTCTTCCTTCGCGGGCTTTTCAGCTTTTTCTTTTTTTGGTTTTCCTTCTTCGGCAGATCCGTCTTGTGCAAAAGACCCGAAGGAAATGGAGAGAATAAGAAGTGAGAGTATAAGTCTAAGCTTCATCCGTTTGGTTCTGTGCTTGTTGGGGCTGATTAGATGCGCGTAAAAATAGAATAAATCTCCTAATTCACATTTGTTCAACCTTGAACGAAATTAACTGTGGAAAGTTGATAGTGTAAGCTTAGAAGTTTGGTTTTATGCTATACTTACTGTAAAAGGATGTAATGATAGCCACGGCTTCATCAGCAGTGTCGACCAATTGAATGAGGTCTAAGTCGGTTTCGTTGATGTTTTTTGCACTAAGCATGGTAGTTTTTATCCAATCAATAAGGCCACCCCAGTAGTTTTTTTCGACCAACACGATTGGGAATCTAGCAATCTTACCTGTTTGAATGAGCGTCATGGCTTCAAACAGCTCATCTAAGGTGCCGAACCCCCCTGGAAGAACAACGTAACCTTGAGCATATTTGGTAAACATGAGTTTGCGCACGAAGAAGTAATCGAAGTTGATAAGCTTATCCATGTCTATGTATGGATTGGAATGCTGCTCGAAGGGTAGGTCAATGTTGAGGCCTACGGATTTGCCATTTGCCAAACGCGCGCCTTTGTTGCCTGCCTCCATAATTCCAGGGCCGCCTCCGGTAATGATTCCAAAACCATGAAGTGCGAGTTTGTAGGCTATGTCTTCGGCTAGTTTATAAGATGCGTTGTCGTCAGGTGTTCGTGCTGAACCAAAAATAGAAACGCACGGACCAATGCGTGCTAAGGTTTCGAAACCCTCCACAAATTCGGCCATAATCTTGAAGATTTGCCAAGAGTCTTTGATTTTTATCTCACTCCAATCTTTTGAGGTGAGCGCTTGTTCGATGCGTTTTTCGTTTTCGGTCATTTTTTAACGATAAGAATTAGAAAAGCAATCTGTAAAATTCTATTTAATTCGACCCTAAACTCTCTAACTCCTTTTTGAGATGAAACCCTGTGTGCCCGCTGTTGAAATTGGCAATCTCAGTAGGAGTTCCTGTGGTGAGAATGGTGCCGCCCCGTTTGCCGCCTTCGGGACCCACATCAATAATATGGTCAGCACTGCGAATGATATCCATGTTGTGCTCAATTACCAGAACGGTGTTGCCTCGGTCAGTCAATTGGTTTAATACATCAAGCAGCACACGAATGTCTTCAAAATGGAGTCCCGTTGTTGGTTCGTCCAAAATATAAAAGGTATTGCCCGTATCGCGTTTGCTAAGTTCAGAGGCAAGTTTAATTCGTTGCGCCTCTCCACCCGAAAGGGTAGTGGAACTTTGACCAAGTTTAATGTATCCTAAACCTACATCGTGTATGGTTTGTATCTTTTTGAGGATAGCCGGGATGTTTTCGAAAAACTGAACAGCCTCATCAATATTCATATCCAACACATCTGAAATGGATTTGCCCTTGTATCGAATTTCTAGCGTTTCGCGATTGTAGCGATTGCTGTTGCACGTTGGGCATTGGATGTGCACATCGGGCAGGAAGTTCATTTCGATGGTCTTCAATCCCGCGCCTCCGCATTCTTCGCAGCGTCCGCCCTTCACATTAAACGAAAATCGGCCTGGTTTGTAGCCTCTAATCTGTGCCTCTGGCACACTGGCAAATAGATTTCGAATGTCAGAGAAAACACCCGTATATGTGGCAGGGTTGGAACGTGGAGTGCGGCCAATTGGGCTTTGGTCAATGGCAATTACCTTGTCAATATGCTCCACACCGGTTACCTTTTTGTACGGCATGGGTACTTGCTGCGCTCTAAAAATCTCTCGGTTAAGAATAGGGTAGAGGGTCTCGTTTATTAAGGTCGATTTGCCGCTGCCCGAAACTCCCGTAACACAGATAAAGGTTCCTAGTGGGAAGCTGGCATCAACGTCTTTGAGGTTGTTTCCCGTGGCTCCTTTCAGTACCAATTTCTTGCCATTTCCCTTTCTGAATTTCGTTTTCAAAGGAATGAGATGCCCGCCATTAAGAAATGCTGCGGTGAGCGAATCTTGAGCGCGCAGTTCTTTGGCCGTGCCTTGAGCCACAATTCTTCCGCCATGGATGCCAGCCTTGGGACCAATGTCAATTACTTGATCGGCTGCTTCCATCATGTCTTTGTCATGTTCCACCACAATGACCGAATTGCCTGAATCGCGTAGCTTTTTCAGAGCATTTATTAGCCGTTCGTTATCGCGCTGATGAAGGCCAATGCTCGGCTCATCTAAAATATAGAGCACTCCAACCAGTTGAGAACCAATCTGTGTTGCCAACCGAATGCGTTGGGCTTCTCCTCCCGAAAGTGAACGGGCTGGCCGATCTAACGAGAGGTAATCCAAGCCTACATCCAGTAAAAATTGAAGACGTGTTTGAATTTCCTTGATAATCTCTGTAGCAATGAGGGTTTGCTTCGCATCAAGCGTAGCAAGTAATCCGGTAAACCACTTTTGGGTTTCTCCCAAGTCCAATGCACAAACCTCTGCAATGTTCGTTTTGTGAAGCCTAAAGTGTAAGGCCTCCTTCTTCAGCCGCGCTCCGTTGCAGGTCGGACACGTCAACAAATGAGTAAAGCTGCTGGCCCACTTTTGTAGCGATGCGCTGTCGCTTTCATCGTTTTGTCGAGAAATAAAATTCACAATTCCTTCAAACGAAAGGGAATAACTGCTGGCGCTAGAATTGGCAGCCTTCACCTTAAACACTTCATTGCTTCCATAGAGAATCACGTTCATGGCCTCTTCCGAAATGTCGACAATGGGGTCTTTGAGCGTGAATTCGTACTTCTCGCCAATGGCTTCCAATTGATTGAAAATCCAATTGTTCTTCAATTCTCCAATTGGATTTATTCCGCCACGGGCGATGGAAAGTTTGGGGTTGGGGATAATTTTATCAACAGATATTTCTGCCACGGTTCCCAATCCGTTGCACTTATTGCAAGCGCCATAAGGCGAGTTGAACGAGAAGAAATTAGGTGCTGGTTCATCGTAAGCAATTCCAGTTGTTGGACACATTAATGACCGACTGAAGAAGCGAACTTGGCCAGAATCGTGTTCCATTGTCATCATGGAGCCTTTTCCGTGTTTCATAGCCATTTGAACTGAATCCGAAAGACGTTTGGTGCTTTTAGAATCAACAATCAATCTATCAACTACAATTTCGATGTCATGAACCTTGTACCTGTCGAGCTGAAGTTTGCCATCAAGGTCTACGATTTTGCCATCAACCCGTACTTTTTGGAATCCTTGCCGCATTATCTGCGCAAACAACTCCTTGTAGTGTCCTTTACGTCCTTTAATCACAGGTGCAAGAATCAGCAGCTTGGCATCCGCAAAATCGTTCCGTATAATTCTGATGATTTCTTCGTCCGAATACTTCACCATTTTCTCGCCCGTGTTGTAACTGTACGCCACACCAGCGCGCGCAAAAAGCAATCTAACTAAGTCATAAATCTCGGTAACCGTTCCAACGGTAGATCGTGGGCTGCGGTTGGTAGATTTCTGCTCAATGGCAATAACTGGACTAAGCCCTATGATGTTGTCCACATCGGGTCTTTCGAGTGTTCCAAGAAATTGGCGGGCATAGGAAGCAAAGGTTTCGATGTAACGTCTTTGGCCTTCAGCATAAATTGTGTCGAATGCAAGCGAAGATTTTCCGCTGCCGCTCAGTCCTGTAATAACGACCAAACTGTCTCGCGGAATCTTAATGTCAATATTTTTCAGGTTGTGAACCCGTGCACCATAAACCTCTAGAAAGTTGTCTTGGCTTTCAATTGGTTCATTCATCTCGCTCCAAGACTTTTCGAGTATCTGTGGAAGGCTTCAATGTGTCTAATTCTACTTCAACTTCTGTTGACCTGAAATCAGAGTAACCAGATTTTGGAAGTAAAATTTCGTAGCGTTTTCCAGAATTATTGGTTAGAAAACTATCTCGAAGCCAAGGATTGAAAATTTTAAGAATCTTGTAATTGGATTTGTGCTGATGCGCAAAACTTACAAGGTCTCGAATAGTTGTGTCTACCTTAAGCGAATAGGTTTCTTGCGGAGTGTAAAGGTCTTTTAGTCGGTAATGAAACCCATACTTAGTAGGGTTTTCATGAATTTCCTTGGCAGCAAGCACTCTAAAAACGTAGCGGCTTGTTTCGTCATTCAGTAATAAATCAAAGTAAGTTTGAGCGTTTTGTCTTTTAAGTTGGCGATCAACTCCGTTCATACCCATATTGTAGCTAGCAGCAGCCAATGTCCAGTTTTCGTATCTGTTATGGGCTTCATTTAGGTATTTGCAAGCCGCTTCAGTAGCTTTTACCACGTTGTAACGCTCATCAATTACTTCGTTTACTTCTAGTCCATATTCTTGACCAGTTGTTTTTAGTAACTGCCAAAATCCTACCGCGCCCGAAGACGAAACTACATTCATTAATCCGCTTTCGACAAGCGCCAAATATTTGAAATCGTCAGGAATTCCATTTTTTTTCAATATTGGTTCAATTACAGGAAACCATTTGTTTGCCCGTTTGTGATACAGCAGACTATTTGACTGCCAATAGGCGTTAACAAGAAGTTCTCGGTCTAATCGTTCGTAAACGTCTTGATCTGATACTGGGACTGGCTCTCCGCAGAAATCCATGTTCTCCGGAATGACAATGCTGTAGACCCGGTAGTCTTCATTGAATTTGTCCTGGTATGTTTGATTTTCATCCCGAAAGTCATCACTCGAGAATATGAAAATCTCAAAGCCAACGATGACAGAAAGTGCAAGGCACACTATTCCAAATAAGCGATATCTTTTTTTGATTTCCATAAACATCTATTTCTCCTTGGACTTATTTACTCTGGTGATTCCAAATAAGAAACCAAACAAAACCAAGAAATATGTGAGGAACAATCCAAAGTGGATATATTCCCAATTCAGAATAAATCTGTCTATGATTATTAAGAATACAACGGATAGGAATGATAAGCCGAAAAATGTAAGTGCAACCTGACGGTCGCTTAAACCCAAATAGGAAAGGTGATGAGTGGTATGATCTTTACCCCCCACAAATGGTGATTGTCCTTTCAGAAGTCTATTAATGGTCACAGTTGTTGTATCAATAATTGGCACAATGAATACAAGTAACGCTACAATGAATTGTTTTGTTTGAATACGGAAATCAATTTCGGCATGTCCATTCCAGAGATAGAGAATACCTACGGCTGCGAGGAATACGCCTAAAAACTGGCTTCCGGTGTCGCCCATGTACATTTTAGACGGATTCCAATTATAATAGAGAAACCCAAGCAAGGCCGCAAGTACGCCAACGAGGGTGATGAAGTATATACTCAAAACTTCTCCTCTTGCGAAAATCATATAAAGAGCTGCCATAATTACAGAAATGGAAACGGTTGTAGTGATTCCGTCCATGTTGTCCAACATGTTTATCGAATTCATTAATCCAACGACCCAAAGAATGGTTAGCGAATAATCAATAATGGTTATTCCTGAAATGTTAATGCAAGTACCTGTAGCAATTAGAATGATTGCACTACTGAATTGTGCAAAAAATTTAAGAAACGGCTTTGTGTTGTATGCGTCATCTGCCAATCCAACAATAAAGCCGAGCGAGCATGCAGCCATCACTCCTAGGAACCGAACGATATCGTTTATATACGTTACTGCCTCAAATAGAATGGAATAACAAGCAATTGAAAATAGAAACATGATGTAAAAGGAGATGCCGCCAAATGCAGGTTTAGACGTTGAACTCCACCGAACCATGGTTTCACTTTGGTCTTTTACTCCAAGTGTTCTCGAGAATTTGAGAAATAGACCATTTATTAAAAAAGAAAACAACACAGCGCATATTGCAAACGCGATGTAAACCCAAAGAATCTGATCAGTAGTTAATTTTAACATAAACTCAAATTACTAAAACTGAGATTTGAAATTTACAAAAAGTGGTGCCATGGCATCTTTTTCTGAGAGAATAGGACTTTCAATTCCCCAATTGATATTCAGAATAGGGTCATTCCATCTAAGACTACCTTCAGACTCCTTGTTGTAAGTTTCTGTGCAATCGTAATAAAAAAGTGTTTTGTCCATTAACGTTGCAAAGCCATGGGCAAAACCAGTAGGAATCCATAATGCGAGTTTGTTTTTCTCCGAGAGTTCAATGGAGAAATGCTGGCCGTAAGTCTTGGAATCTTTTCTCAAATCTACTGCTACATCTAAAACAGCCCCTTTTAGTACGCGAATAAGTTTGCCTTGTGCAAACGGTGGATTTTGAAAATGCAAACCTCGAACAACGTTCTTCGAAGATTCCGATATATTGGTTTGTATCACATTTATGTCTAATCCTAGGTGTTTCAACTTTTGTTTGTTGAATCCTTCCATGAAGTAACCACGCGAATCAGCAAACACGGTCGATTCGATAATGGTAAGATTCTCAATCTGCGTAGGAATGAATTTCATAAAGTAGGTTTATCTGTTTAGAAATCGTTGAATGAAATTTTTATTCTCCATGTCGCTGTCTTCCTCATAATAACCGTATCCATAACCATAACCATAACCATAACCGTATCCATAACCGTATCCATAACCGTATCCATAGCCGTATTTTGAGTTTTGATGTTCTAAACCATTTAGCACAAGACACATGTTTTTAATGCCGTTATCCGTCATTAGCCGGTTTATGTTCTCAATAAACGGCTTTTTCGAATAATTTGAACGACAGATATAAATTGGATAATCCGCCTTTTGCATATTTTCAATACCGTCTGTAACCAAACCACACGGTGGGTTATCTATTATGATGTAATCATAAATGGTTTTTAACTCATCCAAGATTGTATCCATTCGTTTGTTAAGGATTAATTCAGATGGGTTAGGGGGGATTGGTCCGGCAGTTATGAAGTCAAGGTTTTCTAACGCACTTGATTTAATGCAACTAGAAATCTGATCCTGTCCAATTAGCAGCGTGCTCATTCCTAAGTCGTTTTCGACATTAAATCCAAGGTGAATTTTTGGTTTTCTCATATCAAGGTCAAGAATAATGACCTTATTTCCAGTGTATGCAATGATGCCTCCAAGATTTATTGCAACGAATGTTTTTCCTTCTCCCGAGATTGTGGAGGTAATAGAAATGACTTTAGGACCCTCGTCATGTGTAATTATATACTTAAGGTTTGATCGAAGAGCTCTAAACGACTCTGAAATCATGGACTTCGGATTTTTATCTACGAGAAGTTGAGAATTGGGAATGTCTTTTTTATACTTAGGTACAACACCAAGAATAGAAACAGAGCTGTGCTTTGCAATGTCTCTAACCGACATTATGTCGTTAAATAATAAGTACTTCGAAAGAATTATAGCTAAACAAAGGAATAATGCAATTGCAAATGAAACAGTGATTACTCCATTCTTATCGGGGAATATTGGCGAAGTTGGTTCGCTTGCTTCTCTAAGAATACGATTGGTAGATACATATCCTGCTTTTGAAATTGAATATTCTGCTTTTCTGTCAACCAACGTATTGTAAAAACTTTCATTCACTGCGGCTATGCGAAGCAATCTAGAATATTCAATTTCATCATAATTATGACCTTTTTCTTTTGACCGTTTGTAATAAATGTTTAGCTGATTTGAAATCTGTGTTATTTGGCTATCGATGTTGAGTCTAACTGACGTTAAACTTTCAATTATCAATTTCTTTTGAATTTCGATCTGATACGTCAGCGCTTTAACCTGATCACTTCCTTCCTTTACTACGTACAACATTTGTTCCTTTTGCAGTAGGAGTTCTTGCAAATTTGTTAGCGATTTCGCAATTATTCCTTCATACTCAGAACCCGCTAGAAGGGAAACTAGACGATAAACATCAAGGTTTTTGTTCTCGCTGATTTCGGTTTCTACCTCAGATAAAATTTTTTGTTCAACACCAAGGCTAATTAATTCATCTTCAAGACTTTCTACTCGAGAGTCGACAGATGGAAGTTTTTGTAGTTCATAACTTTTTGTTTCATCAATTTGATGGTCTTTCCTAAATTGCTGAATTGTGGTTTCAGATTCGTATAATCGGTCATAGATTTTTGCTAACTGATCATCTATAAATTGAAGTATGCTGTTGGCAGATTCTTGTTTTCTTGTGACATCGTTGCTAATAAAATCTTTAGAAACGGTATTAACTATTTCTTTCGCTTTTCGGGCATTATTGTCTCTCAGTTTTATATTAATCGTTTTTGCATAATCATTCAGAATGTCTACAGTAAGTTTCGAAAGGTATGTGCTTAGAATTTGATCTTCACTATTTAGTATAATGAAAAATTGATTTTCTTCCTTATTCTGAATTTCCAATATGCGTTGATAATCAAGAATAGTAACTTTTAGGGCGATATCATTTGTTTTAATTGTATCCAGTAAAGTGCCTTCAACTCCAACTAACTGTCCATTAACTGAGTACTCTAAATTAAATCCATAATTATCGTTAAAATGAAAGCTTATTTCTTGCTTATAAATTGCAGGATTTAGCACTTCGTAATAAATCTTGAATGGACAAGTCTGGTAAAGTTCGGTGCTAAGAATTTCACCTTTAATCATATAGTTTACATCCAATGGTAACTTGGATAGTGATTCTCCAATAGAAACTGGTGATCTTAAAAGTTCAATTTCTTGATGAATACTTTGTTCATGGATGTTTGTGGACTGTAGAAGTGCATTTGTTCTTGAGTCCTGCCCTAATTGTACGGTTGCTTCAGAAAGATAAACTGGTTGTGTATACTTTAAGTAGATGTATGCCCCTAACGCAAAGGTTCCGAAAATAATGAGCGTCAGAAGGAAGTTGTTTCTAATGATAGAAATAAGGAGACCTAAGTCAAACTCATCATTGATACCCGATATTTTTTTATTATCACTTTCCAATGGCTCTCAATTGAGTGACTATTGCAATAGTACTTGTGATGGTTGTAAGAATCGCAAGATACGGAGCTATCTCTAGCATGATTTTTCTAACATGTCCCTTACGTGTCTCGATATAAATAATATCGTTTGCTTGTAGTACAAGATTAGCATTTTGCATTCCACTTAACGTAGAAAGGTCTATCAAATATACTTCTGGGTTTTTCAGTTCTCCACGAATTAGTTTAATCCGATCGGCTTTTCCGTCTTCCGGCACCCCGCCTGTCATAGCTAAAACTTCGAAAAGAGTTGTGTTATCATTGTGAAGAGTCACTACAGACGTGTTGCTTCCAGCAAAAATCATAACTCGCTTATTGCTTACTTCTAAAAGAACAAATGGATTGTTATAGAACTCTGAGAATTTGTCTTCAATAAGCATTTCTGCTTGTCTAATCGTCAAGCCTTCTAAATAAATACGACCAAATAGAGGTAATTTAGAAAAGCCATCTGATTCTATTTTAATGTCAAGGGTTGTTCCTCCACCAACCATTACATTACTTCCAGCCGCAACGTTTATTAACCCGGAGCCATCATTAGTAAACATCCGAACAGCAATTCTATCGTCTGGGGCTAACCGATATTCTTTGTCTTGAATTTCTGGAAAAGCTGCATATGGATAATCTTTACCCGTCCGAAGCATGAGGCTTCTATTCAGGTACTTATCGCAAGAGCTTAATGAAACAAGAACTAATAGGAAAAGTACCCTAATCCGCATTCAATTTATGGATTTGTGCAAAATTAATCGAATTTCCAAGATGGGCTTAAAGTTGACCTTGATTCAAGAGTGACCGATACAGTCGATCCATGTTATTAATTAATTGTCCATAATGAAACTGTTCACCCACATGGCTCCAGCCTTTGCCCGACATTTCGTTCCTAAGTGTGTCAGATTCAATCAAACTCATCAGGTTCTCGGCCATTTTTGCCTCGTCCGAAAAAGCTGCTAACAATCCCGTAATGCCGTGGGCTACTACGTTTTCAACTCCTCCAACGTTGGTAGAAACTACAGGTGTTCCGCTTGCCTGTGCTTCGATTAAGCTCACAGGTGTGCCCTCATTTTTTGATGTCAGAATTACAATATCCAATCCAGCATTTATCTTGTCTATATCGTTTCTCCACGAACAAAAGGTAAGCGGGACTCCTTTGGGTTCGTAGCTTGGAAAAGCATTGAAATTGATACCCAATTCGGTGCAATACGATTCCAAGTCTTGACGCATTTCGCCATCTCCAACAATAAAAAACCGAACTTTTTTCGTGGTTTTATCCAACACGTTGCGCACCAATCTCAAAAAGTACTTGTGGTCTTTTACATCCACCAATCGACCAATGATTCCTAATGCTATTTCATCGTCTTTAATGTCAAATTCGCTTCGGAAAGCAGTACGCTTCACATCAGTATCTTTTCGAAATCTGTCTAAATCAAACCCCAACGGAATAACTTCAAACTTTTCTGGCGCTGCAATCTTATGCTCTATTGCGAGTTCGTGTTTCTGAATATCGCTAATGGCAATAATCTTAGAGGTGCGTTTGGCTAGCGACCGTTCAATTTGTTTGAACATATTGGTCTTGAGCGCGCCAAAATAAGAGTGGAAGTAGTGTCCGTGAAAGGTGTGAACGATTACTGGAACTTTCCGATTATGCGCGGCTAATCTGCCAATGGCACCCGGTTTTGAAGCGTGTGTATGAACGATATCGGGCTTAAAATCGTCAATGATTTTCTCAATGGCACGATAAGCAGCCATATCCACTCCCAAACTAATTTCGCGTTGCATTTCTGGAACGATTACCGGAGTAATACCAAGGTCTGAAAGGATATGACTTGAACTTGCCTCATTTTCTTCCTTGTCTCCACCAATCAATAATGTCTCGTAATTGTCTGGTAGATATTTGGTCAAATAAGCCACATTGAATGTGGGTCCGCCCAAATTGAAACGGTTAGCTATGCGAAGGATTCGTGGCATTGGTCAGTGGCGAATATACTTTTTCCACCACGTTTGAAACACAATCAGGTTCCAAATATGGGTAGCCGAGTCGCCCGGATTGTTTGAATGCAATTTGTTGATAAGGTTTTGCACCGTTGTCCAATTGAAAAGTTGCTGCTCTTCAATCAGTTGTTTGCTTAGCAAATCATCCTTTATCATTCCGTTCAATTCTCCTTTGAACCAATGAAGCAACGGCACCTCAAATCCGTGTTTTGGCCGATTGAAAAGCATATCAGGTAGGTCTTTTCTAAAGGTTTCTTGAAGAATTCGCTTGCGGATGGTAGCAGTGATTTTGTAGTCTTCGGGCAGCGAGCAAGCAAACTCCACCACTTCGTGATCTAAGAACGGAACGCGTATTTCCAAACTGTTGGCCATGCTCATGAGGTCTACTTTTGTAAGCATATCGTTTCGCAGCACTTGATGCAAGTCGGTGTAAAGCACTTCATCTAGGTCGTTGGTGGTGCTTAATTCGGAAGTTAAACCTGCTTTTCTCTTGTTGATTTCGTCATTCTCAACATTAGCTCTTGTCAAATTAGAAACTTGTTCGGCCGACATAAAACTTGCCCAATTCCAATATCGGTCTTTTGCACCAAGTTGTACGCCTTTGCTGAACTTTTGCAACTGCAATACCTTGCTTCCGAACGCAGAGTTTCGCGAGCTTGGCAACAGAAACCAAAGCGGCCTGAGCGCAGCCACCATCGATTCGGCAAGGCCTAGATTTCGCGCTCTAAACTCTGCTGCGTGTTTGTTGTATCCAGAAAAAAGCTCATCTGCACCATCGCCCGAGAGGGCAACTGTTACATGTTTGCGTGTATGTCTACAAAGAATATGAACGGGTAGGGCAGAGGAGTCCGCAAAAGGTCTGTCAATGTAGTTCAATACATCATGCAGGTCCGCAAACAGATCATCGTTCGTGAGTTTGAAGACAGTATGATTTGAACCAATATTTTTTGCCACCGCTTCTGCATAATGCGTTTCATCAAACAATGGCTCATCGGCATAACCTATTGAAAACGTGTTCAATTTGTCGGTCTGCCGAGCTGCGAGTGTGGCGATAATGGAACTGTCAATTCCACCACTCAAAAACGAACCCAATGGCACGTCTGCAATCATTCTGCGCTGAACAGATGTTTCCATCAACTCGCGCAGCTTTTGCTGCGCTTGTTCGTAAGATAGTTTGGTTTTAGCAGCGGTTGGTTTTGGAATTGACCAATATGTTGACCACTGGCTTTTGAACTGGTTTCCTTCTCGTCTTGCTAAAAACCAAGTGCCAGGTTCCAATTCCACTACATTCTTGAAAATGGTTTCTGGGTAAGGGGTATAATTGAATTGATGAAACAGAAACTGCGAATCTGCGTCAATCAGTTTCGGAATGCCAAATGCCATCAACGACTTCATCTCGCTTCCGAAAACTATGGCATCGTCATCTTGATAAACCAACAACGGCTTGATGCCCATTCGGTCACGAGCTAGAAACAACTCATCCGTTTCCTTATCGTGAATGGCAAAGGCAAAGAAACCGTTGAGTTTGCTCAATACATCTTCTCCCCATTCGATAAATCCTTGAAGTAGAATCTCGGTATCAGAACTTGTCCTTGGTTTGAAATTGGTCAGTTGCGCTTCAACTTCCTTGTAGTTGAAAATTTCCCCGTTAAACACAATGGAATATCTTCCCGAATCATCCAAAAATGGCTGATTGGCCGATGCTGATGTGTCAATAATCGCCAAGCGAGCATGACCCAGTGCTGCACTTCCTTCGATGTGTTTTCCACTACCGTCCGGACCGCGTAACGCCATTGTAGCAATAGCAGCATCTAATCGAGGATGGTATTTGACCAATCCTTCAAAAGTTTTCCCGTAAGCTCCAGTTATTCCGCACATAGTGGTCTGCTAACACGCTGATTTATAATGGCTTTTTGTCTAGGTTTTCGTGAGAGGTTATTCTCATTTGGTTAACGAGATGAGTTGCAAGTGTCCAAAAAGATGGCTCGTCTTTCCTTTAATCTTAAAGTCGAATGATTTGAGGTAATCTTTTAAGTCTGTTTGAATGAATTGTAAGTAGTACTTGCTCTCAAAGGTATTTATCAAATTTGTAGAAATCCAGTTGAATTGTTTATTGCGAGATGAATCGTATTCGAGGATAAATAGCTGTCCGTCACTTTTCAATACGCGTTTAGTTTCTGTTAAAACTGCATCTCTGATTTCTCGTGGCATGTCGTGCAACCCCAAGCTGATGGTAATGATGTCGAATTCATCATCTTCGAATTTCATGTCGGTTGCATCCATGAGTAATAAGGTGACATTGTCATTAACAGTCTTCTTTTTAGCAACAGCTAGCATCTGGGAGGATAGATCGATTCCAACTACTTTCTTAGCCTTGCTACTTAGAGCGATTGCCAAACTTCCCGTTCCTGTGGCCACATCCAAAACTGATTTGTTGACTGGATTGATTTGCCGAACCATTTTCTTCCTGATACCAGATAGTATCAGCTCAAACCCATCATAGATTGGAGCCCATCGAGAGAACAACTTGTCATTGTATTCTTTGTAGTCCATCTTGAATTGCTTCCACCAGTGGGTTCTAAATAACAGAAAAGCCGTCAACGAGACGGCCTTCCAGTTTAATCAATTTCCAAAATTTGACTTCTGATGTCCGAATTCTATAGATGAATTACTTCATCATAAGCAGCAGCGGCTGCTTCCATGATGGCTTCGCTCATCGTTGGATGAGGATGAACGGTTTTGATGATCTCGTGACCGGTGGTCTCCAGTTTTCTGATGGCCACAATCTCAGCAATCATCTCTGTGACGTTTGCTCCAATCATGTGTCCACCTAGCAATTCGCCATACTTGGCATCGAAGATAAGTTTTACAAAACCATCCTTTGCACCAGCTGCACTTGCCTTGCCAGATGCAGAGAACGGGAACTTGCCCACTTTAATCTCATAACCAGCCTCTTTCGCTTTTGCTTCGGTATAACCTACGGATGCCACTTCTGGCGAGCTGTAGGTGCAACCAGGTATGTTGCCATAATCCAAAGGTTCGGGATGATGCCCCGCAATCTTCTCTACACAAATAATTCCTTCTGCACTAGCTACGTGTGCCAATGCCGGACCCGCAATACAATCGCCAATGGCGTAAACGTTCGGAATGTTGGTGGCGTAGTATTCATCTACCTTAATGCGACCGCCATCAACAATAACGCCTACTTCCTCCAATCCGCAGCCTTCTACATTGGCCTGAATACCAACGGCTGAAAGCACGATATCGCATTCAATTACTTCTTCACCTTTCTTGGTTTTTACCGTCACTTTGCAACCGCTTCCTGAAGTATCAACCTTCTCTACCGAACTCTCGGTCATTATGCTAATTCCTGCTTTTTTGAAAGAACGTCCTAGTTGCTTGCTTACCTCGTCATCTTCTACTGGAACAATATTCGGTAGGTATTCTACAATCGTTACTTCTGTGCCAATGGCGTTGTAGAAGTATGCGAACTCTACACCAATAGCTCCTGAGCCAACGACAACCATTTTTTTCGGTTGCTTGTCAAGAACCATTGCCTCTCGGTATCCAATAATCTTCTTTCCGTCTTTCTTCAGGTTTGGAAGTTCTCTGCTTCGCGCACCCAATGCAAGAATCACATTCTTGGCTGTGATGTCCGACTTTTTGCCTTCGGCATCTATAACCTCAACGGTGGTTCCGTTCTTCAACTTCCCGAATCCTTGGATATGATCAATCTTGTTTTTTTTGAATAGGAACTGAATTCCCTTGCTCATTCCTTCTGCAACACCTCTACTACGTTTTACCATTTCGTTGATGTCGGCTTTGCTATCTCCAACAGAAATACCGTAATCGCTTGCATGGTTAATGTATTCGAACACTTGTGCACTTTTAAGCAAGGCTTTTGTTGGAATACATCCCCAATTAAGACAAATACCACCTAGTTCTGCGCGTTCTACCACACCAACCTTCAATCCAAGTTGCGATGCGCGGATGGCTGCTACATATCCTCCAGGTCCACTACCAACTACTATCAAATCGTAACTCATATTTGTATCGTTTTAGAGCTTGCGAATGTACCAAGGATAAGTAACAAGTTCAAAGTGAATGCTTCAATGTTCTGAGACCTGATGTGTTGATTACCTCTTTGGTATTTAGAAAAAACCTGAACTTTGACTTATGGTTAAAGAACAAGCTAACAACCATTTGCACGGTGTAAAGCTGATTGATATGCTAGAAGCATTAGTCATTCAATACGGTTGGGAAGAAATGGGTTACTGCATCGATATTCGTTGCTTTAACTACGATCCCTCCATTAAGTCTAGCTTACAGTTTCTTCGAAAGACACCTTGGGCACGCGAAAAAGTAGAACAGCTTTATTTGGAGATGTTGCAAAACAAGGCATAGCATTACATGTTTAAGCACCTACTCGCTGTTCTTTCTAGTCGTTTTTAGTTAAGCCTTGGTGTTTGAGTCTAGTACACGTAGTACAAGCTCTTTCCAATAAAGTAATATCCTGTGGTTACCGCGTTTGGATTAACCAACTGTCCGCTTATGTTGGTTAAAGTTGCTTTGTTGTTGGTTAGCATTGAACTCAACATATATTGGTCAATAGCTGTTGCTTTTGGTGTTTGCGTGTTTAATGCTTCTGCATTGCTGGTAACGAGGCAAGTTTCGAAGCTAGGAGTAATCTTCTTCGAAACTTTGTTGTAAGCTTGTTCGGTTTCCCAAAACAGAAAATCGTTTGCTTCTGGAGCATGTACAATTATGCTTGATTCGGTAAGACCGTTAGACCACTGAATTTCTCCCGAAAAATCATTGGCGGTTAATTGATACAAATCGCTTCCTACTGGCGCGCATGTAATGCTAGGTTGAACCATGGTTAACGTATCGTAGGTGGCCTGAAGCTGGTATACACAGGCATCTGGATAAAAACCAGAAAACACGATATCATTTCCTTGGCGAGTTGCCACACCAAAGGTGGGAAGCGTAGCACTTGGCTCTGGTGCTTCGAAAGGAGAATAGGGATATTCGCCATCTGCCATGCCATAATTGAAGCTGTAAAGGTTTTCGTCTACCAATTCAAAACTACCCATAGCTCCTCCATAAAAGTGTCCGTTTGGTAGGTATTCCTTTACGATTTCAACCGTCAAATTGCTGAGGTCTATTTGCAATTCGAGTCCTCTCGAATAGGATGCAGCGGTTAAGGTTGGAACCTGAACGGTATCTAAAATGCCATCATCATCTATATCCGCAATTACCATTTGGTAAGTTCCGTCCCAACTACGGAAATTGCCGTTGTCCCAAACCGTAACCGTTAGAATGGTGCCATTAAGGCCAATAATTTCGGGGCAGTGTAGGCCAAAAATTCCAAGTTCTGCTTGTCCACTTTCAATCCACGTAAAGTCGTTGTATGGATCACCGGGCGGGCGAAGTCTCAATTGCATTCCATTGTAGTGCAACGAGAGTTGATTTTGATGCCGTGCCGTAACTGCCAATATACCAAATGCCGAAGCCATTCCGTTTGGGTGCACATACTCACCAATTCCGGCATTCATAAAATCAATCCAATAATGGGTTGGGAGGTAAGACCCCGCGTAGTAATCTGTGGTATCTTGTTGTTCGAGAATAGTACCCGAAATTCCTTGATGAACAGCAACCCCCAAATGTGAGCCTTGATCTTGAAAAACCCAAAATGAGGTATCGGTTGCAATGTCGAAATCATGGATGTCGGTTACATCCATACCAATAATGCTCATATCTACTGGGTTAACTATTGCAATCTTGCCACCATCAATGGTTTTTCTGGTAAGTATAAGTTTTCCTTTCTCAAGCTTAAATAGACTTCCTTTAAACACTCCTTCAAAATTTTTAAACAGAACACATTGCCCGTTTTCATCTAAAACAGATGCTGTTTCACTTTCAGCACCATAAATTCCTATAGACTTGGTAACGATGTTTAATCCTTTGGTTCTAGAAGTGTCTATACTTCCTTCCATGGTTTGGAAGTTGGCAGGTGGAATGGGCGTGTAAGATGGAGTTGTAAAATCAGCTCCATAAAATCCATTGATGAATGTGTTTTGTCCCTTAGATTCTGATAATCCAGAAAAAATAAGAAACACAAAGTAAGAAGTTAGTTTTTTCACGATACAAAACTCCGTGTTTCACGCAGTTGAAATGTGTTTTAATCGTAATTTAATCGTAATTTAATTCGCTACCACTTTTGGAAAAAATGAGAATTCAGCCAGAGCTGTTTCTATGTCTTTGGTGTAGAAAAAATGTTGAAAACACCTTACGTTTTTGTTATTCGCGTATTCACGAACCGGCAATTTAGTACGATGTAGAGTTAATACATAAGAACAAGACTGCTGATAGTCGCAGACGCCTATAAAACCAAAAGCATATTGGTATTTCTCTTACAAAATCATATTTCCTTTGCCGAATGATACTACCTAAAAATAACACGCTGCGTTCGCTAAAAGAGCTATTTAGGCTGCAGTTGAACGATATGTATGAGAAAGAGGAAGTGGATGCCATCTGCCGATGGACGCTACATGATGTGTTAAGTCTCGATTCAAACAAGCTAGATAGCGATGCTCCACTGCTGACTGAAAGCAATCTCAACCTTATTGTTCCTGTGTTGGAACGCTTGGCCGAGGGAGAACCCTACCAGTATATCATTGGCGAAGTAGAGTTTTATGGCTACAAACTAAAAGTAGATAACCGCGTGCTTATTCCACGACCCGAAACAGAAGAGTTGTGCGAGTTGGTTTTGCGTGAAAATAACACCTCGAAATCGCTCAATGTTATTGACCTAGGTACTGGAAGCGGCTGTATTCCAATCGTTCTCAAAAGCAAAGCCCCAGCGTGGAAAGTTGACGCAGTGGAAGTAGATGAAGGCGCCCTTTCTCTAGCCAAAGAAAACGCTCAGCGAAACAATCTGGAAATCGGCTTCCATCAAATCGATCTTCTAGCCACTAAATTCTCACTCCTCAATACTTATAATTTAATTGTAAGTAATCCGCCATACATTGCTGAAAAAGAAGCAAATACGATAAAAGAAAATGTTTTTGTTTATGAGCCTCACTTGGCGCTTTTTATAGCAGATGAAGACCCGTTATTGTTTTACCGAAAGATTTTGGATATTGGAAACTACTCGTTGGAAAAAGGCGGGAAATTCTACTTCGAATTCAACGAGCAGCTCGGCAAGGAAATGATTGAGTTGATGGAGCAAAAAGGATATTCCGATATTCGAATTGTGAAAGACCTGAGTGGGAAGGATCGATTTGCAGTGTGTGCTAAAGTTGATTAGTTGATCAGGTTTATAGAGTTGAAGATGTTTGCGAAAAGTAAGACCACAGACCACAGATGATGATAGACCACAGTCCACAGTCCATAGTCCACAGACATTCGTCTATGGACCATCGACCATGGACTATTGACTGAAGCACATGACCAACCAAGAAGCCAAAGCCAGAATTACTGCCCTCAGCGCAGAACTGAACGAGCACAATTACAAGTATTATGTGCTCAGCGAACCGTCTATTTCCGACTTTCAATTCGATAAGAAATTGGAGGAACTCATTGCCTTGGAAGCCGAATTCCCTGAGTTTCTGAGTTCAGAAAGTCCGAGCCAGCGCGTAGGAGGCACCATCACCAAAGAATTTCCTACCGTAAAGCACCAATATCCTATGCTCTCGCTAGGCAATAGCTACAGCAAAGAGGAGATGCAAGAATTTATGGCGCGCATTACCAAAGCACTGGAACGCGAAGTGGAGTACGTGTGCGAACTCAAGTTCGATGGTGTTGCCATCGGCATCCGCTATGTTGATGGAAGAATGACACAAGCCATTACGCGGGGCGATGGTGTTCAGGGAGATGACATTACCGCAAACATCCGAACCATTCGCAGTTTGCCGTTGCAAGCAAATGGAAGCGGCTACCCGAAGGAGTTTGAGGTGCGTGGCGAGGTTTATTTTCCTCGCGATAAGTTTGAGCAGCTTAACCGCGACCGTGAAGAGATTGGCGAGCCCTTGTATGCCAATCCACGAAATACGGCCTCTGGCACGCTCAAATCGCAAGACAGTGCCGTGGTGGCTTCTCGCGGGCTAGATTGCTTCCTCTATGCCACTATGGCCGCTGAGCGCATTGCCGATACACATTACGGCAGCCTCATGCAGTTGAAGGAATGGGGTTTCAAGGTTTCGGAGCACATGCGCTTGTGTAAAACGCCCGAAGAGGTCTTTGCCTTTTTGGAGAAATGGGACACGGAGCGCTTCAAGCTTGGCTTCGATATCGATGGCGTGGTCATCAAAGTGAACAGCTTGGACGATCAGGATGAGTTGGGCTTTACAGCCAAATCGCCACGCTGGGCCATTGCCTACAAGTTTGCTTCCGAACAGGCCCTTACGCGCTTAAACGAAGTAACCTATCAGGTAGGAAGAACGGGTGCCATTACGCCTGTAGCCAATCTAGAACCTGTACTCTTGGCCGGAACCACCGTTAAACGTGCATCGCTGCACAATGCCGACCAAATAGCCAAACTCGACCTGCACCTAGGCGATATGGTACAGGTAGAGAAAGGAGGTGAAATCATTCCTAAGATTGTGGGGGTTGATTTGAAGCAGCGAAAAGCCAATGCCGAACCCGTAAAATACATTCAAACTTGCCCTGAATGCAGTACAGAACTGGTGCGTAACGAAGATGAAGCCAAGCATTTCTGTCCGAATGAGTTAGGTTGTCCGCCTCAGGTGAAGGGCAAGATGGAGCATTTCATCTCGCGCAAGGCCATGAATGTGGATGGACTGGGAGCAGAAACCGTGCAGCAGTTCTACGATGCTGGTCTGTTAGAAAACGTGGCCGACCTCTACGAATTGACATACGAGCAGATCATCGCCCTCGAGCGCATGGCCGACCTGAGCACTCGCAATATCCTCGCAGGATTGGAAGCTTCCAAGCAAGTGCCTTTTCCGCGCGTGCTGTTCGGTATCGGTATCCGTTTTGTGGGCGAAACCGTGGCCAAGAAACTCGCCAAGCATTTCAAGAATATTGATGCCCTGATGATTGCTTCGCAGGAAAAGCTTGTGGCAGTGGATGAAATAGGCGAGCGCATTGCCGAAAGTGTCCTTCAATTCTTTGCAGACGAACGCAATCAACGCATCATTCAGCGACTGAAACAACATGGACTGAAACTCGAAGTGACAGAAAGTATTGAATTGACATCCAATAAATTGGAAGGAAAGTCATTTGTGGTTTCTGGCGTTTTCTCGCAGTTCTCCCGCGATGAAATTAAAGCAGCGGTAGAGCAGCATGGCGGCAAGAACGTTAGTTCCATTTCCAAGAAAACAGACTACGTTTTAGCAGGCGATAAGATGGGGCCATCTAAACTTCAAAAGGCAGAAGAACTCGGTGTTCCCATCATCTCAGAAGAGGATTTTTTGGTGATGATCGCTGGGTAAAACTCCACAGCCACAAAATGGCCGTCATTGACACAAAAAAGAATCGAGTTAGCGCTATCAGCAATGAATTATCGTATGTTTAAAGGCTAAATAAATCTCATAAACGATAGCGATTATCCATAGGCTATTCCAGTCGGTTTTTCCAGAAATACATTCATAATCAACCAACCCAGATAACTCAAAAGACATGAATTTAATCATCGGTAGTGTAGTCGCTCTTGTAGCCTTAATCATTTTCATCTGGATCGTGCGACTTAGGCGCATAGTGCCCACCAATGTGGTACATATTGTGCAGCGTGGAAGGAAGACTGTTTCCTACGGAGTAGGGCAAGAAGCTGGAAACAGTTATTATGAATTTCCTGTGTGGATGCCAGTAATAGGTGTTGAAAAACGTGTTTTACCCGTATCCAACTTCGATATAACGCTGGAAGGGTACCCTGCATATGATGTAGATAGAGTTCCGTTTCTTGTAGATATCAAGGCTTTCTTTCATATCAAGGATACGAACACTGCTTCTGCTAAGGTTGAGAATATTGAGGAACTTAAGGATCAACTGAAGGACATTGTAAGAGGCGTTGTGCGATCCATTCTTGCCAAGTCCAGTCTGGAAGAGATCATGGGAGAAAGGCCTAAGTATGCCAAGGCATTTACTGAAGCCGTAATGGAAGATCTTAAAAGTTGGGGGGTGGAGAGCGTGAAGAGTATCGAACTCATGGATGTTCGTGATGAGGGTGGTTCAGAGGTCATTCACAACATCATGGCAAAGAAAAAATCAGCCATTGAAAAAGAAAGTAGAGAAACCGTTGCTCTGAATCATCAGAAAGCAGAGCAGGCAGAACTTGATGCCCGTAAAGAAGTGGAAGTTCGTAGAGCTGAGACAGAACAAGCTTCTGGTGAAGCAAGGGCCAGATCGGCTCAAGCCGTGTCAATTGCCGAAGCAGAATCAGCTAAAAAAGGAGGTATTGCCAAACAACAGGCGGTTCAAGAAGTGGCAGCAGCAGAACAATTGAGTGCTGAGGAGCAGATGAAGGTTCTTAAGGTTCAGCAAATCCGACAGGCTGAGATTGACAAAGAACGACAGATCATCAATGCTCAGTTGGAGCAAGAACAGATCGAGATCAAGGCCAGAGCGAACAAGTATAGTGTTGAGACCAGCGCAACGGCTCAGTTGGAGGCTCGTAAACGTGAAGCTGAAGGTGAAAGAGAAGTTGGTAATGCTGAAGCCGATGTGACCTTGGCAAAAGGTAAATCATTAGCAGAGAGCAAAAAACTGGATCAATTGGCAAGTGTTACAGCTCAAACAGAATTGGCCAAAGAGATCGGAAAAAATCAGGAATATCAGGATTATCTTGTGAGACAAGCAGAGGTTCAAGTAAGCCAAATTGTCGGTGTTGCGCAGTACGAATCTATTGCCAAAGCGTTAGAGAATGCCGATCTTAAACTCTTGGTGAATAGTGGGGATGTTCAATCTGGAATAGGTAAACTGAGTGACCTTTTCTCTTCTAAAGGAGCATCGCAATTGAACGGCCTTGTCGAAGCTTTAAAACAAACTGAAGAAGGTACAAAAATTCTTGACTCTTTGAAAGGAATTATTCCCACAGGTTCTAAAGATTCATAGTAACCCTAGTAATCGTTTAGCTAACAGCTAGACATAAGTTAAATGAATTAATTGGCAGCAAGAACGTTAGTTCGATTTCCAAGAAAACAGACTACGTTTTAGCAGGCGATAAGATGGGGCCATCTAAACTTCAAAAGGCAGAAGAACTCGGTGTGCCAATTATTTCGGAGGAGGATTTTTTGGGGATGATTGGTTAATCCTACGCTCAATTCGTCAATTTCACGGGCGGAAACATGTCCCAAGTAAGTCCAATAGCAAGCTGACTTCCAGAATCTACAATGCGGTAATTGTAATTGTCGTGTCCGTAAATGTAGCTGAAGGAAATCCCTAGGGCACTCACGGTAGAAGCAGGATAGAAGGTAGCGGAGGTTTCTAATCGTAGCGGATTAATGTGTGGATGTGCACCAAGTACGGCTTCTACCTGTTGTTTAAGTCGAATACGCTGATAAATCTTGGACTTTTTCGAAAATCGAAAAGCCAACTGGTAGTCGTACGCCACATGAATGCGGTGTCTGCCAATAATGTCCAAGTCGGCAGCAGAAACCAAATCTACATCAATGAAACCTAACATTCCCTTGTGATTGATTACGTAACCCAGCGACACGGAATGTGTGTGTTTGGCGTAGTTGTCTGCGTTCAGTTTATTGAAGCGGTAGTTAATGGTCAGCTCCGTGAGGTTCATAGAATAGTTACCAGTCTCTCTATTGAGTAGAGCCGAAAGGTCGGTTTGATCGGTAATGCTTGCATAAATACTATCGCAATATTTGCCTCCGTCAAATTTTCCGTCAGCAAAGGAGCATTTGCTTTGGCCATTGCTGTGGTGTCCGGTTTGATATGCAAAGCCTATAAATTGCGTGGTATTAGCCTTCTTTGTCTTCAACCTAAACAGATGTTGCGTGCCTAAAAAGATGCGATACGATGGTGTTTTAATTGGTTGCGATTCTTCTTTGTACAGCCTGAATTGCGGTCTGAAATCCAAGTATTGCGCCATAGAGTGCAACTTAGTTGTGTCGGCTAAGCGTTTTGCAAAGTTGTTGTAAAAGCTGAATTTGATGATGGGGTTAGCTTCAAACTGAGTCTTTTCATAAGAGCTATAGTTCGATAACCAGCGCACGTTTGGGTCTTCCGAAATAGGGTAGATGTGAGAGTATTTTTCGAATTGAGCTCGGCAAGTGACTACTGAAGTAAATACGAACAGTTGTATTAAGAGAAACTTCAAATTCATGCAACGGGGAATAAGTTTAGCAAGTAGTATAAGTAACGAAATCGAAGGAATTTTTATAGTTCAGCTTAAAATTCTTACGAGTTTGGAATAGTCATGTGGCATTCTTTCAAAGAAGTAACAAAGCTTCATTTAGTAGAAATCGTTCGTTTTCGTTAAATTCAAAAATAGCATTCGTGAGTTTTAATTGATTGCGGTAAAGCGGCAATTCAGCCACAACTTTCGCCTTACTTGCTTTCAAGGATTGAAGCAGCGACAACATGGCATATTCTCCTCGAGGTGGAGCAGGAGTGAAGGTGCTGGCAAGCACAGGTTTGTCGACCAATTCTCCAGATTCCGTCATCCATTCCAGCGCATTTTTTAGCGCTGCCGGAATGTTGTGCAAGTATTCGGGAGTTGAAATAATAACGCTGTCAGCAACAGAAACTTTCTGCTTAAATTCCTGAATGATTGCAGGGATTCCAGACACTAACAACTGTGGACTAAAGAGCGGAAAGTGCCAAAGACCCTCATAAACTTCGATTGAAAAATCGTCTTTGAAAGTCACTTTAATTGATTCCAACAGCACAGTATTTGAGCTTTCATCACTAGCCGAACCGCTTATTGCAAGTATTCGTTTCACCTCATCAAAGAAATCGCTGCATGAATATAACATTCAGCCATTTATCAAACTTAAATCCCACTTCTTTGAAGGTTCCAACCACCTCAAAACCAAATTTTCTATGAAATTCAACACTTCCCATATTGGCAGAGTCAATACCAGCAATCATGGTATGATAACCTCCAACTGTCGCTAACCGAATGAGTTCAACCATCAGTTTGTTGCCGATGGCTTTTCCACGATGATTCTTGTGCACATAAACCGAATGTTCAATGCTGTATTGATAAGCAATTCGTGCTCGAAACGGGCCATAAGTGCCAAATCCTACCACAACTCCATCTTTCTCAGCAACAATCACTGGCCAGTTGTTCGTTTGTTTTTCTACGAACCAAGTCTGCTGCATTTCAATGCTTCTAGCTTCGTATTCGTAAAGTACTGTCGAATTCAGAATCTCATGATTTGTTATTTCCATTATCCTTGGAACATCATTTTCTGTGGCCGTACGAATTAGGAAGTTCATGCTTTCGAAAATAGATGATTTTGGTAAGGCATGGACAAAAAGCTTCATTAACCAAGACTTAGTACTGGATTCTTCACATTAACTAACGAACTAGCTGTCTGGCTAGTTGCAGGAAGTTTACATTGAAGAAAGGGTAATGACAAACCACAATATAGAAACGTCAGACAACAAGTAAATAGCAACTTGTCTGCCTATTGTCTGGCAAACAACTCCTCCAGCACATCCACTTCAATAGTGATTACAAGTTCTAGAATTTTTCGTTGTTCTTGTTGTGAAAGCGATTCGAATAATCGGTTTCCTTCTTTTAATAGGTCAAGTCCGATGGAAAGTCCAGCCACTTCGGTGGCAGAATAGGAACGAGGTGATTTCTTCATTTTGGCAATCAGTTCTGAAAGAATCTGAATAATCTCACGCACCAATTGGCGGTCATACAGTAATTCAAGTAGTGCGCGAACGTTCTCCACAAACTCATCTATGTCTCGTTTGCGAAGGGCGGTGATGAATGAATTAACATCTTCGGGAGAATAGGGAGCAAGTTTGCCACTGCTTTTGGCTTTGCGCACCAATTTGGTCTCAAATTCGGTAGCTATACGGAATGATTTGAATGCTTTAATGCCAGCACCCATCAACTTAGGAATGCTAGAACCAAACCTGAAGAGTATAGATGCTGAGTCGAATACTATCCGAAGCATCTTATCGGGATGAGTCAGATAATTGTCTAAGCTTTTAAACGCTTCCTCTAGTAATTCCCTATTTTCTGGAGCTGGATAAACTTGATGCAAGAAGAAATCGCGGTAAAGAATAACTCGGTCTTCATCAAACGCATCAGGCAATTCGTATTTCGCTTTTAACGCATCAAATTGATAGCGTTCGTGAATCAGATTTCTGAATCCGATGATAACTCCATTTAGTATTTCCTTATCGCTTTCCGTATTCATTGATGAAGAACCAGATTAATTGGTTAATTGTTTCAACCTTTCGCTCTCCGGCCAAATGCGTTTGCAGTTTTCAATGGCCGAATCGATGGCATCTTCGTGCGAACCGATGTCGCGGGTATAATCGCCACCAAAGTAGATGTTGTGCGTGCCTTGCACTTTCTCCAATGCCTTCTGCGCGCGGAAGAATTCGGGTGTTTCGCAGGGCAACCACCATTCCGAAACGTGATGCAATTGCTTCGGGTCGTCTCCTTCGTTGATGTAACTGTCGAACACGTTCTGGTCGGTCTTCCAACCGTCCCAAATGGTGGCGTCTGAGTGCTTTCCCTTGTTCAGCACATTCACCACGCTCCAATCTTTTCTGTCGGGCGGCATAAAGTCGGTATCGCTGTGCGTAGCAACAGTTGCCAGGTAATAATTGAACTTGGATAGTGCCTTTTTCACGTCATCCAAGTGCTCAGAATCTTTTAGGATGATGCTGGCATCGCGCGCACCAGCCGTGATGATCAGCTTGTCGAATTCAAATTCTCTTCCGCTTGACGTTTTCACTTTCACTTTTCCCGTTGACGGATCAGGTTGAACGAATTCAACGCCATCTTTCACCACAATTTCGGTGTTCTGAAGCGCATCGGCCATCATTTTGATGTAGTTTCTTACGCCACCTCGCATCACCTTCCAATCGTAATATTTGAGTCCGCTTGGTTTGTGGTACACCATGTATTTCATGAGTGGATAAACAGAAAAGTCTTCGGTCTGATCGTGCGGACTGCCCCAAACTCCAGAAAGTACAGGCATCAGAAATTCTGATCGCTGCTTTTGACTCAGATTCAATGAATCCATGAATTCGCGCAGCGTCATATCTGTTTGATGATTCTCCACTATGGGAAATGCGGCATTCACCACCTTGTTCATGGTCAGCAATTCGGGCAACACATGTGGTTTGGCAAACATCTGAATGATGCGTCTGAACGTGACAGGCGGCATGGCATTCACTTTTCCCGTCAGTTTGTTGTAATAGGTCATGGACAGCGGCACCCAATCGAATGGAATTTCCACTAATTCCAAAAGTCTGTTGAAATGCGGGTAGATGGAAGGGGAGAACCAGTTGGCGCCATCATCCACGTGGTGCATGATGCCGTTCACTTCAACATCAACCGTGTGGGTATTGCCACCGAGGTAGTCCTTCTTTTCTATGATGGTCAATTCATGGCCTTGGTCTAAGAGCCAAGCGGTGCACATTCCAGCACCTCCAGAACCGATAATGCCGATCTTCAAACTACTTCTCTTCCTTGATAGAAATAGCACCAGACGGGCATTGCTTTACCTGAGCAATGATGTCTTCGGAGGAAACGGCTCCCATTTGGATCCAAGGTTTTTCTCTTGGCTTAAATACTTCGCCCAAACCTTTTACGCAAACTGCCGAATGAATGCATTTTTCTTGTTCCCAGACTATGGCAACATCTCCGTTGGTGTATTCTTTTTTCATGCTTGAAATGTATGAAAATGCTTACTGAACAACCACTTTTCCCGTAGAAAACCAATCGCCATCAGAAATCTGATAGAAGTACATTCCGGCTACAAAAGATTTTCCATCAACCGTGAATTTGCCAGAAGTTGAGTTTAATGTATTGACCAATCGACCAGAGCGATCGAATAATTCCAATCGGTAGTTTCCTGTTTTGCTTGGTTTCAGCACTTCAATCGTTGCCTCGTCTGTGAACGGGTTCGGATAAACATGCACACCTCGGTTGTAAATGCGTTCTTCTACACCAACTGCGGTGTACTGTTCGCAGCCTTGCGAACCGAAATCCAGTTTCACGAACATTTCATCGAAATAAGAATCATTGTCGGAACCGACATTCCTGGTTCCCATCAAGATCATTCTGATGGTTCTGGTTCCTGCAGGAACGGCCATTGATTCACTCATCAAAGTCCAACTGGAGGTTTGGTTTCCGAAGGTGGATGAAGTAGCAAGCAAGTTTGCGGTAGCTCCGTAACACTCCAACTTGAATTCAGGTCTATCGGCACCATTGTAATCACTTAGATATCCCCCAAAACTTACTTCAACATTTCCTCCATCAATTTCAATGGAATAGGCCGTAACATCCACATCCTGATGTCCTTCTCCGTAGGCATTGTCATCGCAAACACCACCAACTGCAAACAGTTTACTGCCTGCGTAAGCATCGTTTCCGGCACATTCTCCACTGTTGATTGATTCAAAAGAGCCTTGATCTTCTATCCAATTGTTTACGCCATCTTCTGCTCCGCCATTGGTCAATAGGTTAGGAGTGAGGCTTGATGTGGACGTTTGGAACATGATGGCATCTGACCATTCGCTCCAAGCCAAGCTTTTATCTCTGTATCGAACTTGCCAGTAATAGGTGGTGTTCTCCTGAAGTACGGTCACTTCCTGATCGACCATGTTGTTGCCGGCCATTAGATCCACATCGAAATACCAGTTTTCGTGCTGGTACCATTCGTCATAAATAATGGAATTGAAGTTGGCATCCGTAGCAATGCGCCATTGTGTGGCTCCGTGTTCATCTCCTTCGGGATCAGAAAACTCGCTGCCCAAAAAGATGATACAATCTGGAGTGAGAATGTCATTCTCTCCTGGAAAAATACCTGTTGGCGTTGTCGGGCTTGGATTGTTGAATTTGATAAGCAATGTGTCTTTCAGAACGTTGGTTACCAATCCATCTTCGTAGCTACCATGACTCAATCTTTTCAATAGGAATTGTGGGTCGGCACCAGCCTGAATTTCCATGATCACGTATCCGAAATCATCATCGCTACGGGAATACTCTGCATAATCGTTCTGGGCAAATTCTCCCCAATTATCGAGCGCACCGCCAGCGCTGGCCACATTCACCATTACATGGTTGTGCTCTTTGCTTTGACCACGGGAATAACCATGAGTATGTCCGAAAAAGTGAACACTTGGCTTGCCTGATGCAGTAGAGAAATTCTCAAGCAACGTGATTACATCTCCTGTGTAATCTGTGTTTCCAGCAATCCATAATTCGCTTTCGTACGGATGATGAAGTTGGGCAAATACAAAGTCGATGTCGGCATCGTTAGCAGCATCATCCAACACGGTTTGAAGCCAATCTAATTGCGCCTGAACACGGTAACCGCCATTCGATTCCAAACCAATTAAGCGCACATTCGAATAATCCTTGTACCACCAATGTTCTGGATAATCGTTGGTCATGGTGCCATTCAATGGCAGATTGAAATACTGGAAGAAATACGGTGTATTTCCTTCATGATTTCCAGGAACGGGATAGAGTGGAACGTAGCTCAGAAGATTCTCCGCAGGTTCGAAGAACGTGCTTGCCCACGATGAGTAAACGCTTCCTGTCTGAACCAGATCTCCAGGAACTACGAAGTAACCGAGATGTTCCGCTATATCACTCCCATAATTCTGGTTGATGTACGGAATGAGATTATCATCCACAATATCATTGAACACTGAAGGGTGCGACCAATCCTGCTGCATATCGCTCATGGCCACAATGTTGAACGAGGCTTCTGAGGACTTTAGCGGTGGAGTGATGAAATGGTAAACATCGCTTTCGGTATTTCCGCTAACGGCCTTGTAATAGTATTTGGTGGCAGGTTGCAATCCTGTGAGTTCTGCATCGCATATTCTTGAGTTGCCAAGTCCTGTTGCCAATGTGGCCTGAACCGTTGTGCCCAAACCTGTGGTGGTTCCAAACTGAACTTCAGATGCCGCGGCTGTGCTGGTTTCCCACATTACATGCATGGATGTAGGTTCGGCATTCTGCAAGTAAGGTTTTACAACGATGCTTTGGGCGGAAACGAAAAGCGAGGAAATTGTTAAAATGAACAGGGAGAAATACTTCATAAATTCGATTTTGCCCAAAGTTAACCGAATGTTAAGATGGGGCTCGGACCAGGACGATTATATTCGTCAACCAAATTTCAGTTATGCGAAAAAAGATACTCTTATTAGGTAGTGGCGAGTTGGGAAAGGAATTCGTCATTGCGCTTCAACGATACGGACAATATGTGATAGCGGTTGACAGTTACGAAGGCGCTCCAGGCATGCAAGTAGCTCATGAGTTTGAAGTGATCAATATGTTGGATGGTGCGGAGTTGGATAGACTGGTTGCGAAGCACAAACCAGACCTTGTGATACCTGAAATTGAAGCTATACGTACCGAGCGTTTCTATGATTATGAGAAACAAGGATTGCAAGTGGTTCCAAGCGCAAAAGCCGCCAATTTTACCATGAACCGAAAGGCCATTCGCGATCTCGCAGCGAAGAATCTTGGACTAAAAACGGCCAATTACCGCTACGCAACATCAGCAGAAGAATTGAAAGCGGTTGTTGCCGAAGTAGGCATTCCGTGCGTAGTAAAACCTCTGATGTCTTCTTCCGGTAAAGGTCAGTCATCCATCAAGTCTGAAGATGAGATTCTAAAAGCATGGGAATATGCGGTGTCTGGTTCGAGAGGAGACTTGGTGGAAGTGATCGTGGAGGAATTCATACCGTTTGAGTCGGAGATCACATTGCTCACTGTGACTCAAAAGAACGGACCTACCTTATTCTGTCCACCAATTGGACATAGACAGGAACGTGGCGATTACATGGAGAGTTGGCAACCTGCAACACTGAGTGAAATAGCTTTGAAAACGGCCCAAGATATGGCCGATAAAGTGACTGAAGCTTTAACTGGACAAGGCATTTGGGGAGTTGAATTCTTTATTTCTGGCGATACGGTTTGGTTCTCTGAATTATCTCCTCGTCCGCACGATACAGGAATGGTAACGCTGATCGGCTCCCAGAACTTCTCCGAATTTGAATTGCACGCACGAGCGGTACTTGGTCTTCCAATTCTCGAGATTACCTTAGAACGAGTTGCGGCAAGCGCTGTTGTTCTCGCTTCAGGCACGAACGCCAACCAACCTATTATTTCAGGGTTAGAAGAAGCCTCTAAATTCCCTCAAACGGATTTCCGTGTATTTGGCAAACCGAACACGCGTCCGTACAGGAGAATGGCTGTTGGTCTAGCTTATGATGATTTGAATGGTTCTACAGACAGCGTCAGAAAAGTAGCCAAACTGGTGGCAGATTCCATTCAAATTAATGAAAAATGATGAATGAATAATTTAGAATGGAGTTCAGGCCAACTTCCGGGACTTATCCTCTTACGCCTTAATCCTAGCCACTTACGCCTAAAACACATCCCAATCTCCAAGCGTAAGCAGCCAGTTTTGTTCCTCGTGAATTAATTTTGGATTTAGTTTGCTCGAACTTCTACTCAGTAGATTAAGCACACGCGGATTCGCCTTTTCTGGAATCCGATAAAAACCAATCTTGCCAAAAGAGGCGAGGGTAGGGGCAATGCCCGAAACGAATAACAGATTAAACGTAGAACCAGTTAGATTCGGCTTTTTTTGTGCTTGGGATATCAAATGCAGCATTGAGTTTTCTTTTCCTTCTGCAAACGCAAAATCCATAATCAGCAATGCTTGATTGCCCAACATTTCATCTTCCTTTAGCACAATAACAGCGGTTAATTTCCCGTTTTCGCGAAGCGCCAATAGGTGATGCTTGCCTCTTATTGATTTCAGATAGCGCCAATCTAACCACTCCTTATCACGAATCAAGTGATTCGGAAACTGCATTGAATATGCTGAGAAAACAGCTTCCACGTCATCCGTAATTACCGAGACCACTTCAACGGAAGCATCCTTCAGTTTTACGTTGGATGAGAATAGATTGATACTGGCATCTATAAACCAACCCGCTAGTTTCTCCAACCCAAAGAGGTTGATTTTACTTCGGATAATTCCACCCGAATTTACAGGTCGCAAATAGGTTGGGACCGCGCAAACAATCTTGAAATCATTGTATTTCAGGAAAGTACGAATGCTCTTATCGTTAGGGAACGTGTAAATCAGGTCAACATCCGAAGCGTCAAGATCCTTGTTTGCAAACTCTGCCAATTGCCTGAAAAGCCCAATTCCTCGGTAATTCGGATTAACCGCCACATCCTGAATGTTGCCAATCAGTTTCTCTTCTCCATGTATAGAACAACGATAAACTGGAACGTGGTAATAGCCAATAATCCTGTCACTATCCCAAGCAGCGTAGACATAGCTTTTGCCAGTAGGCAGGTTCTTGTATTGCCAGTCCCAATAGGTTTGATTGTAGATATCAACGTTGTGCGCACCAACTTCGGTTAGAATATTGCGGATTTCGGCCAGCAGCTGCGCTTGCTGCTCGGCTTCAATCCTTGAGAATCTCAATGCTGTACTCATTGATTTCTCTTTCTGCTTTGTACTTTTTCACCACGTTGCTCACAGTATCGAATTTGAACTGACCAAGAAGTTTATCTGTAAACGGAATGGTTTTGCTCAATCGTGTGTAGTGCGTGATCTTAGCTTTTCGTTCCATTTCTACCACTGGGTGGTGCTGATCGTATTCCCAAGGGTGAATGTAGAACATGTTCACCTTGCCTTCTTTGGTGCGTTGTTTCAGTCCATTGCTGGTTAGCATGTACGGGAACAAGCGGAAGTAGGCACCGCCAATTCCTAAGTTCTTCGTGAGCAGTTTGAAGGTAGAAACGGGGAATTCCGTTAAGCCGTTTTCCTTAATTGTGAATATTTCATCTGGGGTGGTAGAAATACCGTAGCGCCAGGTTTTAACGGGTGAGATCGAGCAGTCAATTGAATAACCCTCGTCTTTCAGAATATCCAGCGCCCAAAGCGATTTATTGGTTACCGAAAAGAAAGGTGCTCTAAAAGCCGTTACTTCTGTTCCAGAAATGTCTTCCAATATTTTTTTTGTCTTGCTGATTTCTTCCCTGAATGCTTCGGGAGTGAGGTCATAAACTTTCTCGTGCGAATAGCCGTGTGAAGCCATTTCGTGCCCAGCATCTGTGATCTGTTTGATCAATTCTGGGTATTTCTCCCCAATCCAACCCAGGGTAAAGAACGTTCCTTTTGTGTTATGCTTGTCTAAAAGCTCGAGCAACGGATCAACGCCTTTTCTGATTCGGTCTGTATGCTGATTCCACGAACTGAACGGTAGCTCAATTCCTTGGTACCAATCTTCTAAATCTACACTGAATGCGTTCATGGCGGAAAATTAGGGATTTAAGAAACGGTTTGTCTTCAATCATTGCAAGGTTAGTTTTATACTTACGCTCAAGTTGATGATTCTAAAATTTGTAAAGCCTAAACTGGTAGGAGTATTTGCTGCCACGGCAATTGCATGTCTTGCAGTACTGGCAGGGCAATTCATTCCACTTTTCGGTTCGATTTTGCTGGCGCTTGTATTCGGAATGGTTGCTGGAAATACGTTTTTGTGTGGTGGTAATCTTAAAGAGGGTTTAAAGTTTTCGGAGAAAACACTTTTGGAGATTTCTATTGTTTTCCTAGGCTTTGGTCTTGATGCGGATAGTCTTAGGCAGCTTGATTTGAGGCTAATAGTTTTCCTTTTCTTCAGCATCATATTTGTGATTGGCATTACCGTTGGATTCGGAAAGATGGTTGGGTTAAGTACAAGACTTAGTTTGCTTTTAGGAGCCGGAAGTGCCATTTGTGGCTCTGCGGCAATTGGTGCTACCGCTCCAATAATTGGCGCTAAGGATGAAGAAGTTGGGGTATCGGTTGGTGTAGTGAACTTGCTTGGATTGATTGGAATTATCTTGCTTCCCAATGTTTCTGTGCTCCTTAGGTTTACAGATTTTCAATCTTCCGTATTGTTAGGTGGTACACTACAAGCCATTGGTCACGTTGCAGCTTCAGGATTTTCTATCAACGAACACGTTGGAGAATGGGCCATGGTTGTGAAAATGAGTCGAGTGATTTTTCTAATTCCTTTGTTAATTGTTCTCTTTTTTGTTGGAAGACTCCCAGGTAGAACTGCAAAGTTCAAGTTTCCCGTTTTTATTTTCTTTTTCGCTGGAACGGTTTATCTCAATCAGCTTGGTTTATTTTCAACAGAGTTGTCTAAGACTCTGGCTTCGGTCGGTAACATAATAATGGCTGTTGCCATGGCGGCCATAGGCCTAAGCATCCAAATAAAACCATTATTGCGAATCAGTCCTAAAGCTATGACGCTAGGAGCAATTGTATTCGTAGTTCAAATAGCTATGTTTTGTGGCTTTTGTCTTACCTTAAATTTTTAAGGGAAGGATTCAACCTTTCTTCACCGTAACGTGAATGCAATTCCCCTCGGGGCAAAGGAGAATCTTGCCTTGCTTCTGGAAATCTTTGAGCACAGTTTCAAATGCTTTTCTAGCTGCATGGCAATTTTCGGCTCCTTCAATCTTCCAAATATCGAATGATGCTCCATAAGAGTGGGCCGAAACTTTTCTGGTGGCATTACGGCCATGAGCAGAATTTAACAGTTTCTTCTGTTGTTCTAGCGAGCGGCTTAGCGAACTAATATGAAAAACGCTGCCTTCTGCTTTGGTTCCTTCCACTTTTTCGGAATAAGCATTTCCCATTGCAATTAAAACCTTGTATGCCTCACGATTTAGATAGGCGTGGCTATGCGTCAGTTTGTGTCTGTCTATGACAAATCCTTCTTCGTTTTCCACCTGTACCATGGTCGAAAGATTTTTGATTTTTTCATCAGTCAGCAATACGCCATTGTTTAATCGTCTGGCCTGCTCACGGTGAATATCGTAATGATTGCGTTTGAACTTGATGGAATGATTAGTGCAGCTGCAAACTTCCTTTGACTTAGTTGGTGTTGGGTTTTCTGTAGTTTCTTCTTTTTCAACGACCACTTCTTCTACCAAAACGCCTTCATCCACTTCGTCAAACGTGATAAAAGTGAAAGCATAACTACCAGCTTTATAAAGGGCAAAAAGTGAGAAGAGAACTATCAACCCAAGCGCACTGTAAACCAATGCTTTTCGGAATGCACGTTTTCTAGAAAGGCGTCCGAACGTAGTGCGTGGGGGCTTTTTTTGGTTCCGTGTCATCTATTTATGAACCCTCATTCTAAATCCAACGCTATGCACATTTTCAATACTAATACGCTCATCTTCCTTCAAGTACTTACGCAGTTTAGAGATAAAAACATCCAAACTTCGACCGGTAAAATAATCAGTTGCTCCCCAAACTGTGCTTAAAATCAATTCGCGTTTTACGGTTTCATTTTCATTCTGACAAAAAAGCTTTAGCACATCTGTTTCCTTTTGTGTTAAGTGTTTCTCTTTTCCATCGAGAAGCAATACGAGATTGGTTGGGTCGAAAATGAACCTGCCAATCTTGTATTCATTCTTAGATTCTGCCAATTGATTATTCGCATAACATCTGCCGAGCACAGCTTTCACTCTTAAAAGAAATTCCTGATTGCTAAATGGTTTAGTTATGTAGTCATCAGCACCAGCTTGAAAGCCTTTTACACGGTCGGTTTCCATGCCGCGTGCCGTTAGGAAAATGATAGGAGTTTGCGCGTCTTTTTTCTTAATCTCATTACCCAACGTGTAGCCATCCATTTTTGGTAGCATAATGTCTAGAAGGGACAGATGTGGTTGAAAATCGCCAAAAGCCTTCAATCCAGCTTCGCCATCTTTTGCCCAATACACAGAATAACCTTCCATCTCAAGCAAATCGTTGACCACAAAACCGAGGTTTTTATCGTCCTCAACCATCAAAATCCTGAACGAAGTCGTATTGGTCATTTCAAAAAGGGAAGAAAGATGTTAAACGTGCTGCCAGTTGCATTGCTCGAAACGCTAACCGTTCCGTGGTGTGCCTGTACCAGCGATTTTACATAATACAATCCGAGTCCAAATCCTTTCACATTATGAATGTTTCCTGTGGGAACGCGGTAAAACTTTTCAAATACGTGTTTTTTCTGAACGGGATTAATGCCAATTCCGTTGTCTTTAACAGAAATGGTTATTCCATTTTTTGTATCGTTGGTTGCGATGATGATATGTGGCGTTTCTGTGCAGTATTTGATTGCGTTGTCAAGCAGATTTCTAATGATATTAGTGAAGTGCAATTCATCAACTTTCATTTCAGGATTGCGGGCATCAAAATGCAATTCCAACGAGCCTTCACGTTCGTCAAGGAGAATTTGAACACTTGTGGTGGCTTTCTCAATAAGATGATGAATGTCGCACGAAACAAGATTCAAATCAATCTCATTGGTGTCGAATTGTGCCATTTGCAACACCTTTTCAACCTGCAGTTTAAGCCTAGAACTTTCGTCTGTTATCATCTGATAATAACGAGCTCGCTTTTCAGGAGAATTGTCTAAACTGCCAGACCGAAGCAGTTCTGCCGAAGCAGAGATTGTTGAAATTGGGGTTTTAAATTCATGCGTCATATTGTTGATGAAATCATTTTTGATTTCCGACAGTCTCTTCTGCTTTAAGATAACCCAAAGAGTGTATGCAAAGAACACAATCACCACTAAAAGAATGCTAGAACTGAAAAGCCAAATGCTCATTTGTCCTACGAGGTAGCCATCCTTGTCTGGAAAATAAATGGCGAAATAGTGGCTGTCTCGATCCCATTTTGGTATGACCGGTCTCTCGGTTGGTACTATTGCCTCTTCTGAAAGAACAACCATGCCGCCATAAACAAGGCTATCGGTAAAACAGTCGTAAATGCTATATTCAAAGTTGGTATGGATATTCCGACTTCTGAACTCGGCATCCAACAAGCTTTCGAGCAAATAGGGGTGTAGCGTATCGTTAGTGCTTACAATGAAATAGTTGGATGCTAACTGCCGAACGGGCGGAACATCAGACGAATCGTTATTCAGTAGCATAATCTCTTGCGCCACGGAACGCAAAGCGATGTTTACACGGTCGTTGAATTCACGATCACGGAGATCAAACGCCTTTCCCATCCAGAAAAGCTGGGTGGCAAACAAACCCACAATGGAAATGGTTGCCAACGCAATAACGATGCGAATGGTGCGTCTGGTCATGAATCGCGAAGTTAATCAGAGTTGAAAGTTATCGTTGGAAAGCAGTTGGAATTTTGCTTGAAAAGCGTTTTGGCACGGCTGTTGGAAATGGTAATCCGAACCTTAAAAAAGAAATATTATGAAAAAGCTATTTGTAGTACTCGCATTATCAATCGGTGGAACAGCAGTTTTTGCTCAAGATGCCGCAACGGAGTTTTCCAACGTTGAAAATCAGCAAGTGACCACCAAAGGAGGGAAATTGATGCATAAACTTCAGGTTGCAGAAGCTCAATCAGACAGTAAAGTTTTCGTTTCGGATAAACAGAAATTGGAACAAAAAAAAGTAACCGTTGCAAATGATGCACTCATGAAAAGCACAGCAGAACCAAAAGCTTTGCGTCAGTCCGAAGAGAAATAAGTCTTACCGTGAGAATAAATTCGAAGCGATTCCTGAATACTTTCAGGAATCGCTTTTTTCTATTAATCAGTTAGTAAGGTTTCTGCAGTCACGGTTTGGTATCTTCCAGTAATAGAACCGCCACGACTAGTTTGCTCGGTTAAAGCTGGCGAGTATCTCAGGTTCAAGAATAGTTGCACCATTCCAGAGTCAATTTGGCTCAATTGCACCGAATCAAGCGTAAACGTGGTTGCTCCAACAGTATCAAGTCTAAAGTCTCTTCTATCTGTTTCGCCAATACCATCAATGGTTAGCGTTACACTTTCGCTCGAATCCAATGCCGAGCCATTCCACATGAAATACGTAACCGAATCAGCAAAATGTAAATTATCTATAGTAGCTGGAAGCGCAATGTCTCTTACATCAATCGTATTGGTAAAGGAATTGCCGTCAAGGTCAACCCAATGAAAGGTGGCTGTGGATTTAAACCCATCGAATTGGTTTTGGTAATAACCGTTTTCGTTATTCCAATCCATTACTGTTCCATCTACTGTAATTGTGCTTGGCTCTGAAAGCATCAGTTTTGTGCCATTAGTACTACTGAATTTGAATGTGGCCGTAGCGTAGGTTACGTTAGTAGCTTGATTATAAAACAGCTCATACTGAGTGTAAATTTTATCTTGATCTATGTTCTTCGATATTTCCTTTTTACAACCTACTGCGGCCATTGCCGCAACCAATAGAATTACAACTAGTTGTTTCACTTCGCTTCGTTTATTCCGTCTCTTACAACGGAGATTTGACTTGAAACGCAAAGTTGTGATTTTTTACTGAGCACGGTAAGCGATTAAACGAGTTAATTTAAAGTGTATTTGACAATACATACGAGTAGAAAAAATATTACCAATTTGAGTTCAATCACAGGAAATACTACTTTCAGCACCAGTTTTCTCAAACTCATCAAACCAAATTTTTCATGAAGAAAATATACTTACCTATCTCAGCACTTTTCGTTTGTTGCCTTACAGGAGCAACTACGATGGCACAAATCTCATTTACAAATCAAACAGCCAATCTCACAGATCCAACTCATTTTAGTGGAGTAGCAGTCACCATTAATGATGTAAACAATGACGGACTGGATGATATTGTTATTCTAGATAATGCTAGGGACCTAAAAATTGAGTTTCAGAAGATAGATGGGGTTTGGACTTCCATGTTAGGAGGTGAAATGGATGCGGGAGATGCTTGGGGAATGGCAGTGGGAGACGCTACAAACAACGGGCACTCTGATGTTTTCTCCGGTCTTTTTGGTGGGCGACCAGACTACGCCAAGGCAAACGCCAGTGGAACTAATTACACAATTAGCGAGCTTCCTAAATACAGTCTTGCCACGCAATGTGTGAATTTGGCGGATATGGATGCTGATGGCGACCTTGATTTCTTTTCTTGTGGAGATACCGGACCAAGTGGTATTTGGGAAAATGACGGCAGTGGAAACTTCTCATATTCCGGGGACAATATCATTCCGATGACACCAACAGATAATCCAGGTTGGGGTTCTTGGGATGGTTCGGGAAACTACGGTTCAACATTTACCGATTACGATCTTGATGGTGATCTCGATTTTTACATCACGCATTGCCGACAGTCTGTCAACAATTCGAGCGATCCAAGAAGGATTAACCAAATGTTTATCAACGATGGAAACGGAAACTATGCGGAGGATTTTACGAACGTAAATCAGCTACGAATTGGTGCTCAATCTTGGACAACAGATTTTCAAGACTTTGATAATGATGGCGATTTTGATGCCTACATGACCAATCATGATATGAACGACATGTTATTGGAGAACGTGAACGGTGTATTTACCGACATCTACAACAGCAGTGGACTTACGGATGACGTTAGCACTCCTATTCAAGCTCTAATGCGCGATTTCGATAACGACATGTATGTCGATATTATAGTTACCGGATCAGGAAACACTAGTTATGCCTATTACAAGAACAATGGCGATAAGACGTTTACTAGAATACCGGGCTTATTTACAAACGGTCTTTACAGTCTTGCAGTAGGTGATTTGAACCACGATGGGTTTTTAGATATTTACGGTAGCTACGCAACAATTTACACGAATCCATCAACCACGCCAGATGCTGTTTGGATTAATGATGGAAACGACAACAATTGGTTGGCCGTTGATTTGGAAGGAACCATTTCTAACCGAAGCGCCATTGGTGCAGTTGTTAGAATGTATGGCCCTTGGGGAATGCAAGTACGTGAAGTTCGTTCGGGAGAAAGCTATGGTATTTGTAACTCACTTACATCTTATTTCGGATTGGCTCAAAACACGGAGATTGATAGTGTGGTTGTTGATTGGCCATCTTCAGGAATTCACCAAGTGGTTCAGAATCCTGCTCCAAACCAATTTCTTACCATTATTGAAAACCAATGCGTAGCTCCACAAGCTTTTATTACTTCTAATGGACCTACAGTTCTTTGCCAAGGACAAACGTTGGATTTGATGGCAACTGCTGGAAGTGGATATACTTATGAATGGTCTACTGGCGAGCAAACGCAGCAAATCAGTATCAACTCAACAGGAACGTACTTGGTACGAATCACTGATACAAACGGAGGAGCTGGATGTTCTTCCGTATCTGCAGCTGTGCTTGTTGAGGTTTCTCCAGATGAGACACCCGAAATTTCTGTATCGGGAGATTTAACCTTCTGTCAAGGAAGTAGCGTAACGCTTACTTCAACAGCGGCAAGCTCATACCAATGGTCAAACGGATTAGGAACCAGCCAAACGGCAGAGGTAACAGAAGATGGTACCTACTCAGTAACAATTGAGGGAGCATGTGGCGATTTTACTTCTTCTTCTATGGTGGTTGATGTGTTAGAAGCACCAGCTCCAACGGCAAGCGATGTTCAAATTCCTGGACCAGCTGCAGTTAATCTAACAGCTTCTGGGCTTGGAACAGAATTCAATTGGTACGATGCGGCCTTAGGAGTTGTACCTATTGGTACAGGCGCTAGTTATACTACGCCAGTTGTATCCGTTAGCCCAACGTCTTTTTGGGTAGAAGAGGTAAGCACTTATGGTGGTGGCATTGGATATGGTGCTAAAACCAATCGGTCAGTATCTGGCGGTACGTACCACAACTCAACAGGATTCTATTTGATTTTTGATGTGTTGGAAAACATGACATTAAAATCTGTGAAAGTTTACACCGAAACAGCTGGAGACCGAACCGTTTACATTGAGGATGCAAATGGAACAGATTTGCTTACCCAAACATTTACCATCCCTGCAGGAGAATCAAGAATTGATTTTACCAACTGGGATTTAACTCCAGGCACTGGATACCGCTTCAGAGCGCTAGATAATAACCACGGTCTTTGGAGAGATGACAACGGTGGAGAGGTAAACTTCCCGTACGATGTGGATGGGCTTGCTACCATTACAGGAGCAAACACAGGTAATCCAACGTTCTACTATTACTTCTTTGATTGGGAAGTAGAAGCAGACGGATTTGAGTGCATAAGCGAAAGAACGGAAGTGGTTGTAACCATAGGAACAGTAGGAGTGGAGGAAGGAGAGTTGGTAGATGTAGAAGTTTATCCAAATCCTACGAGCGCCATTCTTAACGTAACCATTCCAGTTTCTGTAGAAGGAACGGTTGAACTAAGAATGATGGATGTGGCAGGTAATCTTGTATTTACAAGAACGGTTGCTGGAGGAACTAATCGATTGGATATTTCAACCCTCTCCAAAGGTGTTTATGTGCTTGACATGAAAACGGAGTCTGGCATATTTACCAGAAGAGTGATTGTAGATTAAGCGGTAGTCGTATTCAAATTTAAAAGCCTAACGGGTCTCGTACCTGTTAGGCTTTTTTATAGGCGAAAGGAAGAAAGGCGTATGTACTAAGGCGTAAGTTCGCAAAACAACGGAGTGCATTTAGCTCGCCTGTAGATGCAAGGAAATCACCACGAAGAAAGTTCTATTCTTAAGTTGATTTTGGTAATTAGACGCTTTCTTCGTCAGCATGACAAGGGCTTGCACATACTTTGGCATTTTGCCCTTCTACTTACTCCTCTTACCCTTAATTAATCAACTCCCAAAGACCTTTATTAGGAGTAATTCCGTCTTTGTTTTCGGAGAACTCAGGCTTGATGGCGTTTACGAAATACATCTCTACCATTCCTTTCCCTTTTACTTCATGCTGTCCACGGTAATCGCAGTCGAAGTACTTTTTGATGAGGTCGTAGGTAGTGCCAGAAACGTTAATGCGCCCAGCTTCTGACGAAGACTCCATACGGCTGGCGGTGTTTACGGTATCGCCCCAAATGTCGTAGGCGAATTTCTTGAGGCCCACCACACCAGCAGTGAGCGGACCTGTGTGCATTCCAATACGGATTTCGAGAATTGGCTCATTGCGACTACGTTTGTCGGCAATTACTTCGGTCATAAAATCGCGAATTTCCAACGCAGCAAGGGTAATTGCTATAGCATTACTGTTGTTTCGAATAGGTACTCCTCCAGCACACATGTACGCATCGCCAATGGTTTTAATCTTTTCGAGATGGTACTTGCCAATAATCTCGTCAAATCGTACAAAGCATCGATGTAATTCGTTTACCAATTCTTCTGGCTTGGTGTTTTCTGCAAACTGTGTAAAGCCTTTAAAATCGGTAAAAAGAACAGATACTTGATTGTAATGTCTAGCGGTAGCCTTACCATACATTTGCAATTCTTGAGCGGTATCCTTTGGAAGGATATTGAGAAGCAATTCTTCCGTCTTTACTTTCTCATCCTCTAGTTCTGCTGTACGTAGCGCTACCTTTTCTTCCAAAATGCGCTGGGTTTCCTTTAGGGCGCGTTCCCGCGATTTGATGATAATAAACACTATGAGAACCAATATCAAAAAGTAGAGCAATAGGAAATACCATCTCAAGAATAACCGCTGAGGTACCGTAAACTCTAAGGATTTAATCTCGCTTACTTCGCCAAGAATGTTGCGGGCACGTACTTGTAAAACGTAATCACCTGGAGGGATAATTCCTGGTTCAATCTCTGTCTTTTCTGACCAACGACTCCAGTTGTCTTTCAAACCTTCAATACGGTATTGGTATTGCGTGCCTTGGCTCTTGAGGTAAAATGGGGCAGAAACGTTGAAAATAAGGGCATCTCCATCGGTTTCAATCTTCATTTCTTGAAGAGAGAAAGGCTCGCCATTTGAGTTAACCACTTGGCGGATATAGATGTTGAATTTCTTAACGGCACTGCTTGTTCTGTGCTGTAGAGAGTACACATGCACTCCTTTATCTATTACATAGATATTACCTTTTGAGTCGGTGCTCAGGTGGCGGATATCTTCAAACAAATCGAGATAAGGGAGCATGGGGGCAAAAGCCTCTCCGTTGAGCACGCTCCAACCACGGTTTGATTTAATCCAAATCATATTGTTGTTACCCAACATAAACTCTAATCTGTCTTCGTTTGCTACTTCGGCCAACGTAGCGGGCTGAATCTCATCCTTTTCTGTTTGAAGCTGAAAAAGGGCAGACGGCAGCAAGAAATACATTTTACCCTTCACGTTAGAAACCAGCACACGCTCGTTTAGTACATCTGGAAGGGTGTAAAATTTCGTCCCTTTTGCGTTGTAGCGATACGCGCCATTATCCGTACCCGCCCACACATGCCCGTTTGCATCTTGGGTTACGTTGTAAGCTATAAAACGCACCGTATCGTTTAGTGATTTAGATACCCATTTATTGGTGTTGTCTTTTACTAGTTCTATCACGCCATTGAGGGTGGCCACCAACAACTTTTTTCCATCGTTAGATACCGCCACGTGGTTAATGTATACACCAGGAGTGAGATTAGAAGAGCGGTCGTCTTGAATGATATATAAGCCATTGTTGGTGGCCGCAAATACTTGACCTTCAATGCTAATTAGCTGCCGGCATTTTACGTCTATACCCGCAATTCTTCTGTAGAGAAATGCATCGCCCGAATTCTTTGCTCCGTCCGTAACACCAACAGTGCTTTTGGCTTGTGGTTTTGGCTTATTAATAACATTGCTATTTTGTCCTTGCTCTATCGTTGGTTCAATGGTAGAAATATCTTTTTCTTCCAGTACCACTTCTTCAATTTCTACTTCATTGTTTCCAGCAGAAAGGTCATCCAATACTTCGGCTGTAGTTTTGCCTCTACGCTCTTCTTTGCGTTGTTTGCGCAGTTCCTTTTTTAAGTCGCGGAGCTCTTGTTTGCTCAATTCCTCTTTTACCTCAGCTGGGTCTTCTTTGTAGCGTTCTAAAAGAGATTGAGGTTCGTCTTCTTCAACCACCTTCTTTTTTGGAGCAGGTTCTGGCGGTGTAAAACTGGGCTTTTGCGCCTCTTTAGCTTCTTGCTGTTTGCGAATGATGCTTTCCATCATTCTGTCTATTTCTGCTCGGCTGGTGGCTTTCTTTAGAACGAAAACACCGTTTCCTGTGCCCACATGCAGGGTGCCGTTGGCAACAATGCTGGCGGTAATGTTGCCATCCAACCCCGGGTAAGCACTAAAGTTTCTTACAGGTTGCGAGAGGTCAATACGGCTCAATCCGGCATCGTAAGCCATCCAAAGTCCATCTCCCATATCTTTTCCTAAACAGAAAATTTCGTTGTCTTTGGCGCCCGTGCTGTAATCAAAACGGTAAATGATGTTGTAGGTCTGTGCGCTAACCACCACAGCACCGCCCGCAAGCGTTGAGAATGCTAGGAGCGAATCATTAAGTAAAAGTCCATCTGATAAGATATTTCTACTGAGGTATTGCCGCAAATGGTCTGGCAATTGATGAAACTTACCACTGCTAAACCGATACAAGGCATCGCTATCGAAACCAACATACGTTCCTTCGAGCGTTGTGAAGGTGAACAGCATTTGATGGTCGGCTAGTTTTTCATAGGAGCCAACCGATTTCAGCCCTTTTTCATTCCAGAGGAATAAACCTTCTTGATAGAACAGCAAGTGAAGGTCGCCCAAGTAGAGGAACGCCCCACTAATTAGCTTCTCTGGAAATTCATACCGTTTGGCGGCATCTTTTGTTTCTGGATTGAGGCGATGAATCTCATTCTCTCCAATAAAGAAAACCTCATTATCTGAACCAATAATGTGGGTAACGGACTGTTTGGTGGTAATGCCTGCAATTGGTTTTACGGCATAAGTGCCCGAATCTGAAAGCACCACTTCGGCTGCACCCTGCCGGAGTCCTACAAAAATACGGTTAGATGGTTTGTGATGATATACTCGCTGCACGGGAGATGGCGTGCTGATGCGTTCCCACGTGGAACCATCATACTTAAGTAAACCACGAGAAGTGGAGAAGAACATGGCTTCATCTCCGGTTTGTACAATGCTACCGATACGTGAGTCCGTGAACTGCCGGCCAAGCTGTACATCGGTCATAAAGGGAATTCCTTCTTGAGCTAAAGCAGCAAGTTGCACAGTAAGGAACCAAATGAAAGTGAATGGTAACAGCCAACGCATGTGCCCAAAAATAGCCATTGAATTGGGTTGACAATCAGTGAAACTACTATAATCTTACAGCTTATATTTGAAAGCTAGATGAAGCAAACGGTACGTGTTGAGTTTTTAGGTACGGGAACCTCTCAGGGAGTTCCTGTACTCGGTTGTAAGTGCGCGGTGTGTTTGTCAGAAGATAAGCGCGACAACAGGTTACGCTCTTCGGTGCTTGTTTCGATAGACGATAAGCGGATTGTGATTGATACAGGGCCCGACTTTCGGTATCAAATGTTGCGTTCTGGACACGTAGATATTGATGCGGTGCTTTACACCCACGAGCACATGGATCACGTGGCTGGCTTGGACGATATTAGAGCTATCAACTTTCTGCAAGGAAAGAACATGCCGCTTTATGGTTCGGAGGGAGTAGAGGAATCGCTACGGAGAATTTATCACTACGCGTTTGCAGAGAATCCGTATCCGGGCGCACCTATTATCCACTTTAACCGCATTGGAAATGAGCCTTTTGAGGTGCTGGGCGTTCCTGTCATTCCTATTCAGGTAAAGCATGGACGGATGCCCGTGCTTGGTTTCCGCTTTGGCGACTTAACCTACATTACTGATGCCAAGAGTATTGACGATGTAGAATTGGAGAAGGTTAAAGGCTCTAAGGTGCTGGTGTTAAACGCCCTACGATTAAAAGAGCATCATTCCCACCTAAACTTAGAACAGGCATTGGAGTTGATGGAGAAGATACAACCCGAACGCGGCTACTTTACACACATTAGTCATTTGCTTGGCAAGCACTCAGAGGTTGAAGAGAAGCTGCCTGAGAATATTAGGTTGACTTACGATGGATTGAAGATTTCTTGCGAATAAACGGACATTCTTCTTTCGAATAAAGTCATCATTAATTTCAGTAAACAACCTGTGTAACTTGAAAAAGCGATAAAGGGAATTGGCTGGTAGTAGGTCAATGCCTTTAGATAACTACAATTTGTAGAGGAATTCTGTCGAACTGGTATTCAAGAATTTAGACAATTACAATTGTATTAGAAGCAATTTGGTATCAGTTGTAATTAAGCTCGTTTTCAATCCTGTTATCAGAAAGAAAACTCATTAAAAGTTATAACCTAACTTGGCTATGCCTAAGTTGACAGGTCATTATTAAGTCGAACTCGCTGATGAGGTTCGACATTCGTTTATGCATTATTACTGTACACTTTTCCAGTACATGTAAACACTTGTTCATTGGTCTCCGATTAGGCAGCTTGGCAGAACAACCTTTGTGATACATCAATCTGTAATCACTAAAAATTCATGTCATGAGAAAAATGTACTCCTTACTCATAGCAGCATTTCTGCTAATCATTGGAAGTTCAGGTGTAAAAGCTTGTCAGTATTCCGATTTCAATCTTGTTTCAGAGACCGACCTTGGTGGCGGTCTTTTCGAATACACTGTCACGTTTTGTGTAGGGAATGGACCAACCTCTTCTGGAAACACCCTAATTTGGGCGGTGGCACTAGACAACGGTGCAACGTTTGCCAGTTTTCCTGCTTCTTTAACGAGTCCTGCTACCGGAGCAGTTTATATAGCCGACAACATTTCGTATGGTCCAAGCCTTCTTGTTTTTGAAAATTATACTACTGGCGGCTGGGCTGGATCTTGGGCATGCACTAATACAGTCTGTGGATCGCTGTTACAGGTTTGCCAAACATTCACATTTACTACGCAAGGACATCCCAACTCAATGACTCTCATGGGAGCACAAGGAGATGGCGTTGGAGTGGCTCCTTATGGTTGCAATGGAGATGCTGATTTGGTCATTAACCTGCAAAGCTTGAGTGTTGATGCTGGAAGCACCGTTTACCACTGTCTTGGTGCTTGTGCTAATCTCACAGCTTCGGTAACTGGTGGTGCTGCTCCGTACACGTATCAATGGGAAGAACTAAGCACACCATCAACGGTGGGTACCTTGGCAAATATTACCATTTGCGCTACCGAAAATGAGACTTATAAGCTGACAGTTACAGATAATAACGGTCTTGTAAGCCATGATTTCGTTTCTGTTTATGTTGCGGCACCACCAACTGTGAGTGCAGGTGTCGATAAAGAAATCTACATCGGATACGGAGCATCTTGCGTTTCGCTTGACGGTTATGCCAACAATAGCATGGGGCCGTACACGTATTCTTGGAGCAACGGTTCAACTGCCAAGACCCCGAGCGTATGTCCAACTAATAACACCAACTATACGCTTACAGTTTGCGATTCCCGAGGTTGTATTGCTACCGATGAAGTAACCGTAAACGTGATAGATATTACGTGTGGAAACAATAAGGTTTTGATGTGCAAGAATGGTAGAACTTCTTGTGTTCGAACTAATCAAGTGCAAAGCAAGTTGAATAACGGATTCGTTCTAGGAGCATGCGCATCTAATAAATTGGATAATTCAGAAGATGAATTTATTGAGGATGATACCGATGTACTAGAGACGGTCATCTATCCTAATCCTGCTACAAACCAGGTAATAATTAATTATGGCTTTGATGCAGATGCAACGGTAAACATCGATGTTTATGACGCCTCTGGAAGAAGGATTCAATCAATAGAAAATAACAAGGCTGTGTTTGAAGGCGAACCTAATACAAGCACATTTTCTGTGAGCAACCTCAATGCAGGTTTGTATATCATTACGATAATGACTTCCAATGGAGCCAGTCAAACACATAGGTTGATAGTTGGAAATAAATAATCGGTTAGGACGCCAGATTAATCCAACCAAAGGCCCTCTCGATTATTCGGGAGGGTCTTTTTATTTCTTTTATACGCTGTTCAGTCAGAATAGAGCGTCAATTGTCAAGTTGCTTAATAAATTTCGAAAGTGAATTCCCAACAATGCGATGACCTTCCGGTTTCAAATGAGTATCTAGGAGATAATAATCTGCTTCGCTTAATCGTGACTGCATATCAAGTACATAAATAGGGTTGAGGAGAGTTACTTTTTTCTCTGAAACCAACTTCGTTAGCGGGTCAATCAGAACCTCTTTGCTACCATCGCCAACTTGAAAAATGATTATCGGAATCGAATCTGGAATTTGCCCTTGGGCTAACACGTTTATGAACGCATCTACTGGCGTGATGTAGGGCCTCTCTATTTTCTCCACGTCAGTTTCTTCACCTTGGTCTTTGGTAAACAATTCCGGAAATCTGCTTTCAAGATAATTTCTGAAAAAGTGGGACGTATGTTTAAATGGAAAATAGGAGATGGCCTTTAGGTGCTGATCTTTGACGTTTTCGTACTCATTTTTTGAATTTGGAGTGTACTTATTTCCTTCGTAACTAAAGTCCAAGTTTTCCCAAGTATCATTCACATCAAATTGAATGACCAGATATTGCAAGCTGTCTTTTTGGAGTTGAGAAAAAACCTCGAATTCTCTGACAGTTCCATAGGACGAAACGCCCGTGTTCAGCGTGGTTAATCCTGTATTTTGTTCAAGTATTGACACATAGCATTCAGCATCTTCTACTCCCCAACCCATGGTGAAAGAATCTCCCAGAAAGATGATTTTTGGCTTTTTCACCGAGTTTTCATCATCTCTGAATCCGTATTGATTGACACTGAATTTGGTATCAAATTCACGATTACTAAAAGCGTGTTCTCCAGGCTTAAGTTTGTAAAATAATTGGCTATCGTAGGCTGCTAAATGAGGTGAATATTGCGCAATCTCACGATCTTTAGTCATGTAATAGCTACGGAAATCTGGCAGCCATTCTTTGGGTAGTACCGATGGATTATTGAGCAAGAAAGTGATGGTAACTTCGATTGCTGATAGTCCTATCACTAGCACCAAAATGTTAAGTAAAACGAACTTCAGGTTCTTCACTTTCCAAACCTAGGAAATATGTATTCATAATAAGATAGCGTCAAATGCGTTTACATTTCATGAACAGAATTAAAGACATATTAGCGTTAGTGGCGCTACTGCTGATATTAGGAGTACTACTAAATAGCTGTACGAGCACACGTAAAACGCGTAAGTGTGATGGCAGAAGGGCTATCCACACTCCCATGGGACCTATGTGATAATAATCATTGAACTTTAACGTATTTTAATATGTTTACTGGGCAGCAAACTTTAGTTTTGCCAAATGCTTATACTGCAAACACAAACTAGGATTTTTAGTTGGCTTTTCATCGCCAGCATCTTCCTAGCAACCGTGCAGGTTAGTGTGGCTGGTTATCAAGCAGATAAAGGTTCTTGGTTTAATCTTCTAACCAACGTAATGGCGGAAGAAGAAAATGAGGATGCAGAAACAGAAGAAACGGTAAAAGAAGTGAAGTGGGCAGAGCCACATCAATCGGTCATTAAAAAAGAGGTTGTAACATTTCGAAATACATACCGTGCGGCTAATCCGTACATATCTATTCTTGGTGAGGTTGGTTCTCCGCCTCCCGAAGCATAATTTCCAGTAGCTGCCTTTCGGCTGCGTATGACCATTTCGGTCAATTTAAGCATCATTTTATATTCTTAACTCTATGGCTTTGCCATGGATAAAACTTGATTTACGTGAATAAATACATCAAATATCTTGGCTCCGATATCCCCGCTCGTATCGTGGTTTTCTTTGTGGCAGTGCCCCTCTGTTTGGGAATTGCCCTCGCCTCAGGCGCCCCGTTGTTTTCGGGTATCATTGCTGGCATTGTAGGCGGAATTGTGGTCGGAGTCATCAGTGGTTCCCAATTGGGAGTTAGTGGTCCAGCCGCTGGATTAGCTGTGATTGTGCTTACTGCTATTCAAGACCTTGGGTCCTTCGATATTTTTCTCATGGCAGTGGTTTTGGCTGGTTTTTTTCAAATTGTTTTAGGTCTTCTCAAAGCTGGTATCATTGGATACTATTTTCCGTCATCTGTTATAAAAGGAATGCTTGCTGCAATAGGCATTATTATTTTTCTGAAGCAAATACCTCATGCATTTGGGTATGACAAGGATTATGAGGGCGATATGGATTTCTTTCAGAAAGATGGCTTTAACACCTTTACAGAGATACCTCACATGATGGATTATGTGAGTTCCGGAGCCATGGTAGTTGCAGCCATATCCTTAGCCATTCTTATTCTTTGGGAACAAAAGTTCATGAAGAAAATTCGAATATTTCAGATTGTACAAGGTCCAATTGTGGCTGTTGCTGCGGGTATAGGTCTAAACTTTGCTTTTGCTAATTCTTCTGAGTTTGTCATTGCAGGAGAGCATCTGGTAAGTCTTCCGGTATCAAATGGATTTGCAGAGTTTTTCGGGCAGTTCTCGCTCCCCCAATTTGAAGCGATTACCAATGGAAAAGTTTGGACAGTTGCCTTTACCATGGCAGTGGTAGCAAGTTTAGAAACACTTCTTTGTGTTGAGGCTACTGATAAACTGGATCCGAAAAAACGAATAACACCTACAAATCGAGAGTTAATTGCCCAAGGAATTGGCAACTCGGTTTCTGGATTAATTGGAGGATTGCCAATAACGCAAGTAATCGTACGGAGTTCCGCTAATATTCAGTCGGGTGGCGTCACGAAAGTGTCTGCCATTTTTCATGGCGTGTTGATTCTGTTTTCTGCCATGCTCGTTCCAAACATCTTGAATATGATTCCGTTGGCAAGTTTGGCGGCCATCCTGCTGGTAGTTGGATATAAGTTAGCCAAGCCAGCACTATTCATAGAAATGTTTAAAGCCGGTAGAATACAGTTTATACCATTTATTGCAACAGTTATCGGAATTGTTTTCACCGATTTACTAGTCGGAATTTCGCTAGGATTGGCAGTAGGTATCTTTTTTATTCTGATGGAAAATTTTAAAAGTTCTTATTTCCTTCAGCAAAAGGAAGACAACGGAAAACTTATCATCACGCTTTCTGAGCATGTAACGTTTCTCAACAAAGCTTCGATATTACAATTACTGAACGAGATAAAGGAAGGTCAGGCTGTTGTTATCGATGCTTCTAAGTGTGCGTTTATGCACCCAGATGTTGATGAGATTATTCGGGATTTTATGGCCAGCGAAAAACATTCACTTGATTCAATTGAGTATAGACCAGCAGTAATGGATGGTGTGAAACCAAAACCGATTTTCGTATAACGTTCAATACCAATCTATATAAATAACAACACATTTAAACAATAGAAATTTCATGGAAAAAGCATTTTACAGTAAACTAATTGAGAATAATAAGGTCTGGGTTGAACGTAAGCTAGGTGAAGATTCTGAGTATTTTTCCAAACTGGCTAATGGTCAGCAGCCACCTTTACTTTGGATTGGTTGTGCAGATAGCCGCGTGCCAGCCAACGAAATAATTGGTGCACAGCCGGGCGAGGTCTTCGTTCACAGAAACATAGCAAACATGGTTCTTCATACAGATATGAGTATGTTGAGTGTGCTCGACTATGCAGTCAATGTGCTTAAAGTGCGTCACGTAATTGTGTGCGGACACTACGGCTGTGGAGGTGTGAAAGCAGCCATGACAAACAGCTCATTCGGACTCATCGATAACTGGGTACGACACATCAAGGATGTCTACCGCTTTCATCATAAGGAACTCGACTCTATCAAAGATGAGAATGAGCGTTTTGAGCGATTTGTTGAATTGAACGTTAAGGAGCAAGTGCTTGACCTTGCCAAGACCTCCATTGTGCAGAGTGCTTGGAACAAAGGACAACTACTTCATATTCACGGCTGGGTTTATGGCGTTGGTTCTGGTGTGGTGAAAGACCTAGATGTAAACTATACGTGTGATGAGGACTTGGAATCAGTTTATAAACTGAAATTCTAAACTCAAGATTGATGTAAGAAATGAAAGGCGACTTCGGTCGCCTTTCTTTTTGCCCTCTTCAAAATTTTGCTTCACATTTTATTTGTTAACGAAAGGTTAAACCTGTTACGGGTAATTGATGAATAAATACATTTGACGCCAAATTATAAGAAGGTGTCTAAGCGCGCAGTTCAATATTTTCTTGGTCTCCTCATCGTGGTTTTTGGATTCAACCTCATGGCCGAAATTGCGCATAAGCACAATGATCTGGATAGCGCTTATTATTTTGAATCATCAGAAGCGAAGGAAAAAGCTGAGACGGAAGTCGCAAGTCGATTCAAAAATTTCGATCCGGCTATTTGGATTCTATTCGACCAGTATTTTCATTATTCACTTGCTTCAAAAACGGTTTCCGAACTTTCGGGGCGGTTAAATATTCAATCGAGGGCGTTTTTTCCGCACTCCTTGCACGTGCCCATTTTCTTGGACAAGTGCGTCTTCCTAATCTGATACCTTTCGTAACTAAGGCCTGAGAAGGTCGTGGCTGTGCCGTTCGTCCTTCGGATGAACCTGCACCCTGTTCAAATTTTTTATTGAACCAATTTCCTGCTATCCAGGATTTCAAATTACCATCATGAAAAAAGAAACAACGGTGTTCGATGAACACGCGGTGCTTCACGAGCTCAAGCACTATTTGCCTGCACAAGCTCCGCTGAAGGATTTTATTCATCACAATACGCTTCATGCTTTTCAGCACGAGCGCTTTTTTGAGGCCTGCGCCAAGGCTTCGGCCATCTTTGGGTTTAAGACCTCGCTTTCAGTTGAGGAATATAGAACGCTATATGCGAAAGGTCAGATTGATGAGCGCATCCGGCATAAAGCAGTTGCCGATCAGTTTGGAGAAGAAGAAGTTGAACTGTGGAAACACAAAATGCTTCATGGAAAGTTTGATTCGAGCATTCCAAGCAGAATCGGAAAGCTCAGATCGTCATGGAAAAACATCTATCACATAGATCTAGATACGTTGGTTCATCCAACGCTGTTCAGAATATTGAACAGCTACCTGGATCAAGGAATTTCAATCTGGCATTTCCCAGTTTGGAACAAAGGATTCTTAGAATCTATCCGAGAGATGGAGCGATTGGCTATGACCAGCTTTTTCCGTACATCAAGAGCCAAAAAGCTGCTTCTCGAAACGGATTGTTCGCTACACGACCTCCTTATGTTGGTGGTTGGAAACGAAGAATTGTTTGAGCAGTATCTCTACGATCAGCAATTTGCCCACCCGGGTTGGTCAGGTTTGGTTTCGGTAATAGAGGAAAATCCGAATGCACTGCTCGATAAACGATTGATTTCACTTCACGACCTCATCGTTTTCGAACTCTTGCTTGAAATAGACGCACTTGATCGACAGTTTGGCGATATATGGTCGCCATTAGCGGTCAAGGTCACCAAGCAGATTCAGGGGCTTTTTGAGCCGATTCCGACATCTGAGCACGACCAAGTGAAAGTTCTATGGCAATTGGCCTATGAATGGACCTTCTATGATCAAGTCTTGGCAGGGATTACCGAAGGTCAAAAACATACAAAGGAGCAAACGAATGTTCCGTTTCAAGCCTTTTTCTGTATTGACGATAGAGAATGCTCCATCCGCAGATATGTGGAGCAAATGGCGCCAGGATCAAAGACTTATGGAACGCCTGGTCACTTCGCCATCGATTGCTACTATAAGCCTGATCAAGGTAAATTCTTCACAAAAGTTTGTCCAGCTCCCTTAAGTCCGAAGCACTTGATTAAAGAAGTGGGTTCGGGAAATGGACATGCCAAAGCGGCTCACTTTGCCAAACAAAGCCACGGACTTTTCGGAGGTTGGTTCATAGCTCAAACGCTCGGTTTTTGGGCTGCAATCAAACTCACAATCAACATTTTTAGGCCATCTGCTGGTCCGGGTACTGCGCTCTCGTTCAGACACATGAGCCCAGATTCTAAACTAACGGTGCAGAACAATGACCCAAACTTGAAGCAAGACGGCCTTCAAGTCGGATTCAGTCTTACGGAAATGGCAGATAGAGTGCAAGCGGTGTTGATGAGCACTGGCTTGAACAAGGATTTTGCACCGCTTATTTACATGATCGGACATGGATCGAGCAGCGTGAATAACACTCATTATGCTGGATACGATTGTGGGGCTTGTTCCGGTCGGCCAGGTTCGGTGAATGCCAGAGCTTTTAGCGTGATGGCAAATCATCCCAAAGTGCGCGAGATACTTTGGGAACGAGGAATCCGTCTGCCACATACTACACAGTTTTTGGGCGGACTTCACGATACATCGCGCGATGAGTTCATGTTTTACGATTTGGAAGTTCTCAGTGAATCGAATCAAAAACTGCACGAAAGCAACGAGCGGATTTTTAAAAGGGCGCTGAGCGCCAATGCAAAGGAGCGCAGCAGAAGATTCGAACTCACACGCACCAATACAACTCCAGAGAAGGTGCATGAACAGGTCAAAACGCGAACGGTTTCTCTTTTTGAGCCTCGACCAGAGTTAAACCATGCTACAAACGCACTTTGCATCGTTGGTAGAAGAAGTTTGACGGATCATGTCTTTCTCGATCGGAGGGCATTCATGAATTCATACGACTACCGAGTTGACCCTGACGGTAAGTACCTGTTAGGGATTCTGAATGCGGCAGCGCCTGTTTGCGGTGGAATCAATTTGGAGTATTTCTTCTCCAGAGTAGATAATCATAAGCTCGGTGCGGGAACCAAACTACCACACAACGTGATGGGCCTCATTGGTGTGGCAAACGGCATTGAAGGCGATCTGAGACCTGGTCTTCCCATTCAAATGGTGGAAGTGCACGACCCAATTAGACTCTTGATTATCGTAGAGCAATTTCCAGATGTGGTGCTCAAGACCATTCAGACCAATCCGGCCACCTACGAATGGTTTGAAAAGGAGTGGGTTCATCTTGTAGTTATCCATCCAGAATCGCGCGAGCAATTTCGATTCTTAAAAGGCGGGTTTAAGCGCTATACGCCTCTCAAAAAGAATTTGACTGTGATTTCTGATCTGACACCATTGATTGAATCATCGCAAGAAAATCTTCCAGTTATGATTCTCAATTAAAGAAAAGCCATGCATCACATCATTCCCATATTCATGATTCTTCCTGCTTTGAGTTTCGTCATCAGCCTGCTGATAAGCTCAAAGTGCGAAAAGTCACTTTCTGTGCTGTCTTTCGGAACGGTCGGAATTCAATTCGTTCTGGCCGTATCCTTCGTTGGTTTCTGGTTGTTCAAAGGAGCGCCCATCGTCAATGTGAAAGAGTTCGTGCTTTACGGCACGGAGCATTACGAATTCTACATCGATTTCTTTTTCGATGGCATCACGGCTGTTTATCTCTTGGTCGGAACAATTCTCACGTTCCTCATCACTATTTACAGCCGTTATTATCTCCACAGAGAGAAGGGCTACAAGCGGTTTTTTAACACCATTCTGTTCTTCTATTTGGGTTATTGCGTCATCATTTTCTCAGGAAATATTGAGACGCTTTTCATTGGCTGGGAAGTGCTTGGAGTGTCATCCTTTTTGCTCATTGCCTTCTACCGCGAGCGTTATCTGCCGGTAAAGAATGCGGTAAAGGTCTTTTCAATCTATCGCGTTGGAGATGTCGGTTTGATTCTCGCCATGTGGATGAGCCATCACCTTTGGCATGAGAACATCGCATTTCTGAAGCTGAATAACTACGATCAGGTTCATGAAGTGCTTTCGCATCATTCCTACATCGGAATCTTCATTTCGCTGATGATTCTGCTTTCGGCTATGGCCAAATCGGCCTTATTTCCGTTCTCGCCTTGGTTGCCGCGTGCCATGGAAGGTCCAACGCCATCGAGTGCCATTTTTTATGGTTCGCTTTCGGTGCACATGGGCGTTTTTCTAATGCTTCGAACATTTCCGTTCTGGGAGCATCAAATTTCGGTTCGAATAATCATCGGATTGGTCGGTTTGATCACGGCTGCAATGGCTGCACCAACAGCTCGTGTTCAATCTTCCATCAAGGCTCAGATTGCTTATGCATCCATTGCACAGATTGGGCTCATTTTCGTTGAGTTGGCTTTAGGATTGAAGTGGTTGGCACTCTTTCATTTTGCCGGAAATGCTTTTTTGCGAACCTATCAATTGTTGGTGTCGCCTTCCATCGTCACCTATTCGATTAGAGAGCAGTTCTACCATTTTGTTCCCAGAGAGCATAGCGTGGAAGATTCCATTCCCAAACGAATTGAATACACGCTTTACATGTTGAGTTTGAAAGAGTGGAACTTGGAATCTCTCATGTACAGACAGCTTTGGAATCCAATGAAAGCAATGGGGCGCAATCTGAGTTTTCTCACAGTCAATCGTGTGCTTGCTTTCGTTCTGCCTGTGCTTGTAGTCGGTGGATTTTTGGTCTTTAACAAGAGCTACGTTCCATCAGGAATATTGAGTTACCTGCCAAGTGCCTTTGCGCTCATTTCCTTGGCAATGGTGCTCAAAGCATTCACGGATAGGAAAAGTGTTCGGGTAAGCTGGATGCTCATAATCATGAGTCACTTTTGGGTAGCGTTGGCCATTTCGTTCAACGAGCGCTTCAGTTTTTCGGATGTGATGATCTATTTGAGCGGAGTGTTGGTCGCAGGAGCTATTGGATACGCCACCATTCTGCGTCTCAAGAAATTCGAGACGAATGTTGACCTCAGTCAATTTCATGGGCACGTATTCGAACATCCGAAAATTGCCTTGATGTTCCTTCTTGCTTGTTTGGGCCTGGCCGGATTTCCAATCACTCCAACCTTCGTGGGAGAGGACCTCATTTTTACTCACATTCAGGAACATCAAATCATTCTCGCCTCTATCGTTTCCCTCACATTCATTGTAGACGGACTGGCGCTCATCCGCATTTATGCACGTGTTTTTCTTGGGCCACACGTCAAGACATATCACGAAAAGGCCCATCGATCATCTTAAAAATCCATTCAAACTAATTCATAGACATTAAATCTGGCGTAGCCCAAAATCGAACTAAAAATGAAAACACAACACACTAAATCAGGTGCCACAGCCAAGTTGGCAATTCCAGCTGATGGCTTTATGGGATTGAAAGAAAACTGGTCGAGCGATATGCTCTCGGGATTCATGGTATTTCTATTGGCTTTGCCATTGAGTTTGGGAATTGCCAAGGCGAGTGGGTTTCCACCAGCTATGGGAGTTTTCACAGCTATGGTGGGCGGACTCTTTACTAGCTTTTTCAACGTAGGAAAATTGACTATTAAAGGGCCTGCTGCGGGTCTAATCACCGTTTGTTCTGCCGCCATTATTGAATTTGGAGGACCAGAAGTTGGTTGGCCGGTTGTATGCGGTATCATCGTGGTGATGGCCGTAATTCAAGTTCTTAGCGGATTCCTAAAAGTTGGCTCGCTCAGCGATTTCTTCCCGCATTCTGCAGTTCATGGTATGTTGGCCGCCATTGGTATTATCATCATTGCCAAGCAGATACCAGTTCTTTTGGGAGACGACCCAAGTCTTTACAAGGGTGAGGGACCGATTGAGCTTTTGATGGACATTCCAAAGTTTGTAATGAACGCGCATTGGCATATTGCCGTTGTCGGGCTGATCGGATTGGCCATCATGTTCACGCTGCCGATGCTTAAAATCAACTTCGTAAAGAAGATTCCTGCTCCAATGGTGGTGCTTTTGATGGCTATTCCGCTCTCACTTTTTTGGCATTTCGACACCACAGAGGACAGCTATTCGCTCGTTCACATCGGTGATTTTTGGAGTACCGTGAAAATGAATGCCGACTTCTCTCACATTGCCGAATTCGCTTTCTGGAAATACGTGTTTATGTTCTTTTTCGTCAGCAGTTTAGAATCGTTACTTACTGTAAAAGCAGTTGACGGATTAGACCCTTACAAACGGGTTTCTGATTACAACGGAGATTTGAAAGCACAAGGAGTTGGAAATATGGTTTCTGGACTTTTAGGTGGTTTGCCGATGATTTCTGAGGTGGTTCGTAGCGGTTCGAATGTTGGATTCGGAGCCAAGACAAAATGGTCGAATTTCTTTCACGGTATCTTCCTATTGTTGGCCATGATTCTCATCATTCCACTCATCGAGTTGATTCCGAATGCTGCCTTGGCCGCCATGCTCATCTTTGCAGGTTATCGCTTAGCTGCTCCGAAGGAATTCATCCATACTTATCATGTTGGAAAAGAGCAGTTGGCCATTTTTGTCATCACCATCATCGTCACTTTGGTTGAGGATTTATTGTTGGGTGTAGCTGCCGGAATTCTTGTTAAAATGCTTTTTCATTTGGTGAATGGTGCTTCAGTTGGTGACTTATTCAAAGTAAACTATGTACTTGAAAAGAAGCCTGATGGATCGATTCTTATTTCGCTTTCTAGAGCTGCTATCTTTTCGAATTTAATTGGATTTAAAAAGGTTCTGGTTGATTTGCCGGAAAAGCAGGCAGTCACAATTGACCTGAGCAAGACCAAGTTAGTAGACCATTCGTTCATGGCGTTCATTACCCACTTTCAGCGACAATACAATGAGAATGAGGGAAATATGGATATAATCGGATTAGACAATCATAAATCGTTCTCCGATCATCCATTGTCTACCAAAAAGGCAGTTGCTATCAAATGATAAATAGGCGGTCACGCAACTTGCGTGACCACCCACATTTTCTAAAAAAAAGCAATCATGAAAAAGATCACTTTGCTGTTGATCCTTGGCTTCATGGCCATTGGTTCTCAACTTCAAGCACAGAATTTTCTTAAAGACCGCAAACTCAAGTGGAATTTCAATGAAGAAGGAACGCACTACGTTCAGCTATCGTTGGTGGGGCAAACGTGGGTTCGATACACAGAGAACAATCCTGGTTCAACCATTTTTGGCTCACCACAGGCACATGCCTTCGACATTGGTGTTCGCAGATGGCGAATAACCTTGCTATCTCAGGTAACGGATCGTGTGTATGTGTTCACTCAGTTTGGGATGAACAACTTTAGTTCGAGTTCAAAGCAATTCAGTGGCTTTTTTATTCATGATGCGTATGCAGAATATGCCATTCACAAAAAAGGACTTTTGGTAGGAGCGGGGCTAAGCGGTTGGAATGGTTTGAGTAGATACGCTTCGCCAAGTGTTGGGTCATTGATGACCTTGGATGCTCCTCTTTATCAGCAGGTAACGAATGGCGTGAATGATCAGTTTCTACGAAAGTTGAGTGTTCATTTCAAGGGCAAAATCATCAAATTGGACTACCGATTGGCCATTACAAAGCCGATGGCAATTCAGAATACTGTAAGTCCGGTCAAGCCACTTGGAGTAATCTCTGATTTTTCCACCGAGCCAACCACTGTTCAAGGACAAGGCTATTTCATGTGGCAGTTTTTTGATCAAGAAAGTAATCTTACGCCTTATACAACAGGATCTTACCTCGGAAAGAAAAAGGTATTGAATGTGGGAACAGGTTTCATTGTTCAGCCGAATGCCATGTGGCACTTGAACGCTAAGAACGATACCAACAGGACGCACATGAAGTTGTTTGCAGCAGATGTTTTTTACGATGCACCTCTAAATAAGGAAACCTTGAGCGCTATCACAGCATATGCTTCTTATCACTACTTAGATCTTGGTCCGAAATATTTACGCGATGTAGGTGTCATGAATCCGGCAAATGGAGCCGATGCTAGCGGAACACTGAATGGTGGTGGCAATGCCTTTCCGATGGTTGGCACTGGTTCTACAGTTTATGCACAGGTAGGCTATAAATTCAAGGATAATCTCATTGGAAAAACGGCTACGCTTCAGCCTTTTGCTGCAACCCAGATTGGTCTATTTCAAGCGTTGACCGACCCGATGGTGATGGCTGAGGCAGGATTCAACCTATTTGTTACCGGAACGCACAACAGTAAATTGAGTCTGATGTACCAGAATCGTCCTGTGTTCAGCACAAATGTTGCTGGCGTAAGTTATCAGTCTGATAGAAAGAGCATGGTGGTGATGCAGTATCAGGTTTCTTTTTGAAAATCAATGGAACAGATTGAGCTTTTAAAACTTGATTTGTTGGGAATGGTCGAAAGCTTGGCAGTAGTGGTTATTGGTTGATCGGTTTCATGGCCGAGCAATCGCCATTCCCTTTATTTCTCTATTTATAGGCTATTTCTTGCAAGGATTGAGATTTGTACCGTTCATTGTATTTGAATGGAATTGCCTTTAATAACATATTCGCAGGCAGAAGAGCGGGCTAATACAATTTCTCATGGCGTGGGAGCTATTGTGGCAATTGTAGGCTGCGTTTTTCTTTTAGTCCAGAGTTCGCGCTTGACCCAATGGGGCCAATTGGGAGTGTGGATTTATGCCTTCTCGCTCATTCTTTCCTTCTCCAGTTCAACCCTTTATCATGGTGCGATAGAAAGACGCAAGAAATTTCTACTCAAAAAGCTCGATCACATTAGTATTTACTTCCTCATTTCAGGAAGTTATTCGGTACTGATAATGAACCGAATGATGAACGAAAAGGGCTTGATGTTCCTTGCCGCACTTTGGGGAATGTCTTTGGTGGGCATTTGGTTCAAGGCAAAATATGTGCACCGATACAAGGTGTTTTCTACCGTAATCTATTTGTTGATGGCGTACATCCTTTTGCTTGACCCCATGTTTTTTTATCAATCTTTTGCCAGAAACACTAAGATATTGATGGTAATCAGTGGATTCTTTTACACTATTGGAGCAGGTTTCTATCTCTGGAAGTCGAAGAAATGGACGCACTTCGTCTGGCACATCTTTGTAATTATTGGCGCAGCTTTACATTTTGCTGCGGTGTATTCGGAGTTGATTCCCTGAATACTACTTCATCATTCTATCAAACTCTTGCCAAAGATTATCCATTGCAGGAACGCTTGCTGTAATAGAAACGGGCTCTTTTTTAACCGGATGTTCAAACTCCAATCTGCGTGCATGTAAGTGAATGGATGCATCTTCATTATTTCGAGGCGCGCCATATTTCAGATCACCTTTAATGGAGCAGCCAATTTTTGAAAGTTGAACCCGAATCTGATGATGTCGTCCCGTCTTGGGATACACCTCTAAAAGAGTGTAGCGGTCAGAACCACGGAGCATCTTGTAATTTAACTCAGCGTATTTGGTGTGCTTGGCCTCGTTATTAAATGCCTTGCTTCGGTTCTTTTCTTGATCTTTTCGCAACCAATGCACCAATTTACCGCTTTCTTCTTGAGGTCGTTTGGTAACAACCGCCCAATAGATTTTCTTGGTTTCGCGCTCTGCAAACATCTTATTCAATCGAACCAAGGCTTTCGAAGTTTTCGCAAACAGAACAACTCCACTAACAGGTCTATCCAATCGGTGTACAATTCCAAGGTAGACATCACCGGGCTTGTCCTTGGTTTTTTTTATGTACGCCTTCACTAAATCCGCCAATGTTTCATCGCCAGTTGCGTCTCCTTGCACCAATAGACCGCAAGGTTTATTTACCGCAATAATGTGATTATCCTCAAAAAGGATGTCGATTGATTTTGTTGCCATTGTTTGTGTTTCGTAGCGGTTTGTTGCAACAAACCTTTTGACCTCTTTAATAACAACCAACACTATTCGCTGGTCGCTATTCACTGGTCACTTGTTTTAATATTGTTCCGAATCGTTCGGGAAATCCTTTCTTCTAACATCAGAAACGTAAGATTTGACAGCCAATGTCATGTCTTCTGCCAAGTTTGCATAACGTCTTAAGAAACGAGGGCTGAACTCCTGATTCATTCCAAGCATATCGTGCGTAACTAAAACTTGTCCATCAACACCATTTCCAGCACCAATGCCAATAATTGGAATTTCAATTTCTTTGGCAACTTGTGCAGCAAGTTTAGCCGGTACTTTTTCTAGAACGATGGCAAAGCAGCCAGCAGCTTCCAAAATTTTCGCATCTTCAATCAGGCGTTTTGCTTCTTCCTGTTCCTTAGCTCGTACAGTGTAAGTTCCGAATTTATAGATGCTTTGAGGCGTTAGTCCCAAATGTCCCATAACTGGGATTCCAGCAGTTAGAATTCGTTCGATAGATTCAACAATCTCGCGTCCACCTTCCATTTTTATAGAATGACCGCCAGTTTCTTTCATAATTCGAATAGCTGAATTGAGCGCTTCTCTCGAATTACCTTGATATGAACCAAATGGCATATCAACCACAACCAAGCATCTTTCCACTGCCCGAACAACACCAGCAGCGTGATAGATCATTTCGTTCAGCGTGATAGGAAGGGTCGTTTCGTGACCTGCCATCACATTTGAGGCCGAATCTCCAACAAGCAGAATATCAATCCCTGCTTGGTCCAGAATTCTGGCCATGGTAAAATCGTAAGCTGTAAGCATGGCAATTTTCTCGCCATTGCGCTTCATTTCCTGAAGCACGTGGGTGGTGATTTTTTTCACCGAACGGTGTACCGACATCAGTCCTGTTTTTTCTGCGCTGTGCGCACTTTCACTGGCAAAGGTCGGGCTTCTAATCCGTCTTCCGAAACTTCTTCGTTAGAAATAGGAGCAGGATCCTCTTTTTTTACTTCGGTTTTCAATTCAGAAAGGAGAGACGTATCGACTTTAGCCTTAACATTTGGATGAGATAGTTCCCATTTTTCCTGTTCAGCGTTCATTTTTTTGTCGGTCAATTCAGCCTCTATCTCCTTTTTGGTTTCCGCAGCTTCCTTCTGATCGCGAGCAACTTTTTCCTTCTCTGCTTTAGAAATAGCCTTATCCAACAACGCAAGTTTTAGTTTATTGTACTGAACATGGGTGTATTTAAGCGAATCCTTATAAATCTGAACCTGTGATTCTAATTTGCCGTTCTTTATTATTTCTGCTTTCAGATTCTCTGCCAAGGTTAGGAAAACGTCTTCATCTACTTCAACCAAAACGTTGTCTTTAAACTCATGTAATTGACGGTTTTGTAGTGCCAATCGGTCGTTGCTCTGTCTCAATTTGGCCATTTCTTCCTCCAAAACAGTCACGGCTTGCTGCCGTTCCATCTGACATTCTTTTAGTGAGCGTTTTTCTTGTTCTAATTCATATCTCACCTTTCCTAGTTGAGCCACAGCAGATTTGTTGTCGTCTGCCTTCTTAGCTTCAGCTTCGGCTTCCACGCTTGCTTCTTCGGTTGAATACACGTAGAAGTAATCAGATTTTGCCTTGGTATCTGGTCCAATGAGGTAACCCATACCACCCGGTTTGAAATCCATTAAATCAAAAGACTGGACGAATTTTTTATTGACATAAATGTCAATTTGTGGAAGTTGAACACGGATATCAATCTCGTTGTATTCATTTTTGGCTGCAAGGGTTGATGATTTTACCCAGCCGCCACTTTCAGTATCTCCCGAAATGAACTTGTAATAAGCCCCCACTAATTGCTTGATTCGGTATTGTTTGGATTTGTTAAATTCAAAGACTACTGCTCCTTTTCCGTCAGGTTGAACAAGGAAAATGACGCCTGCCGTTTGTTCGTCCGTATCTGTGGGGCCCAATTTCAATGTGGTCAGGATATTGAAAGTAGAAAGATTGTTTTTCCAATCAGTCAATATGGCGTAAGGCGTTGATTTGTGCCTACGATGCATAAAATATTCATCCTTATCTGGCACGTACAAATTCTCCATCGTGGTGAGATATGGCCAATTTTCGCTCTTATCAGAAAACTCTTCGCGAAGCTGAATTTCGTTGAAAACTACCGAGATGGGGGTTTGCGCAACGCTTAAAAACGGAAGCCATATCAATAGTGCAAATGCAAATCCGCCTCGTTTTCGCTTTAGAAATGTAATAATACCGTCATAGTTGCGGTTAAATACGGATGCTTCGGTCATGTCTTCTCTTTGGCCTGTTATCTTTGCACTTCAAATATTACTGGATGCTACGTTACGCTATCGGGTTGGTTGCATTACTAACCATTTTTTCTTCTTGCGAGTCTGACTTCAAACTTACCGGTGAATATGAGGAAAAACCTTTAATCTATGGCCTTTTAGACCCACTCGATAATCCTAATGCAGGCGGAGATGGGCATTTGTTCCGAATTCAAAAAGCCTTTTTGGGAGAAGAATCGGCATTCGTAATGGCACTGGAGCCAGATTCTTCTTATTTCAGGTATGAAGACCTTTTTGTTGAATTAATTGAATATAACGGTTCGACCGAAAGCAACCGTTGGGTATTGGATACGGTAATGATTGCCAATAAGGATACAGGAAATCCTGATGATGATGTGATTGACTTTTTTGGCCCTTTTCAGCGACTTTATAAGCTGAATCAGAATATTAGGGCAGACCGTGACTATGAAGTTACCTTGAAAAAGCGTCCGGTTAACATTCCTATTGGAGCGATGACCATTGCTAACATGGACACAGTAACTCCAATTGCTGATTCGAAAACAGCAATCGTTGACGTATCAACGTTGAGCTTTTCGAGACCAAGTCAGAACTCTGGAGTCTCTAGTTCTCAGCGAATAACCTTGGTTAACGCATCGAGAGATTACGTTAATTACATTCTAAATTTCAGTTCGGCCGAGCGAGGAAAGCAGTATGAAGTTTGGATGAGATTTTATTATCGAGAACTGAAAGGCGGTGTAGAAACTCTAAAGTCTATTAGGTGGCTTGTGCAAACAATTGAGGTTGGAACAGAGGGACTAATTCAAGTACCTGTTTTGTCTGAAAATTTTTACAGTCGTATTGGAAGCGTGGTAGCTCAGGAAGCTGGAGTTATCCGCAAGATTGGCAGGGCAGATGGAACATTAGGCGATCCTTTTCAAGAAGGGCTGACACAAGACTTAGATTTAGAGGTACTGATTGCAGGAGAAGAATTGTTCGCTTACATAGACATCAACAATCCTACAAATTCAACAGTGCTCCAAGACAAGCCAGTTTACACTAACATCAACAACGGTTTGGGTGTTTTTTCGAGTCGTTCAAAGGTTGAGTTTGTGAATAAATTGCACCTAAGTGTTGAGTCTGCATTAGAACTTGTAGACGGGCAGTATACCAAAGAACTGGGCTTCGTGATTGACCCAAACTAATTGCTAACGGTGTCGTTTTGTCACCCGAATTGTCAGGCTTTTTAGGTCTGATTCATTCATAACTGACATATTTTCTCGAAAGTTGGAGCATCATTCCGATGGCATGGTCTGTGCCAAATGCCAAACCGATAACATTAGTTACGAATTGATAAACACAATATATTATGGGTAAAATAATCGGAATTGACTTGGGAACAACTAACTCATGTGTCTCTGTAATGGAGGGAAACGAACCAGTTGTAATTCCTAACAGCGAAGGGCGAAGAACTACGCCTTCCATCGTTGCTTTCGTAGAAGGTGGCGAGCGAAAAGTAGGTGATCCTGCAAAGCGTCAGGCAATCACCAATCCAACCAAAACAATTGCTTCGATTAAGCGATTTATGGGTTCAAGTTTTGACGAAGTAGCCAAAGAAATAGGCCGAGTTCCTTACAGTGTGGTGAAGGGAGGTAACAATACTCCCCGAGTGAAAATTGATGACCGTGAATATACTCCTCAAGAAATTTCAGCAATGGTTCTTCAGAAAATGAAGAAAACGGCTGAAGATTACCTGGGAACTGAAGTAACAGAAGCAGTAATTACTGTGCCTGCATATTTCAACGATTCACAACGTCAGGCTACAAAAGAAGCAGGCGAGATTGCTGGATTGAAGGTGAAAAGAATCATCAACGAGCCAACTGCTGCCGCTTTGGCTTACGGATTGGATAAGAAAAGCGAAGATTCTACTATTGCGGTTTTTGACCTTGGTGGAGGAACGTTCGATATTTCTATTCTTGAATTGGGCGATGGTGTTTTTGAAGTAAAATCTACAAACGGAGACACGCACCTTGGTGGAGACGATTTTGACCAAGTAATCATTGATTGGTTGGCAGATGAGTTTAAGAAGGATGAAGGGTTGGATTTGAAGAAAGATCCAATGGCGCTTCAGCGTTTGAAAGAAGCAGCTGAAAAGGCGAAGATTGAGCTTTCAAGTTCAACTTCTACCGAAATCAACCTGCCATACATTATGCCTGTTGATGGTATTCCTAAGCACTTGGTGCGTACGCTTTCAAGAGCTCAGTTTGAAAAATTGGCTGATAGATTGATTCAAGCAACGCTTGAGCCTTGCAAAAAAGCAATGAAAGATGCCGGACTTTCTAAGTCTGATATCAACGAAGTAATCTTGGTGGGAGGTTCTACTCGAATTCCAGCGATTCAAAAAATTGTGGAGGATTTCTTCGGGAAAACACCCTCAAAAGGAGTAAATCCGGATGAAGTTGTTGCAGTTGGAGCGGCTATTCAAGGTGGAGTTCTTACAGGAGAAGTGAAAGACGTGCTGCTTTTGGATGTAACGCCACTTTCTCTTGGAATTGAAACAATGGGCGGTGTGTTTACCAAATTGATTGATGCGAACACTACTATTCCTACAAAGAAGTCGGAGACATTCTCTACAGCAGCTGATAATCAGCCATCTGTTGAATTGCACGTGTTGCAAGGCGAGCGTCCGATGGCGGCACACAACCGAACCATAGGTAAGTTTCATCTGA
>JAIOYO010000057.1 GCA_021741075.1 Flavobacteriales bacterium | reverse complement strand
ATATCCAGAAAGCGCTATTTTCATTGTAGTCTAGGTGGGTTTAGGGCAAAATTAGGCTTTTATCTGAGGCGCAATGTGAGCGCTAGGGCTGGCGCTGGAATCATCCCTGGTCCAATCTGATGCATAGTAGGACGAACCTTGAGCGTCAAGTCATCGCTTACGTCAAAATCTTTGAGGTGTGCATCCACGCTGGCGTCAATAATATTCAGCGCATAAAGTACGCCTGTAAAAACTAACGATAGATCACGATTTCGTTGATAGAAACTCACCAGTTCTTTCAGGTTTGCATCTGAATATTGACCTACAAATTCATCTGTGGTTGCGGGGTTATCATCAATCCGAATAAGGTAGGCCTCCTTGTAGGTTCTGCACTTTAAATCGTTGAAAACCGAACTGTAAATCAATCCACCAAAACCACCATATATAATGGGAACCTTCCACCATTTACCATTGTAAACCTGTCCTAAACCGGGTAGCGCAACACTCATGATGGTTGCTTTGAAGGGAGAATGTTTCTTCTTTACGATTGATGTATCAGCTTTGGTTGTCTGAATTATCGTGTCTGTCTCTTGAGCGATTGATTGTCCTAGCGAAACAAACAGTAGAACAAGAAGTGGTATGAAATACCGAATCAAAAGATGAAATTGATTAAGGCCAAAGATCCAAAATGGTGAGAACGCGCTTCAACTCCTTTTCATTGTCGAATGAAATGGAAATACTTCCTTTTCCTTTTGCGTTCACCTTTAGTCCGACCTCGGCATCGAGTTGTCTCTTCACATTATCTTTAATGCGCTGATACTCAATTGGAAGGTCTTTTTTGATTGTTTTTGCAGATGCTTTGGCAGCTTTGTATGCTTGCTCTGCCGCCCGAACCGACAAACCACCTTTCACAATCTCTTTGAACAATTGGAGCTGTTCGTTTTCGTCTTCAATATTGATGATGGCACGGGCGTGACCCATCGTTAGAACGCGATCCATAATCGCTTTTTGAATCTGCGGTGGCAGTTTTAGCAAGCGTAAGTAGTTGGTAATTGTAGAACGCTTCTTACCTACTCGCTCACCCAAGGCTTCTTGCGTAAGTTGGCATTCATCAATTAAACGTTGATACGAAATGGCAACTTCAATCGCGTCCAAATTATCGCGCTGAATGTTCTCAACCAACGCCATTTCGAGCATAGTCTGATCATTAGCCACTCGAATGTAGGCCGGAACGACCGTTAAACCAGCTAACTGAGAAGCACGGAATCTTCTTTCTCCAGAAATAATCTGGTATTTATTCGGAAGAACTTGCCGTAACGTAAGCGGCTGTATGATGCCCAATTGTGTGATGGAAGCAGCCAGCTCATCTAGCTTCTCTTGATCAAACCGAGTTCTTGGCTGAAACGGATTTACTTCGATATTGGCAATTGAAATATCGCTTATTGATCCGACTCCTGGCTCAGATTTGTCTTTCGAATGTAAAATCCCATCTGCGCCTGAGTCATCGAGCAACGCACCTAATCCCCTGCCTAATGCATTTGTCTTCGCCATTAGCTTAGAATTTTTTCACTTTCTTTAAGTCGTGTCATGCCATTCTTCTGCAAAATTTCTCTTGCAAGATTGAGGTAATTAGTTGCGCCTTTTGATGCTGCATCGTGCATAATAATGCTACGTCCATGGCTTGGGGCTTCGCCCAATTTCGTGTTTCGTGCAATCACTGTATCAAACATCAATTGCTGGAAGTGTGTCTTCACTTCCTCTACTACTTGGTTAGCTAGTCGCAAACGCGAATCGTACATAGTCAAAAGCAGCCCTTCCATCTCAAGATCCGGATTTAAGCGTGCTTGAACGATCTTTATTGTATTCAAAAGTTTTCCTAAACCTTCTAACGCAAAGTATTCACATTGAATAGGAATCAGCACGCTATCAGCAGCCGTAAGACAATTCACAGTAATTAAACCGAGTGATGGCGAGCAATCGACAATAATGAAATCGTAGTCGTTTTTAACCTTGTTCATCACCAGCTTCACCATCATTTCACGATTGGGAAGATTTATCATTTCAATTTCGGCTCCAACCAAATCAATATGAGCAGGTAGTAAATCAAGGTTTGGTGTTTCTGTATGTAGGATGATATCCTTTGGTTCGGCTTCGCCAATAATGCATTCGTAAATGCTTGTTTTGATGTTACGCGGATCAAAACCAACTCCTGAAGTAGAATTGGCCTGTGGATCGGCATCTACCAAAAGAACTTTATATTCTAAAACCGCCAAACTTGCCGCCAAATTGATGGCCGTTGTGGTTTTTCCTACTCCTCCTTTCTGATTAGCTATTGCTATAATCTTGCTCATCTGTTTCCTCTAATTTCTGCTTGCAAAGTTAGCCTATCTGCAAGCCTCAAAAATCTTATGTTTTGAACAAAACGGTTCGCTTACTAACAGTTTTGGTTGTTCATAACGTTAATTTTTTGGTATAAAACCATCTCACAATCAGGTAAAATAGGAGACCAATTGGCCCCGCGAGTAGGGTCAAAATCAATGATGGAACAACTTTGATGTGACCAATCTTAAGTATTGAAGAATCTCTCACTATCCAAGCGCCAATAAATAAGTCGAAAACCAAATAATGAACCCAGCCGAGAACTAGAACCTCATCTCTACCAAAAGAGACTTTGAGATTCTCTATCGTATCCATTCCACCCGCTCCGCCCAAGGAATTTATCATCAAAATCAAGTAAAAAACACCTAAAAGTGTGGGGTAGAGGTACGAATGTGCTACAAAGTTGGTAGCGCGCTGATTTGGAAACAACACCAATAGAAACCAGCCTGGCAGCACCGAAACATTGGCAATTTTGAAAATTAGTGCCCAGTCCATTTCAAATAGATGTTTTCTACCAGTTTAGCGAGCTCCCAATCTTTGTGGGTAACCACGTTACCAGCGTCATGGGTTGAGAGTTTAATCTGAACCTTATTGTAAACGTTGGTCCAATCAGGATGATGGTTCATTTTCTCAGCAACTAGTGCCACTTGCGTCATAAACGCAAAAGCTTCTGTAAAATCAGCAAACTCAAAGTTTCCGAAAAGGTGGTTATCTTTTTCTATCCACATGTGGCTGAAAATACAAAAGGGCAACCGAATCTCGATTACCCTTTGAATTTTCAACTGATATTTTCCCTAGTCTTTAGATAATACATACCAATAAGACCCGTCATACATGATAATGGCGCCATCTTCCTTATCGACTTCGAGGTCATTTCTAAACTGCTGAGTGCCTTGATCCTTTTTGAACTTAACCTTGTGATTAGAATCTGTATTTACGATGCAGATTACTTGCCCAGCAACACCACCTGTCAACCCTTTAATTTCATGGCTACTATTGTTAGCGTCAAGTCTAATAATTGATACACCTGAAACATTCTGATTGTTTATGTCACTTGTAACATTCAGGTTTAGTGTTGTACCTGAGCCAAAACCGCCACCTCCGCTGCTTGGAATAGCCTGAGTTGATAGATCACCGTTTGCATTAGCAACTACCATTCGGGTACCAGTTCCAGCAAGATCAGTAATTCGTGCATCTCCAGCTACTTCTAGCTTAGCATTTGGGCTGATGGTGCCAATTCCCACCTTCCCATCTGAAGTGACACGCATTTTTTCAGTTAAACCTGAATTTGAACTTCCGCCTCCATTTGTGTAAAGCACCAACGCTCCTTTTTCTCCGTTGTCTTCTGTTAAACCAGCAACACGGCTCATAATGTATTCATTAGATACGTTTTCATCATAGTTAATCAAATCAACAAAGGCCGAAACCTGAGAAATTGCACGGAAACCCCTAATCTGAATTCCCGCTCCGCGTGATGTGCTGCTTTGCTCAAAGCGGGCTAAAACTTGATCAGTTGTAGAGATTGGTCCTGCGTTAACTCCAACTGACGATAGCTCTAAAGGGTAGGTCGGAACCGCTACTCCAACACCTACTTTTCCATCATTGGTTACACGTATTCCTTCGTTTCCGCCATCATTACTTAACCAAAAATCATTGAGTCGAATGTTGGCCGTGGCAGTATGGTTCCCAAAGTTATCTGGTCCTGAAGCTCCACCAAATGAAGTCCAAACAGAGCCATCAAAATATTTAAAGCCTTTTGTTGCATTCGTTTGATAAACCAACAGTCCTTCGGTTGGACCAGAAATGGCGGCCATTTGAGCAGCAGTCATTCTTGGCATTAGAAAACCGGTTGTTGTTGAACGAAGTTCAAGAATTGCATCTGCTTCTGGTGTAAAACTGGTTGAACCAATTCCGACATTTTGAGCCGAAACAGCTACCGAGGCCAGTAAGCAAATTGAAATGAGTAATAGATTTTTCATGATGGTGTGTTTTAACGGTCTTGGAGTATTTGAACGCCAAGTGCATTGTGATGGTTAGGTTTTGGAACGGCTTATCGATAAACGACACGCCCGAATTAGCTGATTCTACTGATACTTTCGACCATAACGTAATTTTACCCGACCAAAATTGGAAACTCCCAAAACCGCATACGACAACCTTATATCAGGACTGCCCTTCAAACCCACGGTAGGGCAGCAAGGCTTCATTTATCAACTCTCAGAATTCCTCACAGAAAAGAATGTGGGCAAGGTTTTTCTGCTTCGAGGCTATGCTGGAACGGGTAAAACCTCCATGGTGATCAGCGTGGTGAAAACACTAAAGGCCATGAACCGTAAATATGCGCTGCTGGCCCCTACCGGTAGAGCGGCCAAGGTGCTTGCCTCTTATACAAGACAGCGGGCATTCACCATTCATAAGTTCATCTACCAGATAAATACGGATGAATTTGGGAACATCCGTTTTGCACTTCGTCACAATCGGGGAAAGAATGCGGTCATCATTGTGGATGAAGCATCGATGATCTCCTTGGCGAGGGATGTGGGTTCGGGCAGGATACAATCAAAGAACCTCCTTTCAGACCTTATGAAATTCATGGAAGAAGGAAAGGATTGCAAGCTGATCCTTATTGGCGATACGGCACAATTGCCGCCCGTAGGCTCTGCCGATAGTCCGGCTTTGGATGGCAAGGTTCTTCAGACCAATTTCCAGTTTGAGCCCACAATGCAGCACGAACTGAAAGAAGTTGTGCGGCAAGATGCCGAATCGGGCATCCTCTATAATGCCACAGAGCTAAGGAATCTATTGGCCCAAGGGAAATCTGACATCGCCCTAAAGGTCAATTTTCCAGACATCAAGGTGATAGATATGTTGGAGTTGGAAGATGAGCTCAACTCAGCTTATAGCAAGTATGGAGAGGATAGCGCCATGGTCATTACCCGATCCAACAAAAGCGCCAATCAGTTCAATCAGCAGATTCGGGTCAGGATTAAATATATGGATGAGGAGATCGCCTCAACCGACAAACTGATGGTGGTGAAGAACAATTACCATTGGCTGCCCAAAGGTTCGGGCGCAGGGTTCATTGCCAATGGCGATATGATAGAGGTGATGCGCCTTGGCGCGATTGAGGAAATGCACGGATTTCGCTTTGCCAATGCAACGGTGCGTTTGATGGATTACCCGGAAGAGGATTCGTTGGACGTGAAGCTGCTCCTGAATGCCTTGCATGTGGAGGCTCCTGCCCTGCCAGATGCCGACTATGAACAGCTTTACAATTCGGTGTCCATGAATTACGCTGATATTCCCACGCCATCTGAACAGGCAAAGAAAATTGCCGAAGACCCGTACCTCCATGCGTTGCAGGTAAAATTCGGATATGCCATCACTTGCCACAAAGCTCAGGGCGGGCAATGGCCTGCCGTGTTTGTGGAGCAAGGCTATCTGACTGCCGAAATGCTTGGTGTGGAATACGTCCGTTGGCTTTATACAGCCATCACGCGGGCATCTGAGAAACTGTATTTGGTGAATTTTAACGAACAGTTTATTGAGCAATAGCCGCAATCACAGGCCTCCCAACCCAACAATCTGGCGCTTTGATACCTAGTAGATAGGCCAAGGTAGCGGCTGTGTCGTAGGTCTTAACGGGAACTTGAAGTTCTCCATTCACAACACCCGTTCCTGTGAGGATCCAAGGAACGAAGCGTTCTTCGGGCGTATCGCCACCATGCCCATGGCCAATGCCACCATGATCGGCCGTGATGAGGATAACGGTGTGTTCCAATTCGCCTGAAGCTTTCACCGCGTTGATGATCCTTCCGATCATTTCATCTGCAACAGAAACCGCATCATAATAGGCCTGTGTTCCGTGTCCATCGTGATGGCCTGCGTGATCCACATGATCAAGGTGGACAAACATGAAATCAGGTTTCTTCCACTTGAAATAATTGGACGCCATTCGGGTAATACCCTTGTAACCATGATGTGATGCCGCTTGGAGCAAAATGGCATCGCGCTGGCGATTAACAACACCTTTTTCGAACAGTCGATTAAACGCCAACCAATCGTTAAAGCAGGCAATTTTTGTATCTGGCTTTTGTCTTCGAAGTTCGCCAAAAACGGTGGGCCACATGCCGCTGGGTTTGCCGTTGCCTTTGGTGCCTTCACATTCCAATTCGATGGTTTGTTTGTGCGGTTGCCAAGCGTTGGAGGTCACGCCATGCTTATCAGGCCCGGCTCCCATAATCATACTCGCCCAATTGGGACTGCTACTTGTAGGAAGTACCGCCTCGCATTTCCACGAGTAAGCTGCCACTTTCAGAATACTATCTAATATAGGTGTCTTCGCTTTCTGAATCCCGTCAGGGCTCATGCCATCCACACCAATCACGATGACATGTTTGATGGCTGGCGCTTGCGCGAAAACAGCGAAGGGAAAAAAGACAAAAAGAAACAACCAGTTTACGATGCGAGATTTCTCGATTCGTAAACTGGTCGCTATTCGTTTTACGCTGTTCAATTTTATCTAAGTAGCCACTTAGAAGCCATCTTGATAAAGCTCAGTTTTCCGCTTGAATAAGGAGGATATTTCTGAGCAACATCACCCAAGAATGACCTCGCCATCACTGGCTTTTTGTGAGAGAAGGTATCGAATCCCAGCTTGCCGTTGTAAGCACCCATTCCGCTGTTCCCTACTCCACCGAAAGGCAGATTCGGTTGCCCAGCATGCACCATTGTTTCATTCACACAGATGGCTCCAGATGAAGTCTCGTTCATCAAACGTTTCTTCAACTTGGAATCGTTGCTGAACAGGTACATCGCCAACGGGCGTTCGCCTGCGTTGATGTGATTGATCACCTCATCAAAATTGTCATAACCGATCACGGGCATCACAGGCCCGAAAATCTCCTCCTGCATGGCGGGATGATCCATCGTCACATTGTCGATAATGGTTGGAGAAATGTACTTGGTGGCTGCATCGGTCACGCCACCAACAAGAATATCACCCGTAAGCATCTTGCTCACGCGTTGGAAATGACGGTCGCTTATCAATCGTCCTAAGTCTTCTGATGGTTTATCGGCTGGGCCGAAAAACTCTTCGATGTAATGCTTCACGCGTCCAAGGAATTCAGCTTTGATCTTGTTGTTCACATAGATATAATCTGGTGCAATGCACGTTTGTCCCGCATTCTGGAATTTACCCCAAACCAAGCGCTTGGCAGCCACATTCATGTTGATGTTCGTATCAACGATACAGGGGCTTTTTCCGCCCAATTCCAAGGTTACTGGAGTAAGATGTTTTGCGGCAGCCTGATAAACAATACGACCAATCTCAGTTCCGCCTGTGAACAGCAGATAATCGAAACGTTCTTTCAACAGTTCGGTAGTCTCAGCAACGCCTCCTTCAATACTTACAATGTATTTTGGGTCAAACGTATCCTTGATGAGATCAGCAATCGCCTTGCTGCAATTGGGCGAAATCTCCGAAGGCTTTACCACCGCTGTGTTCCCAGCAGCCATCGCTCCTAAAAGAGGACCGAAAAGATTCTTCACAGGATAGTTCCAAGGAGCAATGATGAGCGTAACTCCGAAAGGCTCGGGCATAATCATCGATGCTCCAGGTTGGAAGAACAAAGGCGTTGCAACACGCTCTGGCTCCATCCAATCTTCCAAATGGCGAATCATGTGGTCAATCTCCGCAACCGTAATACCCAGCTCAGTAGTAAAAGCCTCTTGCTTCGGCTTGTTCAAGTCTTTTTTCAGCGCAGCTAGCAGGGCATCTTCGTGCTTGGCAAAAGCAGCCTTTAACTTGCGTAATTGTTCCTTTCGGAACTCAATTGGTTTAGTGGCGTGCGACCAGAAAAAATCGCGTTGCTTTTGAACAATTGCTGAATATGCTGTGCCAGTTGCTGGCTTTTCCATTACTGCTTCCATATCAATATTTTATTCCAAGTTTATTGTACAATTTGGCAAGTACCCACATTGGTCCTACCAGAAAAAATTCCAAATCTTTAAAAAATGATGGCTTTTTACCTTCCACTTTATGGCCAACAAATTGAAAAATCCAAGAAATAACAAAAATCACAAGGGAAAGAATCCACACACTAATTGGTCCATTGTAAAAGTAGCAACCAATCATTCCAAGAGAAATGACGGCCAGAATACCAACTGAGATGGTAAAAGACAACGAAAGGTAATAGGCAAATACGAGCAGCGATGCAATCATTGCAACATTTAATTGTTCGCCTCCCATGAAGTCCAACTCAATTGGAAGTTTCACATCCCAAAGCATTCCGAGTACACTCAAAAAAATGAGAGGAACAAAAATGGCATGGATGAGTTGATTGGTGGCGTTCTGATGACTTTCACCGTATTCGCTGAACAGGCGTTCTATTTTAGACATTCTTCTTTTTGCGTTTGGAATTCAGGTAAAGTTAGCCACTTTGCGTTTTTAAATTAGAATGAAGCAGGTTTAATTTTTGTCAATGGATTATCTAAGCACCAGATTTCGTCATTTGTTTGGCGAAGTAAAGAACGTTCAACGATTTTTTTGTCCAGGGCGTGTTAATCTAATAGGTGAACACATCGATTATTTGGGTGGATTGGTGCTGCCAATGGCAATCTCACTCGGAATTACGGCACTCATCGTTCCAAACAAATCAACTAAAATCCATGTTCATTCTACTGATTTTGATGAAACAATAGAATTTAATTTGGGCTCACTTCCAATAGCAAAACAGAAGCATTGGAGTGATTTTATCCTTGGAGTTTTGCTTCATTTGAGGGAACAAGGAGATGAATTAAGTGGCTGCGATGTTCTCCTTGATAGCAACCTTCCAAAAGGAGCTGGACTTTCTTCTTCAGCAGCACTTGAAGTTCTAAGCTACTTTATGTTTCATTCGGTTTTCAAAGGCAAAGAACCAAACCGAACACAAATGGCGTTGGATTGCCAGAAGATTGAAAACGAGTTTGTGGGTTTGAATTGCGGCATTATGGATCAATTTGCCGTTGCGAATGGAAAAGAAAATCAAGCCATTGTTCTTAATTGCTCCTCGCTCGACCATGAATTCGTTCCAATAAGTTTAGCCGACTATACTTTCCTCATCATAAACACCAATAAGCCAAGAACTTTAGCAGAAAGCGCTTACAACCAGCGCAGAAGCGAATGCGGTGAGTCTCTGAACATTATTTCAAAACAAAGGCACATCGAAAACTTAACTGAGGCTACCTTGCGTGACCTCGAACTAATTTCAGACCCCATTCTAAAAAAACGAACTCGGCATGCAATTACAGAACAACTACGGGTGCAAGATTCGATAGCAGCATTGAGTACTGGCAATCTAAAGGCATTCGGAAAACTGATGAACGAATCACATGCCTCGTTGCGTAATGATTATGACGTTTCCTGTGATGAACTTGATTTCATTGCTACGAATCTTCAGAACAATTCCGATTGCTTAGGAGTACGCATGACAGGAGCGGGTTTTGGCGGTTGCTGCGTTGCTTTGGTGAATAGCAAGATGGTTAAAAACATCTCTAAACCTTTAAGCGAAACGTTCAAAGCCAGATTCGGAATGAGCCCTTCGTTTTATGATTGCAAACCGTCTCATGGTGTACACAGCATTACTTGATGATTAAATTAACTTTAAGCCCTAAACACTAATTAAAACAAAAACATGAAAAGAATATTTACTCTATGTGCCGCATTACTATTTGTAGCAAGTCAACTTGTTGCCCAACCCGATTGCTCGGATGGCAGATACACCACTTTCGATAAGTTTTCGAGCGTTAACGTAACGAATGCTGTCCTATTCGGAAATAATACGGCTTTGAATGGAAACGCTACTGATTTAAGAATGGACGTTTACGAACCAGCTGGTGATACTGAAACCGACAGACCAGTGGTAATTATGGCCTTTGGTGGCTCATTCATTGGAGGGGCTCGTGGCGATGTTGCCTTTATGTGTAATATTCTTGCCAAAATGGGCTACGTTGCGGTAGCGCCAGACTATCGTGTAGGATTCTTTTTACCGAGCGAAGTCACTACCACCTTGGCGGTTTTACGTGGTGCTCATGATGTTAATGCTTGTGTTCGATTCCTTAAAAAATCCGCAGCAGAAGACGGAAACCCTTACGGCATAGATTGCGAAAGAATTATTGTTGGTGGCATCTCTGCTGGAGCAATTGCCGCTATTCATTCTGCATATTTGGATAAATTAACAGAGGTTCCTGCGTACATGGTAAACGACACGGCCGGCCTCGGTGGTGTTGCTGGTAACAGCGGAACGCCAGAGTATGGCAACGAATCTCTTGGTGTGCTTAGTTTTAGTGGGGCCATTGGCGATACGTCTTGGATTGAAGGTGGAAGCACCGCTATTGTAAGTATTCACGAAGAACTCGACAACGTAGTTCCTTACCTTACACAGGAAGTTTCAGTATCTGGATTCCCAACTGGATTGATTGCTTCAGGCAGTGGACACGTTCATTTGAGAGCAGACAACGTTGGTGTTCCGAACGCTCTTAAATCGTATCCTGGAGTTCAAGATCATGTTGGCTATTTAAGTCCAATTGATCAAACTGCACTCGATTTTGCAATGGAATTCATTGGCGATTTAGTTTGTGGCACAAGCACAAACAGCTGTGCTAAAATTGCATCAGGCATTAACGATGTAGAACGCAATTCGATTTCAATCTATCCGAACCCTACTGAAGGTGTGTTGAATTTCCAATCGGAAGAAGTTGGAACGGTCGATGTACTTGACGCAACAGGACGAATTGTACTTAGTACTTCATCTAGATTCGGCCAGAACAGACTCGATGTAAGTGCATTACCTACAGGTGTTTATACACTACGAACGATTGGCGAGAAAGTGGGTACAGCTCACTTCATCAAGCACTAATCATTTCTCCAATCACGCTTAAAACCTCGGAAATTTTATGATTTCCGAGGTTTTTTCGTTTACCAAACAATAATTAACAACTACAACGTTTTTACTGAACAAACCTTTACATGGCGGGTTTTAGTGAATGACCGATGGGTTGAAGTGATACACAAATGTTGGTTGTTTTACTTGGTTTATTGGTTGATCGAGTTATCATGGACCATCGGCTTGGCCTCGGAACCGTTCGGTTTCGAGGCCTTCTTTTTTAACGAATCTATGTTAACAAGTACTCCAATATCGCTTTGATCCCGCTTAACGTGAACATAACTTTGCTTAAACCCATTGTACAATCTTAGATGGCATTAGGAATCACTTCCCTATTCAGAAAAAAAGTTGCAGAAGAAAAAGTGGCGGAATTGTTCGTCAACACCATTTTCAATGCAGTTGACGCCAGCTTCATTGAAGTTGCAGAACTTCTAAACAACGATATAAATCTTGTTTCGCAAGCACAAGTAGACCCTGAAGATCAAGATGATTTCCTCATGATTGTAATTGCTGGCAATTTCTACTTGCTGGACGATTATTTTTTTGAAGGTCAAGAAGACCGAATTCGTGAACTAACTATTGAAAAACTTGCTGCCATTTACAGCGTAGACACTGTAACTATGCGAACGGCAATAGACAACATGATAGGTTTTTTTAAGAAAATAAATTATCCTTCAAAGAACACACACTACGCTATGAGTCGTGCCGTTTTTCGCAAATATAAACTCAACGATTATCAGAAGGAATACTTCAAAAACCTGAACACTCCAGACCCAATTCTTCTCAAGAATATCGATGAAATAATGGAGCAATTTATTATCAAGTGGGATACGTTTACTGAGAAGTATCGCATCACAGACTGAGTGATGAAATTTGGTCATGCCGAACTTGTTTCAGCATCTTTAACATTTTCATTTTCAGTAAACTAGACCCTGAATCAAGTTCAGAGTGACGCGCTAGGAAGATGAATCTCTCAACCCAAACCGCTCCTCCGCCATATTCCGAATTTGATCACCAATTGCCAAACTGGCCGTAGCTGCTGGACTAGGCGCATTCAAAACGTGTAGCGAATTGCCTTTCTGCTCAATGCGAAAATCGTCAATCGTTTCGCCATCCAAACCAAGAGCCATTGCCCTCACCCCCGCCCTCCCAGGCTGTAAATCATCCATCGTTAAATCAGGAATTAAGCGCTGAAGCGTTTTAAGAAATAATCGTTTGGAGAAAGCTCTTCGGTATTCGTTGTAAGCAAAACCGAAATGATTGAAAAGTAGATTCCATGTTCCTCTGAAGGCCAATGACTCTACCGTGTCTTTTAAACTAAAATCGGTCTTTCCGTAACCTTCTCGCTTGAAGCTAAAAACCGCATTCGGACCGCATTCCACACTTCCGTCTGTCATGCGCGTGAAATGAACCCCAAGGAATGGGAATTCAGGATTTGGAACGGGGTAAATCAAGTTTCTGACCTTGTGCTTGGCTGCATCGGTCAATTCGTAATAATCACCACGAAATCCCACAATTGACATATCCAGCTTAACGCCATCTTTCTTGGCCAATCTATCCGATTGCAATCCCCCACAGAAAACCATGTAGTTGGCTTTGTATGAAGCTTTGTTCGTACGGATGTTCTTGAAACCAGAATCCTCAACATAGGAAATCACTTGTTCATTGAAAACGACCTTGCTTTCTGAGTTCAGCGACTCGGTTATCTCCAACATTTTTGCCGTTGCTCCAACAAAATCGATGATGCCAGTATAAGGCACCCAAATGCCTTTGATGCCCGTGCAGTGCGGTTCAATTTCCTTTATTTCAACTGCACTTATCCAACGATTATCGGTCAATCCGTTGGCAATGCCATTATTGAAAACCTTCTCCATGTGCGGAAACTCGCTTTCCTGTGTTGCCACAATAATCTTTCCGCACACATCATGCTTAATACCATGTTCCTTGGCAAAAGCGATGAGCTGATCTTTGCCCTTCACGCAATTCTTGGCCTTGTAAGAACCTGGTTTGTAATAAATTCCTGAGTGAATAACACCTGAATTGTGCCCAGTTTGATGCGGTGCTGGACGGTTTTCCTTTTCAATCAGAAGGATTTTCAGGTCAGGATATGCCTTTTGAAAACTGTAGGCCGTTGCCGCTCCTACAATGCCGCCTCCTACAATACAGAGGTCAAATAATTGTTCTTCGGACATGCCGCGAATTTAGGGAAAGACAAAATGGAAGAAATGCGCCATTCCCAACCCTAAATAATTGGCAATGGCGTAGCCCACAAGCCCAGTTGTAAGCCCGCTTACTACAATATCCTTGTTCTTAAGTACGCTGGCAACAGGACCAATAAATGCAGGACCAAAAATCCCAGCAACGGAGGTGATTAGTGTTGTATCGGCATCAATTCTAAAAATCCATGAAAGCAGAAAATGCACAGCGAGCGTTCCAGTAAAAACGCACGTTACATAGAACAGCACATTTGGGCTTGCTTTTAGCATTTCGGTATAATTGGAAATGGAGCCAATTCCCATACAGAACACAAGCAGGAAATACTCTCCAAACTCGTAGGTTCGAGGCAGAAACCGCACTTTTTTAACGAAGGAAGCTCCGATGCTCAATGTAGTAACAGCAAGAATGACTGAAGGTGCCGTAATTTTTCCATCAACCAAAATGGAGAAACCTATACTCAATCCTAAAATTGAAGCAGAAAGAAGAAAGGCTAAGGACCACGAGCGGGCGAGGGTTCTCTTAGTGGCCATGCGTTCTACGCGTTGGTAGTGGAATGTTTCATCTCTATTATGTTTTTCCTTTGGAACGAAGGATGGCAAAAACTTGAGAGCGACTTTCTGAGCAACTGAAAGTAGCAATACCAAATACATAGCACTGAGCATTAAATCACACGCATTCAATACTATGAACACTTCATTAGAAACACCCAGAGCAGTTCCAATAGCTGCCAAATTCGGGGTTCCACCTGTATAAACTCCAACCATCATTCCTGAGAGTTTCCAAACGTCTTGTACGCCCATTTCTTGCAAGTGGAAATAGGCCGAAACTGCAAATGATGACACAAGAACTGCAACCACAGCCAATGCAAACGACTTGGCCGTCTGCTTGGCGTATTTCAACCACGACATGAACCGTGTGGAAAGCAACATCAGCGAAATAGCCAATGGAACGCATCCTTCGGCTACATCTTGACTAAGTTTTGTATTGACAGGTGAGTTGGGCAGATTTCCGACAACAAGTCCTACAGCATAGCAAAGAATTACAGGTCCAACCATACCAGCCATCTTATTACGTTTCACAATCTCGATGACGAGAATTGGAAAACCAAGCATGACCAGAATTTGGGTGACTGTGGCTAAAGGCATAATCGAATGTAGCGATGTCACGCTATAAATATGCCATCACTATCTAAAAGGTTGTCAACAGTTTAGAACCTGAATTCCTTCACGGTATCAACAAACAATTTCACTTTCCGAGGGTCGATGTCCGGATAAACGCCATGACCGAGATTGGCAATGTGGCGATTAGGACCAAATGCTTGGAGCATTTCTTTGGTCTTGGCCACGATTACCTCATCATTCGCGTACAGCACGCATGGGTCAAGATTTCCTTGCAGGGTTTTGCTTGAACCAATTAATTCTCGGCTTTCCTTGGCGTCCATATTCCAATCTAAACCAATGGTTTGACAGTTCAATCCTCCCAACTCTTTTCTTATGAAAAATGCTCCTTTGGCAAAAACCGTAATCGGAACTTCATCAATTGCATCGCAGATTCGAGCGATGTAAGGAAGCGCGAATTCGCGATACTGCTCTGGACTTAGAATTCCGGCCCAACTATCAAAAACCTGCACAAGGTCGGCACCTGCGGCAACTTGACCTTTCAGATAATTGATGGTGCTGAGCGTGATTTTTTCCAACAGTTTATGTGCCAAAATTGGTTCAGTGTAGAGGAACTTTTTCGCGTTTGAGAAGGTTTTAGAACCACTTCCCTCGATCATGTAGCTAAAGATGGTCCACGGAGCACCTGCAAAACCAATCAAAGGAACTCGTCCGTCCAACTCCTTCTTGGTCATGGCAATGGCATCAATGGTGTATCTCACATCATCTGCTTCGGCCACAATCATCCTATCAATGTCCGCTGCCGATTGAATGGTGTTCTCAAACCATGGACCACGCTTTTCTACCATTTGGTAGGGCAATCCCATCGCTTCCGGAATCACAAGAATATCCGAAAAAATGATGGCGGCATCTACTCCTAAGTGATCAACTGGCTGTATTGTGACTTCGCAGGCAAACTCCGGGTTTTCAACCAGTTCCTTAAAACCACCCATTTTGGCACGTACTTCTCGATATTCGGGAAGAATTCTACCCGCCTGGCGCATTAGCCAAACAGGAGTTCGCTCTACTTTTTCTCCTCGCGCAGCGCGCAACAAAAGGTCATTTTTTAGCATGGCGCAAAGGTAATTCTGTAGCGGTAATCGACAACCCGATTAGGTAAGAACTACCATCGAAGAAGGAATATCTTCTCGTCCTAAGGCTCGAAGCATCTTTCCGTGTCCGAGAACCGCTTCCGTAAAGGTTGGAATACAGTGATAGGGCTCGCCAAATTCTTCGGCTGTCTGTTTTACGATTGGAGCCAATTTGGGATAATGTACATGGCTAATTTTTGGAAAAAGATGATGCACCACTTGAAAATTCAATCCGCCAACAAACCAAGTAACAAGCTTATTATTTGGTGCGAAATCGGTAGTTGTTCTAAGTTGATGAATCGTCCATTCGTCCTTCATCCTTCCTTCTTCATTCGGCTTGGTAAACTCACAAACTTCCATGATGTGGGCCGATTGAAACACCATTCCGAGAATCAATCCTCCGATAAAATGCATCATGAAGAAACAGCCAAGCGTTCCATACCATGGAATTGGCAGCAAGTAAATAGGCAGGGCCAGCGTTACGAATAGATAAATTGCTTTGATCAGAATGATGCGCAAAGTGATCAACCCAAAACCAGTATCGTAATTATTCGTCATGCCCGAATTCTTGTAGTCAACCAATTGCTTAAAATCCTTCATGAAAATCCAACTGATGGTCATCAATCCATAAAAGAACCAACCATAAATGTGCTGGTAGCGATGAACTGCTCTGCGCTTTGCAAACGGTGAAAAACGTAGCATAGGAAAGGTGACCGTGTCAGCATCCAACCCATCAATATTGGTATAGGTGTGATGAAGAATATTGTGCTGAATTTTCCAGTTTTCGGCACTACCACCTATCATATTAAGGAAATAGCCAACGAACTTATTCACCAATTCATTCTCCGAATACGAACCATGGTTTGCATCATGCATAACCGACATGCCGATGCCGGCAATAGCCACGCCCATCAACATCCACGAACCGATAATGGCCGGAGTTGAGCTTGTGATTCCGGTCAACATAAGCACCAGAGGCACCACGTAGGCCGAAACAATGACGACTGTTTTGAGATACATGCGACCATCCGCATGTTTTGAAATTCGGTTCTCTTCGAAATAGGCGTTCACACGGCTATTAAGGGTTTTCGCAAACCCATCTTTATCTGCACGGGATGCGAATTTTACGCGTTGAATAAGATCTTGGGCCATTTAGGCAATTAAGTAATGTGGGTTCGCTAAAGGTCGTTGAATTACGACAGCTTTGGCGTCAGTCGAAGACGAATTTGAAGAAATACGTCAACTAAGCCAATTCGGCCTCACGAATACGCTTCTTCTGTTCTGAAGGTTTGCGATTCTGAATCTCCTCCAAAGTTGCATTGTACTTGGCATGTGTTGTTCCCATCCACTCGTCCCACCAACGGAAATAGAGCCCATAATTACCATCAAAATACTTGTGATGCATATTATGATTCGTGCTCGTATTGAGCCAAAACCCGAGCTTACTCCGCGTAAGCCATTTCGGGAAGAACTCGTAACCGAGATGTCCCATCACGTTTTCCATGGTCATAATCACAAGAAAAAGCATGAGCGCGTACAAGTGCATGGGAATACTGAATGCCAAAACGATGATGATCCCAGATTCGACCACAGCTTCCAACGGATGGAACGCGAATGAAGCCCAAGGCGTTGGATTTGTGCTTTTATGATGCACCAGATGGAAGGCCTTGAAAAGCTTTGGATG
>JAIOYO010000056.1 GCA_021741075.1 Flavobacteriales bacterium | reverse complement strand
AACAATTACAGTAGTGGAAGCCACGAAATTATGCTAGGTTATTGCTATAAATTGCAATCTCCTATCTCAAATCAACGGTATAGAAACGTTCGATTCCTATAATCCAAAAAACATTTTTGCAACATTTGAAAAAAAGTCTCGTTACAGCATTGCTGATGCCTAATCATGTTAAAGGTTAGGGTAAAATTCAACGGATGTCAATTACGAAACAGTTTATTCAATCCATGTTAACCAAAATAGCAAGCAATATTTTATCGTTTGCTTTGACAAAAGAATTACCCATGAAAAAGCTGCTTTTTATTTGCCTAGTGGCTGCTGCCTTAAGTAGCTTGTCAAGTTGTAGCAATTACGGTCGAGGGCAGCTAACGGGTGTTCAAGGACGCGAAGAGTGGTATATGGATGATCCATATGGAATGCTTTATATTCCAATGGGTAGCTATAATATGGGACCAAGTGATCAAGATGTTCCGTATGCTGTAACGGCTCAGGCGAAGACAGTTTCGATTCAGGCTTTTTACATGGATGAGACAGAGATTACAAATAATGAATACCGCCAGTTTGTTTATTGGGTAAGAGATTCTATCGCTCACTTACTTATAGGAGAAGACCATCTTCTCGAGGAAGGGGAATATGGTGAACGTATTAATTGGGAAGAGGAAATCGAGTATGACGATGAGGAATTTATGGAAATTTTGGAGGAAATGTACCTCCCAGAGCACGAACGATTCTACAGAAGAAGAGAAATCGACACTCGTAAATTAAACTTCGAGTATTTCTGGATTGATTTAAAGGAGGCAGCTCGTAAGGAAAATCGTGAGCAAGGAATGAAGGATCGCTCTGTTTTTATTAAGAGAGATATTATTAATGTTTACCCGGATACTTTGGCTTGGATTCATGATTTTACCTACTCTTTTAATGAGCCAATGACGAATATGTATTTCTGGCATCCAGCATATGACGATTATCCAGTTGTTGGGGTAACATGGAAGCAAGCTAGAGCTTTCTGTATCTGGAGAACTCAATTGCTTAACAGCTGGATGGCTGCTAATGATGAAGCGTTCGTTCAAGACTTTAGGCTTCCTTCTGAATCTGAATGGGAATATGCCTCTAGAGGTGGTTTGGATTTGTCACCTTATCCTTGGGGTGGGCCTTACATTAGAAACAGTCGTGGTTGCTTCTTGGCAAACTACAAGCCTTTAAGAGGTAATTATGTTGCAGATGGCGGGTTTCATACGGTTAAAGCTTACCGTTATGCTCCAAATGATTACGGTTTATATTGTATGGCAGGAAACGTTGCTGAATGGACTAAAAATGCTTACGATGAAAGTGCATTCAGTTTTACGCACGACCTTAATCCAGATTACTATTACGAAGCGAAAGATTCGGATCCTCCCTCCCTGAAAAGAAAAGTTATTCGAGGTGGGTCTTGGAAGGATATTGGACATTACATCCAAGCAGGAACTCGTACGTATGAGTATCAAGACACTGCAAAATGCTACGTTGGATTCAGAACAGTAATGACATTTTTGGGTCGCGATAAGGCGGATTTTTAAAAAAAAAAAGAACAAGCAATACAATTAACTAACCTATATTAATAATCTAATTATCTAAAAGTCATGCAAGGGAAAAAGTGGAAAAGTTTCATGGCGAAGTTATATGGCTTCGGAGCAGCAGTAGTAATCGTTGGTGCTATGTTTAAAATCCAACACTGGCCGGGTGCTGGTCCGATGCTTGTTGTAGGTTTGTCCGTTGAGGCAATAATTTTCTTCTTCTCTGCTTTTGAAAAACCTCATGAAGATCCAGACTGGAGTTTAGTTTATCCTGAATTGGCTGGAATTCCTGGAGAAGGGGGCGGTCATGGCGAAAAAGCCCCAAAAGGTCAAAAAGGTCTGTCTGCATCTCAGGAATTGGACAATTTATTGGAGGAGGCCAAAATTGGCCCTGAATTAATTGAAAGTTTAGGTAATAATCTTCGCTCTTTAGGGGATAATGTTGCTAAAATGAGTGATATAACAGACGCATCTGTTGCTACTGAGTTGTATGTTGGAAATGTTAAAAGAGCGGCTGAAACTGTAGGAAGTCTTTCCGAAGCATACGTTAAAGCGTCTTCTTCCTTAGGCGCAATGGTCGTTGATGGAGAGGGTGTCGATTTTGGTTCAGAGATGAAGAAAATGGGTGAAAATATTGCTCAACTTAATACTCAGTATACATTACAATTGGCTGGAACGAAGCAGTTCTTGGAATCTTCAGATAGTCTTTATGCTGGTATGGGCGACCTTATGAGCACGTTGAATGAATCTGTTGACGATGCTAAGAAATACAAGACTGAAGTTTCTCAACTTGCACAGAACATTAGTTCTCTTAACACGGTTTACGGAAATATGCTGTCTGCCATGAACCGCCCACAAGGGTAGTTCGCGTAACATAATTCAATAAATTCAAATAGCACAGTATCGAACTGACTTAGAAAATGGCAGGAGGAAAAGAAACCCCAAGACAAAAGATGATCGGGATGATGTACTTGGTACTCACCGCCTTATTGGCGTTGAATGTATCCAAGGAAATTCTAAACTCGTTTATCCTTATTAATGACAGTTTAATTGTCACAAACAAAAACTTTGCAAATAAGAATGGGTCTCAGTATGTAGCATTTAAGGCAGCTTTGCTAAACGATCAAAAGAAAGTTCAAAAATGGTATGATATGGCACTTGATGTTCAGAAATCTTCTGATGCCATGGTCGCACACATTGAAGAATTGAAACAGTACTTGATTATGCGTACTGATAAATTGGACTCAACAGAGACTAATGCGCTTTTGGCAAAGGTTGCTAATGCAACAAATCCTGTAGATCGTGATGCAGCACAGTTGCTCGTTGATTCTATTTTTGGGTTGAAGAATGTTAATTCTAAAGATAACTATGATGTCCCAACAAACATTCTAATAGGGGGTGATGAAGGGAAATTAAAGGAAGGTCCTCATACTGCTTTTGAATTGGCAACTAAATTAACTGAATTTAAATCTGGACTTATAGCAAAGCTAGATCCAGCAAAAGGTCAGAGCATTATAGATGCCTTGAATTTGAATTTTAACACTGATACAACACTTCGAATTAGCGCTTCGGAATTTCAGAGTTGGCATTTAGCAAACTTTTACCACATTCCTTTGGCTGCTGTTATTACCAATCTAACGAAGATTCAAACTGATGTTAGAAATGCTGAATCAGATGTAGTTAAGTATTTGTTTCGAGAAGTCGATGCAAGTGACTTCAAGTTCGATACTCTCGCAGCTAAGGTAATTGCGCCTAATTTGGTTTTTCAAGGTGATGATTATGTTGCTGAAATATTCGTTGCAGCTTTTAGTACAACTCAAAATCCACAAGTACAGATTGGTCGTGTTGATACATCAAAAAATGTAATAGTTGGACCAATTGATTCGACATCGGTGAAGGTTGATCGTGGTGTTGGTACTTATACTGTGAAAGCATCTGCCGAAGGTCTTAAGGAGTATTCTGGAGTTATTCAAGTGAAAGCACCTTCAGGGCAATATCTAAGGTACCCTTTTAAGGGAGAATATATGGTTATGAAATCTGGGGTCGTAGTATCTCCAACGAAGATGAATGTGCTTTACCGTGGAGTGAAAAATCCTGTATCGATATCGGTTCCAGGAGTTGCACCGGAGAATGTTAAAGCAAGTCTGACTGGTGGTACTCTTACTCCTGACAATTCTGCCGGAAAGGGAAATTTCATAGCAGAAGTGAAAAGTGGTAGTGAAGCAATCGTGAAAGTGAATGCCGAAATTGACGGCAAAGTACGACCAATGGGCGAGTTTAAATTTCGAGTTAAGGAAGTTCCCAATCCAGTCGCTATGATTGGAGGAATTAATGAAGGGCCGATTTCTTCGAGCAAATTGGCTGCTGCACCTACAGTTATACCTAAGATGGAAAACTTTGATTTTGAGTTGTATTTTAAGGTAACTTCATTCACTTTGGTGTATCAAGTTGGAACCGATTTAATTGAATCGCCAATTACTGGGTCAGCAATTCCACCAGACAAGATTGCTCAAATTCAGAGGCTTAAAAAAGGGTCTAAGATTTATATCGAAAATATTTCTGCCATAATGTTAGATGAGAGTAACAAGCCTGCGACAGGTGCGACTCCTAAGAAATTATCGGCAATCAGTCTAAAATTGATGTAAACCAATTAAAGGAAGTGTTATCATGAGAAGTTTGTGTTCATTCGTACTAGTTGTCCTTTGTGCCATTTCGTTTCATGGTGAATCTATCGCGCAAAATGTGCTTGACGGAGTCTATGTCAAGGAGCACTATCCAACTAGGAAAGTAATTCCATATACACATCTCCGCGAAGCGGATGTAATGTGGTCTACTCGGATTTGGCGTAAGTTAGATTTAAGAGAGAAAATTAATCAGCCTCTGTATTATCCGACTCAACCAATAAAGAATAGAAGAAGCCTCACTCAGGTGATAATTGAAGCAGTTAGGGAAGGAAGCCTAACCGCTTATGATCCTTTGGATGATGAGTTTACAATGACTCTTACAAAAGCAGAAATTGAGAGGAAATTAAATTTTATTGATACGCAATATATCGAAAGTCCTGACCCTCCATATGATTTGCAAATGACGGTTGTGGAAGAAGCATTTGACCCCGCAAATGTTAAGGAAATCAGATTAAAGGAAGATTGGTTTTTTGATCGTCAGAAATCCGTTTTAGATGTTAGAATTATAGGAATCCAACCAGTGGCGGATAATATTGACCGAAATACTGGTGAGGTTCGTGGTACAACTCCGATGTTTTGGGTTTATTTCCCTGAAGCTAGAAACATTTTTGCGAGTGCTGAAGTGTTCAATCGTCAAAATGATGCGGAAAGAAGAACGATGGAAGATATCTTTTGGAAACGAATGTTTGGTTCTTATATCTATAAAGAAAAGAATGTTTATGATCGTTTGATTTCAGATTATATGTTGAATGGTATAGACCAGTTATTGGAAGCAGAGAAGATAAAGGAAGATATTTTTATTCTTGAGCACGATCTTTGGGAATATTAGTGGTTTTAGCCTAATCAAATACCTAGCCCGACCATATTGGTCGGGCTTTTTTGTATAATAGTCTTTGTAAAGTGCGCATGTTTAAGAGTGTTATGATATCTGGAAAATCTAAAGGCACGAACAATGATATTTCGAAAGAATAGCAAGGCTATCGCCAAATATTTATTCTGGATTGTATATTATTTGTGCTGGAATTTTATTTGTCTTTCCAAAATGTCTGTCTTCTTATTTGCGTCTAAGTAAGTCTAACAAGTATTTCGAATTTCTTTGAGTAAAGACTTTAGGATACAATTGCGAGGATTGGGCGCTTTTATAACTAAAACCGCTCCACGCCTTTTATGATTTGTTTTGATTGTGCTAAAGAATCAAAGTAGGCAGAAAATGGTTAAGTGTTTTTTGAGTTGTTGATTTCTGAAGAGCCGTTAAATCCTGCACTTTCGAATGCAAACAAAAAAGCCTCGGTCAAAGACCAAGGCTTCTTTTGTAAAGAGTTTGAGGTTTACGTAAAATAGAACTGTTTACAGACTAGTTCGATCAGTGTGCAGACTCAAACTGATTAGCAGTGTTTTTCGCACCACCGGCCTTCAAGGCTTTGTCGCCTGCGAAGAACTCTTTGTGGTCATCACCAAGGTCAGAACCAGCCATGCGCTGATGTTTCACACAAGAAACTCCTTTGCGGATTTCCTGACGTTGAACTCCGCCTACGTAAGCCAACATACCTTCTTCTCCAAAGTAACCTGCAGATAAATCATTCATGTGCAAAGCTGTTGTATGGTATGTTGGTAAAGTAATCAAGTGGTGGAAAATACCAGACACTCGAGATGAATCTGCTTGGAAAGTCTTGATTTTTTGATCAGCCTCAATCGCTAACGCTGAATCATCATACTTCGCATTCATCAGGTCGTTTGCATCGTATGCAGACAAGTCTTTTCCCGCTGCTTCCCAACGCTTGTAAGCCTGTTTACGGAAATTCAAGGTCCAGTTGAAAGATGGTGAGTTATTGTACACCAATTTAGCATTCGGCACTTGCTTTTTGATTCGGTTAACCATCGCAGCAATTGCATCTACATCTGGTGTTGGTGTCTCAATCCAAAGCAAATCTGCTCCGTGTTGTAAACTGGTTACACAATCCAATACTACACGGTCGATGTTCGTACCCGCTCTGAAGCTGTACAAACCATTAGACAAACGAACAGGACGAACCAACTTGCCATTTCGCTTTAGCAAAACATCATTATCCTTCACTGCGTCAATGCTTACTTCTTCTGCATCAACAAAATCCAAATACTGAGAAGGTAAATCTCCTGGTTCCATAGAAACAGGTAATTTTTGAGTTAAACTTGCTCCTTCAGAATCGGTACGTGCAACGATGATTCCATCCTCAACACCCAATTCTAAGAATGCCAAACGGATGGCGTTCAGCTTCGCGATGAAATCCTCATGCGGAACGGTTACTTTACCATCCTGGTGACCGCACTGCTTCGCATCAGAAACTTGGTTCTCGATCTGGATGGCACAAGCACCGGCCTCGATCATCTTCTTTGTAAGGAGGTAAGTTGCCTCTTCGTTTCCGAAACCAGCATCGATATCAGCGATAATAGGAACTACGTGCGTTTCGAAGTTGTCGATTAGATCCTGCACATCTTCGCCAGCAGCTTTTCTACGGAAAAGGTCGTTCAACTCCGTTGCATCCGCTTGTTTCAAGAAGTCATAAATCTCCGCAATCAATTTCGGCACAGATGTTTTTTCGTGCATAGACTGATCTGGAAGCGGACCGAACTCAGAACGCAACGCGGCAACCATCCAACCAGACAGGTAGATGTATCTTCTTTTGGTTGTCTTATGGTGTTTCTTCACAGCGATCATCGTTTGCTGCGCCACAAACCCGTGCCAAGCACCTAGAGATTGTGTGTACTTCGAGTTGTCTGCGTCATACGCGGCCATATCCTCACGCATGATAGCGGCAGTGTATTTTGCAATGTCCAATCCCGTTTTAAAACGGTTTTGTGTGTACATGCGCGCTGCATGCTCCGGGTTGATCTCACTCCAAGTGTTCCCGTACTTTGCTTTTAGTTTTTGAACTGTTTCCAGTGCAGAAACATAACTTGATTGTTGATTACTCATCGTTTTATTGATAGTGGTTATTAGATGTAATTGTATGCGTTCAGGGTAAGGAATTCTTCGAACTCTTCGGTTGCAACCAGCTTCTTGAAAAGCTCAGTTGCCAATTCGAATTTGCCGTTGGTGTAAGCATCGCTTCCAACGTAGGCTTCAATTTTTTCAAGTTCTGAAGGAATGAAACCTTCCACCATTTGGTAAGAAACTTTTCGGCCGTCTTCCATTTCAGCGCCACGTTGGATCCATTGCCAAACCTGCGTTCTTGAAATCTCAGCAGTTGCAGCGTCTTCCATCAAGTTATAGATGGCAGCAGCTCCGTTTCCGCGCAACCAGCTTTCGAGGTAAAGAATACCCACGTTGATGTTCTTGCGAACACCTTCTTCCGTAATGGTTCCTTTTGGAACTTCTATCAGATCGGCAGCGGTAATGGTCTCCGTACGTTGCTTGGTTATCTGGTTCGGCTCTGGCATGTATTCGTTGAACACATCCAATGCAACTTGCACCAGTCCTGGGTGAGCAACCCACGTTCCATCGTGTCCGTTTTTCGCTTCGCGAATCTTGTCGTTCTTCACTTTATTCACTGCAGCTTCGTTAGCCGCCTCATCTCCTTTAATAGGAATGAAAGCAGCCATTCCGCCCATGGCGTGAACGTTTCGTTTGTGACAGGTTTGGATTACCAAACGTGAGTAAGCATCCATGAATGGAGAAGCCATTGTTACTTGATCGCGATTCGGAACCACGAATTCTGGGTGGTTGCGGAAACGCTTGATGTACGAGAAGATGTAATCCCAACGTCCGCAGTTCAAACCTGCAGAGTGGTCTTTCAGCTCCCAAAGAATTTCGTGCAATTCGAAAGAAGCAAGGATTGTTTCGATAAGAACAGTCGCTTTGATTGTTCGTTGTTCGATTCCCAATTCATTCTGTGCCATCACGAAAGCATCGTTCCACAAACGCGCTTCCAAGTGGCTTTCCATTTTAGGAAGATAGAAGTACGGTCCGCTGCCGTTCTCCAACAATTGGTGAACGTTATGGAAGAAGTACAGACCGAAATCGAACAGGCCGCCAGAACATGGCTCGCCATCAATCATCAATCCTTTTTCTACCAAGTGCCACCCGCGTGGACGAACAAGCAACGTTGCTATTTTATCGTTCAGCGCATATTTCTTTCCGTTATCTGGGTTTTCAAACGTGATGGTTCGTGTATTCGCATCACGCAAGTTGATCTGTCCACCAACGTTATTGTCCCAAGAAGGGGAGTTGCTGTCCTCAAAATCGGCCATGAACATCTTGGCTCCTGAGTTCAGCGCGTTGATTACCATCTTACGGTCAACCGGACCAGTGATTTCAACTCGTCTATCTAAGAGGTCTTCAGGAAGTGGAGCAACGGTCCATTCGCTTTCGCGGATGTGAGCCGTTTCTGGCAAGAAATCAGGGAATTTTCCGTTGTCAATTTCCGCTTGGCGACCTTGACGGGCAGCAAGTAATTCCTTCCTTCTTCCATTGAATGCACGATGCAATTTCACCACAAAAGCAATTGCTTCTGGAGTAAGGATATCCTCATACCCAGCCTTCAATTCTCCTTTTATCTCAACGCCTTCCATGGCAACTGTTGGTTCTGACATTTTCTTCAATTTGCTGCAAAGATATGAATGAAATCGAAAGCATCAGCGAAAATTCGCTAAATGCGTAAATTTGCTAAAATTATTGTTTTCGCATCGTTGTTGAACGTATATTTGTCCGTTGAATCATGTCGCTTAACGATGAAAATATTAAGCTCATTTTTGGGCTGAAACTCAAGCAGTTCCGTACGGTCAAGAAATTGTCGTTAACAGAATTTGCGGAAAAGTCGGGGCTTTCAATTTCCTATTTGAACGAGATAGAAAAGGGGAAGAAGTATCCAAAAACAGAAAAGATTTCTACCCTTGCCGCAGCACTTGATGTTCCCTATGACAAGCTTGTTTCTATCAAAATGGACAAGCAACTTGCCCCTGTTGGCGACATTCTGAACTCGAGATTGCTGGAAGAAATTCCACTCGATCTTTTTGGTCTTGATAAAAGCAAACTGGTTGCGATGATTGCCAATGCGCCTTTGAAGGTCACGGCTTTCATAAGTACGATTTCTCAGGTTGCGAACACGTACAATCTTACCCAAGAGAATTTCTATTTTGCCATGCTTCGTTCGTATCAAGAAATGAATGAAAACTATTTTGAGGAGCTGGAAAAAGCTGCTGAAAAGTTCAGGAACGAATACAATTTGCCATCTTCTGGTGTCATCACTTCGGAAATTTTAAGGAATATTCTACTAGCCAGTTTTGGCTACAGGGTGGAGGAGAACGACCTGAGCGATTATCCCGAATTGACCCACATTCGTTCGGTTTATATCGAAGAAGCGAAGAAGATTTTGGTGAATGCCCGAATGGCGGAGAACCAAAAAGCGTTCCTATATGCCAAGGAAATTGGCTATCAGTTTTTGCAGATAAGTGGAGAGCGTGCCTTGATGACGCCTTGGCCTCGTGCCACCAGTTTCGACCATGTTTTGAACAACAGCCGAGCCAGTTATTTTGCGGGTGCGCTGCTCATTTCCCCCGAGGTTTTGGTGAAGCAATTGACCGATTTTTTCGCTTCGGAAAAGTGGAATGGCGAAAAATTGCTTGGCATTCTTTCCAGCTACAACAGTTCGCCTGAAATGTTCATCATACGTTTGGTGAACGTTATTCCAAAATACTTCGGCCTGAACGGTATGTTTTTTCTGCGTTACGATTATAGCCGTGCTGAGAACGAAACCACCTTGAAAAAGCAATTGCATCTTTCCCGAACGCAAAATTTAGAGAACGTCAGTTTGCTCCGCGAGCATTGCAAACTTTGGGCAGAAACCACCATTTTTTCAACCATTGGAGAAGACAGACAAGCACATTGCCAACGATTTAGTACCGAAGACGGAACGCAGAGTTTTGTGGTCATCGCTTTGAGCAGGGCCATGAAACGTAATCCTGATGCGAGTTTGGCTGTGATGATTGGATTTGAAGAAAACAGTTCTTTTCAGAAAAAAGTGGCCTTCGCCAAAGACGCTTCCATCGAAACATCCATAATGGCGCAAGACGAACGAAAGCTAAGGTCCGAAGCAGAATTTCTGCAAATTCAGGCCGCCATGCGCAGATTGATGGAGAATGAAAAGCAGGCCACGGTCGGAGAATTGACCTAATAATTGCTTCAAAAAAGCATTTCTTGCAGCATGCAAACCCACCCAATTATTGATGTAATCATTCCTGCTTTTAACGAGGAGCAATCCATCGGTTTGGTGCTGGACGAAATTCCAAAGGAATGGGTTCGGAACGTGGTGGTGGCGAACAACAACTCATCTGACAGAACGGGAGAAGTTGCCAAAGAGCACGGAGCGATTGTGGTGTTTCAGCCCGAGCCAGGTTACGGAAATGCGTGCTTGAAAGCGATGGAATTCATTGCGAAGCAGGAAGTAAAGCCTGATATCGTTGTCTTTCTGGATGGCGACCATTCTGATTATCCTGAGCAATTGCCAGAGGTTGTCAAACCGATTTTAGACAATCAGGCTGAAATGGTCATCGGTTCTCGGGCATTGGGAAAATCGGAAAGTGGGAGTTTGACACCGCAGCAAGTGTTTGGCAATTGGTTGGCCACGCGATTGTTGAAGTTGTTTTACGGAGTGAAGTTCACAGATCTCGGTCCGTTTCGTGCCATTCGATACAAACCACTAATGACATTAGAAATGAACGACCCGACTTTTGGCTGGACGGTGGAAATGCAAATTAAAGCAGCCAAAATGAAGCTGAAATGCGTGGAAGTTCCGGTCAATTACCGCGTTCGTATCGGACAATCAAAGGTGTCGGGCACAGTAAAAGGAACAATCGGTGCGGGATATAAGATTATTCTGACCCTGTTCAAATACCTTTGACCGATGCTGTTTGGCTACGTCATTTTCGTCATTTACATTCTGTGTCTGTTGTGCATTCTGATTTATAGTTTGGCGCAAGCGCACCTCACGTTCTTGTATTTGAAATCGAAACGAGGCAAGCAGGAAGCGCCAGCATTGCCGAAGGAATTACCGCGGGTAACCGTCCAACTTCCCATTTTTAATGAGTTGTATGTGGTGGAGCGGCTAATCCGCAAGGTGGCCGAGATGGACTACCCGACCGATCTTTTAGAGATTCAGGTGCTGGACGACAGCACAGACGAAACAGCAGAATTGGCGGCTAATTTGGTAAACGAAATTGCCAAATTGGGAATTGATATTAAGTACGTTCAACGCACAGATCGAATGGGTTTTAAGGCGGGAGCACTCGCCTACGGAATGAACGAGGCGAAGGGCGAGTTCATCGCCATTTTCGATGCCGACTTTCTCCCCGAGAAGGATTTTCTGATGAAGACCCTGCCATATTTCGAGGATGAAAAAATTGGTCTGGTGCAAACCAAGTGGGAACACTTGAACAAGAATTATAATGTTCTCACACGATTGTTGGGCATGGCGTTGGACGCCCATTTCACGATTGAACAGAAAGGAAGGAATTCGAATGGCGATTTCATGAATTTCAATGGAACGGCAGGCATTTGGAGGCGAAGCTGTATCGAAACTTCTGGAGGATGGAGTGCCGATACGCTGACCGAAGACCTCGATCTTAGTTATCGCGCGCAGTTGAAAGGTTGGAAAATGAAGTACGTGGAAGAATTCATTTCTCCAGCCGAAATTCCAGCTTTTATGCAAGCTGTGCGCTCGCAGCAATATCGCTGGAACAAAGGCGGGGCAGAAGTGGCGCGTAAAACATTAGGTTCAATTCTTAAATCTGACTTTCCCTTCCACATCAAGTTTCATGCGCTATTCCATTTGCTGAACACGGGTATATTTATATCTGTATTCGTTGCAGCTGTTGTGAGTGTTCCGTTACTCTACTTCATTTCTGAAAATGGAATTAGTCGCATTGCACTCACGTATTCAGGTTTGTTTCTTACTGGATTCATCTTGCTGTCGGCTTTTTTTTGGGTTTCAATCCGACAGCGTAATGAAAATGCCATTATGACCACGTTGAATTTCCTTGTTTACTTCCCGATTTTCTTGAGCTTTTCAATGGGATTGTCATTGTTCAATTCAATTGCGGTGATGGAAGGTTATTTAGGCATTAAGAGTCCGTTTATCCGTACTCCTAAGTTTAATATTGTAGGTAAAGAGACGAATGTGAAGGATAACCAGTATGCTCGTTCGCCCATTCCTTTCATTGCCATATTCGAGGGACTTTTAGCAGTGTATTTTGGTCTGGCCATTTGGTTTTCGTGCGCGCATGGCTTGTATCCATTTGTGCCTTATCACACCTTATTAGCGTTAGGATTTGGTGGAATCTTCTTCTATTCTGTAAAGCATAGCGTAATACGCATCTGATGTTGCCAAATTGGGCATATCGGTTGTTGCTGTTCACTGCGTTTCAGCTTCATTTGTCGTTTGCGCTGCTCATTGATAGAGGGCACACCGTAGCGGTGCTGGCTTCGTTTGCGTTGCTGTGGATGGTGTTTGTCATTCAGTGGTCAGATCAGAAAATGAGCATCAAGAAGATGCTTTTGATAGGCATGACGCTTCGTTTTATCTACCTGTTCTTCTTTCCAGAATTGACAGACGACTTTTGGCGCTATCTGTGGGATGGCATGTTGGTCGCTCAGGGACTTTCTCCATACGAAATACTTCCTTCAACTTGGGCTGAACTTGGTTTGAGTTCATCGTTTGGCGAGCTTCTTCCGTTTTTGAATTCACCGAACTACTATTCCATTTATCCGCCTGTGTTGCAGTTCTTTTTTGGATTGAGCGCGAAGTTATCGGAAGGCGACCCGCTTCAGTTTGTGATAGCGCTGCGAAGTTTTATTCTTGCTACAGAGTTAGGTTCGATGGTGCTTATTTACAAGTTGCTGAAGACCTGGAACATGAACACGCGCAACCTCATGTTGTATGCGCTCAATCCACTTGTGATTATTGAGTTTACAGGGAATGTGCACGGAGAGGTGTTTATGATTTTCTTTTTGCTGCTGAGTATTTGGTTGACCTCCCGACAGCCCCCTCTAACCCCCCCAAAGGAGGAGAACAGCTCCACCCCCAACCCCTCTCCGAAGGGAAGGGGAGTTGGCACGTTGAATCAAACTTTGCTACAAAGAGCCATTCTCCCCCTTTGGGGGAGTAAGAGGGGGCTGTTTGGGGCAGTTTTCTTCGGTTTGAGCGTAGGCACAAAGCTGTTGCCGCTGATGTTTTTACCTTTTTACATAAAGCGGTTGGGATGGATGAAAACGATGGTTTACGGAACAGTAACGATGGCTACCGTCATTCTGATTTATCTGCCGTTTTGGAGTTCGGATATGATTCCGAATGTGCTGTCATCGGTGAGGCTCTACTTCGCCAATTTTGAGTTTAATCCGAGCATTTATTACCTGTTCCGCGAAGCGGGAATACTTCTGACGGGCTACAATCAGATTGCCATTTTTGGTCGAATACTGTCGTTGCTAGTTCTGACCATCATCCTTCTCATCGCATGGCGGAATAAGAACACGGACGTTTCAGGATTGCCAACAGTAATGATGTTTGCGTGGTTCATCTATTATGCCTTTGCAACCACCGTAAATCCATGGTATGTAGCGGTGTTAGCGGTTTTTCTTCCATTCACAAAATATCGGTTTGCGTTGGTTTGGTTGATACTGGTTCCGCTTTCGTATCACGCATTCGGTCATTCGGATTATCACGAGAGTTGGTGGATGCTGGCGTTGGAGTATGTTCCAGTCTACGTTTGGCTGCTGTTTGAGTTGAATGTGTTCAAACCCTTAGAAAGAACGTGGGCGTTGCGTAGGGCAGAGGTGAAACGGAAACGGTTGTTGCCTTTCATTTCCAAAGGAGAAAGTGTGTTGGAAGTTGGTTCAGGCAATGGGGCGTTGACGAAGTTGCTAAGCGCTGAAGGAATGCAGCTTAATCCGTTAGATATTGCTGACCAAAGTTTGTTTGATGATGTGAAGGTTGAGGTCTATGACGGAGAACAGTTTCCGTTTGCGGATAAGAAATTTGATGTGTGCCAGTTGATAACCATGCTGCATCACACCACCAATGCAGAGGAACTTATTCGCGAAGCTAAGCGGGTTTCAAACCGCATCATTATTATGGAAGATGTTTATGAAAGCCTGTTTCAGAAGTATATCACGTGGTTTACGGATAGTTTGGTGAATTGGGAATTCTATGGACATCCGCATACCAACCGAGCCGATTCGGAGTGGAAGGCAGTGTTTGAAAGGAATGGGCTGAAGATTGAAGCGGAGGAATCGTATCGATTCCTGCTGTTTTTTAAGCAGGTTACTTATGTTCTGAGACCGATTTAGTTTGCCAGTTTCGGTTCGCGTTCACCAATAATGAGGGCAACGGTTACTCCTACTAAGAGAGCGCGAATCACGTTGAAACAAAATTCGAGCATAACCCATTCTGGGGCTTGAATGTTGAAGTCAACGTAGTAGCCGGTTGCAGTAAGCCCTGTGAGAATTCCCATCAAGAAACCGAACTTGAGACCTTTGAGGATTGGCTTGCCTCCTTTGTAAAGCATGTGGTACACATAAACGAAAATGATTGCCCGCATAGCATGAACAATCATGAAGTACGTAACTGATACCTCAGGTTTTTCAACATAAATCATCCACTCGTTGTACCATTCGGCAAAAAGGACTTCGCCCCAAAACACTCCGAAAAGCATGATGACAAACCAAGCAACGATTATTGCAGCTATGAAACGGGCGATGTTCATTTGCGGGACACAAGTTTAAGTATTAAAGACAAAAGCGAGCACCGAATACGATAAGTGGCGCTATTTCTTGGCTTAATGACCTTTTATCAGTTTAATTGAGTATGATGTGAACGCTGAACTGAGGCAAGAAGCAAAATATACACCTGTTGGTAGTGTTTGAAGGTCTATGGTGATGGTTGATTTGAGGGAGGTTTCCATAATTAGTCTTCCTGCGAAATCTGTAATTCGTAAAGTAATAGGTTCTGTGGACTGCTCTTTTAATTGAACGGTTAGTTGCTCTGTGAAAGGATTTGGATAGATGTTCCAACTAATTGGGTTTTTGGATTCAACAATTCCAAGGGAGGTGTTTCCGTTGAAATCGGCTCGAACAATGGCCACGTCTTCTGTGTCGTCCACATCGGCCTTGCCGCAAACGATTATTTGATTGTTATGAATTTGAACTTCGTGACCAGTTTCGGCTCTTACATTGCCGAAATAGCGTGTCCAAATCTCATCACCGCTAGGTTCTATTCTAATAAGTGCTAAATCGCGGAAGCCAGAGGTGTCTGTTTTGTATGCCGAGCCTGTTAATGCGGCCCCTCCATCGGGCATGGTGGCTATGTCGTAGCCTAATTCGGATCCATTTCGGCCAAAATCAGTAGACCAGACGAATTGACCGTTGACGTCAATCTTCATTACGAGTAAATCGAGTCCTCCGTTGCCAATAGCATTTGAAGTTCCTGCAATGTAGAATCCTTCGGCAGAAATTTCGGAAATGGATTCTCCGAACTCGATACCAGATGACAGGTATTCTTCTGCCCAGGTGATGTTTCCGTCTAAATCGGTCTTGATGGCGAAAACATTATCGGTTGAGCCCGAATGTACGGACCCAGTGATGGCAATTCCATCACTTAGTAAAGCCATTTCGCGAGGAGATTCATCTCCTGAAAAGGGATTTACAAGCTTGGTCCAAACGGTATCGCCACTGGAATTGAATCTTACAAGCAGATTGGTGCTAGAAGAACCGGTTTTGAAGGAGGAAAGCACGATGGCGCCATTGTCGGAGGTTGGGATGCAGTCTTTGGCTTCGGCATCTTGAGCAAACTCGTGGGTGCGCTGATACGCGGAGAGTCCGTTGGTCTCGTTGTATTCGGCTACTACAATGCCGAAGGTGCGGTTGGGCACGTCATAGTCGTAGCCCGCCACAAAAACGTTTCCGTTTGGAAGTTGGCAGATGGTCGTGCCGTAGAGGTCTTGGTTGCTGGTAAGTTGGCGGTTCCATTCTTCGTTGCCATCGGCATCTACTTTTAAGAGATATCCGGTGCGTTCAAAGGAAGCTGTTTCGTAGCGGTCGCCAATGGTAATCACCGAGCCATCATCTAAAACAACCATGTCGAAGGCGCGCTCTTCAGCATCTAAGGTTCCGTAGGTGTTGAAAGAGAGGTTTTGGGAATGGGAGAAAATAGGAAAAAGAAAAAGGAAAAAAGTGACTATAAGCCTCATGGGGTTGTTGATGCCAAGGGTGAATATGTAGCGAATATACGGAGGGTACGTGTTGGACCGATAGACCAAGATGAGAATGCAATAGCGGTGATTGCTTGACCAGATGCTGCGATTGAGTGACTGAAATATGCGATTGCATCGCAGAAAGGCGCGATTACATGACAGTAAGAAGTGATTCGTTGGCGCTAGTGTTGAATGTTGGTTCAGATACGTTGGTTTTAGTAGCTTCAACTATGTTCTGCCCAGAAGTGGTTGATACCGCATATTTTGAAATGAATGAAGGACCTGCGGCCTATTTCGAACTTGGAGAGTTTGATACCGTGTGTGTAAACGAACTGATAAATCTATCTGCTATAAACTCTTTGGGTGAAAGAGAGTGGTTGATTGACGGAGAAGTTGTGTCGGTGTTCAATTCATTGGATTACGCTGCCACCGATACGGGAGTATTTGAACTTACCCTACGTTCGACTTCAGATTTCTGTGGTGTTGCCGAATATTCGGATACTGTGACGGTTACACCTAATCCTACTGTTAGTTTAACGTATGATGAAAACACGAATCAACTAATTGCACTGCCATCAGGGTTTACAAATTATGCGTGGTATTATAATGGGGCAATCGTTAATTCTACTGAAAACGTCTATGACTTTGAAGGAAATGGCGGCTATAGGGTGCGCGTAACAGACGAGTTTGGGTGTAAAAGTTTTAGTGACCAAGTACAGCTTTCGGTTGGAATTGAAGAGGTTGCGAACGGAATGTTTATGCTTTCTCCAAATCCGAACAACGGCACATTTAGCATTGAGTCTGAAACTGTGGGGCTTGTTGGATATATGTTATGGGATCCATCTGGTCGTTTGCTACAAAGCGAATCAATAGCTGCGGTTAATCGAATCAAGGTTGAAACGAATCTTCCGGCTGGTGTTTATTTGCTTCATGTAGCTACCGAGCAAGGAATTATTAAGCAGCGTGTGTTAATTACACGGTAATCTGTTTAGGGCTTTTTAGCTGCTAGTACGAAGGGCGCCTGCGTGAAGAATGGAAGCGGCATCCTTTTTTCCATTTAAGATGATTCGGACCTGTACAATATTTGGTGGAAAAAAGATATAGTAGACAGCCTGACCCGACTTTGCGCGGACCCTTGCGTAGGCGAGGGGCACGCCCTAATCATTGGTGTGTTTTAAGCGCTTTTGAACTAGAAAATGGAGCCGTTTTTTAGGTCGAAAAAGCGTATTGCTATTAACTATGGGTTCTTCTATATTTGCACGCTCCAAAAACGGAGGTAAAATTTTACACATTATATAATGCAGAACAAAGGCGCTATAAGGGTTTTCGCCATTTTACTCGGTCTGGTA
>JAIOYO010000004.1 GCA_021741075.1 Flavobacteriales bacterium | reverse complement strand
GAATATGGACCAGCGTTGCTTACTGTGGTTGATTGAACACCGCAGTTATCTGTAGCTGTGGCCGTTCCGATTGATGCGGATGAAGTACACAATCCTGCATCTGTTGTGATATTGGCTGTTGCTGGACAGGTAATTGTTGGATTTTCATCATCCGGTGTATCAGCCACAATAGCCGTACAAGTAGTTGAACAGTTGTTGGCATCAGAAACTGTTACCGTGTAAGAGTTGGCACTTAGACCCGTAATAGTAGAACTCGTCCCTCCTCCAGTCCAAGAATAAGAATATGGTGCTTGCCCACTATTGACAGTTACTGTAGCAGAACCGTCAGTTCCGTTTGGACAAGAGACATCGGTTTGAAAACAAGATATGCTTGGTGCGCCAATAGATATTTGGCAGGACTCGGTACAGCCTTTGGCATCAGTCACTGTGACCGAGTATGTTCCAGAACTTAGCGCAGTAATTGAACTTGTAATTGCTCCAGTGTTCCACAAATAAGAATACGGAGCAGTACCTCCTGAAACTGTTGTAGTTAGTGGCGCTCCACCGCTTGAACATGCTCCTGCGCCCGCTGCGCAAGTAAGTGAAAGAACTTGAGCTGGTTCGGTAATCGTATAGCTCGGAGAAGTCACGCTACAATTATTTCCATCCGTAACAGTAACAGAATAGGTTCCCGGACTCAAGCTAGAAAGGTCTTCATTTGAACTTCCATTGGACCATGAATAGGAATACGGAGCAGTACCGCCAAATGCCGTGAGGTTAATTGCTCCATTGTTTAATCCTCGGCAACTAACGTCTGTGACAACCGATGATACGTTCAAAACTTGAACAGTAACAATCTGACCTGAAATACCATAAATAACACAGGCGTCACCATTTATTATTCTTCGAATAAACGTGCTCTGATTAAGCGTACCTATCAAATTACCAGGCAAATTCTGGCCAGTTCCACCAACAATATTTGTCCAAGTAACGCTGTCTGTACTCGACTGCCATTGATACGATATCGCGCCTAGTGAAGGGTAGTTAGATGTGGAACCATTTCGTATGATGGTTGGAAGACTATAAGTAGGAACATCTCCAGTCATACCAGATGGTGCTGTTCCAGCACAAATGGACTGATCGCCATAAATATTATTTCCCACCATACTTGGTGGATTACCCCATATTACTAAACCAGGCTCATAGATACTACTTGAGCTGGTCTTGGTGGTATTCAACGCTCCGCTGGTTAAGGGAAGATTTGACGATTTTGACGTCACAACCGTATAGGCTCTACAATTTGAAAACTTGATTCCTCGTTCGCCAACCGGGTCGTATTCATCTCCGCTACCTCCATGATATGTTCCAAAAAGGAGTGAGCTTAAATTGCTTGAAAGCTTGAAGAAAACCTTGTCATAACCTCCACTATTTGAGCTTTGCAAAGCATCACTTGTAGTAGGAAAGTTCGTACTATTCGTATAACCAAATACGTAAACGTCATCATTCTGATCAACGTTCAATCCCATCATGTTATACTCTGTAGATGTGCCACCGATATATGTTGACTTTATGAGGGTTTGAGACGTATCCATACATGTGACGAACATGTCGTCACCACCATTGTGTGAACTGTCGTAAACACCAGAGGAAGAAATATTGCTTGAATGTAGACCATCAGTAATTCCTCCAAAATACAGGCGAGTCTTCTGAACATTGAACTCCATACACAGAATCCTTGAATCATCGTTACTGTCAGAATTGAAAAATGAAGACCAAACTGTAGAACCGTTTGATTTGAGTTTTTGAAGAAACCCCACCTCATCACCGGCTTTCGTTCCTTGTCTAGGGTTTAGAGTTGGGAAATTGCTTGAAGTGGTATAACCTGCTACAAAAAGATCTCCATTGGAGCCATTCAACTTCATGATGGTTGCAATTTCTATGCTTGAACCACCATAGTTTTTCATCCAAATGATTGATGAAAAATTCTGATTAATCTTAAAAACAAGCGCATCATTACTGCCATTATTTGAATTGTTCGCTCCAGACCCACTATACAGGGTGGCTAGATTCGTGCTTTGAGTATTACCACACACATATGTGTTCCCAGCATCATCTATTCGAAGGTCGTACGCACCTTCAGTACCATTTCCACCGATTACGGCACTTTTGATAGAGTTTCCAGCCGGATTCATTTTCAAAAGGAAAATATTATCTGACGATTGGCTTCTCTGATCCACACTACTTCCACTAAAGGCTGTTCCGCCAAGCAATGGAAAGTTAGAAGAGCTAGTGTATCCGACAATATGAATGTTTCCATCAGGACCTTGTTCTAGCGCGTAAGGATTGTCGACACTGCTTCCGCCAACATACGTTTGCCATACTCGAGTTCCAGCACCGCCAATGTTGCTTGGCTCGTAGTACTTACCAATCAAAATATCCAAGTTTCCATTGGATGAGGTATTAAATGCTCCTACAGTTATTAGGTTGGTAGAACCAGTTACACGATTAGCTACATAAATAGCCCCGTCATTTTTGTCTACCCAAACACCATGTCCATGGTTATCCGAACTTGAATTTGTGTGCAACCAAGTAGCCCATCTTAATGCGATTGGATCAATAATAAGCAGCTTGGAAGTGTCAAATTTTCCAAGTTTGAATCGAATAGTGTTGGCATCTACTAATTCATACTCAGAATGAATTTCAACTTCTTTTCCATCAATCTTTTGGTATGTAAATGGTGCTGGAAGTCTCATTTCGCCAACAGACGTGTTGAGAATCAACGAACCATCATCATTCTTAAAAACATTTTCAATTCCATCAAAATTCAACTTTATGGATTTGCTATCGAATCCAGGCTTACAGACAATATCATACTCCAAAGAACCTTCTGCTGAAGGATAAAATCGCACGTCAACATTTTCGTAAACATCTCGGTACCAAACCTCCTGATAACTCTTTACCCCTAGCGCATGCTGCGAAGAATCTCCTATAAAATAGTTGATGACATCCGAGTGAGCCGTTCTGCTATCAATTCGCATTTTCGGTGAATGATCAACAAAGTTGAGTAACCATCCATGTCCTTTAACCTGTACTGGCTGTTCATTGTACTCGATGCTATTTCTTTTAGCATCTTCTTCACGCATTCCTTGCTCGTAGCTTTCATGCAAATCTTCTTCGTCAAAGGTTCCCACAATCATCCCTTCTTCTGTAGCGATGGCTTGTCCTTTTGAAAAATCAGCCTTAAAAACGGCTTTTTTTGAAAATTGACCTTTGTTTTCTACGAAATAAATTTTCTCCTCAAAATGGTGGAGCATTTCCTCTAATGAAGAACTTAACTTGTCTGACCCGAAATGATTTTCGTGATAAGCCAGTGCTCCATTAACGCTTTGAGCAGAAGCATTTTTGGCCACAGATATGGCAACAATTAATGCTATGGTACGAACAGAATTTCTAAATGATTGAAGGGATGGTATCATGCTTTTTGTCGATTTCAAATGTTCAACAGAGCGCGAATTTACATCTTCATCTGTACATTTGTACACTTTATCGACAATCAGCACATGTTTGTCGAATGCAAAACCATCAAAATCATGACTTCATTAAGAATCGTTTACCTACAACGTTTTGCCCTTGCGTTTCTTACGCTCCATTTCTTTGTTAATGCAACACCAAGTGCATTTGCTCAAGACAATGTTGCGTTGGTTGACTCATCAAAACGAAAAATAGATTTCGTATTCAGCGTGGGCGGAGGCATCGTTCGGTTTATGGGTGACGTGCAGGATGCTTCCAAAAAGGTGAATGTTAATTTACTTGGAAACCGACCTGCCGCGGATTTAAATCTTGGACTCTCCTTGTCAAAGTCATTCACCTTAAACTTAAACGCCATTTACGGAAAACTAAGCGGCAACGAGAACACTTTTAAAGAACATCGAAACTTCGATGCTCAAATGGTTCTCGCAGGATTTAACGTAGAATACAATTTCGCGGGGCTTTATAAAAAGCGAGTTCCTGTTCTAAACCCATTCTTGTTGGCTGGTGCTTACTACAGCAACTATTTCAACATCAATACAGACCTACTTTATAATGGCAATAATTCATACCACTATTGGTCAGATGGTCGAATTCGAGATTTAGCCGAAGATTCGCCTGACTTCCGTGATGCAAATAATGTTTCAAGAGACTATGATTACGAAACATCATTGGTCAAAAACCCAATCAATGCGTTCACAGCAAGTGGCGGCTTAGGAATTGACCTTCATTTGAGTCGAGCATTTACAGTTCGACTTATGAGTCGTTACTTCTATGCGATTTCCGACAATTTAGATGGCTATGAATCTGGTTTGGGAGATGGTTTTTTCCTCAATCAAATTTCGTTGGTTGTGAATACAATGGCATTTATCCGTTCTAGACGAGGAGAAGAACCAGCATACAAATACCTTTTTGACCCAACTCAATTGGTAATCATTGAAAACGAAGATCTGGATGAAGATGGTGTAAAAGACATATTGGATAGATGCGCAGCAACACCTAAAGGAGTTGAGGTTGATAAGGATGGTTGTCCTTTGGATAATGATGCTGACGGAATAGCAGATTATCGCGATAGCGACAAACAAACTCCGCTAGGAGATATAGTAGATGTTACTGGTGCAGCAATCAACTACGAACTAATAGCCTTTTATGCTACAGATACATTAGGAGTAAAAAGAATAAAGTGGGACAAAAAGTATTTAAACCCTAGGTACAATGCTACGGAAGGTCCTTTTACAGTTAACGTAAAAACACTCAAAACTGGATCAGAGCAACAACTGAGTCCGAATGTTCGGGAAATAAAAGAACTAAGAAAAGAGGTCATCAACGATTCACTCATTATCTACCGATTGGGAACATACGAGCACTTTGCTGATGCAGATTTGAAAAGTAAAGAATTGGCAGAAAAAGGAGAAGGTCAATCTTATGGAGTTCCTGAATCCACCTCACTTCAGGTTGCCTACGATTTATATGGTATGCAAATTCCTGATTCAATTCTCAAAGTTAGAACCTATGGAATAGGTCTAAGCCTACCAAAAATTAAGTCTAGTAAGGCGTACTCCGACATGTCGCTCAGCTATTCGGTTGGGCGAATAGAAAATCACCTGCAGCAAGGTGTGCCAGAGTCGATTTTAGTTAAAGACTATCTAAATGCAATTCGTTCGTTTACGTGGGATGAAACAATCCAGCAAATACACGCTGAAGTGAGTCAAAAGCTTGAAGAACAACCTGTTGTGGTGTCTCCCGCTTACTTTGATGAGCCTACCGAGGTACTAGCTGCAAATCAACAAAACGAAGCACTCGAGAATAATGAATCTTCTTCTTTAAGCAATCAAGTTTTGGGAACTGATACGATGCGAATTAACTCTAAATCGAACGTGAATTCAGATAATTCTCTAACAGCAGTGCCGAAGAAAATCAATAAGATTAACATTGCTCCAGTAAGGCCTGAGTTTAAAGCTGCCGACATAGATGCAAACGGGTTCATTTCTTCTAAGGAAATTGAAAGAGTTTTGGAAGAAATACTTGAAGGTAATTCGCCAATTACCGTTGCGCAATTCAACGAAATGGTCAAATACTACTCCTATTTCACCGACAACGCGGATCCAATTGATTTTGGAGGAACCCAAGTGGTCATTGTAGATGGTGTCTTGTCAATTCTAAAAATGAAAGGCGATGGATTAAAAGAAGAATCGCGAAGGATTTTGGCAAAAAAATACCACGAAGCAGACATAAACAAAGACGGAGACTTAACTGCCAAAGAAGTTCAATCCATGATTAATAAATTTACGGAAGGAGACAAAACGTATTCCTCAGATAAAATCTACGAATTGATTGATCTTTATTTCGATTGATATTATTTCATTGCAGCTTCAAAATTCGCCCTTCAAAAGGAAGAAGTGTATTGATATTATTGGTTGAATGAGTGCTAAAAATCAACTCCGAGGAAAATCCTTCAGAGTTGATTTCTTGTCCCGAAAAGTTAAGCAATACAAGAACCTTGGCTTCATTCAATTCTCTATAAAAGGCAAATACTTTTCTGTTGCATAGTTCCTTAGCAATGGCTAAAGTCCCATCTTGCAGGATGGGATTTTCATTTCGAAAGTTGATTATTCGCGTGTAGAAATTCAGCAAGGAAACCGAATCTCTTTCTTGAGTTTGAACGTTTTTATTTCTAAAATTTTGAGAAATGGGAAGCCACGGTTTGCCTGAAGTAAATCCTGCATTCTGAGTTGAATCCCACAGCATAGGAGTTCTACATTCATCACGGTTTAAGGATTGTCCCGTCAAGTTAACCATGAATTGGGGAATAGATTTATAGCGCTGCGCCAATGGATCCAAGCCCGTTTTAAGCGGCAACAAGGGTTTTTCAATTCCCAATTCCTCTCCATAGTATGTAAATGGAATTCCTCTCACAGTGAATTGAAAGAAGGCTAGCAATTTGGCTCTCCGAACATCATTGTCCAGAGGAGTGATGCTCCTTCTTCTATCGTGGTTACTAAAGACATACGTTGGCACAAACGGTTCAGCGAAATTGTGCTCAAATTCCTCCACCATCTTTCGCCACTTTTTGGCTTTGAATGGAGTAGAAAGTGTTTTGAAAAGAAAGATGGTGTGCAGTCCGTCCTTTCCATTATAGGAGCAGAATTTCTTAGTCGTTTCCACATCCCCAAACACTTCTCCGACCATAAATCGAGCAGGGTTTTGAAAACTATCGACCACCGCTCGCAACTCAGTTGCAAAACGAAAACTTCCTTCTTGATTTACGTTGTATTTCATCTGCTGAAAAAAACCATCTGGAGATTCTTCTGAAGGCACAATTCGAAGACTTGCGGGATTATTCCGAAAAGATGCATCCTCATAAATAGAGTTGAAAATATCCAACCTAAAACCATCAACGCCTTTGCTTAACCAATGCCGAGCCACATCCAGCATGGCACTTTTCACTTCGGGATTGCTGTAATTTAGATCGGGTTGAAAATCCAAAAACGAAGCCCAGTAGAACTGCTTGCGGCCTTCATGCCAATGCCAACCACTCCCTCCTATAGTTGCTTTCCAATTGTTAGGAGGCTTTTGTCCATTCTTGCCTCGGCCATCCTTCCAAACATACCAATCGGCCTTTTCATTTTCTCTGTTGAAACTTGATTCTTTGAACCATGCATGTTCATCAGAAGTGTGATTCATCACCAAATCGAATACGATTTTCATGTCTCTAGCATGAATTTCCTCAATCAATTTTAGACAGGTTTCCATATCACCATATTCTGGAGCGATGCTACGATAATCACTTATATCGTAACCAAAATCGCGCTGCGGACTTAGAAAGAAAGGTGATATCCAAATGGTCTCAATCCCTAAATCCTTTATGTGGTCAAGCTTTTGGATGATGCCGTTAAGGTCGCCCGTTCCATCGCCATCCGAATCGTAAAACGAACGCGGATAAATCTGATAAACGGTAGTCGATTTCCACCAATCAGCATTGCTAGATTGAGAGAATACTGGCAAGTTCCACCAGCAAAAACAGAGAAGCATCGAAACTAAAAACCTCACGTTGCAATAAACGAAAAAGCCCACTTGGAAATGCTTTTAAAATCCAGTCAAAAAATGGTTTACTTACAATTCGCCCTGATTACGCTATTGTACTGACGTCATCCTATTTTAAGTAAATGAATAGCCAGCCTTCCATTTTGGCAGTTGGACTGTTCAATTCCATCATTTTCCCAACCATTTTCACTGTTGTAATAGCTCAGCTTGGCGACCTATAACCGCAAGGTTCTGGCATTCTCTGTACAGCTATTGTAGGTGGTGCCATTATTCCACCGTTCTATGGTTATTTTTTGTCAAATTTGATAACTAAATAGCCTTTGAAACCAGGAAGTTCGGGTCCAGTGATGGCCGAATTCCTATCGGCATTATAGCCGATTATCTCATCTGAAACGGTGGCAATCTTGATCCAACCTTCAAAATTGGGGTTCTAACTAGCTTCAATCAGAATGAAAGGGTCGCTCCCTTCTTCGAATGAAAAACGCATTATTCCGCAGCGCTCGGTTGCAGTCATTTCCACTTTTATCCGTTGGCTTTTATCGGCTTTCAGTTCAACCGAATAGGAATACGCGTTGGAATTTTCATTCTTATGCGAAAACCGGAGCTTTCTATCCTCGGCCAAGGTTTTAACCTCGCCAATTCCGGGCATCAAGCTCACATGTCCATAATCGCCCATCCATTTTGCGGGCTTGTGCGAACCCTCGAAATCGAGAATAAACCTATCTCCATAATAATAATTCAGTACTCGAATTTTGCCAACCCGCGTTTGAGGCGTCCAATTCGTCATGCCAAATGGTGGCGTGACGAATGGCGTGGTTCTTCCATGAAAAAACAGCACTTGTTTCTTGCCGATGAGCGGGTTTGGGATGTTGGAAAGACTTGATTGCGCAAAAACGGGCTAATTGAGGGCGGATAAAACCACTAAAACAGTCAATAGCTTTGAAAGGCGCATCGGCCAAAGTTAGTACTGTCAGGAAGCAAAAAGCCCCACCAGAATTGGCGGGGCTCTTATGCTTGGTGGAGCCGGAGGGATTCGAACCCTCGTCCAAACACCAGACCTGTGGGCCTTCTACATGTTTATTCTCAACTTAATTTTCGAGACCGGTCCGGCAAGAGACAACCTAACTGGTCCTTATCCTCTGAGATTTTCGTCCGCAGGCCGAGAAAACCCTTGGCTTATTCCTACCTGTCGATGCCTCGTAAGTTGCACTGTAGGACACTGTTGCAACCGAGACAGCTACTGTTTAAGTCTAACTTAAGCAGCAAGCGCGAAGTTAGATTCGCCTTGTAAAATTTGGAACATTTGATTACGGATGATCATTCCAACACCCGACATGCTTACCTCACCGACCTTGCTGCTGTCAAAACCGGTCGGCCCCATAAATAAAGAACTGCTGCAAAGCTAACCAAAAGCGTGCCGTTATGTTCGACCATAATTTAATTTAACGGTTACCACCCCAACTCCGAAAACGGAATCTCCAACTCAAAACTCACCTTCTGATTCACCTTTCGATTTTGAAGTGTGACTGATTGCTTCTCCCAATCGAATAGAATCATCCCAAAATTGCGGTGGTAGTACGTTTTACCTCGCATCCTATGCGGGTTCTTTTCAATCATCACATTATTGGCATGTGTTAGACCACTGCACATGTAATCATGAATTGGGTAGGCCAAATCATCCCGTTTCAACTTGGATATCTCTGCAAAATGCCGGTCGCCCGAAATGAAGATTACACCTTTCACGCCTGTATCTTTAATCAACTTCAACATTCGCTCACGAGCGGTTGGAAAGTGCCCCCACGTTTCAAACGGATGTTGATCTGAAACGAACTGGTAGCTAGAACCAACCAGCACCACCTTTGCCGTTGAATTTCTAAATTCATTCTCCAACCAAAGCCATTGCGCTTCGCCCAAAACATCACCATCTGTGTCTGGCTTATCTCGATGAAAGCGCTGATCAAGCAGAATTATTTTTACGCGATTATCATCTACACCATATTCATAGCTGGTGTAAATTCCTTCCTGATTCCATCTGGGGCTTCCACTTGGCTCTTGAAAAAATTCTAAGAAAACCTTCTGACTTTCCGCCTTTTTCGGGTACTCCTTTCCCCCGTCATTCACCCCATAATCATGGTCGTCCCATGTAGCAATAATTGGGCATTTTTCCTTTAACAATTGATAATTGTAATTATCTCCAAGCTGCTGATACTTCCTCCGTAGAACTTCCATGTCTTCGGTATCAGCGTAAATATTATCACCCAACCAAATCCACAATTCTGGATTCATAGCAATTACAGAATTCCAAATGAACTGCTCACCAATTTGATGTCCGCATGAACCGAAAGCAATCCGCTCAATTGGTGCTTGAGCAAAAGCAGCAACAGTCAAACCAGCGCTAAATACCAGATAAAAAAAATACTTCATGAAACAAAGTTGACTTTATTTGTTTAGGTTCAGATTCGATTTGTATGAAAATGAAAAAACTACTCCTAATTCTTTTTTTAGCTGCTTGGTCCAATGCATTCGGTCAGTTTCCGATAGGAAATCGAACGATTACCTTCAACGACCCGGCTCGAAATAACCGCGCTATTCAATGCGAAGTGTATTACCCCGGAGTTTCTGCTGGCAATAATGCTGTTGTTGCCACTGGAGAATTTCCTATCATCATTTTCGGACATGGTTTTACCATGCAACCTACCGCATATCCGAATTGGAAAGATGAGTTTGTTCCAGATGGGTACATTATGATTTTTCCCGGAACTGAAACATCGTTCAGCCCTAGTCACGAAGCCTTTGGACTCGATATACGTTTTTTAGCAAATCAGATGCAAGCAGAAGGTCAGAATAGTTCTTCTCCATTTTATCAACGTGTTTCAAACCGAACAGCAATGATGGGGCACAGCATGGGTGGTGGATCGGCTTTTTTGGCAGCATCGGGCTTTGCGGGAGTCGATTGCATTGTAGGTCTAGCTCCTGCCGAAACAAATCCTTCTGCAGTTTCTGCGGCTGCGAATGTTTCTGCTCCTACGATGGTTTTATCTGGAACTTCCGATGGCGTGACCCCACCAGCAGACCACCATATTCCCATCTATAATGGTGTTGGTTCGGCTTGCAAGTATTTCGTGAATATTCAAGATGGTTCGCATTGCCGCTTCGCCTCAAATCCCGGTCTGTGCACAGTCGGAGAATTTATTCCCGGAAGCCTCTCAGCTGCAGATCAACAGGCTGTGAGCTATGCGGTTTGCCATCCGTGGTTCGATTACTTTTTGAAGGATGATTGTGATGCTTGGGATGATTATTTAACCGCTTTATCAACTGAAACCGATTTAGGAACCATCAATTCTGATTGTGTGAACGATGCACCTGTTATTTCTGACAACAACGGAACGTTAGAAAGCGACCAACAATCGAACTATCAATGGTATTTGAACGGAAGCGAAGTCCCTAACGAGAATGCGCAAACGCATGTATACGCTCAATCTGGAACATACCAGGTTGGCACTACCACTTTAGGTAATTGCCCTACGCTTTCGAACGAAATTGTGGTGCAAATAACGGGGGGCGTTGAACGAGAGATAAACCTATCCACTTATGGTGAAAGAATTCAACTAAAGAGCCGCGATAAACTTGATAATGTAGTACTGGAATGGTTTGACCTTTCGGGAAAATTGGTAGCCAGCATCGCTGTTTCAACAATGACCGCCAACAACAGCATTACCATTGAAGAGCCAAATTACGTAGGTTTAAAACTGTTGCGACTTACGAGCAATCAAGCCGCCAAAACCTGGAAGCTATTCTAGATTTTACAGTTTAACGAATTGCTCAACGTCCTTCTTAGTAATGGTTTTTCCAGAAAGAATGACCAAGCGTTCGACTACGTTACGAAGTTCACGGATATTTCCTGTCCAGTTGTATTCCTGAAGTTCCTTCATAGCATCTGCCTCTACGTTTTTCTTGGCAATCCCTTGCTCATCACAGATCATTGCGAGAAAATGTTCGGTCAATAAAGGAACATCATCCCTCCTATCGTTCAATGCTGGAACTTGGATTAGAATTACACCTAATCGGTGATACAAATCCTCTCTGAAATTCCCAGCTTCAATCTCCTTCCTAAGGTCTTTATTCGTTGCCGCAATCACACGAACGTCAATCACAATTTCCTTTTCTCCTCCTACTCGTGTGATTTTATTCTCTTGAAGCGCGCGTAGCACTTTCGCTTGTGCGGATAGGCTCATATCGCCAATTTCATCTAAGAAAAGTGTACCACCTGTGGCTGTTTCAAAGTTTCCCTTCTTCTGTTTGATGGCTGATGTGAACGCACCTTTCTCATGACCGAAAAGTTCGCTCTCTATCAATTCAGATGGAATTGCCGCACAGTTCACCTCCACTAAGGCATTATCCGAACGCTCACTTTTTTCATGAATGGCTCTTGCAACCAGCTCTTTTCCTGTTCCATTCGGACCAGTCACAAGCACTCGTGCATCGGTAGGAGCAACTTTTTCAATCATATCTAGCACCTTCTTGATGCCGTCAGACTCACCGATCATTTCGTAATTCTTGCTGACTTTCTTGCGCAATTTCTTTGTCTCAGCAACAATCTCAGTTCTATCCAGCGCATTACGAACTGAAACCAATAATCGATTTAAATCAAGTGGCTTCGGGATGTAATCGTATGCGCCATGCTTTAACAAATCAACGGCTGTTTCAATATCGCCATGACCCGAAATCATCACCACGGGAGTGTCTGGCGCTAAAAGCATAATGCGTTCAAGCACCTCATTGCCATCCATTTTCGGCATTTTGATATCGCAAAGAATGACGTCATACTTTCCGCTCTTCACTTTCACCACACCCGAAAGACCATCCTCGGCCTCATCTACCTGAAATTTCTCGTATTCAAGTATTTCGCGAATCGCGTTGCGAATACTTCTCTCGTCATCAATTATCAGAATCTTAGCCATTTCTTTAGGTATGAGGTTTTAGGTATGAGGTTTTAGAGAAAATCCACTTACCAATTCAACAAGTTTCGAATTTAGGTTTTTCGTGCTTAGATCTTCGCTTAAATGCGATTGTCCATGACCCGATGTAACACTCCTTCCTTCAATGCATAACTCGAAAGCAATAACCTTTCCAATTTGCACTGGCTCAATACCCATTGCACCATATAAGACGCTAGATGAATGGTATCTACCCTCATTTCAATTAAGCCTGGTGTTGTCTTACGCAATTCATAATTACAAGTAATAAGCTTGTTGTGAAGCGACTTCAATTCGTCTAAATTGAACTCTTCGCGAATGACGGAACTTGCCAATTGCGTACTTCCGTTTTTCGCCCAAATCATTTCAATAAAACTATCGAAACTCCCAGATGACCCAATCAAGGTTTTCACCTGAAATTCTTGCGACTTCTGAATTAATTCAGAAAGTTGTTCGGTAAAAAGCTTGTTCAAATTCTGGATGTCTGCGTCTGTCACGGGGTCACTTGGCTCCAGCATTTGTAACACGCGCGAAATACCTAGGCGATAGCTTTTCATCCATAGCACACCCGTTTTATCAGCAATAATGAACTCGGTACTGCCTCCTCCAATGTCCATAATTAGCATGGGTTCTTCTCCAAACGGAATGGCTAGGTCAACCCCTTCGTAAATCAGCCTGGCTTCTTCCAATCCATCAATCACATTGATTTGCAAACCGAATTCAGACTTTACCTCAGCCACAAAATCAGCACCATTGGATGTGCTTCTGATGCCCGAAGTGGCAAAAGCCAAGGTTTTCTCGCAGTTGTGTTCTCTAATAATTTCTAAGTATTCGGCCAACGCATCTTTGGCTCGCTGCATGGGTTTGGGGAGCAACTTTCCAGCAATCATTGCACCCTCTCCAATCTTGACAGCAATCTTGGTGTTGAATACGGAGCGATACTCGCCAGAAGACAACACATCTACAATGAGAAGGTTGAACGTGTTGGTTCCGAGGTCGATTACAGCTACGCGCATAACAACTGCTCCTGACCTCCCCAAAGGGGAGGAAATCCGTGAGTGATGACAATAGGCTTCAACTCCATCCAAGTCTTACTTCGCAGCAGTTTTCTCCCCTTTGGGGAGATGTCCGCAGGACAGAGGGGTTGCCGTTTCAATGATACCGCAACCACTTCCACAATTCTTTGTAGCTGATTTTCTTACCATACATTAAAATTCCAGTACGATAAATGCGGCCAGCAAGCCACGTAGTGCCAATAAAACCGATAATAAGCAACGCCATTGATAGCCCCAATTCCCAATACGGAACTCCGAACGGAATACGAACCATCATGATAATTGGAGATGTGAACGGAATTATGGAAAGCCAAAACGACATAGGGCTTTCTGGATTGTTGATGACCACTTGCGCCATTACAAATGAAAAGATGATTGGTGCTGTAATTGGTAGCATGAATTGCTGCGAATCTGCCTCATTATCAACTGCAGAACCAACGGCCGCAAAAAGTGCCGAATAAATCAAATATCCACCAAGGAAATAAAACAAGAAGCTAAATAGAATTATAGGGAAATCAATCTGCTGCATACTAGCAAAAACTTCATCAATTGCCTCTTGATTGAGTTCTGCAGAAACGGCTTCTTCACCTTCTGGAACAAGCTGTTCGGTAGAATTCACCGCCTGTTCTATGCTCGTTGGGGCATCTTTAGCAAAGTGGTCCTGAATTAATGCCTTGCCACCCGAAACGAACATGGTTGACAGTGCAATCCACAATAAAAACTGTGTAAGACCGACCAACGCAATACCAACAATTTTACCCATCATCAATTCAAATGGTTTGACAGATGAAATGATTACTTCGATGATTCGACTTGTCTTTTCCTCAATTACGCCACGCATTACCTGCACACCGTATAAGAATATGAACATGTAAATGAGAATACCGCTAAACATGCCTACAATCATGCTGAGCTCGGTGTTGCTTTTGCTCTCCGCTCCTACCTCATCCAGCTTGGTTGTAACCAAACGAATGTTGGTTTTAGCAGATTCAATCGTTGCTTGATCGATGCCCGATTTGGCCAATTTGAACTTCTCAATGTCGTTCTCAATCGTGTTTTCGATGTAGCGGATTACACTGATTCCGGGCTGTTTGTCGTAAATGAGTTGAATGCCACTCGGGCTAGACATGATGTTCTTGTGAATGTAAAGCACCGCATCAAAATCATCGCTTGCCACCATTTGACTTTTAGCGCTATCTAATCCTACTTCTGGAAAAAAGAAGTGGATATTTTCTGTGTCGGTCATCCGCTCCGTGAACAGAAAACTGTCATCAATCACCAAGATATTGGCTTCATCCTCGTCATTCATGGCCATCCAAACGGGAACAATCATCAGAGCCGCCATTAGAATCGGTCCCAAAATTGTCATCACGATAAACGACTTTTTCCGAACGCGTGTTAGGTATTCCCGCTGAATTATTAGTCCAATCTTATTCATGGTTTCAGGTTTTCTCGGTTGTACCTCTCAACTGCCTCAATAAAAATATCGTTCATGCTCGGAATCACTTCGTGAAAGCCTTTCACCTCCACAGTTCGCATAATATTCCCAAGCAATTGATTTGTAGTTGCGCCATTTACCAAACGTACTGTGGCATCCATGTGGTCGCCTTCTGGCTCATGCTCAATCAACTCGCCATATGTACCTAACGATGCGCTCAATTGCATCATCGAACCTTGAAAATCGATGTTGTACGTATTGGTGCGAAAACGGCTTCTCACCTCTTTCACTTCCCCTTCCAAGATAACTCTAGAATTATTGATGAGAGCAATATGGTCGCACAATTCCTCCACAGAACCCATGTTATGAGTAGAAAAAATGATGGTTGTTCCTTTCTTTTTCAACTCTAAGATTTCGGATTTAATCAGATTGGTATTGATGGGGTCAAAACCACTGAATGGCTCATCCAGAATGAGCAGTTTTGGTTCGTGCAAAACGGTAACGATGAACTGTACCTTTTGAGCCATTCCCTTGGAAAGTTCCTCTACTTTTTTGTTCCACCACGCCTGAATGCCAAACTTCTCAAACCAGTATTTCAATCGAGAAAGCGCCTCTTTCTTACTAAGACCTTTGAGTTGGCACAGATACAAGGCCTGTTCGCCCACCTTCATTTTCTTGTAAAGTCCGCGCTCCTCTGGCAAATAACCAATCAAGCCAAGATGCTTCTCTTCTAATCGTTCACCATTGAACCAAAGTTTGCCTGTATCTGGACCAGTTATTTGATTGATGATGCGAATAAAGGTGGTCTTTCCTGCACCATTTGGGCCTAAAAGACCAAAGATGGAACCTTCGGGAACGGAGATGCTGATGTCTTCGATGGCAACATGACCGGCATAAGCCTTGCTTACATTTTCTGCACGAAAAATGGGATGGTTCAAAATTCTGAGTTGTTAGCGTTAATTTCTAATCACTATTCGCTGGTCACTATTCACTAGTTATGAAAATAGTCTTTCATCTTTTCAAAGAAACTCTTTTCGCTCTTTCCCGGGTCAGGTCTAAAATTTTCAGAATCTTTCAGTTTCTCCAAGGCATCCTTTTCTTCCCTACTCAACTTCTTCGGAATCCAAACGTTGGCGTGAACCAAGATATCGCCTTTTCTTCCATAATCAAGATCGGGAAGTCCCTTTCCACGCAAGCGCAAAAGCTTTCCGCTCTGCGTTCCAGGTTCTACTTTAATGCGAGCTTTTCCTTCAATGGTAGGAACCTCAACCGAAGTTCCCAAAGCAGCATCTACAAAACTGATGTAGAGTTCGTAGTGTAGGTCTGTTCCATCGCGTTTCAATTCTGGATGTTCTTCCTCCTCTACAAGCACAATCAAGTCGCCCGGAACACCACTTTTGGCACCTGCATTTCCCTTTCCGCGAACAGAAAGTTGCATGTCGTTCCCCACACCTGCAGGAATCTTCACTTCAATTACCTCTTCGCCTTTCACAATGCCATCACCATAGCAACTTGTGCATTTGTTAGTGATGGTCTGTCCTTGTCCGCTGCATGAAGGACAAGTAGATGCCGTTTGCATCTGACCTAAAGGTGTGTTCATCACCCGCGTAACCTGACCACGGCCACCGCACGTTTGGCAAGTGTTCATTTTGCCGTCTGCCGCACCGGTTCCTGTACATTTTGTGCAACCAACGTACTTATTCACCTTCAGTTTCTTGGTGACACCGTTGGCAACTTCTTCCAAATTCAACTTGACACGAACACGAAGGTTAGAGCCCTTGTTAACGCGTCTTCCGCCTCTGCTTCCACCACCGAAGCCACCACCAAATCCGCCACCTCCGAATATATCTCCGAACTGGCTAAAGATGTCATCCATACTCATCCCACCTCCACCAAAGCCACCTCCGCCAAAGCCTCCAGCACCTCCCATTCCAGCATGGCCGTATTGGTCGTAGCGGGCCTTCTTGTCGGCATTGCTTAGTACTTCGTATGCCTCGGCAGCTTCCTTAAACTTCGCTTCAGCGCTAGCATCATCCGGATTCTTATCAGGATGATACTTTACAGCCATCTTGCGATAAGCCTTTTTTATCTCAGCAGCATCAGCACTCTTGCTAATGCCAAGTATTTCGTAATAATCGCGTTTTGCCATATTTCTGTTCTTACGAGCCTACCACCACTTTGGCAAACCGTATCACTTTATCGTTCAGGTAATATCCTTTTTCCAATTCATCAACCACTTTCCCTTTCATATCTTCCGTTGGTGCAGGAAATTGAGTAATGGCCTCATGAATTTCGGAGTCAAACACTTCGCCTTTGGTTTCCATTGGCTTCAGTCCTTTGTTGCCCAATTCCTTCACCATTTTATGATAAATAAGCTCCACGCCTTCCTTCACACTTGGCACATCCGTGGCCATTTCCATGTTGGCACGTGCACGCTCAAAATCATCGATTATCGGTAGAAGCAATTTGAAAATATCTTCCCCTCCCGACTTCAATAAATCGATGCGCTCTTTGGTAGTTCGCTTCCTAAAATTCTCAAAATCAGAATACAGTCTCAAGTATTTATCGTTCAGCGCTTTGTAATCTTCTTGCAATACTTCGAGCGGGTCGGTTTTCTCTAACGTTCCTTCAGCTCCAGCCTGATTGTCTGTGCTCTCGTTTTCCACCGCGTCTGTCGGCCACTCAGCGTTCAACTCTTCTTCCTTCTTACTTCCCATTTCGAATTTCGTTTTTCCTATTACAGATTTCCAATTTATGACGTTACCGTTAACCTGCTGCCCCTATCAAATAATCTGCCTTAGCCCAACTTGGGACAAATTGGCAGACAATAACCGTTTTAAGCGGGTGCAAAAGTAAAAAAGGCAGGGTGTGCGCCACCCTGCCTTTCATTCAATCGTTTACTAGAACGTTTACTTCACCAACTTCTCCAACTCCGCGTGCAAATTCGCACCTCTAAGGTTCTTTGCAACAATAACCCCATTCTTATCCAAAAGAAAGTTTCCAGGAATGGAGCGCACGCCATAGGTAGCCGCTCCTGCACTGTTCCAACCACCGAGGTCACTCACGTTCACCCAATCAAGACCATCCTGCTGAATGGCAGCCACCCACGCATCTTGGCTTTTGTCCAACGACACACCATAGATCTCGAAACCCTTAGCTTTAAACTTGTTGTATGCAGCAACCACATTCGGATTCTCTATGCGGCAAGGTCTGCACCATGATGCCCAGAAGTCAATCAATACAGCCTTTCCCTTCAACGAAGAAAGGCTCGCTTCCTTCCCCTGTGGGTTCTTGAACTTAAGGTCTGGTGCAATGTCACCGATGTTCAATCCTACTTTCTTATCCTGTACTTCGGTTTTGTCGCCATCGCCACCACCTGCAAAAGCAGATGAACCGACCATCAACAATCCGAATGCAACAATAAATCCTAATTTTTTCATGTCTGAATTTTGTACAAAGTTAATATCAGCCTCTAAATTTCTAAGGTACTCGACTGACAGCCCTCAAATGCAACAACCATACCAGTTGGATAGTTGCCAAGAGATAGGTTGACAAGTTGATTCTAGAACAATCGGTTCCATACTCAATATCCGACCCACCCCTGACCCCTCCAAGGAGGGGAAATCAGCGTCCTATTTTCCTAATCCCCTAATTTGCTAATTGTCAAAGCCTCTTAATATTCGCCCCAATGGCATTCAACCGCGTATCTATGTTCTGATACCCACGGTCAATTTGTTCAATATTGTGAATCAAACTTTTACCATCGGCAGAAAGTGCCGCAATAAGCAACGAAACTCCCGCACGAATATCTGGACTGGTCATCTGAATTCCTCTAAGCGGAATTTGATGGTCCAGACCAATGACTGTGGCACGGTGCGGATCGCAAAGGATGATCTTGGCACCCATGTCAATCAGTTTATCCACGAAGAACAAGCGGCTTTCAAACATCTTCTGATGAATGAGCACACTTCCCCTTGCCTGTGCAGCCACCACCAATACAATACTCAAAAGATCGGGCGTAAAGCCAGGCCAAGGTGCATCGGCAATTGTCAGGATAGAACCATCAATAAAGGACTCGATCTCGTAATGCTCCTGCGATGGAATGTAAAGGTCATCGCCTCGCAGTTCCATCTGAATTCCCAGTTTGCTGAAAATGGTCGGGATGATCCCAAGGTCGGGATAGCTCACATCCTTAATGGTGATTTCCGATTTGGTCATTGCTGCCAATCCGATAAACGAGCCAATCTCAATCATATCAGGCAGACAACGATGCTCCGTTCCCTTCAATGAATCAACCCCATCAATGATGAGTAAATTGGAGCCAATGCCCGAAATGTTCGCTCCCATTCGGTTCAGCATCTTACAAAGCTGTTGCAGGTACGGCTCGCAGGCTGCATTGTAAATGGTGGTGCGTCCTTTGGCAAGCACTGCAGCCATTACAATATTGGCAGTTCCTGTAACAGACGCTTCGTCAAGCAACATGTAGCAACCATTCAGATTGCTGGCTTCTACTTTATAGAATTGTTGCTCAGAATTGTACTCAAACTTAGCCCCCAGTTTCTGAAACCCGATAAAGTGCGTATCCAGTCTTCTACGACCGATCTTATCTCCTCCAGGTTGAGGGATGTATCCCTTTCCAAAGCGGCCCAACATTGGCCCAACAATCATGATGGATCCGCGAAGCCCTCCTCCTTTTTTCTTATACTCATCAGAATAAAGATGTTCCAGATTGACATTATCTGCCTGAAACTCGTAGGTGTCTTCCGCCAATTGTTTGACCTTTACACCCAAATCGGCCAAAAGGTCAATAAGCTTGTTCACATCCCTAATATTGGGAATGTTTGAAATGGTGACTTTTTCTGGAGTGAGCAGAACTGCGCACAGAATCTGTAAAGCTTCATTCTTGGCTCCTTGAGGAACCAATTCTCCTTTCAGTTTGTTTCCGCCAATAATCTCGAATGATGCCATGCTTAGTTTCTGGGATTTCTTCTGCCTGAATTGTTTTTCTTGCGCTTTCCGCCTGATCGGCCTCCTTTTCGTTGGCGATTCTGATTGTTGCTAGCCTGCTGCGTTGTATCGATAAGATCGCGCGAATGCTCAAGTTCCGTATCTTCCGAAAGGTTAATCTTTCCGCCCGACATATCTCTCAGATTCTTGAGAATAACGCGGTTTTCTACCGTATCACGATTCCAATTCAAATAAGCGCGCTTCATGGTATTGGCAAGCGCCACACCCATTTTCAGACGGTCTTCTTCATTTTCGACAGCAGCAACTTTCTTTATTAGTGCCTCAATGGTTCGTCCATAATGACGATGAGCAATCTCGTTCTCGGGATAAGGAATCTTATCTGGTCCCTTCTCAAAATCTTCTTTTACTGGTTTAGGAAAAGGGGAATCAACATCAAAATCGAACCCAGAAATGATGAACATGTGATCCCACAACTTGTGTGTGAGGTCCTCATTCGCCTTAAGGTAAGGATTAACCTGCCCCATCACCTTTATGATGGAATTTGCAGCCTTGTTCCGCTCATTCTTGTCTGCCAATGTCTTGGCAAATTCAATCATCTTCTGAATATTACGACCATACTCGGGAATCTGCATTTCCTCGCGTGCCGTGTTGTACTCCATTTCAAAGTCTAAACTCATCTGCTTTTACTAATTGGTCACAAAATAAAGAAAGTAGTTGCCAAAAAAACGAAAGCCCCTCGAAAGGGGCTTTCATCACATAAAAATAATGCTACTAGTATCTGTAGTAGTCCGGTTTGTATGGTCCTTCAACCGTTACACCAATGTACTTTGCTTGCTCTGGAGTAAGTTCTTCTAACTCCACACCAATCTTGGCCAAGTGCAAACGAGCAACTTTCTCATCCAAATGCTTAGGTAGCATGTAAACATCATTGTTGTACGCCTTCGCATTTGTCCAAAGCTCTAATTGCGCCAATGTTTGGTTGGTGAATGAGTTTGACATTACAAATGATGGATGACCTGTAGCACATCCAAGATTCACCAATCGGCCTTCGGCCAAAACGATTATCTCGTTTCCATCTACATTGTAAACATCTACTTGAGGCTTAATCTCATCTTTTGTAGAACCATAATTCTTGTTCAACCAAGCCATGTCAATCTCATTATCGAAGTGACCGATGTTGCAAACAATGGTTTTGTCGTGCATCAATTTGAAGTGCTCTCCTCTAATAATGTCTTTGTTTCCTGTAGCAGTAACAACAATATCAGCACGTGGAATTGCAGAAGACATTGGCTTAACCTCAAATCCGTCCATGGCAGCTTGCAACGCACAAATAGGGTCAATCTCAGTAACAATTACACGAACACCAGCACCACGAAGTGAAGCAGCAGAACCTTTACCAACATCTCCGTATCCAGCAACAACAGCCACTTTACCTGCCATCATAACGTCAGTTGCTCTTCGGATGGCATCTACCAACGACTCTTTACAACCGTATTTGTTATCGAACTTAGACTTAGTAACGGAGTCGTTAATATTGATGGCAGGCATTGGAAGCGTTCCAGCTTTCACACGCTCATACAATCTATGAACTCCCGTTGTAGTCTCCTCAGAAATTCCTTTAATATCTTTCACCAATTCAGGAAAACGATCCAAAACCATGTTGGTCAAATCTCCTCCATCATCTAGAATCATGTTCAACGGCTGACCGTCTTTGAACGCGAAAAGCGTTTGCTCAATACACCAATCGAAATCTTTCTCGCTCAAACCTTTCCAAGCAAAAACAGGAACACCAGCAGCAGCAATGGCCGCAGCAGCATGATCTTGAGTAGAGAAAATATTACATGAAGACCAAGTAACATCAGCACCTAGTTCAACCAAGGTCTCAATGAGAACTGCTGTTTGAATGGTCATGTGAAGACATCCTGCAATGCGCGCTCCTTTGAGAGGTTTGCTAGCACCAAACTCTTCTCTTAACGACATTAGACCTGGCATTTCTGCCTCAGCCAATTTGATTTCTTTTCTACCATAAGCCGCGAGGCTGATGTCTTTTACCTTGTATTTCAATTGTTCTGTTGTATTGCTCATTATATATGTTTTCTTATTGAAACGGCCGCAAAGGTACGCCATAGCTTAGACTTAGGCAATTCGGCCTATTCCTTTATCAGCTTACGCATAACAGATACTCCGCCTGTTAGTTCAATTTTGAGCAGATAATTTCCTGCTGGTAAGTGAGATGTTTCAATTCTCTTTGCTTCACCAAGTTTAACTGATGAACTGACAACAAGACTTCCCTTTGAATCATATAATTCCAGCTTTTCAACAGGAGAACCCGTTAGGTTGATTTCGTGGGTAAAAGGATTAGGATGAACCTGAAATTCAAGTTCATTCGCTCTGCCGATACCAGTAATCAAACCTTGCTCTTCTGTTACTTCCATAAATTGATTAGCGTTTAAATGGTAATAGCGGTCAATTCCACCTCCATACCATATAACTTGAAGCGAATCAACCAGCAAGTTGTTTCCTAAGCCAAAATGAGCCACGTGCCAATGCTGCGAATTGAAGCTACTCTGCCCACCAATTTCCCGCATTTGAGATTGACCATTTATATAGACAACCACCTTAGCACCAATTCCGTTTGTGTTGTTCTCAACTCCAACAGCTTTTACTTGCAACCAGTTTTTCGGAGGTGAATCGTTCCTAAATAAAAAGCTATGCGAGGTTCCATTGATGGAATCGGTGATACCAACGAAAACATCTAAATCGCCATCCAAATCATAATCACAATAAGCCAAGGCGCGAGAAACGTAGGTATCTGCAATTCCCGTTTCAAACGAAACATCCACAAAATCTCCATTTCCATCGTTTAAAAACAATCTATTCGAATCCAATGCCGGCCAAGGATAATCGTATCTCAACGAGCCGTTGGCCACCATCAAATCTTCGTCCATGTCGTTATCAATGTCCAGAAAACCTGCACCCCAACCTACATTCCAATGTCGAACAGTCAAATTCTGAAGCCATACGGAGTCGTTCTTCATTCCACGGTCAACCAGTTCGTCTTCATATCCTGAAACTGAACTGACCATGAACTTATCGTTCCTAATATTGGTGGTGTAATAGTCGAACACGCCATCAAAGTTCACGTCCGTTTTAGCCACCCCCATGCCATTTATTTCAGAATCGAGTCCGAAATCGTTGCTCACTTCTACAAAACTTTCAAGTGGAGAATCATTCCTATATAACCGATTTGGACTGTTGCCATAGAATTGCCCGAAGTCGTTGGCAACAAATAGATCGGGGTCAAAGTCGTTGTCAAAATCGGTTATCATTACACCAAGTCCACATCCTAATGGATCATCTAAGCCAAGGTCTTCTGCCCTTTCGGTAAACGTACCATCACCATTATTCTGATAATAATAGTTGGCTTCAGAATCGACTGATACATTTCCACCATTAACAGTTACTTGCATATAGCGAGACCAATTACAGATATATAAATCCAACCATCCGTCCATGTTAAGATCGCCAAACGTGGCAGAAAAGCTATTGGCAGAATCTACTGCTCCAGCCCAATTAAGTTGAACAGCAAAAGTTCCATCACCGTTATTCAAAAAGAGATAGTTGCCAGCGGTTTTAAATGTGGTAACAAGAATATCATCCCAGCCATCACGATTAACATCGCCAGTGGTTACTCCGTCTGTAAAAACATTTGCAATTACACCGATGCCTGCGTCTGCCGTTCTATCAGTAAAAGTTCCATCTCCATTGTTGCGAAAAAGAGCATCAGGGACGCTACCTCCCGTGAGGTAAAGATCGTACCAACCATCATTATCGTAATCGAACCATGCAGCACCGCCTTGTGCTGGCATCTGAAAATCACACATTACAGCATGATGCGAAAGCCCTATAGATTCGGAAACTTCCGTCAATACGGGCTGAGCAAAACTTGAAAATCCTTGAAGTAGTAATAATGATACGATGAGTGAATTCCTCATCAGTTGGCTACCTGAAAATGGTAATGGTTCCCATTTTGTTGAAACTCTTCCCTGTGTACCAAACCAAATCTATCTGATAAGAATACGCTCCTTGAGGCAAAACTTTGCCAGTTTTCATCTGGGTGCCATCCCAAAACTCGTTTACATCAAATGTCTCCCATTGAAGCTTTCCCCACCGGTCGTAAATCTGTAAGTGCCACTCAACGATTCCTTTTTGCTTTATCTCAAACACATCGTTGGTTCCATCTCCATTAGGAGTAAAGGCTGTTTGAATGAAGAAGGTCTCCTGCTCCCAAACTCGATAAGGAATGACTAGCGTATCGGGGCAACCAATCTCTCTCATCACAATAAGCTGAACGTCAAACAATCCCGAATCTTGGAAAACTCCCACGGCATCGTATTGATTATCGACTGTGTAACCATTTCCGAAATCCCAATAGGAAGAATCAGGAACGACATTGTAACTCGTGTTCCAGAATTCCATTGTGGTGTCTGGTAACTGAAGCGCCACACTATCTGGATAGAAATCTGCCACTGGATGTGCCCTTACTTCCATAAAAATAGAAGTTGAATCTTCACAACCCGTAATACGATTGACTACGTGTTGTGTGACTACGTACCATCCTTCCTCCTCAAATGTGTATTCAATTACATCAACCACGCTACCATTCACTTCAATAATGGTGTCCTTATCACTAAAATGGTAATACCAATTGGTGATGTTTATATCGTGTTCTGAGGTATCATTGAAGAAAATTGGCAATTCAGAACAAACCACATTGGTATCTACCCAAAATCCAGCTACAGGAGAAGCGTAAATCTCAATATTTACTGGCGTTGCTTGTGATGAACATCCATCAACAGAAAAAACCGTGAGTGTGACTACGTATGAACCAGAGTCATTGTAAATGTGATATGGATTCTGAAGATTACTGGTATTCGATTCGACACCTGAATTGGCATCACCAAAATCCCACTCCCAAGCGGCCGCATTGACAGAATTATCATAAAACCGAATAGCTGTGGAATCACACGCAGTAGAATCGGTAAGCATTATCTCAGCGGTTGGAACAAGCCATGGCTCAATCATATTCGGTACAACCAACGTGTCTGCGAATATTCCGTTGGAAGAAGTGAGTGTAATGGTGTACGGGCCTCCACTTGTATAAGTATGGCTCGGACTCTGAAGAGTAGATTGATTGCCATCTCCAAAATCCCACAACCATTCAATCGGATTTCCAAAACTCGTATCCGTAAAGTTTACTGTTGTTGACCCACAGGTGACAACTGTGTCTATAAGAAATCCAGCATAAACGTAAGGCGGAAGAACAATATCGACTGGCACATCGCATGTAATTGAACATCCAAAAGTGTCAGTCACTTCTACGCTTGCATTGTAAACTCCTGTTCCTCCATAAAGATGGGTTGGATTTTGAGTTGTATCTGAACCCCCATCACCAAATTGCCAGAAAAACTCATAAGGGGCTGTGCCTACTGAAACAGCTGCATTCAAACCAGTGTTTGCCCCCAAATAGCTTGCGGTTACGTTACTGCAATCAACCACTGGAATGGGATGAACAATAACCGTTATGGTTTCGGAATTTACCGTTGGTGTGATAGGACATGGATACGAGCTGGTCATTCGAACTCGAATCTGATCGCCATTGTTGATGAAGTTTGGAGTAAACGATGGCCCCGTTCCTCCACTCACTCCATTCTGAAACCATTGGTATGTTGGACTTGGTCCACCAGCGTAAGGAATAGCACCAAAAGTGATTGATTCTCCTTCACAAATTTCTGTTGATGTTGCTGTAATAAACACATCTGGTTCAACCACTGGCATTACAACCACGTAATGCGTATCAATCTTGGCCCAACCACAGCAAGGGGATTCGGTTTGCAGCGTCACCATGTACGTACCCACATTCGCGTATGTATGTGATGGCGCTCCTTGAGAACTTGTATTGGCCGCGCCTGTTGATGGGTCTCCAAAATTCCATCGGTATCCTAGAACGTTAAAACTGATAGGCCAAGTAGCTGAGAAGTTTACCACATCTCCAGGACAAATCGTGTCTACCGCTTGAATTGTAGGTAAATAGGGAGTTCCATCAATGAAAATGTTTACAAATTCGGATAGAAAATAAGGCACTCCATTTGAAACCATAGTTAGGTCAAAAGCTCCCATTCCTGTGTATTGAGCCAACGTGCTTTGACCTACTGTATTTACCGGAACTGTGCTTCCTTCATAAAACCATTCAATAATTCCGCTTGAATTAGTTGAATAGTAAATATCAGAAAAGGTGCATCCAGTAGAGCCAAGCGTAATGTTTGGTTCAACATTAGCTGCCAAATTGGTCTGTATAGTTTGAATTCCTGTTGGTTCTTCGTACAACGGTTGGCTGATTCCGGGAGAACCATTTCCACCGTTACCTCCATCGCCACCTGCGCTACCATCTCCACCGTTTCCACCAGACCCACAACCTTGTCCGCCCCAACCGCCTAGACCTCCCTGACCGCCCAATCCGCCTGGAAAGCCGCCAATGCCACCAATTCCTGGAAGACCCGAATTGAGAACACAATCATTCAAAACTCCGCCAGCGCCATTGTTCGAAATATAAAGTCCGAATGAACCACCACCACCGGTTCCGCCCGTAGCGCCAGACCCACCTTGACCGCCTTCTCCACCTCCGCCACCGCCTGGACCAGAACCGTTATCACCGAAAAGTGCACCTCCATGTGAGCCGCAACCGCCTCCGCCTCCGCCTCCAGAACCATGTTCGCCATCTTCGCCATTTAGGCCATCTCCAGGTACAAAAAAGCCTCCAGTGTGCATAGGAATTCCATCAATTCCATCCAAACCGTCTGCTCCAGGAGGTGCCGCATCAACACCAAGCTGACCAAAATTATTAGGTGCAGCTGTACATGATCCAACTAACCAAACACACGGACTTGGCGTAGCATTTCTCCAACCTGGTCCACCAGGTCCACCAGTACCAGGATTTGGACCTAAACCAATTTGACCTGGTTGCCCTGCATAACCATCTCCGAGGTCGATATTCCAAGGTGGCCAAAAATCTGCTTCCCGACCTTCCGGGCCACCATCTCCACCATCTCCTCCTGCCGAAATACCTCCGCCCCAAGAACTACCACCTACTCCGCCATCGTAGTTTCCATCTCCACAGTCGTTTCCATCTTGTCCAATACCTCCGTCTACTCCAAAAACACCGTCTATTCCTGGTCCTCCATCAATTCCATTCGAGCCATTGCCTGCAGTGGACCTAACCCTACTTAGCGAATAATTGGAACAGCCGTCAATGTGTATTCCGTATGTGGTTATTCCATTTCCCCCAGCGTCATCAACAAGCACAGAAAGGTCATGCAGATGAAAATCAGTCAGCCCAACTGCGGAAATAGCAACTATCCTATCTGGTGCAGGAGTAACGTTGGAATTGTCGCGATGAATGAGTGTTGGTGCATTATTCGACTTTATCCAAGTTACTGGGTCAAACCCTCCTTCAATGGTGACACCTCCAATTAAATCAATCGTATTTGAAATGGGGTAAGTGCCCTCCGCCATTCGGATGTGATTTACACTAGGAGAAACTAACGTCAATGCGTTCAGGAAATTGGTTGGACCTGCTTGGGTTCCGCTTCCTAATCCGTTCGGAGTTACGTAGATAATGTCGCATTCTTGCGCTGATACGAATGCCGAGCACAGCACCCAAATTAACATCAACACATATCCTTTCTTTGACATCATCATTTGACAATAAACAGGAAAGATTGTTCAGTCCTGTCCGTACGCATGGTGAGAACGTATGGCCCTGTGGCGAGTTGCGTTAAATCAAATCTATTCCCATTCATTCCGACAATTAAGTTCAATTGTTGCGAATGAACTGTCCTACCTACGACATCAGCGATTCGAATTTCTGCTGTGCGATTTGTCTCCGAAAAAACAACTATCTCAATTGACTCTGTTGCTGGATTTGGAAACAGGATTGTCTGCAAATCTGCGGTCAAATCTTCGATACCAACGTTTACTGGTGACGATAGTGTAATTTGACCTGAACAGCCATACGTGTTTGAAACAGTAAGTGACACATTATATACTCCATTTGACTGAAATACGTGTAACGGGTTTTGCTCAGTGCTAGAATTATCGGCTCCTGAAGCTGGGTCGCCAAAATCCCAAAGCCAACTATCGGCAAACAACGAGTTGTCTGCAAATTGAACTGAATCGCTACCGGTGGAAGCATTCAACTCATAACTCTGAAAGTTTGCAACTGGGGTTGGATTGACTACTATTTGACTGAACACTGACACCGAATCATTTCCATTTCCAGCATAAACCCAAAGCGCCACATCGTAGGTTCCAGCTGTTTGATAGGTGTGCAATGGGCTAATTTGTGTAGAAGAATTCCCGTCTCCAAAATCCCAAAAATTAGTTACGGCATTCTGACTTAAGTTGCTAAACTGCACTTCAAACGGTGCACAGCCAACTACCGTGTCAACGACAAATGCCGCAGACAAACTTGGCGAAATCGTCATAAATGTTTGACATGAAACATTACATCCAAGAGAATCAAAAACATTAACCGTTGCCGTGTAAACTCCAGCATTTTGATAGATGTGTTCAACCGTTTCTCCAAAACCCAACGAACCATCACCAAAGGACCAGAAATATTCAAATGGAGCTAATCCACCTGTTGTTACTGCTACCTGAAAATAAGTGGGCTCGTTTGATAAAAAAGAGTCTGCTTGACAAGTAATCTCGGGTGGTGGAATCACATTGATGGTAATCGCATTAGACATGGCAACTTCGCCAGTTGCACATCCCAAAGAAGACGTTACTTCAAGGGTAACCTGATCGCCATCTTGAAGCTGATTGGTAGTAAAAACAGGTGCGTTTCCACCTGCTGGATTTCCGTTAATCTGCCATGCGTAAGTTGGGGTAGAGCCTACATTCTGAGCTGTTGCTGTGAAGGTCACCTCTGTCTGCTCGCAAACAGTGTTTGTCGTATCCGCAAATTCGGTTTGAATGGCTGTTGCAGGCAAAATGATTGAATCCACCACAATCATTATCGTATCTGTAAAAGATTGCCCGCAACATTCCGTTTCTGTAGTAAGCGTTAACTGATAAACGCCTGCTGAATCAAACGCAACCCCTAGCAAATTGAAATAACTAGGCCCGTTGTAAACTACCGTATCACCAACGATGTTGTTTAATGTCCAAATGTAATTATTGGCCGAAATGGAGCTATTGAAATCGGCAACATCTCCTTCGCAAAGCTGCGTTGGTCCAGTTTGTATCTGCGGATCTAAGGCCGGAACCACAGCATGAATGTCAATAAAATCTGTGTAGGTAAAGGCAATTCCGTTAACTACCAATGTAAATGTTTTAAACCCTGGAGTTGAGAAACTGGCAACTGCTGTTTGTCCAAAAGCCGTTGAAGGTGATGAACCTGCTCCAAAAAACCACTGAAGCGTTCCTGTAGCATCTGTTGAGAAAGTAACTGGCGCGTTTGTGCAGCCTCCAAAATCCACATTGACTAGCGGCTGAGATAATCCATAGATATTCTGAAGCACCATCGCTTGGCCATTCGGCTGCTGGTATAATTCTTCGGATATTCCATTAGAACCTGGCCCACCTTGACCTCCATCACCACCATCACCTCCTCTGCCACCACTGCCGCCAGCACCAATATCGCATGCCGTAAACAACGATCCACCTTCGCCTCCAGCCCCACCTTGTCCACCGTTACCACCAGCTCCTCCTGGCCCACCAAAACCAGCCAATCCGGATTGAAGTTCACAATCTTTCATCACTCCATTGAAGCCGTTATTCCAAACAAAAACTCCGAATGAACCACCTGCTCCTTGGCCTCCACCTCCGCCAAGGCCTCCGCCTCCACCTTCTCCACCTCCGCCTCCTGCGGCACCAGTTCCGTTACTGTTAGGCGGTATCGTATCTGCCGAAATGAATGGCGGAATCTCTGGAATAGCAATCCAAACAATTCCTCCTTGCGAACCGCCTCCGCCTCCGCCTCCACCTCCAGAAGCATTTCCACCTATTAAACCAGAAGTACCAGCTCCTGGAGTAAAATAGCCACCACCAAAAGAGTAAGCTCCAGGCACTCCAGATAATCCGGTCACACCATTACCACCATCGGCCCCAAATTCGCCATCATTGGCAGGGGTTCTATCGCATTGTGTAGAAATAACCGTGGTAAACAACTCTTGCCCACCTGTTCCTCCGTAGCCAGATGTCGGACCTTGACCATCGCCTCCATTAAGTCCAGGAAACGCTTCGCCACCCGCTGGAAACTCATAGGTTCCGCGTTGTCCGCCATTTCCACCATCTCCCCCGCGGTTACTTCCTGGAAATGAACAGCAAGCGCCTGCTCCACCTTGATTGTTTCCACTTGAATCTTCCTCTCCTGGTTGTCCGTTGTCACCAATGGCTCCTGCCGGACCAGAACCACCAGGTGATCCTGGCACACCGTTTCCACCGTTACCAGCGATAATTTTACATCTCACCAACTGATAATCAGAGCAATTATTGAGATAGACGCCATACGCAGAAACGCCCTGGCCTAAGGCATTGGAAGTTCGGATGGTGAGATCTTGAAGTCTGAAATTCGATTTCCCAATACATTCAACCGCTATTAGCCTTGGCGGACCCATTTGAGGATTGGCTGGGTCTCTAAATAATGTAGAAACTGCCCCATTGTCCTTAACCCAACTAGCATTGAATCCTCCAATCAATTGTGCATTATTGGGTATGACCAAAGGAGCAGTCAAAACATATGTTCCTCCTTGTAAATAAACCTTGTCGGCATTTCCGCCAAGCATGGCTATTCCTGTTAAAAGATCCACAGGATCAGCAGCGGTTCCAGTACTGCTTGATGTTCCTGATACGGAAACATGTATAACATCTGAGAATTGTTGACTTCCGAGTCCCGTGCAACTTTGTCCGAAACCGATGAAGGGAAGCAAAAGAGCAACAAAAAAAAGGGATGCCTTGTAAGTTAGATTCAACTGTGTCTCTACTTTAATTTCATTTGATTTCAAATGCGGGGTGCAAGTTCGGCATTGGTTGTAGGTTATGCAAATCAATCAGTGCACCATTCGACCAGTTTTATAAACGGGGTTATGAAAAGATGGTTGCTGCAATTAAACCGAGGATCCTATCAGGTTGAAAGTTTTAGGTAGTGCATCAATTCATCGACCAAAAAAGACATTAAACCACGTTCATTCGTTAAGTTTGCACCGCGAAAGATGAACGTACTAAACCATCTACATCAAGCTAAACAGGAACAACGCAAGTTGTTTTCTCTACTTATAGACCCTGACAAAACAGGCGGAAATGAGTTGGAACGAACCGTTATTTCAGCACAAAATGCTGGTGTAGACATGTTTTTTGTGGGTGGAAGTTTACTCGTGAGCAACTCGCTTTTCGACTGTGTTCAGATTATTAAGACTAACTGCGATATTCCTGTGGTGCTTTTTCCTGGAGACAATATGCAGGTGGTTCCCAATGCTGATGCCATTCTTCTTTTATCGGTCATTTCGGGAAGAAATGCCGAAATGTTGATTGGCAAGCATGTAGTTGCAGCACCAAGACTGAAAAACTCAGGATTGGAAATTATTCCTACTGGCTATATGCTTATTGATAGCGGAAGACCAACTACCGCTTCTTACATGAGCAATACCAATCCATTGCCTCACGATAAGGATGACATTGCTGCTTGTACAGCAATGGCTGGAGAAATGCTTGGACTAAAAACCATTTTTATGGATGGAGGTTCGGGAGCGCAAAACGCGGTTTCTACAAGCATGATTAAGCGCGTTTCTGACCACGTTGATGTTCCTATAATTGTTGGCGGTGGATTAAAAACACCAGAAATGGCTCGTGAACGTTTTGAAGCAGGCGCAACGGTAGTTGTTGTTGGAAATGCCATCGAAAAAGACGGTTCGCTACTTCAAGAATTGGCAAGTGCCAAATTCTAACGATGAAAGTCACCCTCGAAATAACGATGTATCCATTGACCGATGGATACAAAGAAGCTGTAAAGGATTTCCTTCGAAGATTGAATAAGTTTGAGAACATCGAAGTCCTGACTAACGGAGTAAGCACCCAAGTTTTTGGAGAATATGACGCAGTAATGTCGGCTTACATGCAAGCATTAAAACCTTCGATGGAATCAGGCACTCCAATTGCCGCAGTTTCTAAGATCATAAACAGCCATCTTCCGCCCAACCGCTGGAATACGAGCCAATGGACTTGAATTCCAGTTTGGAATACGCGGCCATCATTTTGGCCTTGCTTTACGTAATTCTTGCCGCTAGAGAAAGTATTTGGTGTTGGTATCCAGCCTTCATCAGTTCTGGAATTTACGTGTATCTCACGTTTTCGGCCAACCTCATTGGCGAATCCTTCATCAGCCTTTTCTATGTAATAATGGCCGTTTATGGTTGGTGGCAATGGACTTTTGGAAGGCGAAAAGATGAACTTCTCAAAATTGCCGAATGGAACACATCTCTCCATGTTCGCATCATCCTTCTCGGATTAGTCACTGCTGGAGTACTAGGAAAAAGCTTTGAGTTAATATTCGATTCTGCCATGCCGTATTTAGATGCATTTACCACCTCTTTCAGTCTCATCGCCACTTTTATGGTTACTCGCAAAATCCTTTCCAATTGGATTTACTGGATTGTGATTGATGCCGTCAACATTTACCTCTACTGGAGTCGAGGATTAGAGCCAAGCGCAGGACTTTACTTCTTGTACACTATCCTTGCAGTGTTCGGATTTTTGAGCTGGCACAAAGAATGGAAGAAGGAAAGGAAATTTTTGCAATCGTAGGCCCAGAAAGTACAGGTAAGACCACGCTTTGCAATCAGCTGGCAACGCATTTTAATGGAGTTGTCGTTCCTGAATTTTCGCGAGAATATCTGACTGCTAGAAAAGGCATTTATCACCAAAACGACCTGATGATTATTGCCAAAAGCCAACTTGAACTTGAGAACAGAACCATTGCTGATGCAAATGGCCCCGTATTCTGCGATACTGACATTTTGGTAATTCTCATTTGGCAGCAATTCAAATACAGAAAGCGAAACCAGGAAATTGAAAAACTTTTCGAGCAGCAACAGCCACGCAATTATTTGCTCACTTTTCCGGATTTGGAATGGAAGCCAGACCCATTGCGCCAAAATCCAAATGACCTAGTGCAACTTTTTGAGCTGTACGAAATGGCGTTAAAAACGATTGGAGCCGACTATCGCATAATTAGAGGACAAGGAAATAATCGATTGACAAACGCCATCGAGGCAGTTTCTGCTTTTACCCAGAGTGAAAGTTGAGAATCGGAGATTCAGATAGATATTTATTACCGAAGCCTTTTCTCTGTGCATCTCGCGTTCTCCAAATAAAATCTGTGCAATAAACTCTGCATATTTGAAGCATGAGTTTCTCATCGGCTATCGAAAAAACCTTCAAGACTTTATTACCAGCACCGTTCACGATTGCGGTTTTGCTGACCATTTTTACAATGATTTTGGCTTTTACATTAACCTCATCTCAATCCACTGGAATTGAACGTGTAATTGAGGTATTCGGATTTTGGGAATCAGGATTTGGGAATGCTCCTTTATTGGTTTTCGCCATACAAATGATGTTGATGTTGGTTTTGGGTCACACCTTGGCGTTGACAACACCAGTCGATACATTCATCAGCTTCGCCACACGATTTTGCAACAACACAGCCAATGCTGCGGCCATTGTTACGTTTCTTACCGTTTTGGTGGCCCTTTTCAATTGGGGATTGGGACTCATTTTCGGTGCTATTCTCGCACGAAAAGTGGGCGAACATGCCGTTAGAAATAAGCTCGAACTTAACTATCCGTTGATAGGGGCTGCTGGTTATTCAGGATTAATGGTTTGGCATGGCGGCATTTCGGGTTCAGCGCCCATCAAGGTGGCCGAAGAAGGTCATATTTCAACCTTGATGTCAAACATTGTTTCTCCCGAACAACTTCAGCACCTTCCCGACCCTGTTTCATTCTCCGAAACGGTGTTTAGCTCCATGAACATGGCAGCAACAATTCTGGTGATTATCCTGCTACCAGCCTTCATGTTTTTTATGGGAAAACGCTCACCAATGAGTGCATTTCTTCCGCTAACGAAACCCGATTTGGCGTTGGAATCTGTAGATGTTTCTGGAGCAGAAAAACTGGATCATTCGCGTTTTTTCGGATTAGGAATTGGATTGATAATTACTCTTTACTGTTCTTATTCAGCTATCAATAATTTCTCGGTCAGCAGATTTGGATTCATCACACCAGACTTCATCAACCTCTTGCTCTTGGGCCTTTGTTTGTTGCTACACAGAAGCTTCTTCAAATTCCTAAAAGCGATTGACGAAGCAATCGGTGGCGCGTCCGGAATTCTCATTCAATTTCCATTGTATTTCGGCATCATGGGAATTATGACCAGCTCTGGCTTGGTTCAGCTTTTTTCCGGCTTTTTCGTGAATATTTCCAACGAAACGACCTTTCCGATTTTCACTTTCATCAGTGCTGGGATAATTAACATTTTCGTACCAAGTGGCGGTGGACAATGGGGTGTTCAGGGACCAATTATTCTCCAAGCTGCATCCGAACTTGGTGTGAATATTCCTAAAAGTATCATGGCCCTGGCTTATGGCGATCAGCTTACCAATATGCTTCAACCTTTCTGGGCGTTGCCCCTGCTCGGAATCACTGGTTTAAAAGCCAAAGAAATCTTGCCTTACACGGTGGCTTTGATGGGAGTTGGAGTGATGATTTTTGTTTCTGTTTTACTGTTATTTTGATTTCACCGAGATTAATTTGAGAAGGAGAGATGCACAGAAGTACCTATGTCAGTCGTTTATAACGGGGCTTCTGATTAATTTCAATGTCAAACTTTTAAAGAATGGCGTCAAACGATTTGTCATCTAAAAACTCTGTGTCTCTCCTTTTCTCGAATTTTTTCTTTGCGTCAGTAATAAACTCACTTTGAACAACTCCAAGCTTGTCAACTTTCTTAAAACCCTCGGCCCAGGAATTCTCTTTGCCAGTACGGCAATCGGAGTCTCTCATTTAGTACAAAGCACCCGAGCTGGGGCCAATTTTGGTTTTGCATTGGTCGGATTCATCATTGCCGCCAACTTATTCAAATACCCATTTTTTGAATACGGAAGTCGCTACGCAAATGCCACTGGCGAAAGCCTGATTGATGGCTACAAACGTATCGGAAATTGGATGTTGTGGCTCTATTTTCTCATCACAATTATCAGTATGCTTTTCGTCACAGCGGCCGTTGGCGCGGTTACTTCTGGTTTTCTTCAAAACCTTTTCGAAATCACATCTTGGGGGATTTACGCCACCGTGGCACTGTTCGTTTTTTGCAGCGCAATTCTCATGAGTGGCCGTTATGGCTTGCTAGATAAACTGACAAAAATTATCGGCTCTATCCTGTTGCTTTCAACGGTTTTTGCATTTGTTTTAGCCTTGCTGAAAGGTCCAAATCCGCAAATTCCAGCATTCAATCCGCCCAGTATTTGGGAAGACGGAAGTGTGCTTTTTATCATTGCGCTGATGGGTTGGATGCCGACTGCCGTTGACCTCAGCGCTTGGAATAGCCTGTGGACCTTAGAACGAATCAAACAGACTGGTTACAAACCAACCATGAAAGAAACCTTGGCCGATTTTAACTTCGGATACATCGTTTCGGCCGTGCTTGCCATTTGCTTTGTAACGCTGGGTTCATACATGCTTTATGGAACTGGAACTGAACTTCCCGAAAGTAGCGGTGCGTTTGCGCATGCGGTTGTAGGACTTTACACCAATTACATTGGCGATTGGAGTTACATCATTATTGCCACAGCGGCATTTAGCATCATGTTTGGAACCTGCATTGCCGTTTTTGACGGCTTTGCCCGAAGTTTTGAAAGAACAATTGAATTGCTTTTTATTTCTGAACATCGGAACAACGATTCAAAAAAGACCTACAATTTTTCGTTGGCAATTATTGGCCTTGGAGCGTTTCTGATCATCTTCTTTTTTGGAAAACACATGAAAACGTTGGTCGACCTTGCAACTACCATCAGTTTCCTGATAGGTCCATTGATTGCTATTGTCAACTTCAAGCTGGTCACAAGTAACCATGTCAAGCTAGAGCACCAGCCTAGCCTGTGGTTGAAAGTATTGAGTTGGGCTGGCATCATTTTCTTATCGGGATTTGCCTTGTACTTCTGTTACGTCAAATTCATTTGATTCTTCTATTCTTTTCACATTAACTTTGCCGCCAATCAGGGGTGCCCGAAAATCGGGCTGAGATAATACCCTACAACTTGATCCAGGTAATGCTGGCGGAAGGAGATGAAAAAACAAATTTCAATTGTGGCGCTATGCCTATGCGCTTTACAAATTCAGGCTCAGTCAATTTTAGGGAATGTTTATTCGGCTTCGGACAGCTTGGCTATTCCTGGCGTAAATATCACCGTATCGGGAACATTTAGCGGAACGTATACAGATTCTGAAGGCAAGTTTGAAATTCGCTACGGCAAGCCTGATTCGGTAAAAATTAACCTAAGCTTTATTGGATTTATCGAGCAGGAAGTGGCGGTGTTTGCAGGTCAGAATGAGGCGATTCAAGTTTACCTAACTCCAACTTCTTACGAGAAAGATGCGGTTGTTGTTAGTTCAACCCGAGCAAATAGGAACACAGCTACCGCATACACCAATGTAGATTTGGAAACCATTGAAAGCCGAAATTTCGGTCAGGATATTCCCGTCTTATTAGAGTTAGAACCGAGTGTTGTCTCCACTTCGGATGCGGGCGCAGGAGTTGGCTATACCGGAATTAGAATCCGTGGAACCGATCCAACGCGCATCAACGTTACGTTGAACGGAATTCCGATTAACGATTCGGAATCGCATGGCGTTTTCTGGGTAAATATGCCCGATTTAGCTTCGAGTTTAGATAATATCCAAGTGCAACGAGGAGTAGGGACAAGCAGCAATGGCGCTGCAGCTTTTGGCGCCAGCATCAACATGCAAACCAATACCGTTCGTAAGAAATGGTACGTAGAAACGATGAATGGATATGGCTCCTTCAACACATGGCGACACACCGTTTCGGCAGGTTCAGGACTTATTGCCAACAAATTCACAATTGATGGTCGATTCAGTCGGATTTCTTCCGATGGTTATATTGATAGAGCAACTTCAGATCTCTGGTCGTGGTATGGTTCGGCAGCTTATCATGGCAAAAAAACTATGATTCGATTCAACGCCCTTGGCGGAAGAGAACGAACCTATCAAGCTTGGTACGGAACGCCACAAGATTCGCTTGCTACCAACCGAACCTACAACTATTACACTTACGAAAATGAGGTTGACAATTACGGTCAAGACCATTATCAACTCATAATTGCGCACGAGTTTGACCGCAACTGGAACATCAACATAAACGGACATTACACACGAGGAAAGGGGTACTTCGAACAGTTTCGTGAACAAGACGAACTCGCAAATTATGGGTTGGAACCAGTTTTGGTTGGCGATTCGCTTTTTGCCATTGGTGACCTGGTAAGAAGACGCTGGTTGGACAATCATTTCTATGGCTTCACCTATGCCGTAAATTATACTGGAAAGAAGGTAAACGCCACGATTGGCGGTGGCTGGAATCAATACGTAGGAGAACATTTTGGTGAGGTTATTCAAACCGAATTCACCAAATACGAAGCGCTTGACCAACGCTATTACGAAGACGATGCGCGCAAAACCGACATCAGCGCATTTATCCGTGCGAATTACCAAGCTCATTCAAAAGTGAATCTGTTTGCAGACCTGCAAGTGCGTTCGATTGAATACATATTTGAAGGCCCTGAGGCCGATATTTTTGGAAGAATCAGCACCAGTGAGCAACGACTGAATTGGCTGTTTTTCAACCCAAAAGTTGGTTTCAACTCCGATTTAAACAGCCGAAATCGAGTTTACACTTCATTAGCTATAGGAAACCGCGAACCGGCCAGAAAAGACTTGGTGGAAGCAACACAAATTTCTCGTCCGAAGCATGAAACGTTATATGATTGGGAATTGGGCTATGAACGAAAATCGCGTTCCTACTCCATCGGGCTCAACGCTTTTTGGATGATTTATCAGAATCAATTGGTGCCAACAGGAGAAATCAACGATGTGGGCGCTTACACAAGTCAAAATGTAGATTGGAGCGACCGCTATGGTATTGAACTGATGTGGAGCGTAAACATTCTCAAGAACTTGAATCTGGCAGGAAACTTTACTTGGAGCCAAAGCAAAATCTGGGATTTCACCGAATACATGGACGATTTCGACAATGGCGGCCAAGTAGCGATTCATCACGGCTTGACCGACATCGCATTTTCGCCCAATTATATAGTCGCAGCAAATTTAACCTACGAACCTATCAAGAATTTGAAAGGCTCATTTATCACGAAGTATGTTGGGGAACAATTCTTAGACAACGCCTCCAACCGCGACCGAATGTTGAACGACTATGTAAACGGTCAGTTGAGTTTGCGATACAGTTTCGGCTGGAAATTCTTCCGCGAGATTGGCATTGGTGTTCAGTTGAACAACATTTTTAATCAATTTTACGAATCAAACGGATATACTTTCTCCTATATATATGGTGGAGAACAGACCTCGGAGAACTACTATTATCCGCAAGCTGGGTTCAATTTTATGACCATGCTTATGCTGAAGTTCTAGATTAACATCCGTATTCTTGAATTGTGAATACGGCATGCTACAAATCGCCAATCAGTTGGTTAGAAATAATTGAGGAAAACAACTCAATCGTAGAACTCAAATTTTTAGAGGATGGTTCTTTTCCTGAATCCAAGAATCTCAATGGTATCCTCAAAGATTGCTTTCAGCAACTGGACGAATATTTTGATGGAAAAAGAACCGAATTCGATCTTCCTTTAAATCCTAACGGAACCGTCTTTCAGAAATCTGTTTGGGCAGAATTGCAGAACATTCCATTTGGAAAAACCATTTCCTACATGGATATGGCAAAACGTTTGGGAGACCCAAAAGTGATTCGTGCTGCAGGAACTGCAAATGGAAAAAATCCGATTGCCATTATTATTCCGTGCCACCGAGTTGTTGGCAGTGATGGTAATTTGACTGGTTACGCTGGTGGTTTAAAGAGGAAGCAATGGTTGCTGGAGCACGAAAGTGCGCAAGGTTTGCTTTTTTAAGCTGAGAATAAGCATTACTTAAATGACTTTTTTCCTTAAGTAATAGGTATTCAATTGCATACCCGATTCTGAACTTTCAGTAGCCGTTTGAATGGTGTAACCGTTAGAAAGAAGTTCGGTGAGCGTCTGCTTTAGCACGAGGTCGCCATTGCCATAATCTGCATCATTCACCTTTACTTGATCAATCTTGCCAAATCCCTTTGAGATGAATACCACAGGCTTAATCTTAAACAACTCGTTAGTAGGCTTCACTACGCGAATTATGGCGAGACTGTCATTTTTACACTCTGGTGCAGGTCCTCCAGTCCAAGAACTGAGTCCAACCCAGCTCGCAAAAACGCAGAAAAGCAACAGTGTTTTAATGTGACGATTTTTCATGATGGTGAATTTGCGTTGAAAATAGAAAACACAGAAGCAACTAGCAACAATGGTTAATTGCCGCAATTGCAGTGGTTGTCCATTTTCACTTCTGCATTTGGGAGCAAAATTTTGATGTCTTCTTGTTCAGATTGGGTCATAACTATAACCCGAAGATCCACTTCTTCCAAGGCATACATTTCCGCCATAGAACCTGGTAATCGTGTTATATTATTGCTCCACATATCTAAATATCGGAGCTTTTTGAGGTTTCCGATTTCCTCCGGCAAGGTCACTAGTTCATTCTGATTAATAATGAGTTCTTGCAGGTTTTCTAGCTCACCGATTTGGGGTGGAAGCGACTCTATTTTATTCTTATACAGAATGAGTTTTTTAAGGTTTTTTAACAAACCAATATTGGACGGAATGTCAACCAACCTGTTTTTACTCAAATCCAGCCATTGAAGATTAGGGAAAGCTGTAAACACTTCGGGCGGAACTTCTCTCAAACGGTTTTTCAGTTTAAGACTGTAAACGCTATCGCGTGGTGCAGCCAATGCTTCTTCTAGTGATGTGTATTGATATATCTGATTTTCGAGTGCATCTAATGTCCAGTTTTGGGCATAAGAAACTGAACTAATTAGCATAAATATGACTCCGAAAACAAACCTCATAGTATTCTTAAAGCTAAGTTTTTATCAATCGCTAATCGTTGTTTCAGTTGCTCCACATTTTCAAACTTTCTTTCGTCTCTGATTCGATCCTTCAACTCCACTACTAATCGCTTATCGTACAACTCCTGTTCAAAATCGAAGATATTGACTTCAATTCGCCTAACTTGTCCCTTAACGGTAGGACGAGTGCCAATATTGAGCATGCCTTTAAATTTTTCTTCATTAAGTATGACGTAACATGCGTAGACACCGTTGGCTGGAATAACCTTATTTCTGTCTTCAATCTGAATATTGGCGGTTGGATAACCAAGTTCTCTGCCTAGTTTATCTCCATGAATGACCGTTCCTGACAGTTGATAGCTATGCGACAAATACCTGCTGGCTGTAAGCACGTCTCCTTCTTGCAATGCCTTTCTAATCTTTGTGGAGCTTACGGCCACATCATCTACATCATGAACCGAAATTTCTTCAACCTGAAAACCGTACAGTGGGCCCGATTCTTTTAAATGCTCGAAGCTGCCTTCTCGGTTTCGGCCAAAATGATGGTCGTAGCCAATGACAAGAACAGATGTACCAAGTTTCTCTACAATAATATCGCGGATAAAATCGATGGATTTAATGCGCGAAAATTCTCTGGTAAACGGATGAATGATTAGGTTCTGAACTCCAGCTTCTTTCAAAAGTTGAATTTTCTCATCCATAGTTGTGATGAGTTCCAAATCATGATCGTCTGGGAAAAGAACCATTCGCGGATGCGGATGAAACGTAAGCAATACGCTTTCACCACCAATCTTATCTGCAATTTCGTTTAATCGAGAAATGATTTTACGGTGTCCCACATGCACACCGTCAAAAGTGCCCGTGGTGACAACCGCGTCTTTTACTGTTTGGAATTCGTCTATGGAGTGATAAACCTTCAACCGTGTTGTTTTGGGTTGACAAAAATATCTATTGAAACTAGACCTAGTGGGTTTTGAAAACCATGAAGGACTTTGCCAATGTTTGTAGACAGCTTTGCGTTAAGGATGGAAGCGGCATCTATTTTTCCTCTGCCGTTATTTCGGCAGTGCTCAATGAAGGCTGAAAAAAAGATACAGCGAACAGACTGACCGCCCAAAAACCACTGATTTTGAGTTGAAAAACTGACGTTTATCAAGGCTTGTTAACAAATTCTGAACAGGTGTTGTTGGTGCAGAACGTATGACCTATTTTTGCGCTCCGAAAATCGAGCCTATTAATACGATATAAAAAGAAGAATAAATGTCAGCTCTAAAAGGTAAAGTAGCTCAAATCATTGGTCCAGTTTTGGACATCAGCTTTGACAGTAGCAATGGTGAACTTCCTAAAATTCTTGATGCACTTGAAGTAACTCGTCCAGATGGACAAGTTGTAACGCTTGAATGTCAGCAACACGTTGGTGAGAACACCGTTCGTGCAATTGCGATGGATTCTACAGACGGTTTGAGCCGTGGTACTGAGGTTCGCGCCTTGGGTGCTCCTATTACAATGCCAATTGGAGATCAAATCTTTGGACGTCTTTTCAACGTAGTTGGAGACCCAATTGATGGAATGGCTGATTGCGACAAAAAAGGCGGATACGCTATTCACAAGGCTCCTCCAGCGTTTGAGGAACTTTCTACTGCAACCGAGGTTCTCTTTACTGGAATCAAGGTAATTGACCTTATTGAGCCTTATGCAAAAGGTGGTAAGATTGGTTTGTTTGGTGGTGCTGGTGTTGGTAAGACTGTACTTATTCAGGAGTTGATTAACAACATTGCAAAAGGACACGGTGGTCTTTCTGTATTTGCTGGAGTTGGTGAAAGAACGCGTGAAGGAAATGACCTTCTTCGTGAGATGATTGAAGCTGGTATTATCGATTACGGTGATGCTTTCCGTCATTCTATGGAAGAAGGTGGTTGGGACCTTTCTAAGGTTGACCACGAAAAATTGAAGAAATCTAAAGCAACGTTCGTGTTTGGACAGATGAACGAGCCTCCTGGGGCGCGTGCACGAGTTGCACTTTCAGGATTGACCATTGCTGAGTATTTCCGTGATGGAGATGAGAAATCAGGAGGTCGTGATATCCTTTTCTTTATCGATAACATTTTCCGATTTACACAAGCTGGTTCTGAGGTTTCGGCACTTTTGGGTCGTATGCCATCTGCCGTAGGTTACCAACCAACATTGGCAACTGAAATGGGATTGATGCAAGAACGTATTACTTCTACTAAGCGAGGTTCTATTACATCTGTTCAGGCGGTTTACGTACCTGCGGATGACTTAACTGACCCTGCGCCAGCAACTACTTTCTCTCACTTGGATGCTACCACGGTACTTTCTCGTAAGATTGCTGAGTTGGGTATCTACCCTGCGGTTGACCCATTGGATTCGACCTCTCGAATTCTTACTCCTGCTATTGTTGGACAAGAGCATTATGCTACCGCGCAGCGAGTAATTGAAACGCTTCAGCGCTACAAAGAACTTCAGGACATTATTGCTATCCTTGGTATGGACGAACTTTCTGAAGAAGATAAATTGATTGTTCACAGAGCAAGACGTGTACAACGTTTCCTTTCTCAACCATTCCACGTGGCAGAGCAGTTTACTGGTCTAAAAGGTGTTTATGTTGATATTGCTGATACAATCAAAGGTTTTAACATGATTATGGATGGAGCAACGGATGAATATCCAGAAGCTGCATTCAACCTTGTTGGAACAATTGAAGAAGCAATTGAAAAAGGTAAGAAGTTGATGGCCGAGGCTTAATCAGCTTTAAACTTTGAATCTTAACAAACCAAGATGCAAGTAGAAATAGTAACACCAGACGAAAAGGTTTTTGAAGGCGAAGCGCGCCACGTGCAATTGCCAGGAAAAGAAGGTCTTTTTGGTATTCTTAACAATCATGCTCCTATTGTTGCCACATTGGTAAAAGGAAGAGTGAAGGTGGAAGCTACAGACGGAGATGTTCAATACTTTGATATTGGTGGTGGCGTTGTAGAAATGAATAACAATAAGGTTATTGTTCTAGCAGAAAAGTAATCTGAATCTTATTTAAACAATTGAAAGCCCTGTTCGTTTGTACGAACGGGGCTTTTTAATAATAGCCTGTTGGAAAAAATGGAACATATATTGATATCGGAGCGTAAGCAATCGTAATTTTCGAAAATGATGAGATTAAGTTTTGTAAGCGTGCTTATGATTTCCTTGTTGGGCACTCTTAACGTTGAAGCACAGACTGCAAGACGTGTAAAGTTTCCTTCAAAGGATGGCGTAACCATTACAGCAGATATGTATGAAGCAGACCCAAGTTATCCTTGGATTGTATTGTTTCATAAAGCGCAATCAAGCCGTGGCGAATATCAGAAGATTGCTATCAAACTGAATAAACTGGAATTGAATTGCATGGCGGTTGACCTCCGCTCGGGAAAAGAAGCCAACTTTATTGTAAATGAAACCTATGTTCTTGCTAAGGAGACTGGACTAGGAACAGAATACTTGGATTCTGAAATTGACATGAAAGCCGCCATTGAAAAGGCGTACCTTATTGCTCGTAAGCCTGTAATTGTTCTTGGAAGTTCTTATTCTGCTTCTCTGGCTATTAAGCTTGGTAGCGAAATGTCGCAAGTAAAGGCCGTAATAGCTTTTAGTCCGGGAGAATATTTTGGGAATAAACTTGATGTAGAGAAGACCGCAAGTGCACTAACCAAGCCAACATTTATTGCTTGTGGTTCGGATGAGAAGAAATACACCGACCCTATTGCGAATGCTATTAGAAGTAAGAAGAAAATCTACTTTGCTCCTCCAAAAGGCGGGGCGCATGGAGCAGCTTGCTTAGAAAAAGGAACAGATGGCGAAACGGACTATTGGGTTCAGCTCATAAATTTTGTTCAATCTGTTAAGAAGGAATATTAGTCTGTAGAGACGCGAAGCATCGCGTCTCTACCTCAGTTTTGGATTGTTTTGATGTCGTTCGGCATCTCTAACTGTCTTCTTTTCCAAGTTCTTGTTCAATGCTTCTGTAAGATCTACTCCTGTTTGATTGGCAAGACATAGCAGTACAAACAGCACATCGGCCATTTCATCGCCTAGGTCTTTGTCTTTGTCGCTTTCTTTTTCTGATTGTTCTCCGTAACGTCTGGCAATAATGCGTGCCACTTCTCCCACTTCCTCCGTCAGGATGGCCATGTTGGTGAGTTCGCTGTAGTATCTTACTCCTACGCTGTTGATCCACTCGTCAACGGTTTTTTGGGCTTGTTCTATGGTCATAGTGTCTAACGATTTGACCGAAAGGAACGAAGAAAGAAGGGAAGTGGCAAGTAAGGTTCTTTCGCTTACGAGTGAACGCTATTTGGAGCGAGAATGACCAAACATATTGGCAATGGCAAATTCAACATATGTATCTGTTACTCAGTGCCTACCACCACCCACTCACATTATAAGTAACCGATTTTGGTTGATTGTTTCCGTATGCAACGCCCACATCTCTGGCTGCAGCAATGGTGGCTTTTCTGATGTTTACTTCATCTTGTTGTTCCTTGAGTTTGAAGTTCCATTCTCGTTGGTCTAATTCTTTCACTCTGGCTGCTATTGTCTTTGATAGTGCCCCTGCCTTTGTGTAGCAAGCTGCTGCAGGCTCTATATGTGCTAAATAGCTTGCTGCTTCATCAGCTGAACGAGTGTCTTGTCCACTGTTCCAGGCGTTTTGTGCTTTGGTTAATTGTATTTCGCAATCTCTATCTATCTGTTTCTGATAGATGGGAGCAACGGCATCCATGCTTTTGTCGAAACACTCTTTACAAACTTCTGGTACGCCTGTAAGTTTGTAGATGGCTTCATCGAATTTCTGTTGTCCTTCAAGAGCTTGAGCTTCTTTGATGATGAAATCGCAGCGAGAATTATAGTATTCGACTATTTTAACCTTTCCTTTTTCTACCAATGCCAATAAATCGGAGTTGTTGGGGTTTATTTGTTTTAATGCACTTATGTAAGCTTTGGTCTCGTTGGTGCCTGCCCCTTTTACCTCCAAGGATGTGCTTGCGAACTTGGTTCCGTCAATACCATCGCCTATGAAGAAGGTTACTTCTAAGGTATAGGCATGCATGGGGGGTGCGGTTGGTGTAATATCCTTGTTAATGACGGTGATGTTTGGGGTGATGATGAATCTTGAATTCAGTGCACTTCCTCCAAGGCCATTAGCGGAAGCAATTTGACTCATTTTACTGATCAACATGCTTTCTGCGGATGCAGGCAAGCCCTCTATTTGTGGGGAAACGTAACTTGTAATTACAATACGGCCTAGGTCTTCGGTCTTGCCTAGTGTATTCTGGGCTTGAGATTTTGTGGAGGTGAAACCACATAAAAAGGCACAGATGGTTATGATGAGTTGCTTTTTCATTCTTTTCCTTATTTGATTGTTATTTACCTCCGAGAACCAATTGTGCCTGACCCAAGCCTTTGGTCATGAGTTTGGCTTCAATACCGAGTCCTTTGAGGTAGCTTGTAAGTCCTCTTGCCCATTTCTTGGCATCGTTTCCTTTTCCTTTTTCATCTAACATGGGAATTCGCAATTCTTTTATCACCATCTGGTTTTGGGTTGAGACTGAAATGTTGGGGGAATTGTTGGCATTGTTCTCAATCCATGTTTCGATGAGGATATTCAATTCGGCATCGCCAAAATCTTCGCTTTCTAGATCATATTCCCAAGCACTCCATGTTTTAATTCTCAAGGATATTTCTCTTCCTTCGGTAAACCATTTATCGAATGTTGCTTGTAGTCGTGAATTGAATCCGTCCATGTTTGCTATGACGGCTTCTTCAACCAAAACGTCTTCGGTGGCAGAAAATGAAGCTGCCCCGGTTCCTAGTTCGGTTGCAACGGCTTTATTTGTATAGGAATCTATTCCATCAAGCCTGAAGGTTACTTGTTTTTTAGGTCCAATGGTTTTTACTTCCCAGAATACTTTCATCCAAATATCTGCTTTGGCTGTTTTGGCTAGTTGATCGATGATGTTTTCGCTGATGCCGTCTCCTGTTTTTGATTGGAGGTAGTTGTCTTCTGCTGCTTGTTCTTTCATTTCATCGAGTGTTTCCTTTAGGCGTTGCGTTGGAAATCCTCTATCAATCATTGCTCTATCTATAGCTGTGATGATATTATTGAGTTGTGGATATTCATGAAATGCTTTGTCGTAATTGGGAACATATTCTACGGTTCCTTGATTATCGACCTTGTCCATAAAACCTTTAGATGTCATCCAGTCATCTGCTGGTGCGATCATGATGGTTGGTTTTTTAGCAGTTTGACCAAGGCTCAACAAAACTGTTGTGCATACTATAAAGCATGTAGTTAGGGTGTGTTTCATTTCGATAATTGTTTGCTTTAAAACCCTGAGGAGAGTCCGCGGATAATTTTTTCTGACTCGAGGTAGTTTCGGAGATCGTCTTTGTTTACGGCTACCACTATTCCTACTTTGTATTCTTTCTTACCGGCTTTCATGATGTCGCCTGGGGCGATGGCCCCATCGGTGGTAAGCTGCACGAACTTCATGTACTTGCCATTGTCGGCAAAGAATTCTTTAAAGAATGCTTCGTGGGTTATTTCGGCACTTGGATCTTGTACCAATGCCTTTTGACCTTTTATTCTTCCGGCTCCGGTATATCCTTTGAATACGATGCCGTGTACTGCATTTTTCTTTGCTTGTTCAAATGCCACTTGAGGTTTTTTGGAGTAGGACCATATTTTGATAAGATAGGTTCCTTGTGCTCCTTCGTTTACTACTTCTAGTTCATATCTCCAGTTTTCTGTGTCTTTATCTGCTTTTCGTCTGGCCTGACCAAAGGCTAGACTTGATACGAAAAGCACCAGTATTGCTGTGGTTATGTGTTTCATGGTTTGTTTATGGGTTGGTGGTTATTTAAGCTGTCGGATGAGAATACCAGGATATAGTTTTCCTCCTCCTTTAAAGGTTGTGGCGCCTAATTCGGTGGCTTGGTTGGTTTCGGAAGCGTTGGCTTCTGTGTCGGCATTGGCAATGACTTCTCCTGCCAAGGCTCGTTCTACCATTTGTTCGATTTCTTCATCACTCATTCCTGAGGTGTTGGTAGCTTGTGCCAAGGCTGTAATTCGGTTGTCCCAAATCATTTTTTTATCTACCGTAATAGTGCCTTTTCGGGTGTAAATGGTCTTTTGTGTTTTAGGGTCGATGCTTTGTTCCAGCACTTCAAATTTTTCGCCTCCTTCTAGTCCTTCTTTCATTCCGATACGTGCTGTAATGGGATCTACGGAGTAAAGAGGAGTCATGGGTTTAAACACATCAAACTCTTTCTGCAACTTGGCATAAACGGCATCTATGTTTCGAACGGTTGCTAGTTCTACTACATCGTTGGATGGCATTGCCTTTTTATTTGATAATGGATTGCTTACCGGCATTACCACGCTAGATGATTTAGCCTTTCCTACAAACTGGAGTTGAAACAGATCGGTTTGATCAAAGGCTTCTGATTTTGCTGCCTTTACTTCGGGTTCATCTGTGTTGGTTACCCAATAATCATTGAAGAACACGGCTTCTACTGAGTCTGTCCAGCTTAGTTGATAGAGGAATGAAGTGGTATTGACAGTATATCCTTCGTGTGTGAGCTTGTAGGCCAATTCGGCTGCGTTGGTTGCTGCTACTTGCGCAATGGGGTTTGGTATTTTGCTTGCTGCAAGCAGTGCTTTCTCTTTTACCAAGCTTGCAATCTTTTCGTTTTCTATAAAATGCATCTTATTGAATACCACGAAGGTTTTGGAGATTAATTCTACTCCTGCATCTTGTGCTAAGGTTTCTGCACCTCGCACGGTGCCTTGTCCTATCTCTGCATCCAACGCAGATGCATCGTAACTACCTCGTTCAAAGATGAGGTCCATACCAAAACTGCCATCTTCTTTTCTGTCCCACCATTTGGCCACCAGCTTATTGGCTATCTTATTCTGAACAATGAATTTTTCTATTTGAAATGGTACATCTGCAGCAGAAGGGTCGGTTATTCCGTTGGTTGCATCTGACGCGAAATTGCCTGCCATTTCTCCGGCCTTGGTTCGTTTGGCCCCACCTTCTTCCCGTTCGGCATCGCTTATCGGATACTTTGACCTTAGAAGTAGATTCTCTCCTATATTATGGTTGTTGTACTTGTCTGGAAAAGGTGCTTTGAAGAAGGCGCCTTCTATGATCTCGGCCATATCATAATCTCCCGACTGTACCAGTACGGTATGCAGTGAACTTCTGCGATATTTTACTTCGGGTATCTCTTGCTTTTTCTGTGCGATGGAATGATGGCACATCAAAATCAGAACTCCTGTTAGTACTAAAATGTCGAGTTTTTTCAATTAGTTGTGTGGTTTTAATCTTCTGTTGCCTACTCTCTCCCAGCTTTTCGGCTTACGCTGTTAATTTCATTCGTATTCTCTATCGCCTGATCAATACAAAAGCATCTTGGAGCATCCATTCTTAGTTATGGTGACGTTGCCTGACCACGTACTAAAGGTTGAGGAAGCATAGAAGGAATAAGTACCAGTAGGCAAGGTGAAATTTGCGCATCCTCCAGAACCGCAGCCTGGGTCATAGGATGAATAATACTGAGTAATGTATCCCGTTTGTCCACCGACATTAACTGTTGCGGTTGTGCCCGTTGAATTGTACCAGAAAACAGCGCTACCCGTGTATTGACAGGTTCCATTATCTACGTTGGCATCTGGATTATAATTGGCCGATGATGGATCCATGCAACCATATACCGTTGCTTCTTTCCTACATCCTGAACCTGCTATGCTCATAATACCTCCTAAGACCAAAAGCAACACTATTCGTTTCATTGTCATTTTCATTTTTCGTTTTCCCCTTCTTCCTTATTCCCCCCCCCATCAAGGCGCCACCACATCTATTACCGTGCTGATGTCTCCTACACCGGCCGTGTTGAAACCAAGGGCGGCTATGTAATAGGTCTGGCCCGATACAAGTCCTTGGAAATCGACCTTGCGCTTGGTGGTGAGTATTAATTCCATGTCGCTTGCCACTTCTTTGGCTATGCGCAATTGTCCGTTCTTGAGGCTCAGCGATGTGCTGTCGATGGGCTGTGGTGAGGCCACATAAACTAATCCCTTCGCTCCTTTCAATGTCTTCAGCTCGGCATGAATACTGCCCTTGCCTTTATTGCCCCATGCATCTAAATCGGCCTGATCTGGTTTTGTGGCCGCATGTGTTTCTGTACTGGTGCTATGATAGCCACTCTGCGTAATAACGAGCTTACTGCCTGCTGCTATACGTTGCACATATTCTGCCTCCTTCCGAAAAGTATCTATCCATTTCTGCTCTGCCACATCGCGCTCTTGTATTTTCTCTTTATCTCCGCTTAATGCCTGCTGTGTTTTGAGTTTAAGATCGTCATTTGCTGTACTCAAATTTGCCAAAGGCACATCGGGCGTGACAAATACGCTCGTGTGTTCGGTCATTTCCGAAATGACATTGTCTCCGAACAGTCCTTTCTGTATAGGGCTGAGAATGACGAAATCAAGACTGACTTTTGCTGGACGATCCATGTACGATAGTTTTTAGATGGTTATTTTTAAGGATTTTGGTCAAGTGAAAATTCTTGGGGCACTTACCGAAACGAAGCCTGTCTGACTTCTAGAAAGCGATAAATGAGTTTGTAATTGCGAAGTATGAGATTGAAAAAGGGTACAATGAGTTTGAAATCGTGAAGTATGAGATCGAACTAGGGTACAATGAGTTTGAAATCGTGAAGTATGTGATCGATCTAGGGTACAATGAGTTTGAAATCGTGAAGTATGTGATCGATCTAGGGTACAATGAGTTTGAAATCGTGAAGTATGTGATCGATCTAGGGCAAAGGGTGTTTCGGAAAGGGCAAAGGATGTTTCGGAAAGCACCACTCCACCACAAATACACACGAACTGCCCTGCTTTAAGCAAAGCCTTCATCGTTTCTTTTAATCCACTTATCGATACGAGCATGGGGTTGGTCGTTGATTTTTGTCAAGGCCAAGGTATCGGAGGGAAAGCTTCTCTTTTTTGGAAAAATAACGGTCGTTGTTAATATAAAGCACAGAAAAGCGCTTGCATGTTCTACATTTATTGCAACCAACTGCCCTAAATACCCCTTAACATGCAGCTCTTACGATTATTGGCCCTTCTAAAGGGTCTGAGTGCCGAAGACCATGCAGACCTCATGTCTTTTTTGGCCTATAGGCATCAGGCTACGCGCTTGCCCGGACGATTAGTGACGCTGTTGCGCCAATCAGATACCTCCATCACTAAAACGGCTGTGTGCAAGGAGCTTGCTATTACAGATGGCTCGTTCCGAACGGCCAAAACCGAGCTTGTTCGTTTCATTTTAGAGTGGCAATCGCTTAACAGCCCTGGCTGGAATGCGCCAAGCCTACGCAAACTTATTGCTACCCACACGCTACTAGAATGGGGCGAAACAAAACAAGCCTTCCAATTGGCCAAACAGGTGCAGGTAGATGCCGAGTTAAATTGCAACTATGCCGTGGCCCGCTTGGCACTGGAACTTCGCTCGGCATTGGTGCAGCGCATGTATCCGGATGATGCCGCCATCAAGCTTAAGAAGCTTATGATTGAAATGGATGCGCTAAACTGCAATACCAAGCTATTGCGCCACATTACGGAGCTTTACGTAAATGTGGCCACCCTGGCCGAAAAAAGCATGCTCTTGCGCGAAGCCACACGCATTGAGCATTTTCTGCTACTAGAGCAGCAGTCGGCCAAAATTGCCAAACGCCAAAACGATATGCCGTTCCATCTTTGGACATATCATGTGCAAACGCAAGCCATATTGGCTCAAATTAAAGGCAATTTGCCATTAAGTTATAGGCACCTTAAAGCCCTTTGGACCAAGATGAACACCCCGCCCATGCACATTCCCATGGCCGACCATCGTTTCTATCAGTTCTTCCTTAGCTTTATTGATATGGCTATTAGGGCCGAAGACACCCTGCATGCACACGATGCCAATTTGCTCTACCATACCGCCATCGACCGCTTTTATGGCAACGATCCATGTCTGTTGGCGCTCAATCACGTGTTTGATCAGATCATTTTACTGCAATATCCTGATAATATGGCCCAAAACTTATCCGAACTTAGGGCAACCATTGCACTTATTCATACCAGCCAACAATCAAAAGAGGGCAACTTTAATCTCAACGATTGGGACCTCTACATCTCCACGGCCACCTTGCCACTTCTTATTACTACCTGCTTTAAATACCAACTGTATAAAGAGTGCAAACAACTACTTGGCTTTGCTAAGCGAATGAATGCCAAAAACTCGGGCGCGGCCATCGACCTGCAAGGTCTAGAACCATTTATTGGTCTGGTGGTTCGATACGAAGAACTACTCCTATCGCGTGCAGACCGCACCAGCGACAAACTTTTTGAAAGCGACACCAACTATTGCTACCATCATTATAGAAAACATCAAGAACTCTATCCAATAGAATGGCGCTTGTCTCGCCTTTTTCATGGACTGAGCAGCGGAAAGAAAGCTACCGAATGCTTGTTTGCCGATGCCCTTTTTGCTTTTGAGCGCCTGCAAAGCGAAACACACTATTTCTATTCGATGATGCAAATCTTCGATTTCAATTCGTGGATTTATGCGCATGCACAACCCAAAGCGAAGCCACAATTGGCAACAGCTGTTTAAGTTTAACTTGGTGTTAATATTAACTCCAACTCTGTGAAAACAGATTGGAAACAACAGCTTCCAATACCATAATACCCGTATTTTGTCAACCGAAATGCGGTACCTACGTCTCTTCCTTTTACTTCTTTCCCTTTCGCTTATTGCCAGTGGCTGCAAGAAAGACCCTGAGTTGGTGCCAGGCAATGATGCCCCCTACTATTCTGAGGTAAGTGACCTCCTCATTGAGAACTACATCAATCGGGTGTACATCGATCAAATAGGAAGAGAACCGTTTGATTCGGAGATGAATGCCGAACGCCTTGCGCTCAAAGCGGCTAATCTGAGTTTGGAGGCGCGGGAGGCCATGATTCTGAAGCTTCAGACCAATACCGACTTTATTGCAGGCGATATATCGTACAAGCATGCCTATTACAACCGATTGTATGAGCAGGGAAAAGCTCGTTTTATGGAGGCGGCATCCAATGCAGAGATACAGGAAGTAATGGGGCCCATTGCCAGTGGCATTCTTCCCGATTCGCTAAACGGTAATTGGGAAGGTGTGGCCGAAAGACGTCTTCAACTAGCCAAGCTGCAGGCGGTATTGGATTCGGAAGCCGAGTACTTTAACGGTGAGATTGGTATTGCAGACATGTGTGCCGCCATGGTGTACAATGCCGTGTTTGATGAGATTAACATGAACACTTTCAACTTCGTGAATGCCAGTTTTGATAACCTCTTCTTCCGTTTTCCTACCAATGCCGAGTTTTATGCAGGGTTTAATATGATAGAATACAACCAACCAGCCTCTTTAATGGGACAATCGGGCCAAAACAAGCAGGAGTTTGTAACTATTCTGGTGGGTTCGCGCAATTTCTATGAAGGGCTCATCATTTGGTCGTACCAAGTGCTACTTGCCAGAGAACCTTCTACGGCAGAAACTAACCAGTTGATGATAGACCTTTGGCTCGACCACGACCTACAGAAGGTGCAGCGGGCCATTATGGTAACGGATGAGTATGCGCACTTTGAGTAATTAAGAATGAGTAATTAAGAATGAAAAATGGGATGGGGCCTATAAGTATTCAAGTAATGGAAGATTCGCAGTCCGCATCGGTATCGGCCTCGCGTTTCGTATTTCTTTTTCTTTCGTGCTTCATGCTTCTACTTGCAGCAGGCTGCCAAAAGGAGAAACTCTATGAGGTGAATGAAGAAACCATCCTCCCTCCTAATGCTAACAAGACCAAGCTGAAATCAGACCAGCAATACATTGCCATTCTGTATGCCAACCTTTTTCAAACGGCTCTATCGAGCGATGATCTGTTTGAGGCCAGCGAATGCGTGCAATCTATAGGAGATAAAGACCTTGTGCACGAGGTGCTTATCAGTAATTACATGAATTCGGGAGGGGTTATTCTTCCAACAAACGCAGAGATGCGGGCAGATGTGGATGCTTTCCTTACCGAAACCTACAACCGCTTTCTGGTACGAAACCCCACCGAGGCCGAACGACAGTACTTCAAGAATTACATCAATACGCATCCGAACGTGAGGCCAGAGTTGGTGTATTTTTCGTTTGCGCTGAGTGATGAGTATCAATACTACTAGTGAAAAGCGAACAGTGAATAGCGACCAGTCACCAGCAGATAGAACATGAAAAGGAGAGGATTCATAAAGAAAGCAGCGGCTGCAACAGCAGGGGCATTTGTGGCTCCATACATCCTTCCTTCGGGAAGATTGTTTGCTGCCACGGGCGCACAATTGGCGCAGCATGTGGTAATGGTGATGTTTGCAGGGGGAGTTCGCCAACAAGAGAGTGTAGAGCAAACATATTTGGCGCAGAGCCAAGGAATTCCGGTTGAAGGAAATATTATGTCCAACATGTTGGATGGTGCTGCCCCAACACAAAAGGTGGTTTATGGGACAGATGGAAACTTGGCAGGAGACACACCCATTCCGGCCATTCTTAGTACCACATTACAGCAACAGGGAACGCTTTTCCGTGAGGTGAGAAGCAGTCATGCGGGGCATTATGGCGGTATGAACGCCCTGCTGCAAGGCAACACGCTTTACTCGCAAGGGTTGCGACAAAAACCACTCAACCCCACCATCTTTGAATACACACGCAGGCACATGGGAGCGCCTGCTTCCAAGACTTGGTTCGTGGGCAACGGTATTGGAAACTCTACTCCGCTAATGAATTACAGTCATCATCCCGATTATGGCGCCCAGTACGGAGCCAACTTCTTGGCGCCCAATATTACGTTTGGATCGCAGGGGCAAGAGCATCTTTCCAACGCAAAGATCTACCATCCCGAAGAGGAGTTGGACCCGATTTATCAGATGAAGTACTTTCTCGATAACAACTTTGAGAATGTGGGCGGCACCATCGAAACCATTTACAATACCGAGGAGGATAAGCAGAATATCAAGCTCTTTATGCGCCAGATGTACAACCTGGGAGGCAATATTGCCAAGCCTCCGGTAACAGACAATGGCGATCTTACCACGGTTGGCTATGCCGTTGAAGTGATGAAATGGTTTAAACCCACCCTCACGGTAGTGAACCTTGGCGCGGTGGATGCCTGCCACAGCGATTATACCAGTTACTTAAAAGCACTACACCGTGCCGATCATGCCGTGGGGCATATTTGGAATCAGGTGCAGCAGATTCCCGAAATGGCCAACAATACCATCATGCTTGTATCGCCAGAATGCGGAAGAAATCTCATACCAAACCCAATTAAAGACGAGAACGATTGGAAAGCATTCGATCATTCGGATACCAATACGCAACGGGTGTTTACTCAAATGGTGGGGCCCACTGTTCCTTCAAACCTAGTGCGTGGTGGAATAGGAAATCAGATCGGAGAAACAGCAGATAACTGCCCCACAATTGCAGAGATTCTAGGTTTTAAGGCAGATGTGATGAGTTCGGGACTTATCTCATCAACTGCACAGTCATTGTTTGATAGGATATGAGAATGAAGCTAGAAACGAATTCTTCTTCTCACCAAACAGTACCTAAATGTGAGACGCTTCGTTCCTCAGCGAAACAAGTAGATACCACTGCCTTGTCCGTTTGTTTCCCTGAGGAACGAAGTGTCTCTTTATTTCAATTTGCCTCTTATGTGCCTAAGTTATCTGCGATTCTTGCATTGCGCCCCACCTTATCTCTCTGTCTCTTATCTCTTTTCCTCCTCTCCATAAGCAGTTGCAGCAAGGATGAGAAGAACCCGTTTGATAATCCAGACAATCTTCCGCCCCAAGACACCACTGCAATTGAAAATGTAGACCCTACAAGCTTTGTAGGATTGCACCAGAACATTTTCAAACCCACTTGCGCCAATTCGGGATGCCATGATGGCACGTTTGAGCCCGACTTCCGCACCATCGAAAGCACCTACAACACATTGGTGCTGCATCCCATCGTAAAGAACAACCCTGCAGCAACGTATGAATACCGTGTAAAGCCGGGTTCATTGTCTGAATCCATTTTGTGGCTGCGCCTGAATGAAGACATAGATGGCATTTCGGGCATTATGCCGCTAGATGCGTTTTATGATCCCGAGTCGGAATGGAATGCCAAGAAGGCCGAGCATCTTAGCAACATTAGCACTTGGATTATGAATGGTGCCAAGGATATGTTTGGCAATGCCCCAAACGAGAATAACCAGCAACCCGGTATTGGAGGCATTTACGCCACTGCCGATGGCGTACATTGCAATAGCGGATCACAGATGGATGTTCCTATTGGCACTCAATCGGTGCAGGTGTGGTTTGCCATCTACGATAATGACACAGACCTGAATTCCTATACCTATGCCAAGGCAAAAATGAGCGGGCAGATCGGTTTCGAAACCGACTCGCTCATTACCACATACGATCTGTTTCAGAATCAAACCACGGGCAACATTCAACCAGGGTTTACCGGAGAACCTGTTGAGTTTACCCATCAATTTACATTCAATCCTTCGCAGTTTGCACAGGATAGCACCTATTATGTGCGTGTTCATCTAAAAACCGATGCACAACCTGACCCAACCATCATCCCGCAAGATGGAAGTCAGTTATACATCAAAAAGTACTTCTCGTGGAGATTCGTAGACTGATAATGATTCTTCTTGTGGTGCTCATAGCTTCCTGTAAAGAAGAGCACTCCGACTTTCCAGAGATTACTAACCTCGTGGTAGAACCAATGTTGGTAGAGGAATTTACCGATACCGTCACCATTAGCTTCGATTACTATGATTACAATGGCGACCTCGGCCACCTCGATCCGAATGTAACGTCATTAAGTGTAAAGGACAGCCGTCTTCAATTCGAAGACCTTTATCATGTGCAACCCTTGGCTCCCATTGATGCCAATGTGCCAATAAAAGGAAGGCTTTCGGTAAAGTTGAATAACCTTTTCATCCTTGGAAATGATTCGGTAGAGCGACTTCAGTTTGAGGTAATGATACGTGATAGAGATGGGCATTGGAGCGAATTGGTAGAAAGCGATACCATCACCGTTTATCGCCCGTGAAACACACGAGTGAAGACATGCTTAAAGTAGATTCTCAACTTTCCACAGACTTCCCAAGGAAATGGAGACCCTTCGTTCCTCAGGGAAACAAACGGACAACTTGGATGCATGCTACTTGCTTCGCTGAGGAACGAAGCGTCTCACTAAGAATTGTCAGATTATCCTTTTCGTTTCTCTTTCTCTTTTTCCTTCTTCCTTTTTCCTCTTTTTCACAGACCACCTTCCCTCTCGTAGGAAACATTACTACCGATGATTGCGAAGGCTATTTTACCGACAGCAATGGCGGGCAGAATGGAGAAGATTATAGCCATGGAGAGGATTATACCATGCAGATATGTGTGCCTAATGCCATCAGCATAGAGATGACCTTCTTCCAATTTTGTTCGGAAGGAGGATATGATATCATGACCTTCTATGATGGACCAAGTGTGAACTCGCCACAGATTGGTGCGCCTGTTTCTGGTCAAGATCTGCCGCCAACCATCGTAGCTACTTCGGGATGTTTAACCATTCATTGGCAATCGGATGTATTTGGTGTGGCATGCGGAGGATGGTCGGCATACTGGGAAGTAGAAGTAGAAGAACCAGATGCTCCTTTGGTCACATTCAATCCAAGTGCACCCACCTGTAGTACAGAGGTTGTGGTAATCACCTTTGATGCGCCTGTTCCCTGCGATTCGGTTTACCCGGGAGCATTTACTGTTTCGGGCGGACAAACCATAAGCAACATTTCTCCACTTAATTGTACTGGAGGAATGGCAACGCAATACCAATTGACATTCAGTCCTGGCTTGGATGAAAGCACTACCTACAATCTTGAGTTCATTTACCACTATGCTGATGAGTGTGAGAACGAATTCACCCTCGAAGTGGAAGGAAACTTAGTGGTGAACGATTGTCCGTTAGACGTAGAGATCTTTGAAGATGAAGATGCGCTCTGCCTTGGCGAATGTGTAGAGATTTGGGCCGAAGTAACCGGAGGAAACGCCAATACCTATAACTATGCATGGAGCAATGGCCTTCCCAACTCCGCAGGACCGCACGTGGTATGTCCAGGTGCAACAACCACGTACTCGGTAACGGTAAGCGATGCAAGTCCTGCCCCATCTGCCACAGACCAAACCATTATTACCGTTCACTTATCGCCCGTTATAGACCCTATTCCAGATGTTTGCGAAAACGTGGCTCCTTTTCCTATTACCGCAATTCCTTCTGGAGGAGATTGGAGCGGAACGCACATTAACGACCCCGCTGGTATCTTTCATCCCGATTCGGGAGATGGAACGCCATGGACCTACTATACCGATCTTAATGGTTGTTCAGATTCAGTTCAATCGCAAGTCAATCAAATATGGGCGGGCTATGATCAAGCAGCCTGTCCCGGAACAGCACCTTTCCAGTTAACAAACGGGTTTCCAGCAGGAGGAACATGGTCTGGCCCATTTACTACTGCTGCTGGCATATTTGACCCAACTACTCCCGGTATTCATTTCATTACCTACACCACAACAGACGGCTGCACCGATACCAAGAACGTTCGGGTAGAAGATATCATCCTACCACCCGATATGACGGTGTGTGAATCCGCCCCTCCGTTCAATCTTAGCGCAACACCATTTGGTGGCTCTTGGAACGGGCCGGGTGTTACCAATTGGTATTGGGGTTCTTACAATCCCGAAACTGCCGGAGCAGGAACACACACCATTACCTATAATTTGAATGGATGTTCTGCCAGCATGGATGTTACCGTAACGGGAATCAATGCAGGTAGCGACTATGTAATCTGCCCCCAAGAAGCACCCATCCAACTTACTGGAAGTCCAGCAGGTGGTACATGGAGCGGCACCGGAGTTTCCCCTTCGGGATTGTACGATCCCACAACTACACCTATATATATAGATGATGTGGTTACATATACGGTCAATGGTTGTTCGGATACGCGAATTATCTACGTAAGGCAAACCACCATCGAGTGGAGTAACCTTAGTTTCTGTTTGTATGATGATGCTTTGACCTTGAATTGGGCCGGAATACACCGCTATCCAGGAGGAGGCACGTGGAGCGGTCCGGGAACAGACAACAACGGAGATGGCCATTTCAACCCTGCCATCGCGGGAGCAGGAATGCACACCATCTACTACGAAGCCAACACTTGTATGGATAGCACCGTGATGATTGTGCACGAGAACATGATGGTCGATACTGCTATTTGCGAAATGGGAAATCCCATTCAGATGCTCGCAACTCCTGTTGGAGGTACTTGGGCAGGAGACGGAATAACAACTCCAAGCGGAATGTTTGACCCCGAAGAAGTTTCGGCAGGTATCAACTGGGTATATTACCAAGCTCCAAGCGGTTGTTGGGATTCTGCCATGGTGGATGTGTATCAACTTCAACCAGCAGACATTATCGGACTGGCAAACACGTATTGCTTCGTAGATTCGGCCATTTCGCTTATTGGATTACCTGAAGGAGGCGTGTTCTCTGGCAACGGAATTACAGACACCATATTTAATCCTTCCCTTGCCGGAGAAGGAATACACACCATAAGTTACAATCAAGGAAGTGCAGGCTGCGAAGTGCACGAAAACGTGCTTGTTTCTATTAGTGCGCCCATTATCACTACCCGCATAGGGCAAGGAGAAGCCATCTGTGCAGGAGATGCAATAACCGTGGGCGTTCAAGCTTCGGGTGGAGATGGAACACCTTTCTCCTACCAATGGAATCCCAATGTTACCTGGTTCTCTTCCATAGAGCTCTATCCCGATTCTTCTACCACATTTACTATTGTAACTTCAGATGGTTGCTCCGACCCTGTGACGGATGTAGTACAAATGTTTGTCCATCCTAAGATTAGCGCCACCTTCGTTACCAGCGACTCGCTTTGCTATGGAAATACAGGCTTTGCCACCGTAGAAGGCACTCCTTATTCTCCCAATTACGTGTACGAATGGCACACGGCACCACCCCTTTTCGGAGATACCTATTATGGCGAAGTGGCGCAGACCTACGCGGTAACCATTACCAACCTCCACGATGGCGAATGCACCTTCGATACCAGCATCACCATTCCGTCATTTCCCAATGTATCGGCCTATTTCACACCTAACCCAAACGGGCCCTGCATGAGAGAATCAGATCCTAATGCCGAGTTTATCGATCTTAGTCAAGGTGCTGCCCGTGGCACATGGGATTTTGGCGATGGAACAACCGAAGATTACATCTACGGAGTTTATCCTTCGCACGAATATGGAGATACAGGCACCTACACCGTTACCCTTTATGTAGAAAACGAAATGGGCACCTGTACAGATGAGTTTCAGTTTGATGTTTGCGTAGAACCTGAGTTCACCCTATGGATACCCAATTCATTCACACCCGATGGCGATGGCTTAAATGATGTGTTTGAGATCGTATCAACAGGAGTGGTGGAATTTGAGATGCTCATTTCCAGCAGTTGGGGACACAAGATCTACCGCATGACCTCCATTGACGACCCATTTTGGGATGGCACCTACAAAGGAAACCCCGTGCAACAAGACCGCTACCTCTACGAAGTGGTGGCCAAAGGAAACCACCTAGGTGGCGTTAAGTTCTATAAGGGAAGTGGATATATTCATGTGATTAGGAAACACTAATCATTCGAATAATCGCTTTGGGAGTTCGTTATCTTTGTAAATATCCCATACCATGGAAAGCTATTTAAAATACATTTCTATCGACCCAGCAATTCGATTCGGTAAACCCTGCATCAAAGGAACACGGATTTCGGTGGCCGATATCTTAGGTTGGCTTGCTTCAGGCATGACGAATGATGAAATACTTCTCGACTTCCCAGCCTTAAAACAGGAACAAATTCAAGCTGCGTTAGAATTTGCAGCCAATCGAGATCATATCACCAAGATTAGCGCAGCTTAGTAATGCTTTTGATGGATGAAAATCTATCTTGGAGATTGATTCGTGCGTTAGAATCTGAATTTCAAAAGGTGACTCACGTTAACTCAATTGGTCTGAGTTCTCCAATAAGCGATGTTAATATCTGGAACTATGCCAAAGAACACAAGCTCACAATCGTCACCAATGATGAGGATTTTCTCCATTTGTTATTTCAAAAAGGCTTCCCTCCTAAAGTCATTTTGATGAAAATCGGAAATAAGCCGACCAATGCGGTTGTGGAAGCGCTACTTAGGAATCGTCCACAAATAATGGAGATGATTCAATCTGACAGTCTTGGAATTCTAGAGATTTACTAAAGCTATCTCACTCCCTCTCCTTCGAATCCACCAAAATCGTAACGGGGCCATCGTTTACCAGTTCCACATCCATCATGGCACCAAAAACACCTGAGGCAACGGGTTTCATCAGCATGCCAGATAGTTTGGTTTTAAACTGTTCGTACATCGGTTCGGCCTGTTCGGGTCGTGCGGCCTTTATATAGGAAGGGCGGTTGCCCTTCTTGGTGCTGGCATGCAAGGTGAACTGAGAAACCACCAATGCCTCATTTCCATTCTCTTCTAGCGAAACATTCATCACGCCTTGGGCATCATTGAAAATGCGCATGCGACAGATCTTACCGCATAGCCAATCAATGTCTTCTTCGGTATCAGCCGCTTCAATACCTAAAAGAATGAGCACACCAGCACCAATGCTACCAACCTCCTCGCCTTCAACCTTTACTGATGCCCTCTTTACGCGCTGTAGAACCACTCTCATGCTGCAATAATAAACATGTTTCAATCTTGTGGTTGACCCTACAAGCAATTGCATATTTTTGAACCAATGTCAAAACCGGGTGAAGACCAACTTTCATTACCTCTCACGCAGTTCGCGATTGTAGATATTGAGACCACCGGAACCATCCACGATGGTAAGATTACCGAGATTGCCGTAATCGTTCATGACGGAGAAAAGGAGTTGGAACGATTTACCACGCTATTCAACCCACAGCGGAAAATAGATTACTATGTAGTGAAGCTCACCGGAATAACCGACCACATGGTTGCCGATGCACCGCTCTTTGCCGAACATGCCGAACGCATTTTTGAGATGACCAAAGACCGCGTATTCGTGGCGCACAACGTTTCGTTCGACTATGGTTTCCTGAAGAAGGAGTTCGCCAACCTCAAGATGGAGTTCAAACGCGAAACGTTGGACACCATTGACATCTGCCGTAGAATCATTCCTGGTCTGCCATCATACAGCCTCGGAAAATTATGTGCTACGCTCGGCATTGAGATGGACAGTCACCATCGTGCCTTGGACGATACTGCTGCCACGGCAACGCTCTTCCAACTGTTGTTTCAAAAAGACCCGACAACGGTTTTTAGTCGGATAAAACCCGACATGCCAGATGTGCGCATCCCTCCCAATCTTCCGCCTTCCGAACTCGAAAAGCTACCCACAGGAACGGGCATCTACTACATGTATGATGGCGATGAGCAGATTCTATATGTGGGAAAAAGCATCAACATAAAGAAACGGGTGCTCACTCATTTCCATCCAAAGGAGAAGAAAAAGTGGGCAGATTTGTGGAAAGCGGTGCATTCCATTTCCTTTGAAGAAACAGGCAGCGAACTTGTAGCATTGCTACTCGAATCGCAGGAAATTAAGAAGCTGCAACCACCCATCAATCACTCGCAGAAACAGCCTTATTTCTCCTACGGTATTTATGAAAAGGTGGATGATAAGGGTTACATCAACCTTGCCATCAAGCGAAAAAAGTTTGCAGAAGGCGAACCACTGGTAGAAGTGCGCTCTTATTTTGAAGGCAAGCGTCTGCTGCTAAAACAGGCCAAGAAACACGAGTTGTGTGAGTGTTTGCTCGGACTTCAAAGCCCAAAAGGCAACTGCTTTCAATACCAGATAAAGAACTGTCGGGGTACGAAGATGGAGCTCGAAACACCCGAGGAATATAACAAGCGTATGAACGCGGCCAAGAATTCCTTAGGCATGACCATGAACAATACCCTTGTGATCGGGGCAGGCCGAACGGAAGAAGAATATTCGCTCGTTCAGATTGAAGACGGAAAATACGTGGGCTACGGTTTCATTGAAAAGGTAGAAGCCAATCAACCGCTTGAGAACATCCTGGAATTCATCCGCAGGCAGAACGATAATCCTGATACACGTAAGATCATTCGCAACTACCTGAGCAAAAACAAAAAGGATAAGCTGATTGAGTACAAAAAAAGTCCCGACCAAGGCCGGGACTTTTAAGCTTCGTCATTGCGAAGGAGGTACGACTGAAGCAATCTGTCTGAATTTGCTAGGAGATTTCTCGGTATTTCCTAATAGCTAACAGCTAATTCCTAATGGCCATTGATGAATCTGTCCAACTCCCGAACACTGCTCGAGAACCAGAACACATCATTCACAACGAAGTAGTTCTCAGGATCGCCTACAAACTGATATCCGAATTTCGCAATCTCCAGTCGGCTCGATTCAAAGCTCACCAACTGCATGATCCGCGCTATCTGATGGGATGACGCACCGTTCAATCTGATAATCTGTTTCGCAACACGCACCTGATCCGAGTCGAACGATTGCATCTCAATGCTTCTCATCGCACTTGCAAAAACATCAGGGTGCATTCCTATCACAATTGGTGCGCAAACTACTGGTTCAAATACTGGTTGGTGGTGTGGTCGCATGCTCACAAAACCACCGTTTCCGTTCGGGTTCGGAGTCACGGTCGCTCCATGTCCATGACCATTCCCATCCCAGTAGCTACCACCGTTATGGGCCAATGGCTGCGCGTTCACCTTCATTCCCTGTGGAGTGATTACCGCAGTCACATTCGACCGCTGCGGAACGCGTATCACCCCTTTGAAAAGCACTCCGTGATCTCCCCAGCTGCTTGGTCGCATCAACTGAACCTGATGGTCGCCCGGCATCATTCCTTCCAATCTCACGGAGTTGTTGGAAGCATTATAGCTCTGCCCATCGATCACAATCATTGTGTTCGGTCTGTGTCCAGCCAACTCAACAGTTAGTCTGGAAGCACTCGGATACGCCATCATAACGGTAGCAGTCAACACAAGCGCTAAAGTTGCAGTAAAAGTTTTCATGGCTTCTAGTTTTTAAAGGTTCATCTAGCCTAAACCAATTGGCGTGCCAAAGCAAATTTGAAGCATGATATGGGCGTGCCCCCAAGCTACGCAAGGGGTCGGGCCGTCCGCTATATCCCCGAAAGCGTTCGGGGGATGCCGCTCCCACCCCTCACGCGGGCGCAGTCTGCAAATCCTCTCCCTACCAAAAACACTCTTGCGCTATTCGTGTTATTTCTCAAAACCAAACACATGAAACTCCTTATCAGCTACCTCCTCACCACCGTTGTCTTCTTCGCCATCGACCTCACTTGGATTGGCCTCGTGGCCAAGAAATTCTACTGGGAACAGTTGGGCGGACTCCTTAAAGAGAACGTGAATTGGGCTGCTGCATTGATCTTCTACCTCATATACATCGTGGGTATTTTCATCTTTTCCATCCTTCCTGCGGTAGAGAACGATTCAGTCAAACACGCCATGCTATATGGTGCACTCTTCGGTTTTTTCTGCTACGCCACCTACGACCTCACCAACCTTGCAACGCTCAAAGGCTTTCCTCTCAAAGTAGTATTCGTGGACATCATCTGGGGAATCGTACTTACTGGAGCCGTAAGCACAGCAGGATTCTACATCACCCGCTGGATACATTAATAGTGCTTTAGTTTCTCGTTCGTGGCAACTATCTTGTTGCCCAAATGCTACAACTCACCAAACGATTTCCCCAAAAACGCGCCTTCATTACAGGCGCTGGTTCAGGATTAGGGCTCTGTCTCTGTAAAGAACTTGCCGCTGACGGTTGGACCATTGGCATGAGCGACATCAACGGAGTAGCTCTGGAAAAGGCAGCCACGGAGATCAAACAGCTAGGTGGAAATCCACTGACCTATGGGTTAGATGTTTCCGACAAAGACGCCTACCGCATCGTTTCGGAGAAGTTCTTGAGCGAAGTTGGCGGCATCGACCTCCTCGTAAACAACGCAGGTGTTGGCGATGGCGGTTATGTGGAAGAATACGGCCTCGATAATTGGGATTGGCTGCTCAGTATCAACCTCCATGGCGTGATCTACGGAAATGTGCTGTTCATTCCTCAGTTCAAGAAGCAGAAATCGGGTGCTATCATCAACATTGCTAGTGCAGCTGCCTTTACAAGCCTCCCGAGAATGGCCGCATACAACGTAAGTAAAGCAGGTGTTCGGTCATTATCCGAAACCATGTCGGCTGAGCTTCATTCTCACGGAGTTCAAGTAACATGTGTGATGCCCACTTTCTTCAAAACAAAGGTGATGCAAAGTGCTAGAGGAAATCAAGATGAAGTGGAAATGTCTAAGATGATATTTGCCACGTCACAGCTCACTCCCGAACGGGTAGCCGCTTACGTTCTTAAAAAAGCAGGTAAAGGCCGTTTTCATGTAATTCTGCCAGCCGATGCCAAGTTCATGTTTTTCATGAAACGGTTCTTTCCAAGCCTCTTGCTGCGCATTTTTCGCCTTGGCGAAAAAAAGAAAGAAACAGTTAGAAAACGATTAACAGAACGCTTCGCCCAAGCCGATAAAAAAGGCAAGGTTGACCACGATTATTTGAACGAAGTGTTTGAGAAGAAAAGGTAATGGAATTGCGCAGCAGCTAATTGACATCCATCATTAGCTTATTCGCTTATTACTCTAATTCGCTAATTATCAAACGTTGAAACGGAAATGCATCACATCTCCGTCATTCACCACGTATTCCTTGCCTTCCACTTTCATCTTGCCAGCTTCTTTCACAGCAGCTTCTGAGCCAAGGGTTACGAAATCATTGTAAGCGATGGTCTCTGCGCGGATAAAGCCTTTCTCGAAATCGGTATGAATAACTCCAGCTGCCTGTGGCGCGGTCATTCCTTTTTCAATGGTCCACGCGCGGACCTCCTTTACACCTGCTGTGAAATACGTTTGAAGCTTCAGTAGTTTGTAGGCAGAACGAATCAATTTGTTCACCCCAGCCTCAGACAATCCCATGTCCTGCAAAAATTCTTGACGCTCTTCGTAGGTATCCAATCCTGCGATATCGGCTTCTGCTGCAGCAGAGATAAGGATCACCTCCGCGTTCTCATCCTTCACTGCTTCTTCTACCTTCTTACTAAACTCATTTCCAGTAACCACAGAAGCTTCATCCACATTACATACGTACAGCACTGGCTTAAGTGTTAACAACTGGAATGACTGCGCCAATTCCAGTTGGCTATCATTCAATTCAGCACTTCGAGCAGATTTACCTTGCTCCAAAGTTGCTTTCAAAATAGTAAGCACATCAAATTCAGCTTTCGCTTCCTTCTGTCCGATCTCAGCACCCTTCTTCACCTTTACGATACGCTTATCAACCGTCTCCAGATCCTTGAACTGTAGTTCGGTATCAATCACTTCCTTATCGCGAATAGGATTCACAGAACCATCCACGTGAACGATATTTCCATCTTCAAAACATCTCAGTACATGGATAATGGCATCGGTCTCGCGAATGTTACCGAGGAACTGGTTTCCCAATCCTTCGCCCTTACTGGCACCTTTCACCAAACCAGCAATATCAACGATTTCGATAGTTGTAGGAACCACGCGTTCTGGTTTCACTAATGATTCCAATTTTTCTAAACGCTCGTCTGGAACAGTGATTACACCCACGTTCGGTTCAATGGTGCAGAACGGAAAGTTTGCAGCCTGCGCCTTTGCATTAGAAAGACAGTTAAAAAGTGTTGACTTCCCAACATTTGGAAGTCCTACGATACCACATTGTAAAGCCATAGCTCGATTTTTTGAGGCGGCAAAGGTAACAGCCCCTATTAATCTCCCCAAGGGGGAGAAATTTAATTTGTAATTAGGTTTGTTTTAGCCTCTATTTAAAAAACCCAACCTGCTCGAGAGTTTGCTTATCAGGTCGGATGATGTAGAATATCTTATTGTCAACCAAGGGAATTTTGCCCGTGTATCCATAGCGAAAATTATAGCCGATGATGGCAAATTCGCTGGCATGTTCTGGGTATGCCGCCATGATAGCTTCCACATTCTCTGGCGTTCGGCAACGATCCTTTCGTCCAATAACCAATAGCTCCTTATTACTCATATAATTAAGCTGATGCTGCAGAAATTCATTTGTCGTGAATACATACTTCACTCCATCCGCCTTGAACTTCCGGATGAGTTTATCCATCACCGCCTCATCATTCTTTATCTGTCTATCCACCTCCGTCAAAGACATGTTCACAAACGAATATTTGTTGAAATTAGGCAAGGCCGCCAGCCCCATCAAACACAGAATAACCGAAGCACCAAGCATTCCCTTTCGGATGTTTCCATTCTCCGTTTCTGTGAAAACAGCAACCATTGTAAAGAGGGCAAAGCCGAAAAAAGGAAGCAGATAACGTGGTTCCGATTTCACCAAGAAGCCAGAAAAGGAAAACATGGATGCAAGCAAAAAAACTGAGGACAGGTTCAGTCTCCTTTCCTTTACAACTCTGTAGATACCCAAAGCCGCCAGAGCCAAAAAGACCACTATAAAAATGGTTGCATAGGACTTGTTTGAAGGCTCGTAATTTGTAGAAAGAAAGTAGTTGCCGCCAAGATTTTTAAGAAGCAAATCCGGCAAATCACCTAGTAGTTCTAATCGCTTCACGAAATTCGGTTTAGGCGTGTCCCATGCTACTTCAATGGTGGATTTGACGTAAGCAAATGCTGCCAAGGGAATTCCAGCACCCAACACAAATGCTCCTGCTGATTTTACTTTTTCCGATAATTTACCTTCCTGCTGCAAGAGGAAATAAGCCATTACTGGCAACAGACATGGCAACCAAATTGGTTGTGCTTCATAGACCAAGGCCAACGATAGGCCAATGACCAGCCAAATAATTGCATTCAGGCGTTCTTGATATTGAATCAGAAGAAAGGTGACAAGGGAAGCAAAGAAGAAACTGGTGAGATAACCGCCCCTCGCCTTCATAGACCAGACCAGCCAGGTTGGCGAAAGAATCATAACCGCAATGAAAAGGATTGTGGCGATCTTATTCTGCTTCGATAGTTTGAAAAAAGACAAGGCCATGAGCGAAATTGCCCCTGACCAAAGGAGTAGCATTGGAAGTTTCACGGCAAGCATTGTCGTCCCAAAAAGAAGTATGCCCACGCTTATCAGCAGAGCTTCGACTATCGAGAGCCCATAATTCTGACCGTAGAAGTAGAGTGGAAAATTACCATCCAAAATATCGAGTCCCATAAGTGCCACAATGGCCTCATCTCCATCAAAAAAGAACACGTTAGAATTAACGAACAGCAACCGCGATAGGAAGCAAAGCACAAAGACAAGGAGAACGATTAAAAGATTGTTTTTCACTGGTGTGGCTTTCATTTTTACTAGCTGCGAAAATTATCCTTTTGAGACGAATAGACACTGTAAAGCAAGGAAAAAGATGGTCGCTTCGACTTATCAAATGTTTTCAACGCGGCTTTGCCTGCCCTTGAGGTTAAGGTACTTTTGAGGCTGAACCAATCAGCCACTCCATGCCATCAACAGAAGAACTAAAACACATCTGTTCACAGACCCGAAGAGACATTGTACGAATGGTAGCGGCACCCAAATCGGGGCACCCAGGAGGCTCGTTGGGTTGCGTAGAATTCTTCGTTTCTCTCTATCATGAGATTATGAAGCCTGATTCTTCCAACTTTACAATGGATGGCAAAGGCGAGGATGTTTTCTTTCTATCAAACGGCCATATATCACCAGTTTGGTATAGCGTTTTGGCACGTTACGGATATTTTCCAGTGAAGGAATTATCAACGTTCCGATTCCTCAACACGCGTTTGCAAGGACACCCAACCACGCATGAAGGATTGCCTGGCGTGAGAATGGCTTCGGGCTCTTTGGGCATGGGACTTTCTTGCGGAATTGGAGCTGCGTTGACAAAAAAACTGAATGGCGAGAGCAAGTTGGTTTATACGCTTCATGGCGATGGCGAGCTGCAAGAAGGTCAAATTTGGGAAGCCGCTATGTATGCAGCAGCTAAGAAGGTTGACAATATCATTGCTACGGTTGACGTTAACGGAAGACAAATTGATGGTGATACCGATGATGTAATTGCGCTTGGAAGTCTTCGTGCAAAATTTGAGGCTTTTGGTTGGAAGGTATTTGAATGCGATGGCAACAACTTGGAGGATTTGCTCAAAACCATGGCAGAATGTAAAGCGGCAACAGGCAAAGGCGTTCCTGTGATAAACCTGATGAAAACCGAAATGGGCATGGGAGTTGATTACATGATGGGAAGCCACAAATGGCACGGCATCTTTCCCAATGCAGAGCAATTGGATGATGCACTTAGCCAGCTGGAAGAAACGTTGGGAGATTATTAAAAAGGGAAATCCTGAGTCATGCTGAACTTGTTTCAGCATTTGTTTAGACCCTGAAACAAGTTCAGGGAGACGATATGCAAAAGGCAATGATTTTAAATTATTCATTCATTATTCTTAATTGAATTTTAGAAAGCATATTTCTGTCTTGATGTTGGCGCTTGGGCTTTTGCTCGGTTTCAGCAACACTACCACTGCGCAGGAAAAAGAAAAGCCGCTCAATCGGATTCTTTTTGTTTTCGATGGCTCCCAAAGCATGTTCGGGCATTGGGAAAGCGGGATGAAAATTGACATCGCGAAGCAATTGCTCAACGAGCTTTTGGACAGTCTAAAAAACGTGGACAACCTTGAAATGGCCTTCCGTGCATACGGGCATCAAAGCCAATACATTTCCAGCACGCAACGAGATTGTAAAGACACGCGACTAGAAGTTCCTTTCGGTGGTGGTGGTGTACCAGCCATTAAGAAAGCGTTAGGTAAAATACAGCCAAAAGGAACAACCCCAATTGCTTATAGTTTAGAACAATCTGCTAAGGATTTCCCACCCTGTGCAAATTGTCGGAACATGATTATTCTGATTACCGATGGGATTGAAGAATGCGATGGCGACCCGTGTGCCATTTCGATGGCATTGCAATCGAAAGGCATCGTTTTAAAACCATTTGTAATCGGCATAGGTCTCGACCTCGAATTAATTGACCGATTCAAGTGTATCGGGAGCTATTTCAATGCGAAGAATGAGCGTTCCTTCAAAGACATATTAAATGTGGTTATCTCTCAAGCATTGAACCCAACCTCAGTGCAAGTAAATCTGCTTGATATCAATAGCAATCCAACAGAGACAGACGTGAATATGACGTTTTATGATGCTATTTCGGGCCAAATGGTTTACAATATCATTCATACCATGAATCATCGTGGTTTGCCAGACACCTTGAGTATCGACCCACTTACCACATACCGAATGAAGGTGCACACGGTGCCGTCAGTTACAAAAGACAGCATCCAACTCATTCCCGGCATTCACAATATCATCGCTATAGATGCTCCTCAAGGTGATTTGATTCTGAAAGTACAGGGAAAGCACGATTATGAGAATCTTCAGGCGATTGTGAGAAAAGGTGGTGAAACAAATACGTTGAACCTGCAAAAAGTGAGCAAGAAACAACGCTATTTGGTCGGAACCTACGACCTCGAAATTCAGACACTACCTCGCATGTATGTTTCGGGCGTGAATGTGGCGCAGAGCCATACCACCACGGTAGAAATTCCGCAGCCTGGAATGGCGCATATCATGCGAATTTCAAAAGGAGTTGGCGATGTTTTCGTGAAAGATGGAGCTAACCTTAATTGGATTTATTCCCTTGACCCGAACCTCACATCCGAAAGCGTTCCGCTTCAACCTGGAAGTTACAAAGTAGTATTCCGACCAACAGGGTCGAAAAGGGCATTTTATACAATTGAACAGGATTTCACAATTTTCTCAGGCAAATCACAACTGGTTGAATTACGATGAAAAGTTTGGATAAGCCACAGAGACACAGAATGCACAGAGCGTTTCACAGAAAAATGACTTTTTATGCTGTTGAAACTTGGTCTTACGTTGGGAAGAAAATGTCATGAAGAATTATTCCGAAAGAGACTTCCCATTTCAAAAAGAGACTGATACCATCATTGGGTCTGGTATTGAAGTACATAAAGCACTTGGAGCGGGTTTCTTGGAAATCGTTTATAAAGACGCGCTGGAACTTGAATTCGCGAATAGAAAAATTTCATTTGAACGGGAAAAGGAATACCCTGTCGTTTACAAAGGAGTAACATTGCCGCATTCGTTCTATTCAGACTTTGTGGTATTTGAAAATGTGATTCTTGAAATAAAGGCAAAGTCAGACATTGCACACGAGGACATCGCACAAACCCTTAACTATTTAAAATGTTCTGGTTGTAAAATCGGCCTCATTCTGAACTTTGGCCGAGCAACACTCGGAATAAAACGACTCACACTTTAACAAAACATGATCAGACCGCAGAATCTTCGCTGGACAATGAACAGACATACTTCTATTTTTCTCTGTGAAAATCTCTGTGCATTCTGTGTCTCTGTGGCTAAAAAATCATAACTCATCATGGTAATAGAAAAACTAACTGAAGACCGCGATACACGTTCTGGATTTGGAGCTGGTCTCCAAGAATTGGGACAAGAGAACAAGAATGTTGTGGCGCTTTGTGCCGACCTCACTGGTTCGCTCAAAATGGATGCATTTGAAAAGGAAAACCCAGAACGATTCTTCCAAGTTGGAATTGCCGAAGCAAACATGATTAGCATTGCTGCTGGAATGACTGTTGGAGGAAAAATCCCATTCACAGGAACATTCGCGAATTTCAGTACCGGTCGAGTGTATGACCAGATTCGTCAGTGTGTAGCGTATTCAGGCAAGAACGTGAAAATCTGCGCTTCACACGCTGGTTTGACATTGGGAGAAGATGGCGCCACGCATCAGATTCTGGAGGATATCGGCATGATGAAAATGTTGCCACATATGACCGTTATCAACCCATGTGATTACAACCAGACCAAGGCTGCAACCAAAGCCATTGCCGATTTAGACGGCCCCGTTTATCTCCGATTTGGTCGTCCGAAGGTTCCAAATTTCACTCCTGAAGATCAGAAGTTTGAGATTGGAAAGGCTTGGAAAATCGCTGAAGGTTCTGATGTGAGCATCTTTGCTACAGGTCATTTGGTTTGGAAAGCGATTGAGGCGCAAGCCATTTTGGCCGAGAAAGGCGTGAGCGCTGAAATAATCAACATCCATACGATTAAACCTTTGGACGTGGATGCCATCCTAACTTCCGTTAACAAAACAGGTTGCGCGGTGACTGCCGAGGAACACCAACGAAATGGCGGACTCGGTGATAGTGTAGCTCAAACGTTGGCTTTAAACAATCCAGCTCCCATAGAAATGGTGGCAGTAAATGACAGTTTTGGGGAAAGCGGCACGCCCGAAGAACTGTTAGAAAAGTACGGATTGAACACAGAAAGCATCGTTGAAGCAGCATTAAAAGCCATCGCGAGGAAGTAAAACTCGCAAATGACAGACGACCAAGACAAGGACTTACTGAAACGCTTCAGAGACCCTTCGTCTCGGAATATGGCGTTTACCGAGCTGGTCAATCGTTATCAAGAACGACTTTATTGGCATATCCGAAGAATTGTGGTTGACCATGATGATGCAGATGATGTGCTTCAGAATACATTCATCAAAGCATTCAAAAACCTTGAGGGTTTCAGAGAGGACAGTCAACTTTTTACGTGGCTTTATCGCATTGCAACAAACGAGGCGCTCACTTTTCTGAAGAGGAAAAAGCGCAACATTTTTGCTTCGCTGGATGATGTTTCGCATACGCTTTCAAGCCAGTTGGAGGAAGACCCTGGGCTAAGTGGCGATGCCATTCAACTCAAATTACAACAAGCCATTCTTACGTTGCCAACCAAGCAACGGCTAGTATTCAATATGAAATATTTTGATGAGATGAAGTATGAGGAAATCGCTGAAGTGACTGGCACGTCCGTTGGCGCTTTGAAAGCATCTTACCATCATGCGGTCAAGAAAATTGAAGCCTACATTAAACAGATGTTTTAAACCTTTTAAGAAGACAGTTGTCAATCCATCGTGATGAAAAACACAGAAAACCATAACGAGCCCAAATTGAATCTCAAAGGATTTTCGGAAGCCGACCTTAAACGGAACGCTTTCAAAACACCCGAAGGTTACTTTGAAAACCTAACACCACGGGTGATGGCGAGTGTTCGAGCATCGGAGCAGAATACGAGTCGCCCAACATTTTCATGGAGCAGAATTCTTGTTCCAAGTTTTGGAATTGCGGCTATTGCATTTGCCTCTTGGTTTTTTTTGAATCAAAGCGAAAACCTTACTCCAACATTTGACACTGTTCTGGCTTCTCTTTCTGTTGAAGAGTTGACCATGTATGCTGACCTCCAACCTTCTGAACTCGTGACCTACGAATTGGTTGATTACGAGCATCTGGAATTAAGCGAAACACACATTTCTGAGGAAGACATTTTTGAATACCTCGAAACCGAGGAAGAAGTTGAATTGAATACGATTATTGACGAAATCGAAATCTGACATGAAAAAGCTACTGATATTGACTGCCGTTGTGCTCTTGAACTCATTTCAAGTGCTAGTTGCACAAGAAGAACTCGACCCTTCTAAAAGAGAAAAATTAGATGCACTAAAAGTTACTTACTTGACCAACGAGTTGAATCTAACTCCTACCGAAGCACAATCATTTTGGCCGTTATATAATGAGCTGGAAAACAAAATGAGGCTTTTGAGAAAGCAAAGACATGAAAATCGAGTTGATACGAAAACGAACCATGCGGAATTGACCGATGCGCAACTTTCTGCTGCAGTTGATCGAGAATTGGCATTGGAGCAACAAGAACTCGACCTTAAAAAAGAATACAACGAACGTTTCAAAAAGATTTTACCAATTAAGAAGGTGGCAAAGCTCTATGCTGCTGAGCATGGCTTTAGAAGAGAGCTCTTACATCGGGCAAAGAAGCCGAAATAGCATTCTTGCAAACCCAAAACTATCCGAAGTTTTAACCAAAACGGGACTGAACAATCATTCCCGTTTTTTTGTTGTAACCATTGAACCAAAACGGAGTTTAAACGAGCTGTGTAAATACTTGGTTAACTTTCATCAAACCCTTAACGAACGTAACGTTTTGAATAAATTGAATGACTGTTTTTTTCGTATAATCGCGCTAGCAAATTCAAAACCTTTTACTGACTAAATTATGAGTGACAAAGCTGAGATTCGTGTGGGAGATCAAACGATTGAACTACCTGTTATTACAGGTACGGAGAACGAACAAGGAATAGATATTCGAAAGCTCCGCGATCAAACGGGTCTGATAACCTTTGATAGTGGTTACAAAAACACTGGAGCAACGAGCAGTGCCATCACTTTCTTGGACGGTGAAAAGGGAATTTTAAGATACCGAGGGTATCCGATTGAGCAGTTGGCAGAAAAGTCGACCTTCTTGGAAGTTGCATATCTTTTAATTTACGGTGAACTTCCAAACAAGGCTGAATTTGCTGATTGGACTGAAAATATCACTCGACACACGCTTATCCATGAGGATATGAAAGAGTTTTTTGAGGCATTTCCTCGAAAAGCACATCCAATGGGAGTTTTGGCTTCAAACCTGATTTCGCTTTCGACTTTCTACCCAGAAAGCTTAGATCCAGATAGGGAAAATGAGAAAGTTGATTTGACAATCAGACGATTAATTGCTAAGATTTCTACAATTGCAGCATGGTCGCACAAAAATTCTGTAGGACACCCAGTAGTATATCCAAAGAACAAATACAACTACACTGAGAACTTCTTGAACATGATGTTCTCTGTGCCAACCGAAGATTACGAACCAGACCCAGTAGTGGTTAAAGCACTGGATCAGCTGTTGATTCTTCATGCAGATCACGAACAAAATTGTTCTACTTCTACTGTAAGAATCGTTGGTTCTTCTAGAGCTAACCTTTATGCTTCGATTGCCGCTGGTGTTTCAGCCCTTTGGGGTCCACTTCATGGTGGAGCAAACCAAGCTGTTATCGAAATGTTGGAGAACATCCAACAGGATGGCGGCAACATGCAGAAGTGGATTGACAAAGCAAAAGACAAGGACGATCCGTTCCGTATCATGGGCTTCGGTCACCGAGTTTATAAAAACTTTGACCCACGAGCCACTATTATCAAAAAATCGTGTGACGATGTTTTGATGAAACTGGGAGTAAAAGACCCAATTCTTGACCTAGCCAAACAATTGGAGCACGTTGCTTTAAATGACGATTATTTCAAAGAAAGAAACCTATATCCAAACGTGGATTTCTATTCTGGAATCATTTACAAAGCCATTGGAATTCCGACCGAAATGTTCACTGTAATGTTTGCAATGGGACGTCTTCCAGGATGGATTGCTCAGTGGAAAGAAATGATTGCAGATAAAGAACCAATTGGTCGACCACGTCAGATTTATACTGGTCCAACAGAAAGACCTTACAATCCGATGTCAGGGAGATAAGAATTGATAAGACCCTATTTATAGAAAAGGATGAGCATACGCTCATCCTTTTTTTGTTGTCCAAGGTTCCACTTCCTGAGGAATGGAAATTGCGTTCTTTGCAACGCATGGCTAAAAGGCTTTTTAGAAAACGGAACATCGGGCTTGTTATCAAAGTAGTGATTGCCTTGGTTGCGCTTTGGTTCATTTATCGCGAGGTTCAATTAAAAGATCAGGTTGCCGATTTAGAAGGCGGAGTTAACTTCTTGCTTAAGCCGGAACAACTTTTTGTTTTTGTAGGATTAATTGCACTCATGCTACTCAATTGGCTGCTTGAAGCGATTAAGTGGCAACTGCTAATGAGCCAAATTGAGACGATTTCTCTATGGAAATCGTTGAAAGCTATTTTCTCAGGAATTACGATAGCCATTTTCACCCCTAATCGGGTTGGAGAATACGGAGGAAGAGTTTTTCACCTCCAAAAAGCGGATAGAATTGACGCTGCCCTTCTTACGATTGTAGGTAGCTATGCGCAATTGGTTGTCACCTTGGTTACAGGAATTTTAGCATCCATTTTCTTCCTTCCTAAATATGTAGGCCTCGGACCAATTACCCCTGTGCAATACAACCTTACCGCATTTCTAATGGTTGTTTTTTGTGTAATGCTTGTTCTTCTGTTCCTCAATACTCGACTTCTTACCACTGTAATCAATTGGCTGCCAATTCCGCAAAAATATCAGCACTACACCGAAGTCTTTCAAACTCATAGTTCAACCACACTTTGGAAAGTATTCTTGGCAAGTTTAGGTCGTTACATCATTTTCACGTTTCAGTTCTTTCTTCTGCTGCAGATTTTCAATGTAGACGTCAGCTTTGGGAATGCGATGATGATGATTTCAATGACCTATTTTGTCATGACCGCCATTCCAACCTTCGCTATTTCTGAACTAGGTGTTCGTGGTTCGGTCTCCGTTTATTTTTTAGGGATGGTTTCGTCTAACGCAAGTGGCATTTTTACGGCAAGTTCTATGCTTTGGCTTATCAATCTCGCAGTTCCTGCCTTGATTGGGGTTATGTTCATTTTCCAACTACGTTTCTTCCGAAAATCTGACTGATGGAGTGGATTTGGCATCTTCTTTTCGGATTCGCTTTGGCTGTTATGGCGCTCTATTCAATCATGATTTTATACGCCATTTCTGGTTGGAAAAAATTAGACGTTGAGGAAGAAATTGAACCTAAGCTTGGCATTAGCATACTCGTTGCTGCGCGGAACGAATCTTACACCATCGAGACAGTTGTTCGCGACATTTTTAACCAGAGCTATGCTGCCGAACTATTTGAATTGATTGTAATTGATGATCATTCGGAGGACGATACACTTTCAAAAGTAGAAGCTTTAAAAACTGTATTTCCGCAGTTAAAAGTCCTATCGAACGTAAACGGAGAAGGCAAAAAATCTGCTCTTCAAACAGGTATAAAAGAAGCACAATTCGGAATTATTGCCACAGTAGATGCCGATTGCCGCGTTCCGTCTGAATGGCTCATCAGTATGATGTCTCATTGGAAAATCAATCAAACTAAAATGCTTTTAGGGCCGATTGTGCTAGAACCGGCAATTACCGTTCTAGAGCGCGTTCAGTCCTTAGAAATGCTTGCCATTATGGGATTAACTGGTGGATTCGCCTCACACAAAAAACCGATAATGGCCAATGGCGCCAATCTATTCTTTGAGAAACAGGCATTTGAAGAATCGGGTGGATATGGAAGTTCAGCGAATCCTTCAGGAGATGATGTTTTTACCATGCTCAACTTCAGCAAGAAATGGCCCGATTCCGTTCAATTTGTTAAGCATTACGAAGCTGTGGTACTGACACATCCGCAACCCACCTATTCCACTTTTTGGCAGCAACGGAAACGTTGGCTTTCTAAAAAAAGCAGCTACAGTAATCTATTGGTAAAAGGAACTGCTGTGATTACGTACTTGGCAAATGTGGCAGCGTTTCTCTCGCTCATTGCCATAATCGTAGCCTTTGGTTCTTATTGGACCGACCGACTAATGTGGATTCTGTTTGTAAAAACACTTTTAGACCTGATGATTACCAGAACTGTAAGTCGCGACCTGCAGCCTCATTGCGGTATTGGCCATATTCTAATTGCCGAAATTTTCATCACAATCTACGTTACCTTTCTTGGCATCTTTGGAAACGTAAGCAACTATGTCTGGAAAGGACGAAATATTACAGCCCCCTGACCCGCAAAGGTGGAAATTAGAGATGATGAATAAACCAATCAAACAGTGATACACTTGGATGCAATTTATTTCTCCGTGCTTCTCTTTTTCTCAACATTTACACTGTGTAATAAATGAGCAAAGGAACATCACTCGGTCAACTGGCTTGGAAAAAGTTTAGGAAAGATGCAGCCGCCATTTTTGGGGTTGTGGTAATTTTGATTGCACTGATTCTTGCCATGCTTGGCCCGTTGATTACACCCGATGGGAGTCCGCACGCTAACCGACAAATGATTGAGCTGGCGGCAAAAAAGCCAGGTTCTACTTTCACATTTCTTAAAATGCCTAGGTCGTCCGTTTCTGCCGATAGCTTTTTAGATATTCTATTGGTTGGAAAGCAGGAAGCTTATTCGTGGATGCCTATTTACAGTCATTCGTTCTCCAAAGACACCCTTATTATTGAACGATATACAGGCGACACACCTAACGATGGCGAGGTGGTGAAATACGCTTTTTCCGCACTTGCATCCAACGGAAAATCATCCGAAGAAATTGAGCAAGAACTAATCGAAACACGAACGTTTTGGCTAGGCACCGACCGCTTTGGTCGCGACCTATTGAGCCGCATGATTCTTGGAACGCGCATATCTCTGAGCATTGGATTTGTGGCTGTTTTCATTTCATTGCTGATTGGCATTCTGATGGGTTCGTTAGCAGGTTTTTTCCGTGGGTGGATTGATAATGTGGTGATGTGGTTTGTAACTGTGGTTTGGAGCATTCCCCTACTCCTACTCGTCATTGCCATTACCCTCGCCATGGGAAAAGGATTCTGGCAAGTATTTGTGGCGGTTGGAATGGCCATGTGGGTGGATGTGGCGCGTATCGTACGCGGACAAATCCTCAGCATTCGAGAGAAGGAATTTGTGGAAGCTTGCCGTGCTTTGGGTTATTCGGGTTTTCGAACGATAGTGAGACACATTCTACCCAACATACTTGGACCTGTGATTGTGATCTCTGCCGCCAATTTTGCTTCTGCCATTCTTATTGAAGCGGGATTGAGTTTCCTTGGCATTGGCGCGCAACCGCCCATTCCGAGTTGGGGTGCCATGATCAAAGACCACTACGGCTACATTATTATGAACAAGGCTTACTTGGCGCTTATTCCTGGAGCGGCCATTCTGCTGATGGTGCTCGCTTTCACCTTGGTTGGAAACGGTATTAGAGATTCTTTGGATGTGAAGGGACACGACTGATTTTGAGTAAATTTGGTTTTATGGACGCGGCACAACTTAAATACAGCATCATCGAACGCTTGATTCGCACAAACGATGAAGAACTACTTGAAAAAGTGGCAGAACTCATGAGAACGGTGCCTCTCCCCTATCCTGAAAGCGAGCTCAAACCGATGACGGTGGAGGAACTGGAAACGCGCATACAGAAAGCAGAAGGCGACATTAGTGCGGGTAGGTTTTACACTACTGAAGCTGCGAAAAAGAAGTTGGGACTAAAATGAATTCATTCAAAGTCATTTGGACTGAAAATGCCTTGGATGACCTTTTAAAAATCCGTGACTTTATTTCCAAAAATTCAGAATCGGAAGCCATAAAGCAGCTAGAAAGAATCTTCTCGCGGGAATCTCAACTTTCGACAAATCCTGAAAGCGGAACCGTTCAGCTTGGGCTTCGAACCAAATTTGAGATTCGCTACCTGGTTCAGGATAATTATAAAATACTCTATCGTTTGAACTCAACCACGGTCTTTGTCCAAACGATATTCGATACCCGACAGAATCCCAAAAAACTAAAGCCGAAATGATGAAAAAAGCAGCCTATTTCGGATTGTTCATTATTGTGGCATTGGCGCTGGGGTTCATGATCGGACCAAAGGCACCTGAACCTCATCTCAACCCAAATCCTATTTCCATTTCGGTTCCGATTGATTCGCTGGATGCCTGGATTGCTTATCGAGAATCGGGTTACAAAACCATGAAACCGGGGAATGAGGCAAAAATTGTGTGGCTTAACGACTCGGTGCAGGTGGCCGAATATGCAGTGGTTTACCTCCACGGTTTGAGCGCCTCGCACGAAGAAGGAAATCCGGTTCATTACGACTTTGCCAAACGCTATGGCTGCAATCTTTTCCTTCCGCGACTTTACGCCCACGGATTGGACACGGTGGATGCCCTTATCGATCTCACACCCGAGAATTACCTACAATCAGCCAAGGAGGCGGTGGCCATCGGCAAGACCATCGGTAAAAAAGTGATCCTGGTGTGCACCTCCACTGGCGGAACCCTTGGATTGTATCTGACTGCCCACGACCCAGAGATTACGGCCATCATCTGCTACTCTCCGAACATCGACATCTTCGACCAAAACTCAAAAATATTGACCAAACCGTGGGGATTGCAACTGGCAAGATGGGTTTCGGGCGGAAACAGTCGTTCATATGAAGCCTCGGAGGAATTCAAAAAGTACTGGCAGACCAACTATCGATTAGAAGGATTGGTGGCCACCCGTTCGCTCATTGACCACACCATGACGGACGAAACATTCGGTAAGATTACCCAACCTGTGTTTGTGGGCTGCTATTATAAAGATGAGCAGCATCAGGACGAGGTGGTTTCGGTGGCGGCCATGCAGGGGATGATGCCATTGCTTGGCACCCCTATCAACCAAAAGAGAATGGTGGAATTTGCAAATGCTGAGGCCCATGTCATAACCAATCCCATCCGCTCGAAAGATGTGGAAGGCGTTGAAAAGGAAACCTTCAAATTCGCAGAAGACATTATCGGGCTCAGGCGCATGTCTCAATGAGAAACAAACTAAGACGTTTAAGCATGTAAAGCGAAGCAACATTTTGCTTCATTAATGAATGTTTTTGCTCAGTCTTCCGAGGTTCATACTCAGTCTTCAGAGGTTCTTGCTCAGTCTACCAATGTTCTTCATCAGTCTTCCGAGGTTATTGCTAAGTCTTCCGAAGTTCTTGCTCAGTCTTCCGAGGTTCTTACTCAGTCTACCGAGGTTATTGCTAAGTCTTCCAAGCTTCTTGTTCAGTCTTCCGAGGTTCTTACTCAGTCTACCGAGGTTATTGCTAAGTCTTCCAAGCTTCTTGTTCAGTCTTCCGAAGTTCTTGCTCAGTCTACCAAGGTTCTTGCTCAGTTTTCCATGGTAAAAGCAAAATCGCATATGCACTACTTGGCAAACGATGTTATTCCTACATTTAGAGCAATGAGACTGACGGTTCTACTTCTCTTCGTTTCGATGACTGTGCTAGGGCAAGAGGCAGATACTCTTCAAGCGCCATCAGAACCCGAATGGAGCGCCAAGAATTACACGCAAGAAGACAAGATATTCAACCGCTCGGTTTGGACCTTTGCCGATAATCCGGCATTGGCGGGGTTTGATAGGAAGTTGGCCGTGGCTTACAACTTTCGAATGAGAAACTTGGCGATGGGTGTTCCGAATGATAAAGGGAACCTAGAATTGGCCTTTATGAAGCACGAGGCTTTCATAGACCTTTCTACTGGAGGCCCAAAACAGAATTGGGGGACTGCCGTGTACTACAGCAATGAGAAAGAGTTGCAGCACACCATCCAGCATGCCATGCTGGCAAGCTCATTCAGGATCAATATGAAAGACCATCATTTGATCTTAGGCGCAAAGGCCACTTTTCAGTTCACGGAACTGAATGATTGGAATAAGTTGACCTTCGGTGACATGATAGACCCTCGACTCGGGTTTGTCTATCAAAGCAATGAGATCAGACCCAATAACACTTATGCATTCGTCTATTTCGGTTGGGGTCTGAGGTATTTTTGGAAACGCTTCTCCTTTGATTACTCGGTCGAACCGAAGCCTGCATCCGGATTTGAATTTGCAGGGGCGCCACATCGCGTTGTTCGAAACAAACTCAAAAGCAACTATCATTTTAACGTAGGCGATGGAGTGACCATTAGCCCAGAGTTTGTTGCAGAAATAATCTCTGATGGAAACAACATTGGTCTCTTTTCGGGCTACGCCACCATCACTTATAAAGACATGGCCTATGGACAATTGGGCATTGCGGATAACAACCGATTGAGTTTTCGTGCAGGTTATCAATTGAAGGATATGCTAGTGGTTGAAGCAGGAATGTCTTCATACTTGGATAAGACCATGGAAAAAATCGGTGGTATGGCAAGTGTGGATGTGGGAATCAGATATCAAATAAGACCATGGTACAGATAAAACTTTTTCTCCCATTTCTTTTGATTCCCGTCCTGAGCGGCTGTTTCGAGGATGAGCCAAAATTGGCTCAGTTGTATGCAGAACAAGATATTGAGGTGACTGAGGACAGCATGATCTGCTTTTCGGGCTACGAGGATTTCAATTATTTCAAGTTGAATTGCTCGGCAGTCTTCGATTCCATTCACTGGTATGCCAATACATCAAATTTGTCGGACTTTCTGGGAAATGGAAATCCACAGCTTCTTTCCGTCCAAGATTATGCATTCATCAATATATCATGCTTGGGGTTTTCAAATGCAGATACGACCGTTTATGAACTCCAGTTGAATTATTGTGGTAGGCATATTTACATTCCCACAGCATTCAATTACTGGTACAATAGCAATCCAGGCTGGGCTCCCGTTGTCAATACAAATGGAACTCCATATTCAATTCATTGGGAAATTCGAAACTTCGATGGTGTAAAGCTGTTTGAAACCACCGATGCGAATGAACGTTGGAACGGAACTTATAACGGTTACAGTGTACCACGCGGCTCGTATCTCTACTACATTGAACTGACTATTTCTGGCGAAGCCCCAGTTGAATACACGGGCTGGTTGGAAATGTTGGGATAAAAGAAAAGCCCCTCCGTTTTCACAGAAGGGCTTCAGCTAATGACTAATATCTAATGGCTAGAAGCTCAAGAAAGTGCTTGCTGCACTTTTTCTGCTGCTTCTTTCAAGGCAATGGCCGACATTACTTTTAGTCCGCTTTCGTCAATGATTTTCTTGGCTTCTTCGGCATTGGTTCCTTGCAAACGAACAATAATTGGAACGTTAATCTCGCCCATGTTTTTGTACGCATCTACAACTCCTTGAGCAACCCTATCGCAACGAACAATTCCTCCGAAGATGTTTACTAAAATTGCTTTAACGTTCGGATCCTTCAGGATGATTCGGAAAGCTTGTTCTACACGTTTGGCATCAGCCGTACCTCCTACGTCCAAGAAGTTGGCAGGCTCAAAACCAAGCAACTTAATCATGTCCATAGTGGCCATTGCCAATCCAGCACCGTTTACCATGCAACCAACGTTTCCGTCTAGTTTTACATAGCTAAGGCCCACTTTTCCTGCTTCCACTTCGGTTGGGTCTTCTTCAGACTCATCTCGCATGGCTTTGTAGTCTGGATGACGGTAAAGCGAGTTATCGTCAATCGTAACCTTGGCATCAACAGCCAAAATCTTATTGTCTGATGTTTTTAGAACAGGATTGATTTCAAACATGCTGCTATCGCTGCTCACATACGCCTTGTAAAGAGCGGCAACAAACTTGGTCATCTCCTTAAACGCTGTACCCGAAAGACCAAGGTTAAAAGCAATTTTACGTGCTTGAAATCCTTGCAATCCTAATCCTGGATCAATTTCTTCGTGGAAAATAAGATGTGGGGTGTGTTCGGCAACAGATTCAATGTCCATTCCACCTTCGGTAGAATACATAATCATGTTCTTTCCTGTTGCGCGGTTCATCAAAACGCTCATGTAGAACTCTTCCGTTTCCGATTCGCCAGGGTAGTAAACGTCTTCAGCAATTAAAACCTTGCTTACCAATTTGCCAACCCCATTGGTTTGTGCTGTCTCGAGATGTCCGCCCAGAATTCCTTTTACAACGCCCTCAACCTTATCCAATCCTTTGGCAAGAACAACTCCGTGAGAACCTGTTTCTGCAACGGTACCTTTTCCTCTACCTCCAGCATGAATTTGCGCTTTAACCACAAACCACGAAGTGCCCGTTTCGGCACTCAACTCCTTGGCAGCGGCAACCGCATCTTCCACCTTATCTACAACTTTTCCTCTTTGAACGGTTACTCCAAATCCGCTTAGGATTCCTTTCGCCTGATATTCATGAATGTTCATATTAATCTGTCTTTTTTGGAATGCCGAAAATAGGGGTTTTTGAACGGTCGAACGCCTCATTGGCGTGATAGTTTTCAATAACTGTCTTTAACTCTAATACAATAGAAATGGGCGGCAGGAAAACCCACCGCCCAAGTGCTTTATTATTGTCTTGAACCTCCGTACCAATTCACCTTCCTACTCCAAATCATGATGGTGGCAAGAATGATGAATAGTCCAATGCTTCCTACAAGCAGGGCTGTGTCTTCGAGTTGTAAAATCGTGTAAATGAACGTGTACATAGCCACAAGCAAGCCTGCTAAGAAAGTCGTGAGTTTGGCGCTACTAAGAATGCCTCCACTATAAACGGTAATGAGCAAGGTGGTGGCTAAGGCTCCAACGCCATAAGCGGCATTAAATCCAATGAATTCGGACAGCGAAACAATCAGCACAAAAAAGAGCGATAGCGCCAATCCAACCAAGATGTATTGAATAGGATGAATGCGTTTCTTATTGATGGTTTCCATAAAGAAGAATACCATAAATGTGAGCGAAATGAACAAAATCGCATACTTGGCCGAACGCATGCTTTGCTGATAATGGTCGTTTGGCATAAAGAGCTTGAAACCAAACGATGATTCGTATAAACCCTCCCTTCTCTCCTTCCATTCCTGCGGAAAATTTCGATTGAGGTCGAGGATTTTCCATTGGGCATTGAATCCTTGAGCCGTTACTTCATGATTGTCGGGTAGGAAAGAACCTTCGAAGCTGGGGTGCGGCCAATCGGACGTCATATTTACTTGCGTTTCTTTTCCTATTGGCACAAAATCCAATTGCTGACTTCCTTTTAAATCGAGGTCAATAACGAATTTGAAGTCTTCGCCCTCACCAATTGGCATTCGCACCGAAATTCCTTCTGCAAAAACATCTGCCGTTGGCACGCCAGGTCCAAATTCGGCCAACGTGTCGTTAAAGTTGAGACTTACTTTTTCGCTAATGCCTCGCATATCTGGAATCCCCATGCTCACAATGGCGTCATTAAGCAAAAACATAGTTGGTGCAATTCCCAATTTGGCTGGGTCGGGTCGCTTGAAGTTTCCCGAAAGTTTCATCTTGCTGTTGTAAACTACCACTTCGTATATGCCACGCTTGCGGGTGTCTGTACCAACATTTGCATCTACAACCAGAGATTCGGGCAAGAAATGACTCCAGTGCTTGTAGTAGGTTTTTTCGCCATCCTTGTCTTCTGTAATAGTGAGATACGGTACCGAAACAACTGGACCAACTACGGTTTGCGAATGGCCCCATTTGGCGCTTACTTCCTGAATGGCTTGATCACTTGTAGCCTGCCGTTCGTAGATGATATCGCGAATCATCGCATTAGGAATCATCAGCAGTAAAACCAAAATGGTGATACTGAAAATGCGAACGGTAACCGAAGCGCTTAGCCAAAGATTGAATCGTTCAAAAACATTCGGATTGTGTTGTGGGCTATTTGTTTCCATTGTAGAATTTATGTGTTAAGGTTTGGATAGAAACGCCATCAGTTCTCCTTTATTAAGCCCTTAACTTATTTTGGGAATGGCACCAATTGCCACCATTCTCAAAACAGAAAATCATGAAATTCTGACGAACGGACGCTAAGCTCGCTTAGTTGTAAACATAAACAGAACCCGACCTCGAATACGAGTTAACCTCTGCAACGAAGAAAAACGTTCCGTTTGAAACAGGTTGACCATTTCGGTCTGTACCTGGCCAGCAGTAGCCATCGGCAATATCATCAGAATCGTAGATGAACATTCCCCATCTATCCCAAATACGAAGGCGGTAGCATTCTTCGTACGACTCATGCCAGAAAGGAGACAGGCAATCGTTAAATCCATCTGCATTTGGCGTAATGATATTGCCGGCATTTATCGTATCAAAATCTATGGTCAAGAATAAATCGGTGATGTCGATGGTGGCGGTATCTGAACATGCTGCTTCATTTGGATACGCATAGGCCACTAGTGTTACAAATGGTCCGTTGGAAGTTGGGGTATCATATACCGGATTGGTTGCTGTGTCGGTAACGTTATTCTCAAAATCCCAGAGATAGGCAGAAGCTCGCTCGGATTCATTCGTGAAGAAAATCTGTAGGTTTTCCTGACCACAATTAGGAAGTGCCTCATAGGTAAAAGCAGCTGCTGCTTCATCTACAACGTTTGCGGTAAAGGTTGTATCCGACTCGCAGCCTAAATTGGTTGTAGCAGTCACGGTTACATCATACACGGCAATTTCTGAAAAAGTGTGAGAAGGCGATTGTTGAGTTGATGTTGCTCCCAAATCGTCAAAATCCCAACTCCAATTGGTAATAGACCCGCTTTGAATGGTGCTGTTGTTGGCGAAATTGGTAACTGTTCCGATACATGCCACATTGGTTGTAATATCGAAATCTGCCAACGGATGAATCACTACTGTTGAAGTTGCTGTATCAAAACAGTCGTTCTCGTTTCCGAGCACAAGCGTTACAGTGTACGTTCCAGGTTCCGAATACGAATACTGCCCTAATGAATCGGTTGACGTACCACTGCCATCGCCAAAATTCCAGTTCCAATCTGTGAGTTCTAATGGAGTTATGCCAGTTTCAGCATAATTGAATGAAAGGTCGTTTGGAGCAATGTTTTCATTCATGCAAACAGGTTCTACCGTAAAATTAGCTACCGGATAATTGTTGTAAAAAACCACGTAAGTATCTGTTCCTGTACAGCCCAAACTGTCTTCAACCGAAACAGAATAAGCACCTGGTGTTGCCCAAAGCGTGCTTCCAGTAGATCCATCTTGCCACAAATACTCCACCGGGCCATGCGGATCATCAAGATCAAGCGTTAGCAGTGTACTGTCGTTACAGGCGATTCCGGTAACGCCAACGTTTGCATCTAGCACGATATTTTCAAAATAAAACCGATAGGTGAAATTGGTATAACCAACCACAGGACAATTGTCATCATAGGCCGTTAGCACTAACGATTGACTGGTAATGTTTCCGAAATCTGGAAGCCAAGAAAAATGTCCGATAACCAGACCGGCATTCACGGTATCATCTTCTAACGTAAATGTTGCTCCTGGAAAATCACTCAAATTACCAACCGCAATGGTGTATTGTGGACCAGCAAGCGTGTTATCTAGAAATACATCAATATTGATAGAATCGGCAGAACAGAAAAAGGCACTATCAACGTCAAAGCCAGCTAAACCATCTGTCTCAAAAACTCCCTCTGGATTCTGAGGGCAATTCTGAACCACACGAACTTGCATATCGCGCATTACACTTCCGATTAGCACTCCGTTGCGATACTCTTCAACCAATATCCCCATCACAGTTATGGTTTGTTCGGTTGGCCAAACGCTTACAATTCCATTATTAAGCGAGAAATAGTTGTTCTGAATTGGATTAGTAAACGTGTAAGGATTTAGATAATTAACCGTTGTAGTTGCACTGGTCATTGGTGTGTACAGACTATATACAAGTTGATCACCATCAAAATCAGTAGCAGTATGAATCATATTATTATCCTGACCCAAACAAAGAATTCCGCGTGCTGGAAGGTCAAATTGCGGAGAGTTATTACATGGAGCCAAAACGCTATTTAAACGAGCTTCGACATGAATGTCTTCTGTTCCCGGAGTTGAGATGGTTTCAATAGCCTCGCTCCGAGCATTTTCGGTAAACGAAAAAACATAATCGCTGCAAGGTGGAAGCGTTACCGTTCTGGTATAAACGTATTCTAAAAACCCAGGTAAGCTACCATTACCACAATTAGATTCCTCACAATAAACCGGAATTTCGTACGGTTGCAAATACGTGTCGAATGGAGGGTTTATTGGTGGAGGCGGCTGCAAATTCAGCGTGTAGCTCTGATTGAAACAGCTTGATGCAATATCAAGCTCAAAATTGAAATTGGTGAAGGTGCTTTCGCAATCATAGAAGAAAGCAACACGAACCAAATACTGGTTATTACCCAAACATTCGTAGGTAATCTCGGCTCCCAAGGCATGAGAAGCTTCTGCCTTTTGCGAGATTCCAAAAACAGAAAATAATGCTAGTAATAAGGCAATGAAAATTGGTTTTTGCGGATACCACATGGGGTTGGATTATGGGTTTTAGTAAAACAAAGTAATTCAATACTTTTTCATTTATGCATTCCACGGTAATTTAATTAGAACCTGACTCTATGATTTTTAATTAAATCCGCTTTTCGCATGCTTCTAAAGACCATGAATGTGACTACGCTTTGCTTATCATTGCAGCCTCATGGGAAGAATAGATTTCGAAAAATTTACGCTTGATAACGGTCTTAAAGACATTGTACATAAAGACACCTCCACTCCGCTCGCCTGCCTAAATATCATGTATGATGTAGGCTCGCGCGATGAAGACCCGAATCGTACCGGATTTGCCCATCTTTTTGAGCACTTAATGTTTGGAGGTTCGGCAAACATTCCTTCGTACGATTCGCCATTACAGATAGCTGGAGGACAAAACAATGCTTTTACAAGCACCGACATCACAAATTACTACATCACACTTCCTGTAGAAAATTTGGAAACGGCATTTTGGCTCGAAAGCGATAGAATGCTAAATCTTGCCTTTACCGACAAGAGTTTGGAGGTGCAGCGAAGCGTGGTTATTGAAGAGTTTAGGCAGCGCTACCTCAACCAACCTTATGGCGATGCATGGCTACTCATGCGACCACTTGCTTTTTCAACCCATCCATATCAATGGGCCACAATTGGCAAAGAAGAAAAGCACATTGAAGAAGCTACCATGGATATGGTGAAGGCTTTTTACGCCAAACATTATCGGCCTAAAAATGCGGTGATGGTGGTAGCAGGAAATGTGGAATTGGAGCAGATTCGATTGCTTGCAGAGAAGTGGTTTGCACCCATCGTTAAAGGCGAAAAGGTTGAACGAAAACTTCCGAAAGAACCGACTCAAAAGAAGGCGAAAAGATTGGAAGTGGAACGACCTGTTCCGTTAGATGCCATCTATATTTCGTTTCACATGTGTGGTAAAGAGGATGCAGATTATGCTGGTTGGGATTTACTTTCTGACGTGCTTGGTCATGGAGATTCGAGCAGATTGCACCAACGTTTGGTGAAGGAAAACCGAATTTTCACATCCATCAGCGCATTTGTAATGGGAGAACGCGACCCCAGTTTATTTACCATTGCCGGACACTTATCACAAGGAATTACTGTTGAAGAAGCCGAAAAAGCTATTTGGGCCGAAATTGAGCTCTTAAGAACAGAGTCTGTTGCCGATATCGAATTAGAAAAAGTAAAAAATCAGGTAGAGTCAACACATGAGTTCTCTGAAATGAACATTTTAAATCGTGCTATCGGACTCGCTTATCACGAACTTTTGGGAGATGCAGAAATGGTAAATACGGAGATTGACAACTACCGAAAAGTGACCAAGACTGACATGCTGAACTTGGCAAAACAGCACCTCGTTCCAACCAACTCATCAACACTTATTTACAAACGCCAAGGATAATGCTAAACCGTTCTATTACTCCACCTTTTGGTAAGATTACTAGCATTCATCTTATTGAGCCCACGGTTTATCATTTAGACAATGGGCTACCTGTTTTTGCAGTAAGTGCGGGAACGCAAGAAGTATTGAAAATTGAGCTCATTTTTCATGCTGGAACTGCTACTGCCGATAAGAAATTGGTTGCCTCCGCCTCATCAAAGTTGCAGACAGAAGGGACAACCAAGCGTACAGCTATGGAGCTAGCTGAAGCCGTTGATTTTTACGGAGCGCATCTTCAATCGGAGGTTACGCACGATGAAGCCTCGCTTGATTTGTACACGCTTAACAAGCATGTAGACAACACCATTGGCACTTTAGCCGAAGTTTATTCTGATCCTGTTTTTGAAGAACGAGAAGTAGAAACTTACCTCTTAAAAAGCAAACAAGAAATGCTTGTGAATGAGGAAAAAGTGAGCTATTTGGGAGCAAAAGCGTTTAGTGCTTCGCTTTTTGGGAAAGAACATCCGTATGGTAGAAGCGCCAATCAACAAGATTATGATGCGGTTAGCCGACACGACCTCGTTGGTTTTCATTCTTCCTTTATCAAAAGTCGCATCAAATACATTTTGGTTTCAGGCAAACTATCTAGCACGACCATCCAAAGTTTAAACCAGCAATTTGGGCAAGAGAAACGACTAGCAGTTTCGGAGAATGCCATTCCAATCAATGCCATTGAACCAATGGCTCTTCATGTAGAAAAACCGGGCGCGGTCCAGAATTCGATTAAGATTGGGCGTGTGCTGTTTAATCGCACGCATTCCGATTTTGTGGGAATGCAGATTCTGTCAACGGTTTTGGGCGGTTATTTCGGGTCGAGGTTAATGACCAATATCCGCGAAGACAAAGGCTATACCTATGGTATTGGAGCTGGCTTGGTGAGTTTAAAAGATACTGGTTACCTCTCCATTTCAACCGAAGTTGGGGCTGATACTTGCGAAGCTGCCGTGAACGAGATTTTCATTGAAATCGAACGACTTCGTAAGGAACCCATTCCAATTCATGAGTTAGAACTCGTTCAGAATTACATGCTTGGGAGCATTTTAAAAAGCCTAGACGGTCCATTCCAAATTTCAGACAAGTGGAAAACCTATTTGAGATACGGCCTTGGGTCAGATTCGCACTACAGCCTAATTCGTCAAATTCTGAATATAACCCCTGAGCGATTGCGAGAATTGGCCAACACGTATTTGCAACGCAAGGATTTGGTTCAGGTAACCGTAGGAAAACCAATCTAAACAAAAAGCAACTTTATGGGATGTGGGGCGTTCTCTCAATGCCTCTGCTCCGAACAGAAAGGGCAATAAATGGTAATTTAGCGCGTCTAGCCTCTGGCAACCCAAATGAATAGGTTCAACTACGTTTTCAAATGTGTTTTTGTGATGCTAGTAGCGTTGGCTTTAAATTCGCCTTTTGCAAAAGCAGCTCATATTCCCAGCGGTGAACTTTATTGGGAGTGCATAACTTCGGGTCCCGATGCTGGCAAGTTCATATTCTACATGACGGCCTATCGTGATTGTTCATCCTCAACGGCATTCATTGCTGCACCACAATTAACGGTTCTAAATTGTCCTACTTTAACAAGTTTAGGACTATCCGAAATATCCCGAACAGATGTGACCCCAAGTAATTGTGGGCTTACGTGCGCTGATGGAATTCAGGATATCTCCATAGAAAAGTTTGTGTTTGCGTCAGCCCCGGTTGCCATTCCGGGACCGCCTCCTGCACAAGGATATGTATTCATATATGAGGCTTGTTGCCGGATTAACAGTGATAATCTAGTCAATCCGCTAAATCAGAACATTTACTACACGGCTACTATGTATCCGTACAATTCTCAGGATACGTATCCATGTTATGATTCTAGCCCTCAATTCTCAGAAAAACCAAGTGCGGCCAAGTGTTCTGGATATCCATTGCGTTACAACAGCAATGCTACAGATGCAAATCTGGATTCGCTGAGTTACGAGTTTGTTCAAGTTCTTGGTAGCGGTGGACTCCCAATAGCCTATCAATCTGGTTTTAGCCCAACCGAACCATTACCTGGCCCGAGCCAAAGTCCACCACAGAATTTAATCACTTTAGACCCAGTCACGGGTCAACTAGAATACGATTCCTCTCCAAATATTCAAGGAAGATTTGCCGTTGCAATTGCTGTTACCGCTTGGCGATGTGGACAGCGCGTTTCGAGAACAATTCGTGACATAACCCTTGCTTTGGTAGCATGTCCTGAACCAAATAATATTCCTTCTATTTCAACGCCTGCGTGGACTGCCCCAGCTACAGGAACCGGATATTCGGTGACGGTAAACGCAGGAGACCTGATTAATTTCACGCTATCTGGAACGGATAACGATTTGACTGGGGGTGTTCCTCAAATAATGGAATTCACGGCCACAGGTTCTCAATTTGGAACCAATTATTCTAATGTTAATGCCGGCTGCCTCAACCCACCATGCGCAACCTTATCTAACTCCACTCCACCCTCGTCTGGCTCTGGAACTATCTCCACTACCTTTAATTGGCAAACTACATGCGACCATGTTGCAGTTCAAGAGGGGTGTGGCAACCTCACCACCACCTACAATTTTCTATTCAAATTCAAGGATAATTACTGCCCTGCTAGTGGCACCAATACTGTCAATGTTTCAGTTACCGTAGTCGGAGAACCGATTATAGAAAGTCCGCCTCCTCACTGCGCCAGCACAGCCGCTAATGGCGACATCACCCTTTCGTGGGACCCTGTGGTTGACAATAACGTGCCTCAATCGTTCGTGGAATACGCCATTTTTCACAGCACCTCCGCCAATGGGCCTTTTACGCAAGAGATTGGTGCTGTTACAAACATTGGTACCGGAACATACACACATACCGCTGCCAATCCCGTGGCTGCGCCATCTACAAGTAGTCCAAACTATTATGTGATTCGAACCCGATCTGGTTGTAACGATGCCATTTTGGAAGCGCCAATAGATACCATTGCTTCTATCTTCCTAACACTTGCAAACACGGGCGTTACTGCCAACTTAAATTGGAATGCAGTGGCAACTCCTGCTCTCGCAAGCTCTACTGGCCCCGGACTTTATGACGTTTATCGCGAGTATCCAGCAGGAACTTGGACCGTGATTGCCACCACGACCAACTTATCATACGTTGATCCAATCATCTGGTGCAATGAACAAGTGAATTATCGTGTTGAGTTATCTGATAACCTTCCATGTACTTCTGTATCAAATGTAGTTGGAGATATATTGAATAACCCAGCTATGCCTGATCCGCAGGCGATTGATTCGGTGACAGTTGTTAATGAATTGGCACGCATTAGCTGGCTACCCAATACGCAACTCAATGTGGTGGAATACACCGTAGAGCAGAACAATGCGGGAATTTGGACACCGCTCTTCACTGCAGCTGGATACAACAACACCGACTGGATAAACCCAGCTTCCAATGCAGGCAACGTAAGCGAAATTTACCGTGTAAAGGCAACCAACAATTGCCAAGTGACTGGAAATCCGGTAACGTTTGCTCGAACGATTTTGGCAAGCGTGGTTGCTGATGGTTGCGAGAAATACGCTGAGGTTCGTTGGAGCGAATACGTCAATTGGCCTGAAGGAGTACGAGCATATGAAATTCACACAAGTAAAGATGGAGCTACCGAAATCCTTATTGGCACGGTGGATGACACAACCTTCGTTTTTAGACATGAAAATGTAGAAGACGAAGCCACTTACTGCTATCGTGTGGTGGCAGTAAGAGACACGCCAACGCGAATTACTTCCACATCAAACGATACCTGCGTGTTGATTTACGTGCCCAAACGCCCCGACTATCAATACAACTACAACACCACGGTTATAACTGGAAACACAGGAGTGGAGGAGTTCTTCTTTGTAGATAGTACTGCGGGATACATTGGGTTTCAGATTCAGCGCGGAACAGAGCCCGATGATATGCGCAACTTGTGGTTTATGCCGTTTGATGTGAGCACACGGTACTATCAATACACCGATGCTTCGGCACGACCTGCATTCAACAGTTATTACTATTGGGTAATTGGCGTAGATAGTTGTCAGCTCAATGCTGACACGATGAACATGTCGCGCACCATTTTGCTGGATGCCGAGGCCAACTCAGACCGCACCAATTCGTTGGAATGGAACGCTTATGAAGGATGGAATGGACCCGTAACCGCCTACAATATTCACCGAAGTGTGGACGGGGTTTACGCTTACCTAACTACGGTTCCTCCAACGCAGTTGACCTACACGGATTCCATACAGGAGATTATTATTGGCGATGGAAATTTCTGCTACATTATTGAAGCGGTAGAAGGAGTAAGTCAGCCAATTGGAGCTCCAAACCCTGTACTTTTTCAGGAGTTGAGCCGCTCTAACGAGGACTGCGCTCGCCAACATCCGAATGTATTTACTCCAAACGCCTTTATGCCCGAAGGTGTGAATAGCGTATTTAAACCCGTAACGGTGTATGTGGATGCAAACAGCTACTTGTTTCAAGTTTACAACAGATGGGGCGAAAAAATCTTCGAAACTACCGACCCTGATGAAGGCTGGAACGGAAGCGCCAAAGGCAAGGTTCAGCCGCAAGGCAGCTATGTTTATTTCGTAAGCTTCTTGTCGTCTAAAGGCAAGGAATACACCAAAAGTGGATCTGTTACCCTACTACGATAGATTCAACTTTGCCGAAAGGTTAGATTTGCAATCCAAATGAAAAAAACGCTAATCGTACTTATTGCGCTTGTATTTTCGGTTAGATGCGCGCATGCTCAACAATTGCACTGCGGCACGTCAGAAAAAATGCAAGCCCTATTGGCTGCCGACCCTCAACTTGAGTTGGTAAGACAAGACATCGAATCGTTCACAGAGCGATGGGTGGAGGAACATGCCAATGATGCACACCGAGCCGTAATCACTATTCCCGTGGTCGTTCATGTGGTGTACAAAACCGCGGCTCAAAACATTTCGGACGAACAAATTCAATCTCAGATTGATGTACTAAATGAAGATTACCGCGCTCTAAACGCAGATGTTTCTGGTGTTCCTTCAGTTTGGACGAGTCGTGTGGCTGATTGTGAGATTCAATTTGCCTTGGCCGCTCAAGACCCTGATGGTTTTCTAACAAACGGAATTACCCGCACCGAAACCACCGTTTCTGATTGGGGAGGTAGCGACAACGTAAAATACACTTCGCAAGGCGGCAAAAACGCATGGCCCAATACAGATTACCTAAATATTTGGGTGTGCAACATTGGCAGCGGACTATTGGGTTACGCTTATCAACCGGGAATTAATGCTGCCTTGGATGGGGTTGTAATAGGTTACCGATACTTCGGAAGAATTGGAAGTCTTTCTGCCAGTTATGACGAAGGTCGAACTACTACCCACGAAATTGCCCATTACCTCAACCTCGACCACTTATGGGGACCGGGAGGTTCAAATGCAAGCTGCACGGCAGATGATGGCGTTTCTGACACGCCAAAGCAGACCGATCCAAACTATGGATGCAATACCACATTTCCGCATCTGACATGCGGTTCATCATCTGTAAACAGTGATATGTTTAACAACTACATGGACTATGGCAACGATGACTGTTTGTTCTTCTTCACCAACGGTCAGAAAGCGAGGATGCTGGCTGCATTAAACGGGCCGCGAGCCGCAATTCTTGATTCCGAAGCACTTATTCCGGGAGAAGTTGGCATTGACGACCAACTGCTTAGTGCACTTAGCATTTACCCAAATCCATCAACCGGAATCGTATCTATTAGGTTAGATAAAGGTGTAAACACCTTAACCGACATCCGCGTGCTTGACATAAGCGGCCGAACGGTTTTTACTCAGAGCAGCGTAAACCTCAGCAGTGCTAACCACGCCATCGACCTCAGCGAACTATCTGCCGGAACATATGTTCTGCAATTAAGCTCAAGCAATGGTAGCGCGAGCAAGCGAATCAACATTATAGATTAAATGAGCCCAAACGGTCTGCAACACATTCTATCAAGCAACATCGACCCGAAGTTTAAAACCATCACCGAAAAGGTGTTGAATGATGAACGAATTTCTTTTGACGAAGGCGTATTCCTCTACCAAAAAGGAGAATTGGCTTTCTTAGGTAGCCTTGCCAATTATATTAAAGAGAAAAGGTATGGCGATAAGGTTTATTTCAACCGCAACTTCCATGTAGAGCCAACCAACATTTGTGTGTTCGACTGCAAGTTTTGCTCCTACTCGCGCCTGCTGAAACAAAAGAGCGAAGGTTGGGAACTATCGGAAGAAGAGATTCTTCAGATTGTAAGGAATTACGAAGGAAAACCCATCACCGAGGTTCATATCGTTGGAGGTGTTCATCCAAAAATGGGACTGCATTATTTTGCATCACTCATCAAAAAGGTGAAAGAAATCCGTCCAGACATCCACGTAAAGGCATTTACGGCCGTTGAGTTAGAATACATGTGCCGCAAGGCAAAAGTGAGCTTTCGCGAAGGATTGCAGATACTGAAAGACCACGGGCAAGATTCATTGCCTGGTGGTGGTGCCGAAATATTTGACGAACAAATACGCGCAGAGATTTGTGCTGACAAATGCACATCTGATGAATGGCTAGAAATGCACCGCACGGCTCACCAATTGGGTATGCCGAGCAACGCTACCATGCTTTATGGTCATATAGAATCGTTTGAACACCGGGTTGATCACATGAGCCGCCTGCGAAACTTGCAGGACGAAACGGGTGGCTTCAACACATTCATCCCCCTAAAGTATAGAAACGGAAACAACCAGATGAGCCACATTTCGGAGGTTAGCACCATCGAAGACCTCCGCAATTATGCCGTTGGACGCATCTATATGGACAATTTCGGACACGTGAAAGCCTATTGGCCAATGATTGGGCGTCAGACCGCACAAATGAGCCTTGCCTTTGGAGTAGATGACATTGACGGCACCATTGACGATAGTACCAAGATTTACAGCATGGCTGGTGCCGAAGACCAGAATCCTGCCCTATCTACCCAAGAACTGGTGGGTCTTATCAAGCAGGTTGGCCGCCACCCCATTGAACGAGATACAGTGTATAATACGGTTACGGATTATATGAATTACGACTTTGCGGCTGAGGCTCTGAGTGTGTAACGTATCCATTTTACCCCTGCAACATCCGCACGAAGTTGAAGCTCTAAACAGCCCTAAACCACTACGCCCTTTCAGGTACGAAAGCCCCTAAACAGGACTCTGATTGCTGCCTTTCGGGTACGAAAGCCATCATCCAACGCTCTGTTTGGGCGCTATGGAGTTAAAAAAGGAGCTAAAAGAAAGAGTTGAATGCCCTTGCCAGTGGCAAATAGCGCGTTGGAGGTCGTTACTCCTTTCTGCTAGCTATGTAGCCGCGCCACTTCTCCAGCACGGTTTCCATGTCATCCGGAAGATCAGTCTCAAAGGTGAGACGTTCCTTGGTGATTGGTTGAGTAAAAGCCAATGACTTTGCATGAAGACAGGCGCGAGGGGCAATCTCGAAACAATTTTCTACAAACTGCTTGTATTTGGTGAAGGTGGTGCCCTTAAGCAATCTATCTCCTCCATAACGCTCATCGTTAAAGAGTGTATGGCCAATAAATTTCATGTGTGCACGAATTTGGTGCGTGCGGCCTGTTTCCAACTTGCATTGCACGAGGCTGACATACCCAAAACGCTCCAGCACTTTATAATGCGTAACGGCATGTTTGCCTTGGCTACCGTCAGGAAACACATCCATCTGCAAGCGGTTTTTTACGCTTCGCCCGATGTGACCTTCAATGGTACCTTCGTCTTCCTCAAAATCTCCCCACACAATGGCGTTGTAAAGTCGGTCGGTGCTACGATCAAAGAACTGCTTGGCCAACCCTGTCATGCTCAGCTCGTTCTTGGCAATAACCATAACGCCCGATGTT